>CAYVHB010000011.1:0-2482 GCA_964450865.1 uncultured Oscillospiraceae bacterium | reverse complement strand
GTGGATCCGCAATTTTCCAGGCATTTTCAACCTGATTTTACCATAGCCAACGAAAACTTCGACGCCAGGCAAAATTGACGCAATATTTGCTATGAAAGGGACTCATCTTGCCAAGTATCGCCATGTCACCAGGCGATACTTGCGGTATGATGATTGAATAAAGAACCTTTTCATTCAAAGCTTGATCGCCAGCGGAGAAATGACATGGAAAGCAAACAGCCAGGCACCCGGTTATGGACGCTGCCCTTCACGATGATGATCACGCTGAACTTGCTGTTCGGCCTGGTCCAGATGATTACCCAGACAACCTTGCCGGTCTATATTATCAGCCAGAGCGGCAGCGCGGCCAAGGCCGGCCTGATCGTCGGCATTTTCTCTTTTGCCGCTCTGCTCTCGCGGCCTTTCTTCGGTCATTTTCTGGACCGTCACAACCGGCAGATCGTCCTGGTTATCTCAAGCATCCTCTACCTGGTCTCGTACGGCCTGCTCAATATCCCAATGTCCGTGGACATGGTCATCGTTCTGCGGGTTCTGCAGGGTTTCGGCTTTGGCGGGGTTTCAACAACCATGGGCACCATGGTCGCCGAATTGATCCATCCGTCGCGGATGGCAGCCGGCATCGGAATTTTTGGCCTGTCCTATACCCTGTCGACGGCAGTTGCCCCGATCATCGCCTTTGCCATTGTCAACAAACAGGACCTGGGCTATCCGGCCCTGTTTATCCTGATCACTGTGATCAGCGGCCTGGGTTTTCTTCTGAGTTTTGCGATCAAGGATCACCGGCCGCATGCGGCGGCGGTTGAACACGGCCGGGAAATGGATGCGCTGCATCACCAGATGAAACTGGCAGACCGGATCTACGAGAAAACCGCGCTCCCGCCGGCACTTGTCATGCTTTGCCTGGCGATTTCACTGTCGGGAATCTATTCTTTCCTGACATCGTACGCGGCATGGCGCGGCATCCAGAATGTTGGTCTGTTCTTCACGTTCTATTCCGTAGCGATCCTGCTGGCCCGGCTCAGCAATAATGCGCTGCTCACTCGCCTGGGTATGAACCGGCTGGTTTACCTGACGATCCTTCTGATCGTGTGCAGCCTGGTCGCCCTGGCCTTTGCCGGCAGCCTGGCCATCTTCATAATCGTGGCTATCCTGTATGGCCTGGGCTATGGCGTTATCAACCCGCTGCTCAACGCCCTGGTTTTCCAGCTTTCGCCGGTTTCCCGGCGCGGTACGGCTAACGCCACCTTTTACCTGGCCATGGACATCGGGATGGGTTCAGGATCGATCCTGCTGGGCCTGCTGCCGCAGATACTGCCCGAGGCGAGCGGTTATCCGGCCATTTTCCTGACGTCCGCCGTGATCGCGCTTATCGGGGCCGGCCTCTATACCCTGATCCTGCAGCCCAAGATACGGAAGTACGAAGCATTCTGCAAAGGAGATCGCCCATGAAAAAGATCGTCTACAACAAGCTCATCCGCGACAAGATCCCGGAAATCATCGAGCAAGATGGCAAGACCTGCGTCCTGGAAACCCTGTCCGATGAGCAGTACATCCAGATGCTGCACGAAAAGCTGGTCGAGGAAGCCGAGGAATTCCGCCAGAACCCCAGTGTCGAGGAACTGGCCGACATGGGCGAAGTGATGCACGCCATCCTCGCCTACAACAACATCAGCCTCGAGGAATTCCAGCGGGTCCGGCTCGAGAAGCTGGCCGAGCGCGGCGGCTTTGGCAAGCGCCTGCTGCTCAAGGAAGTCATCGAGGAAGATTGAGCCGGCCATAGCAACAGACGTCCCTAGCTAGCGCCTCTCACCCACCGAACCCCGGCACAGGCCTGATTCAGCCTGCACCGGTCGAGGCCCTGGTCCCCTGCACCGGTCGAGGATTCGTGCTATAATGAAATTAGCCCAAGCAGGAAGGGAGGCCTGACATATGACAATCGAAAAGATGCGCGAAGCGCTCGTCCGCTATTATGATGCGGAAGGTCAGATGCAGCCCGTCGACCTTGTGCACAGCATGAGTGACGATGAAATCACCCGCAACTATGAACGCTTTCTGGTCAGTGAACAATATGAAATGAGACGCGAGAAACTGGATGAAGATACCGTACAGAAGAAATTTGACCTCGATAAAGCCCGGGGCAAGATTGACTAGACGATGCGGCCCAGCCGGAGCGCATGTGGCGCTCAACCGGTTTCCAGCCAGCAAGCAGTCGGTAACCATTGTACACAGCCAATATCTGGCACATACACACGTATCTCGGCCAGCCGCGCAGCTCACGGCTCCCGATGTTGCTCCAAGCTACAACACCCCCATGACGACTTCCGTCAAGGGGGTCTTTTTATCGTGTAAAATGTAAACAGGCCTGAATTGCAAGCAAGCGTGAAATACATAAATGCTGGAATTGCTAACATGCTAAAAACATCCGAGTATCCGATCCAGCCGTTTCGGGCCGCCGGGTGGCCCTGACCGGCCAAAACTATAT
>CAYVHB010000010.1:89367-94571 GCA_964450865.1 uncultured Oscillospiraceae bacterium | reverse complement strand
CCGGGGAATGAAAGCGGCGACCAGTCGGCCACCACAGGTCAGGAACCAGGATGCCCGCTTCAGGACCAGGCCCATGGCCTTGAGGTCTTCCGGTCGCAGGCTGCGCCGGCTCCGGGCGGCAACAATCCGCCGGGCTGCCTGCACACCAATCCCGGGAACACGCAGCAAATGCTCATAACTGGCCCGATTCACTTCAACCGGAAACTGGTCGAGATGACGCAGGGCCCAGCTGCACTTGGGGTCAAGATCAAGGTCGAGGTCAGGCTGGCTGATGTCCAGCAATTCCCTGACCTCGAACTGGTAAAAACGCAAGAGCCAGTCTGCCTGATACAGGCGGTGCTCGCGCAAGAGGGGCGGGGCGCTGGACAGGGCCGGAAGCCGGCTGTCCTGGTTGATCGGCATATACGCCGAGTAGTAGACACGTTTGAGATTGTAACGGGCATAGAGATGCTGGGTCATCGTCAGGATCTGCAAATCCCGCTCCGGACTGGCGCCAATGATGACCTGGGTGCTCTGCCCGGCCGGCATGAAAGCCGGCGCATGGCGATAGCGGGTCAGCTCGTCCTGATTGTCATGCAGGCGCTGCGTCAGGTATTGCATGGGTGCGGCAATGGCGGCCGCTGACTTCTGCGGGGCCAGCAGGCCGAGACCAGCCGGGGTGCATTGCTCGATATTGACGCTGACCCGGTCGGCCAGCAGCCCGATCTGCTCCAGGACCTGGGGCGACGCCCCGGGGATCGCCTTGGCATGGATATAGCCGTTGAAGCCATGCGCCTGGCGCAGCAGCCGGATCGTGCCGATCATCAGCTCCATGGTATAATCCGGGCTGCGGATGACACCGGAACTCAGGAACAGGCCTTCAATAAAATTGCGCCGATAAAAAGCTATGGTCAGCTCGGCCAGCTCAGCCGGGCTGAAGGTCGCCCGGGGAATATCGTTGGAGACCCGATTGGCACAATAGGCGCAATCATAGATGCAGGCATTCGTCTGCAGGACCTTCAGCAGCGAAACGCAGCGGCCGTCGGCTGTCCAGGTATGGCAAATCCCGCCAACGCTGGCACTGCCAACCTGGCCGGAGCCACCATTGGCGCGCGCCACACCGCTGCTCGAACAGGAAACATCATAACGCGCTGACTCGCCGAGAATAGCGAGTTTATCCATCAAATCCACCCGGATCACCTGCCTGTACAGATTTTAACACAGCCAGCCGCCAATGTCAAACATATGTTCAGAATCAAGCATCGGGTGTTTCCCCATGGTTGTTCCACCATGAACGTCTGGAATCTCCCCTTGATCGTTCTATATGGGCATCCAAGGGGCGTTCTGATAAAAAGAAAACCCCCGCGGTATCTGACAACCGCGGAGGTCAATTAGTCAATCATGGACTGTGCTCGACCAAGCTGGTGCCCGGCCTGGAAAAATTGCCGTTCAGCACTGCGGCTGGCCGTGTAGAGTTTCAGGACAGCCTGCAAGGCTAGACTGCCGGCTGCCAGGCCGGTGGGAAAGGTTTCACCTCGCTGCAGATGGTCGTAAAAGTCCTGGATCAGCAGGCGATGGCCCTGGCCCCAGTAAGACTTGCCGGCTGGCAGCCGCGTCAGGGTTGCGTCTATTTCACCAGCCGGATCCTGGCCGGGCTGCGCAAGATCCGGCCACCGTGCCGGGTCGAGCGGTTCGCCGCCCGGATCAAGCAAAAGCAGGTCGTCTTGCTCGATCCGCAGGATCATGTTGGCACAGGCGATATCCAGGAGGATCCTGGCACTGGCCGGGTAAGCATTGGAGGCATAGAATACGCCGGTTGCCCCATTTTCGAACAGGATATGGGCATTGGCTGTATCCTCAACTTCAATGACCGATTCCAGATGGAAATTGTTGACCTGGCCGGCAATGCTTTGTGGCTGGCCAACCAGCCAGAGCATCAGGTCGAGTGTGTGGATAGCCTGATTGATCATCAGGCCGCCGCCCTCGGTCGCCCAGCGGCCGCGCCAGTCGCTCTGGCCATAATAAGCCGCATCACGCCACCAGGTGACAATGCCGCGCGCTGCCTGCACCGGGCCGGGCAAACCGCTGGCCAGCAGGCGCCTGGCCTGTTGTGAAGCCCGGTTGTAACGATTCTGCAGGCAGACTCCAAACTGCCCCGGGGCCAGGGAAACAGCCTCGGCCAGCTCGGCCAGCTGCACCTCGCTGATTGCCACCGGTTTTTCCAGCAGCACATGCCAGCCCTGACGCAGGGCGGCCACGGCCAGTGACACATGCGTATGATGCGGGGTACAAATATGAACCACATCGACGGTAACGGCCGGATCAGCGATCAGATCAGCCAGCGAGGCATAACAGGCTGGCAAGCCGGAGCGGACCAGGCCAGACGGCTGCAAGGCCTGCCACTGCCGGACCAGGTCGTCTGCCGCTTGCGGCCGCGGATCCACCAGCGCCACCAGCAGGATTTGCGGCAATTCAGCCAGCGCCTGCAGATGAATCGCCGCAATGTTGCCACAGCCGACAATCGCTACCCGGAAGTCAGATACCGCCTGCATAATCACCAGCTCTTGTCGAGAACGAAGGTCTTGGCTTCCCCCTCGGCCTTCTGTTTCGAACCAGCTATGCGGGTCTGCAGTTGCTGCCAGTAGATATCACCATCAAGCGGCAGCTCAACGGGCTGGCCCAACCAGCTGGACAGATACATGGCATTGGCCAGGCTCAGGCCGCGGATACCCTCCAGCCCTTCGGCTACCAGCAGCGCCGGATCATTATGCAGGACGGCCTGGGCAAAGGCCCGCATGACACCAATATGCTGCAAATTCTCGCCGTCGGTTGTCACGGTCTCGCGGGCGCAGTCCGGCTGGCCGAAGCCGCCCTGATAGGTGGCGTTGAACGCGCGTTCGGACTGCGCCAGGCGCCAGAGGGTCAGCTGGTTGTCTTCGCATACCAGCTTGCCGCCGTCACAGGTCACTTCAAAACGGTTCGTGCCCGGGGCATCGGCCGTCGCGGTTACAAATGTGCCGGTCGCGCCGTTGGCAAATTCCAGATAAGCCGTCACGTCGTCTTCCACTTCAATCTGATGCCACTTGCCGACATGGCAGAAAGCGCTCACGCGGGTCGGCAGGCCGCAGATCCACTGCAGCAGGTCCAGATTATGGGGAGCCTGGTTCATCAGGACGCCGCCACCTTCACCGGCCCAGGTCGCCCGCCAGCTGCCACTGTCATAATAGCTCTGCGAACGATACCAGTCGGTGACGATCCAGCTGACGCGCTTGATCGCGCCGAGCTCACCGCTGCCGATGATTTCTTTCATCTTGCGATACAGGTGATTGGTCCGCTGGTTGAACATCATGCCGAAGATGACACCTGACTTGCGGGCTGCCTCATTCATCGCCTCAACCTGCCGGGTATAAACACCGGCCGGCTTTTCACACAGCACGGCCAGTCCCTTTTCCATGGCGGCAATGCTGAGCGCCGGATGGTCGTAGTGCGGCACGGCGACCAGGACGGCGTCAACCAGGCCGCTGCTGATCATCTCAAGTCCATCATTAAAAATAGTCACGGTTGACGGCAGCTTGCTGGCCGCCCACTCGCGCCGCGCCGCCGAACGGTCAGCAACGGCCACCAGGTCAAGGCCCGGGACATCGCCGCGCACAATCTGGCTGGCATGGGATGAACCCATGTTGCCAATACCAATGATTCCAAATCTGACTGTATTCATGATCTTTCTCCTTCAATCAATGATTAGTGCAGGCCGAGGCTGCTGAGATATTCATAGCTCTGGCGCAGGGCATCGATCGGGTCACCGAGGCAGATATCCTGCTCGACCATCAGGTACTCGGTCCCTGCTTCCTCGCAGGCGGCGATAATCCCCGGGAAATTCATGTTGCCGCTGCCCACCGGCGCCATGATCTGCTGGCGGCCCAGGATGGATGAAAAGCTGACGGCATTGCCTTTGCTGGCCGGAACTTCCAGCTTGTTGACAATAGCCAGGTCCTTGAGATGGACGACTGGCAGCCGGCCCTTGAGACGGCGGATCCAGGCGGTCACATCAACACCGGAAAACTGCAGCCAGAAAGTATCCAGCAGGATATCGACCTGATCTGGCGCGAAGCCTTCCAGCATGATATCCATAACCGTTTTGCCGTCATACTTCTCGAATTCAAAATGATGATTGTGATAGACAAACTTCAGGCCGGCGGCGGCCAGGCGGGCGATGGCCGGGGCAAAATCGGCAATGAAGCGGGCCGTATCCTCCGCGCTGCCCATGGCCTGCGGATCATAAAGACTGACAGCCGGGTCAATCGCCAGATAGCTCATCGGCATCATGCCCAGGCCCACATAACGGGCTCCCATGATCTGGTGATCGGCGATGACTTTGTCCGTATTGTGCAGGATATCCTGTGGCGGGGTATGCGTGACGATGATTTTCATGCCATTTTCATCGCAGATGCGGCGAATGACAGCTGCCGGGATTGCGGCGCTGACACCTGAGATCTGGACATTGCGGTAGCCAATCTTAGCCAGGGCAGCCAGGGTTTGCGCCAGGCCTTCCTCAGTCTGGCAAAGTTCGCGAACCGTGTAGAGTTGTGCACCAAGTTGCATGAATCGTACCTCCTAGTATTGTGATTGATATTTAAATAAATTGCCGACGATTTATTCCAGCAATGAACCTGTCAGCCCGTCGCCTCAGCGGGCGACGGCCGGGCCCATGACCGTCCGGAAAGCGCGGATTCCTGCAGCGAATGCAGACGGACCATCCGCGTAAGATCCACCGACACCAACCTCATGACTGCCGCCCGGCAGGCTGGCCAGGCCTTTCTCCAGGCCAGACAGGCCATCAAAGGCGAAGAGATGCGGCTCGATGGCGATATGGCGCCGCTCGGCCCGGCTGAGATAGCGGCGGATGACCGCATCCACCTGGCCATCGCCCTGGCCGGCCGGAACAATCCGTCCATCGCTGCGCCGGCAATCCTTGACATGCAGATACTCAATCCAGGGATCGAGTTCATTCATGGCCAGCAACGGATCACTGCCCACCTGCACATAATTGGCCGGGTCCAGGATCGCGCCGAGGCGATCGCCAAATGCCTGGTGCAGGTCCAGACAACGTGCCATGATATCGCCGTAGATGTCCTTTTCATTTTCGTGGAGCAGGCGGACCCCCGCCGCGGCGGCAATCTCAATCATCTGGTCCAGGCGCTCCAGCACCGCTTCCCGATACAGGG
>CAYVHB010000010.1:0-89267 GCA_964450865.1 uncultured Oscillospiraceae bacterium | reverse complement strand
GCAGGGCCTGGATCTGGCCGGCCAGGTCATTGGCGGCCTCATCGGCGAAAGCGGAAATGATGATTTCTGACATAAGTATTCCTCCAAGTCACGATCAATGGCGTATGGCACAGTGGATCTCTGGCTGCAGTCAATGATCAGCCGGTTACATGCTGGCGCAGGACCAGCTGATGGACGATCATTGCCAGCACGATGATAATGGCGCAGGCGTAAAAGACAGCAGCCAGGCTGGAAGCTTGCGACAGGAAGCCCAGCAGGATCGAACCCAGGCCGATACCCAGATCCATCGCCACAAAGAAGGTGGCGTTGGCGCGTCCGCGGCGCGGCGGGGGGCATAGCTGCATGACCAGGGTATTGATCAGGGGGTAGACGATGCCAAAGCCCAGGCCATACAGGACAGCAACCAGCACGATCAGGAGCAGCGAGCGGGCCTGGGTCAGCACCAGCATCCCGGCCAGCATCAGCAGGCAAGCGAGGATGATCAGCCGGTTGTTATTCATCCGGGTCGCCAGCGAGCCCAGCAGCAGGCGAATGACGATGATGGTACCGGCATAAACCGTAAAAAACAGGCCAACGCCGCTGATGCCGCGCGACTGGGCAAAGGCAGGCAGAAACGAAACCAGGCCACCATAGGATGCCGCCAGGAAGAGCATGACCAGGGCCGGCGGAATCGCCGTCTTCTCCAGAAATGATCCGGGGAATGGATAACGGCTGTCCGTGAATGGCTTGTGCTCGCCGGACCGGGCTGTTTCCGGCTCTTCGCCGGGCTGGCCGGACCAGGCCGGGCCAGGCGCCTGCTCCGGGCGGACAGGATCCCGGATCAGCAGGCTGACACCCAGGCCAGCCATCGCCAGCACGGCCATGGCCAGAAACAATATCGGATAATCATAGGCATCGATCAGGAAAATGCCCAGCAGCGGACCAATCGCGCCGGCGGCGGTGCCAGCGAGGCTGAAGAAACCGATCGCGTTAGCCAGCAAGTCATGGGAAACGAGGTCTGCGACCATGGTGCCGGAAGCGGTGGTAATCGCACTGAAGCCAAATCCTTGTACGACCCGCAAGATCAGCAGCCAGCTGACAGAATGCAGGAAATAAACCGGAACTGTCCCAGCCAGGAAGATCAGGCAGCCGATCAGCAGCACCAGGCTGCGGCTGAGCCGGTCAAGCAGATGGCCAAACAGGGGCCGGGTGACCAGGGCAGCCAGTGAAAAGAGGCCGGCGATCAGACCGGCCGCTGATTTCGATCCACCCTGATTCAGGATGAAGACAGGCAGGGTTGTCGAAATCATCATCTGCGTGATGCTGATGACCAGGCTGGACAGGATCAGCAGGACATAAGGGACTGACCAAAGCCGGGACCCGGATGGATTAAGCGTTGTCATCTTGGCTCTCAGGTATCAAGGCCCAGGTAGCGGACGATATTCTTGTAACAGACGCCCTCGACGATTTCCTTGAGGATATGCGGCTTGGCCGAAAACTCGCCATTATCCACCTTCTCACCGACGAATTTGCACAATATGCGCCGGAAGTAGTCGTGGCGGGTATACGACAGGAAGCTGCGCGAGTCAGTCAGCATACCGACAAACCAGGGCAGCATGCTCTGGGCGGCAATCGCCTTGAAGTGTTCATACATGCCGTCCAGTGTATCATTGAACCACCAGGCCGAGCCAAACTGGACTTTGCCGGGCAGCTTGCCATCAGCAAAACAATGCGGCAGCGTCGAGAGGACGAGATTGTCCTTGCTGTTCAGGCTGTACAGGATTGTAGCCGGCAGGTGATTGCCGGCCTGCATGCGGGAGAGCAGGCTGGCCAGGGGTGCGGCGATCGCGAAGTCATTCATGATATCATAGCCGCTGTCCGGGCCGAGCTGGGCAAACATCGCCGGATTATTGTTGCGCAGGGCGCCGATATGCAGCTGCATCACCCATTCTTTCTCTTCATAGGCGGCAGCCAGTTCCAGTAGTGTGAAGGTGCGGAAAGCAGCAATCTCGGCGGCGGTCAGTTTCTCACCGCTCAGCCGGCGGGCAAAGACAGCAGCCGCCTCATCATGGGTGACCGGCGGGCAATCCAGCGTCTCCAGGGAATGATCAGAGAGCAGGCAGCCGGCGGCATTGAAATAGTCGATGCGCTGACGCAGGGCAGCCAGCAGGGCATCATAATCCGGGATGCTGGCCTGGCCGGCACTGGCAGCGAGCTGCTGCAGATAATCCGGATAGGTGTCCAGATGAATCTGGAGCGCCCGGTCCGGGCGGAAGGTCGGCAGGACAAGCAGGTCCGGATTCTTCTGTTCAGCGATCCGGGCGTGCCATTCGAGCGTATCGACTGGATCATCAGTCGTACCGATCAGCCGGACATTGGACTGGCGGATCAGGCTGGACGGCCGCATCTGCTTCTCGCGGATCAGGGCATTACAATGAGCATAGACCTGGTCGGCATTGGTCTCATCCAGTGTCTCCGTGATACCGAAATATGTCTTGAGCTCAAGATGGACCCAATGATACAGCGGGCTGCCGACCAGGCGGGCGCTGGTCCGGGCGAAGGCGCGGAATTTGTCGACGGCGGAGGCTGAACCGGTGACCAGGCGCTCATTGACACCGGCGAAACGCATGGCGCGCCACTTGTAGTGGTCGTGCTTGAGCCACATGTCGCTGATATCTTCAAAAACCTTGTCCTCGTAGATCTCCCTGGCTGACAGATGGCAATGATAATCATAAATCGGGGCATCCTTGGCATACTGTTCATAAAGGAAAGCAGCGGTCGGGCTTTGCAGTAACAAGCTATTGTCTGGCATGGTCTACCTCCTGTTTAATGGTATCTGATGATTCTATTGTGCCCGAGAACAGGCCGGTCTTAAAGCGTTAATCTTGCTATTCCACTTGTAAAAATTGTCAAGGAACGGTACACTGAAACCGTGATTTTGAATCGGTTCATTCTGCCGCATCCGCACCGTCCGGACTGCGGGCCAGCACCCGGCCCCAAGCCGCAGACGCAATCAGCCTGTCCAGGCATGCTTTCAGGAATTTTTCAGGAATTTTTCAGGAGAAAAGTATGAAGAAGAAGCGACAGACCTTTCAGACACGCCAGCACATGATGAATGTCGAGTATGAAATTTACCATTACCAGGACACGGGGATGGCCGGTATCAGCCTGCATCACCACGACTTCTACGAAGTCTATTATTTCCTGGCCGGCCAGGTCACGTACCAGATCGAAGGCCGGATGTATGAGCTGCGGCCCGGTGACATTGTCCTGATCAACAGCCGCGAACTGCACCAGGCTATTATCAAGGACCTCAAGGTGCCTTATGAACGGATCGTCTTGTGGCTGCACCCGGCGTTTATCAGGAGTCTGTCCACCGAGCTGACCAACCTCGGCAGCTGCTTTGAGATGCCCAATCACAAGAATGTCCTGCGCCTGGACATCGATGGCCAGCAGCAAGTCCGCGGTATCCTGAACCGTCTGCTCGGCCTGGCCGAGTTCAAAGGCTTCGGCCATGATATTTTCTACAAGACTTATCTGACCGAGCTGCTGCTGATCCTCAATCAGGCCACCTTGCAGAACAATCAGCGCGGCCGGGTCGAGGTGCAGCGCAACCGCCTCATTGAAAGCGTCATCGGCTATATAGAGAACCATCTCGACGAGGAGATCCCGATTGATAACCTGGCCGAGGTCTTCTTCCTCAGCAAGTTCCATCTCTGCCGGGAATTCAAGGTCCAGACCGGTACGACACTGCATCGCTTTATTACCCAGAAAAAGCTGATCCTGGCCAAGGAGCTGATCTTGCAGCACATGCCGATCACCGAGGTCTACCAGCAGAGCGGTTTTGGAGACTATTCCAATTTCTTCCGCGCTTTCCGCAATGAGTACAACATGACACCCAAGCAGTATTACGAGAAAATGACGAATTCCAGCATCGGCGAAGAAGACCAGTCCATGCAGGGCTGACGCCGGCCGCCAGTCGGCCAGCCACCAGCCGCCGAAACCCGGCCCGCCACCTGACACGGACAACCGGCTGCCAGGCATGCATGCCTGCCTGCGCCGGGATATGCGGTCGGTGCGGGTTGACCGCAATCGGGCGCATGCGTCGTGGAGTGCGGGTACAGAACCGTTAAATGGCAGCAGATTGCCACGAAAAAGAGCGCCTCCGTGACTGACGGCAGGCGCTCTTTTCATGGTTATCGGATCAGCGGCGGGCAGGCGGCCTGCCAGCTGGACAAGAATCGGGGGGAAGATGTCCAGCTGGCTGTGCCTGCTGCCGGCTCCGGCTCCGGCTTGAGGTGGTTATGCTTACTTCTTGTTGGCAGCGATGATTTCGTCGCCACGCTTGATCATGTTGGCGATTGTCTTGTCAAGGTCTTGCTGGCCCATCAGGTAGGTCTCAGCTTCTTCGCCAAACATGGTGGTGACTTCCATGGCATAGGAGGGATTGACGTTTTCAACGTTGTCTTTCCAGTTCGGGTTGGTCATGACGGCCTTCAGGGAGTCATAGTCATACAGGCTCTTGTCGGCACCGATCATCAGGTCAACATACTTCATCTTGTCAACGCCGGCCTCACCAGTCATGCTGACGCCACGGATTTCGACACCCTTGGTGGTCAGGAAGCGCAGGAAGTCATAGGCAGCCTGGGGATTCTTGGAGGTCTTGGCGACACAGTAGTAGTGATTGGCGGTATTGGTCATGCCCTTGGTGCCGGTGGTGGCATCCCAGACCGGGAGCGAGGCAAAGGCGGTCTTGAAGGTGTGCGGATACTTGCTGGTGTCCTTGATTTCCGGGATCATCCAGGAACCGATCGGGATCATGGCGACTTCGCCCTTGAAGTACTTGTCGCGGTAGGTCATGTTCAGGGACTTGACGTCGGCAATCGGCACGGAGGACTTGTCAACCTGCTCGAGGTCGTAGCGGAACTGCAGGAACTGCTTGACCATCGGATCAGCAAAGGTGGTTTCAGTCTCGGTCTTGAACATGGCACTGTCAACTTTGTAGCTGTACATGCCGAGCAGGCTCATGGTCTGCCAGATGTGGAAGTAGGAACCGTAGCGCTTGGTGGCGCCTTCACCCTTGGTCATCTTCTTGGCATAATCGCGATAGTCCTGCCAGGTCCAGTCAAGAGAAGGAACAGCCAGGCCGGCTTCATCGAGGTAATCCTTGTTGATCATGACGAAGAAGGATTTGAGATCGCTGGGCATGGAGTAGACCTTGCCATTGATTGCGGTGTCAATCGTGTAGGCCTTGTTTTCTTCAACGCCTTCGGCCTTGAAGAAGTCGGTCAGGTCCAGGTAAGATCCGGAGTTGGCGCGGCGGGCGTACTCGGCGGGGGCCGGATTGAGCAGGACGTCAATCGCTTCGCCGCCCATCAGCATCATATCAGTCTTCCTGAGGAATTCGGTGGAGTTCATGTCGCCATAGTATTCGAACTTGATGTCAACGTTGGGATGGGTCTTTTTGTATTCGGCAGCAGCAGCCTGGTCAGCCTGGGAATACATGCTCTGCCAGGACAGGACGCGCAAGGTGACATTGCCGCCGGCAGCAGTGGTTTCGCCGGGTTTGGTGGTACCGGTCGTCGTGGTGCTGCCGCCACCGCAGCCAGCCAGGGCCAGAGAGGCCAGCATGGCGGTCACGAGGATAATGGCCAGGATCTTGGAAGTGTTTTTCATAGTCTCCTCCTCAAAGTTTGAATGTAGGGAATGGATTTTGGGGTTCGTGTTTTGACAGTCGGGTGATTGAATCTGTGTTCTGGCCGGCATGCCGGCCAGCGTCGGGGGGAAGATCAGGATGAAGATTCTGGCTGGCATTGAAGGGTATCAGACAGGGTATCGGGCAGGCTATGGGCGGGTCTGGCGTGGTGAACTGGCGCTGAATTCAGTTGTTCAAATGACTTTTTGTTTGTTCTGTACGAATTTTCTGGTTTGGCCCGGTTATTTTTTGGTTGCTTGATGATTTTATTATAGGAACTGCCACAGCAAATTGATATGGCTAGAATTGCTGCCTGACTCGCATTTATTGCTACTGATTTTTATTGATTCAGGTGGCAGGACCGGTTGTCGGGGAACTGTTTTCCATGGCGGCTGGTCCGGGGGACTGCAGGCCAGGTGACAGCTTCACACGTGGCCGCAGATCCGGGTGCAGGATAGCGGGGAATCAGCCCTTGACGGCACCGGCCGCGATACCTTCGATAACCCACTTCTGGCCGATAATAAAGGCAATAATCAGCGGGACGATGGCCGACACGGCGGCAGCCATGACCAGGGAGAAATACAGGCCGGCTTCGGAGGCGAACAGTTTCATGCCAAGCTGGATGGTGAACAGTTCACGCTTGCTCAGGAAGACGAGGGGGCTCTGGTAGTCATTCCAGGTCCAGACGAACTTGAGGATGGCCAGGGTCGCCAGGCCAGGCTTGATGATCGGCAGGATGATCTGCGAGAAAATGGTCCAGTGATTGGCGCCGTCGATGCGGCCGGACTCGGAGAGCGACTCCGGGATCATGACCATGTTCTGGCGCAGCAGGAAGACGCCGTAGACACTCAGGGAGCCGAGGACAATCAGGCCGAGGTGGGTGTTGTACAGGCCAACCTTCTGCAGGATGACGAATCGGGGCACGATGGTCACCTGGTCGGGAATCATCATCGTGGCCAGGTACAGGAAGAAGATTTTGTCACGGCCCTTGAAATTGATCTTGGAGAAACCGTAGGCACCGAGAGCCGAGATAAAGACCTGGAAGAAAGTGGTCAGGATCGTGACCTTGATGGAGTTGAGATAGTACATGCCGAAATTGTAGGTACCGCCCCAGACCTCGGAATAGTTTTCGATGACGTTCCATTTCTTGGGGATCAGGGTCAGCGGGAAGTTGAACACTTCCGATTCCATCTTGAATGATGTGGAAATCATCCAGATCAGCGGCATGACCATGGTACTGGCAAACAGGATTACAACGGCGGTCAGGATGTATTTGCCGATCTTCTGGCTTTTAGTCATGGGATATTGCCTCCTTGTACAGCGTTACCTGGCGGTTAATCGTAGTTGACAAACTTTTTCTGGGCATTCCACTGGATGATCGTGACGAAGAAGACCAGGATGAACAGGGCCCAGGCCATGGAACTGGCATAGCCCATCTTGAAGTTTTCGAAAGCGGCACGGTAAATGTAGAAGGCCATCACGGAGCTTGAGTTGCCAGGACCGCCCTGGGTCAGGACGCTGATGTGGTCGAAAACCTTGAAGGAACCGATCACGCCCATGGTAACGAGGAAGAAGGTAGTCGGTGAAACCATTGGAATGGTAACATTGAAGAACTGGTTGACTTCAGACGCGCCGTCGATGCGGGCCGCTTCGTACAGCTCGCCGGGAATGGCCTTGAGACCGGCATTGTAGACGGCGACATAGTAACCGATCTGCTGCCAGATATTGATGATCATGATCGCCGGCAGGGCCCATTTGAAGTCAGCCAGCCAGCCGGGCGGATTGGCGATGCCCATTGAACGCAGGAGGTAATTGATCGGGCCGTAGCTGGGCTGGAAAAGAACCTGCCAGACGACACAGACGGCGACGATGCTGGCGATGTAGGGGATGAACATCATGACGCGGACAACATCGCTGGCGTAGATATAGCGGTTGATCAGATTGGCCAGGAACAGGGATAATGCGGTGGTGATCGGGATGGTTATGACAGTAAACCAGATATTGTTGACAAATGAAGCGGTGAACCACTTGTCCTTGAACATGGTGACAAAATTGTCAATACCGTTGAATTTGATGGCGCCAAAGCCTTCAAGGAAATTCCAGGATGTGAAGCTCAGCCCCAATGACATGAAAACAGGAATGAAGACGAAAATGATAAAGCCGATCAGACTGGGTGCAATGAACATCGCACCGGCCAGGCCTTCGCCCTGGTAGCTTTTATCCATTCTCTTGGTTGCCATTCTGTAAGTCCTCCTTTTGCTTGTGTGTCTTGGATGAGTGCAGACCGAATCGGGGGGCAAAATAAATGAAGCATAAAACAGACAATACCAGATTTTTCCGCTTGCGGTCAGTCTCGGGCCATCGACTGGGGCACGGCAAGAACGGCATCAGCTGGTAGAACCTGCGACCGGTTTACAGCGGGTGAGGCTGATCATATCGTCAGGTCCGGAGTGGGAGACTACAGCTTGAGCGGTTGAAAAGAACGAAGGATTCAGGGCCTGTTGCGGGACATTTGCAGGACATTTGCGGAACCGTTTCTGGACAGGGGCTGCACAGTCGCTGGATTGTCGCCGGATCTTGGCCGGATGGTCTCCGGATCAGGAACCGGACAGTTTTGCGCTTGTTTTCCGACAGTTCCCGACTGTCAGTCCCGGGATGCTGTTCCGGTGTACCGGCGCCCAGGCTGCTCCAGGCCGCCGGGTGTTTCGGTCCGGTGTACGGGCAACTGGCAGGGGCTTGGGCAGATTCGTGTATTTTTCCGGATCCCAGCGGGCTTCAGTTGTCTTAATTATATACATAGACATTCCGTTTCTATAGACTATTTGTTGCTACCAAACTTGCATATATTGCTATTAATTTCGGTCTGTTATTTTGTTCAAAGCGTAAAAAAAGCCCTGCCAGTCAGGAGATACCGGCAGGGCTCCGGGGGTATCGATCGGTCGGATTTGTGGTGATCCAGTCATTGATCCGGCTGTGCAGCTATCTAACCGGTGCTGTGCAGCCATCTATCCGGCGGTACAGTCATGGATCCGGCGGCGCAGCCGGTTAGCCGGGCTGCCCCTGGCCGGGTGACGGATCAGGGGTCTTGCTCACTCAGGCGTCGAACTTCTTGCGGTCAGCCCACAGCCCGATCGCCGGGTTGCTGATAAAGAAAATTTCTTCACCATTGGCCAGTGTATTGAAACCATCCTTGAGCCGGGCGGGATCGTACAGGGCCAGTGCATCAGCCAGGGCCATGTACTCGAATCCTACCCCTTCGACTTCCTCGCGGGTCAGCTTTTCGACAGCATAGGTGATCTTGAACCGGCCGTCAGACGAGCCATGGATCAGGTGAGCAGCTGCCGAGAGATTCTCCTGCAGGTCAGCATTGGCTTTGTAGGCAGCCAGGACGGCATCACGCCCCCGATAACCATACTTGCGCAGCAGGACGTCAATGCCCTCATCTTCGCCGAACTTGCGCACACCGGGAGCGAGAATGATCAGCTCGCCGCCATCAGCGATGGCCATCCGGGTCCGGTAAACAGCCTTGTTGCCCAGCCAGGTGCTCTTGAATTCGCGCTCATCGAGGTAAACGACCACCTTGTGCGGGGCCTTGTCAAGGAAGATCAGGTTGCGCTGCTGGCTGAGGGCAACCGCGCGCTCAAACAGGGCCCGGCTGCGGCCGACAAACAGACCTTCGAGATTGACCTGCTGGCCTTCGGCGGTCGTAACAGTCAGCACATACATGATCGGCAGGCGACTGAGGTAATGCTCCTCAATGTAGTCAAACACCTGGCGGACCGGCGAATGGTCGCGGCCCATCAGCTTCTCCATGCCATAGACAGCGCCGAGGAAGTGCGAGCGGTTGATCAGGGTCTTGCCGCCACAGCCGACGCAGATATTCTTGCTGTAGTTGGCCATGCCGACGACCTCGTGCGGCACGACCTGGCCGATGGAGATGATCAGGTCGTAGGACTTGTCCAGCAACCGCTCGTTGACCTCGACGTCGATCGCGTAATCAATCAGGCCATCGGATACTTCGCGGACAAAATCAGCCGGGACCTCGCCGATCTTGACAATGTCAGTCTTCCAGCGATGCGGCAGGAAAGCCGAATAAGGGATCTCCGGGCCGAAAAACTCCACGCACTCCTCTTCGGTCATGGCGTCATGGGTCCCCAGGGCCGGCATGATATCCACACGGCAGGTATCCTTCAGGAGCTGGTAGTACATGGCCGTGATCTTGCCGGCGTAGGAATGCAGGCGCGTCATGTCGGGCGGCAGGAGCAGGATCCGGCGCAGGGTCCGGTTTTCAATGGATTTTTTCAGGACGTCAAGCAACTGGCTGTCGGGAATGACTTTATCGGTAGCTTGAACGGAAATATTAAGCATGGGGGTTACCTCCCGCAATTACTGGATTCAGATGGTTAAATACAACGCGGCGCCAGGGCCGGGCCAGGACCGCGGCGGCCTGATGATCCCGTAAACTGGCAGCATCAGGTCACGCCTGTGGTTCAATGGCCGGACCGGATCAGAACCACTGGGATCAGAACCACTGGTAGTGGAATGTGCCTTCCTTGTCGAGACGCTTGAAGGTATGGGCGCCGAAGTAGTCGCGCTGGGCCTGGAGCAGGTTGGCCGGCAAGGTCTCGGTCCGGTAGCTGTCAAAGTAGGACAGGGCGCTGGCGAAGGCCGGAACCGGGACACCAAGGCGGACAGCCGTGGCAACCACTTCACGCCAGGCATCCTGATAGCCTTCGAGAACATTCTTGAAATAAGGAGCCAGCATCAGATTGGCCAGATCCGGCTCGGCGTCGAAGGCATTCTTGATCTGCTGCAGGAACTGGGCGCGGATGATACAGCCGCCGCGGAAGATCATGGCGATGTTGCCATAAGCCAGGTCCCAGCCGTATTCGACGGAAGCGGCTTTCATCAGCGAGAAGCCCTGGGCGTAGGAGCAGATCTTGCTGGCGTAGAGGGCCCGGCGGATGGCTTCGATGAAAGCGGCCTTGTCACCGGTGAAATCAGCCTGCGGACCTTGCAGCAGCTTGCTGGCGGCAACGCGCTCCGGCTTGAGCGCCGACATGCAGCGGGCAAAGACGGCTTCGGCAATCGTCGGGGCAGCCACGCCCAGGTCGAGCGCGCTCTGGCTGGTCCACTTGCCGGTACCCTTCTGGCCGGCGGCGTCCTTGATAACGTCAACCATCGGCTTGCCAGTCTCTTCATCATATTTGGTGAAAATGTCGGCGGTAATCTCGATCAGATAGCTGTCGAGTTCGCCCTTGTTCCAGTCGGCAAACACTTCGTGCATTTCGGGCGCGGTCAGGCCCAGCACATGCTTGAGCAGGAAATAGGCTTCGGTGATCAGCTGCATATCGCCATATTCGATGCCGTTATGAACCATCTTGACATAGTGGCCGGCGCCATTGCTGCCGATGTAGGTGCTGCAGGGGTCGCCATTGACCTTGGCCGAAATGGCATTGAAGATCGGCGCGATCAGCTCGTAAGCCTCGGGCTGGCCGCCGGGCATCAGGGCCGGGCCGTTGCGGGCGCCTTCCTCACCGCCGGAGACACCGGAACCGATGAAACGGAAGCCTTCAGCCTCGAGGGCCTTGTTACGGCGGATCGTGTCGACAAAGAAGGAATTGCCGCCATCGATCAGGATATCGCCCTGATCGAGATAAGGCTTGAGCTGTTCGATCATATCGTCAACCGGCTTGCCATCCTTGATCATCATCATGATCCGGCGCGGCACTTCCAGGGAAGCGGTGAAATCAGCGATGGATTTGGTGCCGGTGATTTTTTCGCCGGAAAGGGAATTGACGAATTCGTCAACCCGGTCCGTCCACGGATCATATACGGCTACGGTAAAGCCGCGGCTTTCAATGTTGAGCGCCAGGTTCTTGCCCATCACGCCCAGGCCGATCATCCCGATATTTTGCTTGGTCATGTCTGTGTCCTCCTCGATTCAGATGCTGGCTGTTGCCAGGCATCACCGTTGATAACCGTTTGCCAGGCACCGGCCTTTTCCAGCCTGTAGTGCCTGGCAACAGCTGCTGATGTCCCAGGGACCTTTATCAATATTATATCATTGCACCCACGGCGGTGTAGTGGGCAGATAAGTCTTGAATTCGGCAATCAGGGCTTCCTGGTAAGCGCCAGCGAAGGTGCCGTCCATGAATTTATTGAAAGCCTCATCGCGGAAGCGCTTCCAGGAAGCTTCTTCGGCGCCGGGATTGATCGGGTAGTAGAGCACGCCATTGGCCTTGGCCGCTTCGAGATCGCCCATGGCATCGCCGATCATGATGACCTTTTCCTTGTCATAGCGATCGCCGGCGGCAACGCGGATCTGGTCTTTCTTGGTGCCAACTTCCTGGCCGGCAATGACGGTCATATAAGGAGCCAGGCCGTGTTCGCCCCATTCGCGCTCAAGTGCTTCGTAAGGGGTCGCGGACACGACGACCATCTCGGCGGCGGCGGCACCCATGGCCAGGCATTCCCGGACATAGGGGAACGGCGGCACGCCCCGGACGATCTGCTCAACGGCGATATTGGCATTGACCGAGTAGGCCATGGCCTGCTTGAGGGCTGGATCGCCTGTGCGGTCGATGGCTTCCTGCAGGGCCGGATTGCCCAGGCGGGACTCGGACTTGACCCATTCCTCGAGACCGGTGGTATCAGGGACCTTGAAGCCACGGGAAATGACAGCCGGATGCTCGGCCAGGAGCTTGAGCGACTTGATGATCGCCAGGAAACGGTTGCAGCCACGGTCGACCGAGTAAAGATTGACGAATTCCCAGCAGTCGCGGGCGTATTTGGAAACGGCCTGCAGATTGTAGTAATTGATGAAATTGGGGGCAAAGCATTCCTTTTGCTTGATTTCCATGGCGTCAAAGGCGCAACCGTCGGAGTCAATGCAGATCATGTAGTCGTGTTTTTTCTCAAGGTCAATCAGGGCCTGGGCAGGGTTGCTCATGGGTTCTCCTCCTGTTTTCTCTTTCTTGTTTAGCTTGTGGTTTTTGTTTCGTGTTTCGCTTGTGATGTTCGTTTGTTTGGCAGTCAGCTTTTATTTCGGTTGCTGGTTTGTTTCAGTTTGCCGGTTATGCCGGTTATTAATCACTTATTTATTCTTGCGGTTTCCCTGCAGCTCGTAAGGTGGCAGGACCTTGGTGGCGAAATTGGGCTGCAGGCGGGCGTAGCGCATCAGGCCATTGACCATCGGGACACTGACCCAGTCATCACCGATCAGGGGCCGGGCATAGCGGATGAAGTCATCGGTCACGTCGGTCCGGTCTTTGCTCAGCCAGGCTTCCGGGAAGGTCCGTTCCGAATTGGCGACCAGGGACAGCGGGACTTTGCCATATGAGACATTGTAGGCGTTACCGGGACAGCGGGTCAGGGTCGACATGAAGCCGTTGCCGTCTTCGATCACGATCTGCACAGCTTTCTGGCCAAGCTTGTAAGCTTCGTCAAGGTCGACCGGCGAAGCGAAGGAAATGCTGACCCGCTGGTCGGTGCCGGAAACCTGGCCGCGAGCCTTCAGGCCAACCCGGTTCAGGTGGTTGACCACCGCCTGGGCTACCGTGATCTGGCTGGCGCTGAACTGGGCATGGCCGAAAGAATCGCGGCTCTCGCCGAGGTCACCCACATTGAGGCCTTCGCTGACGACAACCATCGCCCGGCCACTGCGGCTAACCTGGCTGGCCACCCGCTCGGTCAGTTCGTCGAGCGACAAGTTGGACTCGGACATGAAAATCAGCAGCGGCATCTCGCGGTCCGGGTCAGCGAGGCGGGCGGCGGCCGGGATATAGCCAATCTTGCGACCCATAGCCTGCATGACCAGGATCGGGTCGGCGGTCGCCGAGCCGCTGTTCTCTTCATTGGCACTCTGGATGTAGGAGGCCCAGTAGCGGGCTACGCTGCCGTAACCGGGTGTATGGTCGATCAGCTGGAACTCCGTATCCCCCACGTCATTGTCAATGGTCTTGGGAACGCCGGCTGCCACGAGGTCGAGTCCGCGCTGGGAAGCCATCTGGCTGATCTTGTTGGCTGTATCCATCGAATCGTTGCCGCCGATATAAAACAGGTAGCCGATGTCGTGGGCCCGCAGCACATCGATGACACGGTCAAAATCCTCCTGCTGGCTGCTGCGCAGCTTATAGCGGCAGGTGCCGATCGATCCGGCTGACGGTGTGGTCCGCAGCAGGGCAATCTCTTCAGCCGGCTGGCTGCTCAGGTCAAGCAGCTCTTCCTTGAGAATGCCCTCAACCCCATGATAGCCGCCATAAACGGTACCAAAGATCTCGGGATACTGCTTGCAGGTATCAATAATACCCCGCAGCGAATTATTAATGACGGGTGTCGGCCCACCGGACTGGGATACAACAACATTACGCGGTCTGGACATGACAGATCCTCCTGCCTGATAATCGGGTACCGGTGCCTGCAGCCCGCGGTCTTGGCCAGGGCCGGCACCAGCGCCGTTTGTCTGTTTGCTTATGGAACAAATTATAGACAAATTCCTGATATGTCAAAATGTTATTCTTGCTATCGAACTTGCAAATTTTGCTATTACTTTTTCAGCTAATAATATAAAAAAAGCCTGAATCTACAAATTCAGGCTTGCTTCAGAAACGATTTTGGGCATCTCGCCTGGCGTCAGGTAATCGGGATGCGGATAGCGACCGGGCGAGATGATACCGGACGGAATCTGGCCGGCTGCAATGACAGTCACAAAACGCAGCCAGACCACAGCTGGCCGGAGCGACCGGACCAGCCGGATAACAGGATCCGGCCAACCAGGTCGACCCGGACAGCCCGGCCGGGCCGGCGGGCCCGGGATTGCCAGATCACATATATTTTAAAGTTTTTCGATGATCTCGAGGAAATCACCCAATGGCCGTGAGCCGAGCAGCTCATGCTTTTCATTGATGACAATTTTCGGGACACCACTGACGTTGTATTGAATGGCCATTGGTGTAAAGGTATTGGCTTCAATCATGTCAGCCCGGATATTGGCGTTTTCCAGGGCCAGGCGATGAGCCGTGATTACAGCATCCGGACAATGCGGACAGGTCAGGGTGACAAAGACCTGGATGTGCACCGGCTTGCTGATGCGGGCTACGCGCGCGGCCCATTCCGGCGGCAGCGGCTCGCGATCAGTGGCCACCTCGAGAATCGAGGACAGGAAGGAATTGATCTCATAGCCGCCGGGAATGCCATAAAAGCGGATGCGCGTGTCCTGGCCGTTGCGGTCAAGCAAGGCAATAGCCGGCACTTTATCGATACCCAGCTCGGCCACCCTGGCCTTGTCCAGCTGCAGATTGTATTTTTGCAGCTTCAGCTTCGCATTGAGCGAGGATATTTCCTCAAGGAACTGCCGCGCGCTCTGGCAGGTCTGGCATTCGATTTCCTGGCCAACATAGACAAGGGTCGTGTCATATTTCATGTTGGCCAGCACGTCGGTCAGCTGTTTGCGGATTGAATCATCAAAAAGAGCCATGGGTACCTCCTCGTTTGTGCCATCTGCAATCATAAATGGCATCTGCAATCATGGTTGTTCAATATAGCGCCGGATTGTTCAGCAGATAGGAGGCGGCGGAAAGTGCGGCTTTGGCGCCTTCCCCACAGGCCACGATGATCTGCTTATAAGGCACGGATGTCACATCCCCGGCGGCAAAGATGCCCGGCCGGCTCGTCTGGCAGAAACAGTCGACTTCAACCTCCTGGGCTTCATTCATTGCCAGCAGGCCGGCAGCAAAGGCACTGTTCGGCACCGAGCCGACCTCGACGAAGATCCCGTCCGCCTCGACTGTGCGCAGCTCATCAGTGACACGATGACGGGCCAGGACCTGGCTGACCCGCTTATCGCCCTGGATCGCGACAACCGCGTGTTCAAGCAGGACATCGATATTCTTGAAATGAGCCAGCTTGTCAATCAGCACCCGGTCGGCAATCAGGCGGTCACGGCGCTGGATAATGGTAACGTGCGTTGCAATCCGCGCCAGGTCAAGGGCCGCACCGACTCCGGCATTGCCGCCGCCGGCCACCACGACCCGCTGATTCGCGTAAAATGGCGCGTCACAGATCGCACAATAGGCAACCCCGTGGCCGGTCAGCTCTTTTTCGCCGGGGACATTCAGCTTGCGGGCCAGCTTGCCGGATGCCACGATAATCGTCCGCGAGCGATAAATCCGGCCGTCATCGAGGCGGACAATCTTGATCTCGCCATCATCGATGGATTTGACATTGGCGTTCGATTCGAAGTCGATGTCAAACTGCATCACCTGATCGTGGAACTTGTTGACCAGCTCGACCCCATTGATGTACCGGTAGCCCAGGTAATTCTCAATGCCGGCTGTCTCAGCGACCTGTCCGCCAATCTGGCGGGTGACCAGACCGGTGGAAAGGCCCTTGCGCAAGCAATAGACCGCCGCTGTCAGGCCAGCCGGGCCGCCGCCAATGATAATCACGTCATAGATCTTGTCATTTTCAAAGGGATTAAAATGCTTCTCGCCGACAAACAGGCTTGAAGAAAGATTGAAACTTAATCCGGGCAAGCCGCCGGAATCCGAACCGGACAGGCTGCCAGCCAGGCCTGGGATGCCGGTATCCGGACCGGCTGACAGGAAATTGAGGCCCAACGACGGGTCAACACGCATGATGCTTCTCCTTCTTGATTGACTGTAATTGTAATAAACCTATTTTTGCCGAATTTGAAACAATATGCAAGTAAGCTGACGGGAATCTGCGACAAAAATGACAGACAGGGCCAGCAAGGCACAAACCGTCAGGACAGACAGGGCCTGCCTGGCGCAGGCCCTTGCGCTTGCCGGACCCGGCCACGGTATTCTCCTGGCTATTAAGACAGACAGGGCCTGCCTGGCGCAGGCCCTTGCGCTTGCCGGACCCGGCCACGGTATTCTCCTGGCTATTAAGACAGACAGGGCCTGCCTGGCGCAGGCCCTGTCGGCAGATGATAGGATATGTTTCATTTCAGTATGCAGGCATGTAGATGATATGATTTTATCCAGGCACGTAAACCGGATGGGCCCGGATGCTCAGAACAGTTTGTCAAGAATGGAAATCTTGAGGATCAGGCCGGCAAAGACGATGGAGACCATCGAGATCAGCTTGATCAGGATGTTGATTGACGGGCCGGAGGTATCCTTGAAGGGATCGCCGACTGTATCACCGACGACTGCGGCCTTGTGCGGATCGCCGCCCTTGCCGCCGTGCTTGCCGCCTTCAATGTGCTTCTTGGCGTTATCCCAGGCGCCGCCGGAATTGGCCATCATGATCGCCAGGACAAAGCCGGTGACGGTCGCGCCGGCCAGCATACCGGCTACGCCGTTCACACCGAGGAACAGGCCCGTGACAATCGGGCTGATGATCGCCAGTGCTGCCGGCATGACCATTTCCTTCTGGGCGGATTTGGTGCAGATGTCGACACAGCGGGCATAATCCGCTTTGCCATGACCGGCCATCAGGCCGGGTATCTCCTTGAACTGGCGGCGAACCTCGACAACGATCGACTGGGCGGCCCGGCCGACGGCACTCATGGTCAGCGAAGCGAACATGAAGGGCAGCATGCCGCCGATAAACAGGCCAATCAGGACCGGCGGATTGGTCAGGGACAGATCAAATTTGTAATCCGGACTGATCAGCTTGATTTCATCGACATAAGCGGCGATCAGGGCCAGGGCAGTCAGCGCGGCTGAACCGATCGCAAAGCCCTTGCCGGTCGCGGCGGTGGTATTGCCCAGCGAGTCAAGGGCGTCGGTCCGTTCGCGGACTTCCTTGGGCAGGTGGCTCATTTCGGCGATACCGCCGGCATTGTCGGCAACCGGGCCGTAGGCATCGGTAGCCAGGGTGATACCCAGGGTCGAGAGCATGCCGACGGCTGACAGGCCGACGCCGAACAGTCCCTTGTTGAAGTCAGTCGCGCCATTGGACATGTAGAAGCTGAGCAGGACCGAGATGCCAATGATGACAACCGGAATGACCGTCGACATCATGCCCAGGGAGATACCGCCAATGATAATGGTCGCCGGGCCGGTCAGCGATGTCTTGGCCAGGTCGCGGGTCGGACCGTAGTTATCAGAGGTAAAGTATTCGGTGAAGTAGCCGATGGCGACGCCAGCGACCAGGCCGGACAGGACGGCAAAGTAGACGCCCTGGTTATTGGGCAGCAGGTTGACGATCAGGAAATAGGAGATCACGGCGATCAGGCCGGCCGAGATCCAGGTGCCTTTACGCAGGGCATTGAGCAGCGACTTCTGGCTGGCCTGTTCCGAAGTCCGGATAAAGAAGGTGCCAAAGATCGAGGCCAGCATGCCAACCGCGGCCATAACCATCGGTACGGCTACGCCGGCAAAGCCAAAACCGGCCGAGACCGCGAGGGCTGCGGTGGAAACGATCGAACCGACGTAGGACTCATAGAGGTCGGCGCCCATGCCGGCTACATCACCGACATTGTCACCGACGTTGTCAGCGATAACAGCCGGATTGCGCGGGTCATCTTCCGGGATGCCGACTTCGACCTTACCGACAAGGTCGGCGCCGACGTCAGCAGCCTTGGTGAAGATACCGCCACCGACGCGGGCGAACAGGGCCATCGAGGAGGCGCCCATGCCGAAGGTCAGCATTGCCGAGGTGATTTTCTGGATCATGATCCCCGGGTCCGCGATGGGCTGGACGACGGTGTAGAAGAAGCGCAGGAAATAGAACCAGATCGAGAGGTCGAGCAGGCCCAGGCCGACAACGGTGAAGCCCATGACCGCGCCGGAGGAGAAGGCCACGCGCAGGGCCTTGTTCAGGCTGCTGGACGCCGCGTTGGCGGTACGCGAGTTGGCGGCCGTGGCGATCTTCATGCCGATAAAGCCGGATAGACCGGAGAAAAAGCCGCCGGTGATGAAAGCAAAGGGCACGAACGGGGTCAGCAGGCCCATGAAAGCCATGATACCCAGGACGATGAACATACCGACAAAGAACAGGCCGACGCCGGTGTACTGCCGCTTCAGGTAGGCATTGGCGCCCTTGCGGACGGCCGCGGCAATTTCCTTCATGCGGTCTGTGCCCTCGGGAAATTTCATGACCTTGCGGTACTGCACAGCGGCAAAGATCAGCGCACTGACCGCGCCAACCGGGACGAGATAGAACAGGTTGCGAACGAGTTGATCTTGATCCATTTAGCTATCTCCGTTTCATTATTTTGAATGCCAAAGCACCTCAGAATAATGAATAACGCAGTCCGATGCAAATGTCAATCAGCAAGAATTGATAAAAAACTGGCAAGAATTGACCGGGACCGAAAAGTATGATTTGTCAGATATGGGAGAACAGCCTATAATAAGTCTGCACACGGTCACATTCCTGTCTCCTGAGTTCCTGCTCCCCGCTTCCCTGCCCGTTGATCCCTGAACGGGCGTTATACCTCAAACGGGCATTATTCCTGGCTAAAGTATCATTCAAGCATTGTTTCAGAATTAGGAGGAATCGCCATGTGGCAAGAATTTAAGAAGTTCATCCTGCGCGGCAACGTCATGGACCTGGCAATCGGTGTCGTCATGGGCGCAGCATTCGGAGCCATCGTCACCAGCCTGGTGAATGACATCATCATGCCGATCATCGGCTTCATCACCGCCGGCATCAGCTTCAGCGATCTCAAGATCGTCCTGGCCCAGGCTGTGATGACCAACGGTGAAGTCACCAAGCCCGAGGTCGCCATCGCCTATGGTAAATTGATCCAGGTTACGATCCAGTTCCTGATCATCGCGCTTTGCATTTTCCTGATTGTCAAGGGAATCAACCACATGCGTGAGCGGATGGATGCCAAGAAAGCCAAGGAAACGCCGGCGCCGGCCGCCAAGTCAGCTGAAGTCGTCCTCCTCGAGCAAATTCGTGACCAGCTGAAAAAACGCTGAACGCAGCGGATGCTATCCTTCGCAGGCCAGGGCTGGCAATGCAGCCCGGCCTGGCAACATCCAGGATGACAATTTCGTTCCCGTGTGCCAGGACTGACCTCCGCCGCCCGGCCAGCAGCGGAGGCCAGTCTTTTTTGCCGGATATTTTCTGGTCGTTTTGCAACCACTTCAGCCAGGCAGCGGCTGATCGGCCCGGGAATGGTTGCCCAACCGGCGAAAACATGGTAATTTGATGGGAAACACTTAGTCGAGGAGGGTTAACATGCTACAATGTCTGTCTGTCCTGGTTGAGAACCGGGCTGGTGTCCTGACCCGCGTAACCAGCTTGTTTGCCCGTCGGGGGTACAACATCGAGAGCCTGGCCGTCGGTACAACCCAGAATCCGGCCATCTCGCGAATCACCATATCCCTGCAGGGGGACGATGAACTGGTCGACCAGATCACCAAACAGCTGCACAAATTGCCCGATGTCCTGCTGGTCAGGCACCTGACGCAGTCGGATCATTTCACCCGGCAGCTGGTCTTCCTGAAAGTACGCTGCCACGCCGGCAATCGCAGCGAGGTCCTGCAGGTTGTCGACATCTTCCGCGGTCACGTGGTCGATGTATCGCCGACAACGCTGACCATTGAGCTCAGCGGCAACGCCGACAAGATCCAGGCCCTGCTCGACCTGATGGAGCCGTATGGTATCCTCGAGCTGGTCCGCACCGGCCTGATCGCCATCGAACGCGGCAACAAGGTCATGAACGTTGAATTACAGCCGGAAGGCTGATGATCTGCCAGGCGTCTGGCCAGAATGCCGGCCAGACAGACTAACAAGAATATGATCACCAGGAGGATTGAAAACCATGAAGAAAATCTACAAGGAAACAGAATGCCGGACGCATGCGCTGGACAACAAGGTTATTGCGATCATCGGTTACGGCAGCCAGGGCCACGCCCACGCTCTCAATTTGCACGAAAGCGGCTTCAATGTCGTCGTCGGGCTGTATGAAGGCAGCAAATCCTGGGCCAAGGCCGAAGCGGCCGGCCTGAAGGTCGCCACCGCGGCCGATGCAGCCGCCATGGCTGATGTCATCATGATCCTGATCAATGATGAGAAGCAGCCCGATCTCTATGAGAAGAGCATCCGGCCGCACCTGACCGCCGGCAAGGCCCTGGCTTTCGCCCACGGCTTCAATATCCACTTTGGCCGCATCCAGCCGCCTGCCGATGTTGATGTCTTCATGATCGCGCCCAAGGGGCCCGGTCACACGGTCCGTTTCCAGTACACCCAGGGACGCGGCGTGCCCTGCCTCTTCGCCGTTCACCAGGACTACACCGGCCAGGCCCAGGCCATCGCCTTTGACTATGGCTTCGGCGTCGGCGGCGCCCGCGCCGGCCTGCTGGGCACCACCTTCCGCGAAGAGACCGAGACCGACCTCTTCGGCGAGCAGGCCATTCTCTGCGGCGGCGTGACCGAGCTGATGAAAGTCGGTTTCGAAGTCCTCGTCGAAGCCGGCTACGATCCGGAAAACGCTTACTATGAATGTGTGCACGAAATGAAACTGATCGTCGACATGATCGCCCAGGGCGGCCTGTCCCTGATGCGTTACTCCGTCAGCGATACCGCTGAATACGGCGACTATTGCACGGGCCGGCGCATCATCACCGACGAGACCAAGCAGGAAATGAAAAAAGTCCTGCGTGAAATCCAGGAAGGCATCTTCGCCCGCAACTGGATCCTTGAAAACCAGGCTGGCCGGCCGAATTTCTACGCCCGCCGCCGTCTCGAGTCCGAGCACCAGGTCGAACAGGTCGGCCGCGAACTGCGCGCCATGATGAGCTGGAACAAGGAAATCGAAGTCTGATCGTTCCGGCTGGTCCGGCTCCAAAAAGCTGAACAAGAACCTCGATATGGCGCATTCCAAGATTGGGCTACTGGCGATCCGCCAGTAGCCTTTTTCAATGTCCGCCCATATCCGCGTCCTCGTTAATATGCTAATTAAACCAGGCGTGCCGGGCCGTATATTTGTTACTTATCATTATTCAGAGGCTGACAGAGGCCATGTTATAATGACGTAAACTGACAAGGAGGTCTGTGTGAGCAAGCGATTGATAATTCCGGCAAATTTGCGGGCGGCCTGGGAAATTGAAATGCTGCAGGAAAATTTCTCGCGTCTGTTCGTGCTTTCCTGGGTCATGCTGGCCGTCGAAACCATCCTGCTCTTTTTTGAGGACACCTTTTACAGCACCGGCGAAGCCGTCCTGGGCTTCATCATCGGCAGTGTTTTCCTTGTCCCCCTGATCACGCTGGTTCACCTGAAAAAGCTGTTCGACCGGCCCCTGGCCGCCCGTCTGGTGCAGGACATGTACCTGGCCCTGACTCTTTTTTACGGTTGTGCTGTCGGCCTGATTGCCCAGCCCCAGGGCGATGTCACCCACGTCTATGTCATCTGCGTCTTCGCGATCGGCTCGGCCATCTATATCCATGCCGCGGATGTCCTGCTAATCCTGGTCAGCGGTTATCTGACCTATTTTTTACTTTTGCCATACTTTCTGCATGACGATAGAGCCGTGCTGGTTTTACGTGTCAACACGCTGGTTGTCAATATCCTGGCCTGGCTGGTCAGCAGAATGATTTACAACATGAAGCTGCGCAACTTCCTGGATCATAAACTGATCGAAGAAAAAAACGCCGCGCTGACGCACCTGGTCAGCCTGGACCAGATGACCTGGCTGCTGAATCACGAGACGGCCTTTGACCGGTTGCAGGACCAGATCGACTATGCCAGCCAGAATGGAATGCCCTTGTCGCTGATCATCATGGATATTGACAACTTCAAGCAGATCAATGACCAGCATGGCCATCTCTTCGGTGACGATGTCATCCGCAAGGTCGCCCGGGCCATCATGTCAGCCGTGAGCATGACCGACATTGTCAGCCGTTACGGGGGCGAGGAATTCATGGTCATCATGCCGGACAGCACGGAAGACCGGGCGCGCGAGGTGGCAGCCGCAATCCAGGCCAGCATCGCCGGGATCGAATTCGAGACGGCCCTGCAAGTCACCTTCAGTGGCGGCATCAGCGAATATCTCGGCGGCACGGTCAATGACCTGATCGCCCAGACAGACAAAAGACTATACCAGGCCAAGAAGCAAGGCAAAAACCGCTTCATCAGCAGTCTCAGTGATGAATGACCCGCAGGGATGTCAGGGCGAATAACAGGGCACTGCACAGGACGATCGTCGCACCGGCTGCCATGTCAAAATAAAACGACAGCAGCAGGCCACTGATGCCGGAGATCCAGGCGAAGGCCAGGGCCAGCAGGTGGAACTGGCGGACATTGCGCGCCAGATTGCGTGCCGCCGCGGCCGGCAGGATCAGCAGGGCGTTGATCAGCAAGGTACCGACCCATTGAATGGACACGGCGACGAGCACGGCGATCAGCACCATAAAGATGTTTTCCAGCCAGCGGATATGGATACCCTTGCTGCGGGCCAGCGCCGGATTGACGCTGAAAATCAGCAATGAATTAAAAGCAAGCAGCCAGAAAATGATCAGGCCGGCGAGGGCCAGGGCCAGCCGCAGCAGGTCTGTGGACTGGATCGCCAGGATGTCGCCGACCAGGTAGCTGTTATAGCGGGCAAAGCCGCCTTTGCGCGAAAGCAGGGCAATACCGAGTGCGACGGCCGAGGAGGAGAAAATGCCAATCACGGTATCCGTTGAAGTCCGGCCCTGATTCTTGACCGCGGCGATCCCCAGGCCAAACAAAACCGAAAACAAGATCAGGGCATAGACTGGATCACGCAGGCCCACCAGCGCCCCGAGTGCAATACCGGCCAGCGCCGAGTGACCGAGGGCATCCGAATAATAGGAAAGCCGGCTGTTGATGACCATCGTGCCAGCCAGGCCGAACAGCGGCGCAATCAGGATAATGCCCAGCAAGGCATTTTTCATGAAGTCATAGTGAAAGACAGCCAGCGGCAGCAGGTCAAGCAGATGGTACCAGAATTCCAAAATAAATTCTCCTCCTGATCTTGGCGGGGGTGTCAGGAACACAGCCATGCTGTCCGGCTGATCTGGCTTCCCCTGAAACAGGTATCAAGCCGGAAATGACTCGCGCGTTGCTGGTTTCTACGGCGGGTCTGTTCGTGGTTCAGCGTTCCAGGGCTTCGGTCAGCGGCAAGCCGCTGGACATGATGGAATCCAGTGAACCCGAAGCCAGGATCTTCTGATTGATATAAATAACCGAGGAGGCAAACGTGTCGATCACTTCCAGGTCATGGGACACAATCAGCATCAGCATATCATAGCGGTCGCGCAAATGCAGGACCAGCTCATAAAACAGGCGTTGTCCGGTTTTATCCATCGCTGATACCGGCTCATCAAGGAGCAGGATATCCGGCAGCGGCTCAAGGGCAAAGGCCAGCAGAACCCGCTGCAGTTCACCGCCGGACAAAGTACCGAGCGGCTTGTCGATCAGGTGAGCGGCTTCGACCTGCTCAAGCAGGACCCTGGCCGTGGCCCGGCGACGCGGGCGGGGGCCCAGGAAGACCGGCCAGCGGCTCTGGTTGGCGCAGAGCAGATCAGCAACCGTCAGCGGAGCCTGGCGGTCAAATTCAAACGACTGCATGACATAGCCGATCCGCGGCTGGCGGAACTGGCGACCCCGGGTATCACTGAACAGGATCTGGCCTGTCGCCGGAATTTCACCGACAATCGCCTTGAGCAAGGTGCTCTTGCCGCCGCCGTTAGGCCCGATCAGGGCGACGATTTCACCACAATGCACGTCGAACGAAATGTCATCCAGGATCTGCTGACCATTGCGCTGGACCGAGAGATGCTGCACTTGCAAGTGATGCAGGGGATGACGCCAGTGATTAGCCGGAAGATATTTTTGCGGCCGGTCCTGCTGCGGCTGGTCTTGCAGTGCGTCTGGCTCCGGTGCAATCATGGCGCACCAGCTGCGCCCAGCGCCGTCACCAGGGTATCACCATTGGCCTGCATGATGCGCAGATAGGCATCCTTGTCATAAAGGGGACCACTGGCCGCCGGATCCAGGGTATAGATCGTCGCGCCAGTCTCGCGGGCAATGGTATCAGCGGTCTTTTTCGCATACTGGGGTTCGACAAATATCGCCCGGACCTTCAGGCGGCGAATCAGTTCAATGGTCTCAGCTAGTTCGGCCGCGCTCGGCTGGGAATCGGGCTCACGCTCGACAACGCCGGCAATCTGCAAATTGAATTCCTGGGCAAAATAGGGAAAAGCTTCATGGAACGTGATCATGTTGCGGGCCGGCAGGGCATCCAGGCGGGCGTGCAGCTGTGTACGCAGCTGCTCCAGTTTACCCGTATATGCAGCGGCATTGGCGGCATACTGGTCAGCATGAGCCGGATCAAACCGGGCCAGGCCGGCAGCCAGCGTCCCGACCTGCCGGATCATCAGGGAGATTGACACCCAGACATGGGGATTGTCAGCCAGCAGGGCAATCCCCTCACTGGCATCGATTCTGACCAGATCCGGCTGCGTCTGGGCCAGCTGATCCAGATAGCCCTCCAGTCCAGCCCCGTTCACGATAAAGACACTGGCTTTTTCCAGGGTCTGCAGGTTGCGGGGTGTCAGCTGGTAGTCGTGCAGGCAGCCGGTCACCGTACCGGTGAGATTCTCGACTTTTACGCCGGGCACACCTTCGGCCAGGTTCAGGGCCGCCACATACAAGGGATAAACAGACGTGACAAAAGTCAGGTTATCAGCGTCGCCCGGCTGTCGGGTTGCCTGCGAATTCGAGGTATCCGCGGCAGCTGACGATGAGACGGCTGCTGGTTGTGATGCAGGGGCACCGGCCTGGCAGGCGGCCAGTGGCAGGATCAGCAGCGGCAGCAGGAGCACGAGCAGAAGCGCGCGCCAGTTCAGCTGCCACTTCGGGTGCCGGTTTTGCGGCGGGTGCGGGTGGTGAGCAATCATCATGATGCCTCCAGATTGTCGAGTCAGCTGCCTTCAATCGTTTGCACAAGCAGCCAGTTGCAAATTGTTAGCATGTAAGATTATAATAGGCCAGGAATCAGTTTGTCAAACGTAAGAAATGGAGAGCGCAGCAGCAATGGAAGACACATACCGCATGACTCGCCAGCGCAAGATCATCCTGGCCATTCTGGATCAGGCAGCCACGCCCCTGACGGCTGAAGCCATTGCCGACCACCCGCAAGCCCGGGCGGCCAACATGGCCCTGTCAACCGTTTACCGCAATCTGGAACGTCTGAGTACCATGGCCATTGTCAGTCAGCTGCGTTTCCTGGATGGCATAGCCCGGTATGAACGCTACCGGCCGCAGCATCATCATTACCTGATCTGCACCCGCTGCCAGGCCTGCCAGATTATTGCCCAGTGCCCGATGCACACCCTGCAGAGCGAGCTGGAAAGGACCACCGGCTACCAGATAACCAGCCATCAGCTCAACGTCTTCGGCCTGTGTCCGCAGTGCCGTGCGCACCTGGCTGACGACTGCAATAACCGGAGCCGGGATGCTGATTCCCGGCAGCCCTGATAACGGCCCATGCCTGCCCATGCCTGTTTTTGATGCCGATCCCTGCCGGCCCGAAGGACAGCACCGGTCGCTTCCTGGCCGCGGCCCGTTCACCCTCATCCGATCCGGCTCCAGTCCCCCGGTACCACTTTGCCCTGTTGAAAGCGTCTGCCAACAAGCCTATAATTAAATCAAGACCGGGTCATATCCCTGCCGTTTTACCACACAGTTTGCCAACCGGAGTCAGGAGATGATGATTATGCAACTTTTTAACCGGGATAATCTCAAAGCCTTAATGGAAATCCGCAGCGAGCCCAGTGTTTCAATGTACTTGCCCGTCCAGCGCGAGGGCGCCGATACCCGTCAGGGACCGGTTAAACTCCGCGCCCAGGTCAAGCTGGCCGAAGAGAAGCTCAAGGCCCGCGGCTGGCGCCAGCCCCTGATTGAGCAGATTCTCAAGCCGGCCATCGAGTTGTACAGTGACGCCTTGTTCTGGGAATACCAGCTGAGTGGCCTGGCCCTGTTTGCCAGTCCAACCAAGTTCATGACTTACCGGCTGCCCATTGAAGTCAGCGAATCACTGACGATTGCCGACCGTTTCTACACCCGGCCCCTGATCCCGCTGCTGACCCACGACGGACCCTATATCCTGCTCGCCATCAACCTGGCTGAGGTCAAGGTCTTCCAGGGATCCCGTTACCAGCTCAAGCCGGTCCAGCTGGACGGCATGCCCGAGTCATTGCAGGCCATCTTCCAGACCTACGCCACCGAGAAACAGATGCAGCATCACGCCGGCTCGGCCGCCGGCAGCGGTGGATCGGTCTTTCATGGCTTTGACAACATGAAGGACATTGAAAAAGTCCGCATCGAGGAGTATTGCCGCCAGATTGACGCCGCCCTCCGGCAAAAACTGGGCGGTGAAACGCTGCCGCTGGTCATTGCCTGTGTTGACTACCTCTTCCCCATTTATCGCCAGGCCAGCAAATATCGCCACATCATGGATCGCCATATCTCCGGTTCACCGGATACCCTCGGCCTCGAGACGCTGCGCAACCAGGCGTGGGGAATTGTCAGTCCGCTTTACGAAAGCCTGCGCGAAAAGGCCTGGACCGACAGCCAGGGCCTGCTGGGTACGGACCGGGTCCGCGGCAATATCCGCCAGATCATCATCGCCGCCGACAATGGCCGCGTCCAGGACCTGTTCCTGCCTGAAAACGGCACGCTGCCGGGCATCTATGATCCGGCCGGGGATAAAATCGAAAAACTGATCAATCCTGCCGCTGATGAGCTCAACAGCGCGGCCGACCTCTACGATATCGCGGCTGTATCTGTCTTCATGAAAGGCGGCACAGTCTATGCTGTCCGGCCCGATCAGCTGCCGGAGGACAGCGATGCCCTTGCTGTCCTGCGCTACTGAGGAATTGTGGCCCGATACCTGATCCATCTGGCTGATACCTGATCATCAGTCCGGTTCCAGATAGTCCTGATAACTGCCACATCCGGCGCCGTCGCCCGCGCAGCACCGAACTGCCAAGGCGGCGGCGCCCCTTTATTGGAGAGCGAAGTGCGTGACAATCGCTACGGCTTCATATGCACCGGGAGAGGATGCACGATACCATGAATAAGGTCATCGAAATCAGCCACCTCACGAAATACTACAGTCACAAGGCCCGCGGCATCATCGATGTCAGCTTCAATGTCAACGAAGGCGAGATCTTCGGCTTCATTGGCCCCAACGGCGCCGGCAAGTCGACGACGATCCGAACCCTGCTGGCCCTGATTTATCCGACCAGCGGCAGTGCCACGATCTTTGGCAAGGACTGCATCCGGTACGGCCATGAGATCCGCAAGGACATCGGTTACCTGCCTTCGGAAGTCTTCTACTACGACAACATGAAGGTCATCGACCTGCTCAAGTACTCGGCTTCATTCTACGGCAAGGTCGACATCAGCCGGATCAGGCACCTGGCCGGGATCATGGATCTTGAGCTTAACCGCAAGATCGATGACCTGAGTTACGGCAACAAGAAAAAGGTCGGCATTGTCCAGGGCCTGCTGCACAATCCGAAGCTGATCATTCTCGACGAGCCAACCAGCGGCCTCGACCCGCTGATGCAGCAGAAATTCTTCGACCTGATCCGTGAGGAGAACCAGAAGGGCGCGACGGTCCTGATGTCCTCGCATATCCTGCCCGAGGTGCAGAAGCTCTGTTCGCGCGTGGCCATCATCAAGGAAGGCCGCATCATCAAGATCGAAGATATCAGCACGATGCGCAATACGACCTACAAAAAAGTCCGCATCAGCTTCGCCGCGACTGTCCCCGGCGAATTTGCCACGCTGCCGGGCATCAGCAGCTACAGCGCCAGCGGCCAGGATGTCTCCTTCCTCTTCATGGGCGATATCAACACGATCATCCGCATCATCAATTCCCACCCCCTGACCAATATCGCCATTGAAGAGCCCGACCTCGAGGAGATCTTCATGCATTATTATGACAAGGTGGAATGAAAATGGACCTGTTCAAGCCCAACATCCTGGCGCAGGAACTGAAAATGACCCTGCGCACCTGGCTGTACTACACACTATCCATGGTCATCCTGCTGGCATTCTTTGGCGCCTTTTTCAACTACTTCAAGGAAGACGCCCGGCTGATGGACCAGCTGCTGCAGAATTTCCCGCCGGAATTCAAGGCGGCCTTCGGCATGGTTGATGTCAATCTCGCCGAGGTCGACGGTTACTTCAGCTTCCTGATGACTTATGTCGTGCTGATTGGCGCCGTTTTCGGCATGAAACAGGGCATCGGCCTGCTTTCCGAGGAATCGCGGCGCAAGACAGCCGACTTCCTGCTGACCAGGCCGGTCCGCCGCACCAGTGTTGTCAGCGGCAAGGTCGCTGCCGTGCTGATCAGCCTGATCGCCCAGAATCTGGTCATCTTCGTCAGTGGCCTGATGATTATCCAGATGCTGATCGGCGAATCGATCAGTCTCCGGATTTACGCTCTGCTGACCGGCTCGGTCTTCCTGGTCCAGCTTTTTTTCGTCGGTATCGGCCTGGTGCTGGCTGCCACCCTGCAGCGGATCAAGTCGGTCATGCCCATCACCCTCGGCGTCGTTTTCTTTTTCTTCATCATTGAGCTGGTTAATGAATCCCTCATGGAAAAGAAGCTGACCTACGTGACACCCTTTTCCTACTTCAAGGGTTCATTACTGATCAGCCGGCAGCATTATGACATCGTTTACCTGCTGGTCGACCTGGCGGTATTTGCCAGCCTGACCGCCCTGAGCTACTGGATCTACCAGAAAAAGGACATTCACGCGGTCTGAGAACGGACGGCATGCGCAAGGCCTGACTGGCGCGGATTTCAGAAACGATACGACGGGAGGTTCCCATGAATATCTTCAAGCGCGAGCTGATCGCGCACTTCAAGTCATTTCTGGTCTGGTCGGCCGTGATGGTCTTCCTGATTGCGGCCGGCATGATGAAGTACGGCGCCTTTGCCAGGACCGGCCAGGCGATCAACGAAATCTTTGCCAGCCTGCCGCCGGCGATGATGACGGTTTTTGGCGTGGCTGAAGGCGTCGACCTGACCTCAATCGGCGTCTTCTACAGCATCTTTTTCCTGTACTTCCTGCTGATGATCTCCGTGCACAGCACCATGCTCGGCGCTTCGATCATCGCCAAGGAAGAACGCGACCAGACAGCCGACTTCCTGCTGGTCAAGCCGCTGCGCCGTCGCCAGATCGTCACCCCGAAAATTCTCGCCGCCCTGGTCATGATTGCACTTTATAACCAGGTGACCTTTGTCGCGTCCGCCCTTTTCGTTGCGGCCTATAACCAGACCGGCCAGTCCCTGACCCGGCCGATTTTCATCCTGACTTCCGTGCTGTTCCTGGTCCAGCTCCTTTTCCTCGGCATCGGGCTGTGCCTGGGGGCCTGGGCCAAACGGGCCGAACAGGCTTCCGGACTGGCCACCGCCATTATCCTTGGCACTTTCGTCCTCAAAGTCGTGATCGATCTCAAGGACGATTATGAAAAAATCGAGTTCCTGACGCCGTTCCGCTATTTTAAATCCATTGATGTCATGTACCAGCACAAAGTGGCAGCCGGCTATGTGATCTTGTGCCTGGCCGTCGCCATCGCCACAGCAATCGGGTCCTACTACTTCTTCCAGAAGCGTGACATCCGCGCCTGAAACAGGAGGAAAACCAAATGAACAACCGGAAAAAATGGTGGCAGAAAATACCCTGGTGGGGCTGGGTCCTCATCGCAATCGCCGTGGCGATCATCGCCTATCTGAAACTGGTCGTCTTCAATATTGTCTAAGGATCCGACTTCCGGCCAGTCTATGATCAGCCTGCAAAATAATGGCACCTGCCAGCTATCACAGCCAGCAGGTGCCATTATTTTGACTATCCGATTCGTGCCATTGTCAAGTGGTGCTGCAGTCCGGCAGACCCGCTCAGACATTCAGCCGGATCGTGCTGCCGGTTTCGGCCGAGGCAAAGACTGCATCAAGCACCTGCATGACGCGTAAAGCCTGGGCGGGCGTGACGACCAGCTCCGTCTTTCCTTCGACCGCGGCGGCAAAATTGCGATAATAGTCGCGGGCGTCGCTGTCGACCTGCGGCAGGGCCAGCTCCTCAATCGTTTCCTTGGCCCGCGGAGCCATGGTCCGGGTCGGTCCGGCTTCGGTATAAACAATACCCTCATCCCAGTGCACAGACACTGTGTTGGCTCGCGCCACCTTGCCCTGGCAGGCAAAATTGTCAATCTGGGCAGTCCCGGCTGTCCCGGAGACATGCCAGCGCGGCAGATTGATGAACGTATAGGTATCAACCTCGATCAGCGCGGACAGGCCGTTGGCAAAGCGCAGCATCAGCTTGAAATTGTCGTCGACACCGGGGAATTTCACCGACAGGAGGTGCGCATAAACCTCGGTCACCGGACTGTCGACCATGACCAGCAGCTGGTCAATCAGATGGACACCCCAGTCGAGCAGCATGCCGCCACCGGCTTCCTTGACACAGCGCCAGTCGCCAGGTATACCCTTCGAACCTTGCACGCGCGATTCAATATAAAATGGCTGGCCGATCGTACCCGCATTGAGCAGTTTGCGGACGATCAGGAAGTCCTTGTCCCAGCGCCGGTTCTGATGCACGGAAAACAGGCAGCCCGTCTCCCGGCTGACAGTCAGGACATCCTGCAGATCCGGCGTGCTGAGCATGACCGGCTTTTCACAGATCACGTGTTTGCCAGCCAGGAGGGCCGCGATGGACAGATCCTTGTGGAAATTATTGGGTACGGCCAGGATCACCGTATCGATCGCCGGATCGTCAAGGATCGCATCAAGGGTATCGTAGCCGGCCAGGCCAGCCAGGCGGGCCTTGGCTACCTGCACCGGATTGATATCGTAAGCCCCGGCCAGCGTAAATTCAGCAGGCGCTGACAGCAACTGACGGGCGTGCCAGGCACCCATTCCACCGTAACCAATAATCCCAAAGGTATGCATTGTTTCAAGCTCCCATTTATTAAATTTATTTATATTTATATTCAGCTTGCCTATCAATATTTTTATTTATGATGCGGATGCTCAGGCCCAGAACATGTCAATGCCGGAGTCGTCATAAATAATCGTGCGCTTGAGCACCTCGATGGCTTTTTCGAGTCCTTCACGGGCTGTCATCAGACCATCCTCATGCTCAATCGAAATCACACCGCTGTAGCCAGCCTGACGCAGTTCACTGAAAATGGCCCGCCAGACCGGTTCGCCGTGTCCGTAGCCAACGGAACGGAAGATCCACGGCCGCTCGGCCAGGTTGTCGAGGCCGGTTGTATCGAGCACGCCCTTGACCGCACAGACATAGGGATCAATCGCCGTGTCCTTGGCATGGAAGTGATAAATGGCCCCGCGCAGGGCCCGGATCGCGGCGACCGGATCAATGTTCTGCCAGAAGAGGTGCGACGGGTCAAAATTGGCGCCGATGGTCGGCCCGACAGCCTCCCGCAGCTTGAGCAGGGTCGTCGGATTGTAGACACAAAAGCCCGGATGCATCTCCAGCGCCACGCGCACCCCATGGTCGGCGGCAAATTGCGCGGCCTGCTTCCAGTAAGGAATCACCTTCTGTTCCCACTGCCAGTTCTTGATCGTCTGGAAATCCGTTGGCCAGCTGGCGACGACCCAGTTCGGATACAGCGACTGTTCAGAGTCACCCGGGCAGCCGGAGAACGTCACCACCGTCTGGACGCCGAGCTTTTCGGCCAGCAGGACGGCGGCTTCAAATTGTTCGTGGTCGTCGCGGGCGATCTGCGGATTTGGATGGAGCGGATTGCCGTGCACCGAAAAAGCGGCAATCTCCAGGCCGGATGCGGCGATCGTGGCCTTGAAAGTATCAAGCCGGGCCGGATCGGCCAGCAATTGCCGGGCATCGGCGTGCGCCGTGCCGGGGAAGCCGCCGCAACCGATCTCCAGCTGCTGGACGCCCTGGCTCTTGAGATAGGCCAGCGCCTGGTCGAGCGGCAGATGGCCGAGAATAACCGTAAAAACACCCAGTTTCATAATCCATACCTCTTTATAATTGTTGAATCAGATCGTTTTTAATCGTTGTAGAATCAGACCGGCTTTTAAGTTTAGAGATTATTTGAAATAGACCGGCTGGCCGGTCCGGGCCGACTCATAGATCGCTTCGAGAATCCGGGTGACTACTGCGGCCTGTTCTGGTTTGACCACCAGTTCGCCTTCACCGCGGACAGCCTTGACGAAGACAGCCTGCTCGATATCCTGGGCTTTATCCTCCTCGCCTTCGTAGAACGCCACCTCGCCCGGATCAAGCGCCGGCCGGGTCACATACTGGCGATTATGGCGCACCCCGTTGATCCGCAGCCCGTCATCCATATCCGCGCCGGCCCTGGTCCCGCACAGGACGGTCCGCGCTTCCTGGGCATCAACCAGATTCAGGGCCCAGCTGGCCTCAAGAGTCACCGTGGCGCCATTTTTCATCACGAGGAAGCCAAAGGCGCTGTCCTCCACGGTAAATGCTGCCGGATCCCAGGAGCCGAAGGCATTGCCCGGCTCCGTATCCTGATTCAGCTTGTGGTAGGTCGTGCCGACAACATAAGCCGGTTCATAATTGTCCATCAGCCAGAGAGTCAGGTCGAGGGCATGGGTGCCGATATCAATCAGGGGACCGCCGCCCTGCTCGAATTCATTGAGGAACACGCCCCAGGTCGGAACCGCGCGCCGGCGCAGAGCCTTGGCCCTGGCATAATAGATTTCGCCCAGGACGTCCGCTTCGCACTCTTTTTTCAGGTAGGTGCTGTCCGGTCGGTAGCGGTTCTGGTAAGCGATCGTCAGCAGCTTGCCACTGGCCTGCTGGGCGGCAATCATGGCCTGCGCCTCCTGGTAGTTCATGGCCATCGGCTTCTCACACATGACGTGCCGGCCGGATTCAAGAGCGGCAATCGTGATCTCGGCATGGGAACGGTTGGGGGTACAAACGTAAACGATATCCAGGTCCGCCTGCAGCAAGTCGCGGTAATCGGTGCAGACAAGGGTATCGGCTGTACCGTACTCAGCCTTGGCCTTCGCGGCCCGTTCTGCAACGATGTCACAAAACGCTACCATTTCGACGGCACCCAGCCGCTTGATAGCCGGCAGGTGCTTATTGCAGGCGATGCCGCCGCAGCCGACCATCCCGGCGCGCAGCTTCATTTTGGGTTCCTTGCTCATATTTCTATGTCACTCCTTTGGCATTCATTGTACTTTTCAGAGAATTGCTGCTGATTTGAACGAAAAAAAGAAAATTCAATGGTTGTTTTTGCTTGAAATCTGTTATACTCATCATAATCCGCTAATCAGGCAATGTCGTGCTATTTGATCGTTTTCAAGTGACAAATATCGCTATCCTGTCTGACTCCGGTTTAATGAAGCATGATGACCTGTCCGCTCCTGGCGCCAGGTTTACGATATATGTTGAGGCTACTGTCAATGAACGGAACATATGAATATAGCCGGGCAGCCGATCGCTTCCCGTTTTGTCAACGTGTCGGCAACAATACCTGCCTGCCCCATTTTCATGGCAATCTGGAGATTGTCTATGTCACCGAGGGGGAAATGAAAGCGACGCTGAATGGCCGCCAGACGCAGGTCCTGGCCAATGAAGCCCTCCTCGTCCCCAGTTACACGGTCCATCAATTCCAGACCGACCAGTACTCGGATACCCTGCTGCTGATCGTGCCGCTGGACTATATCCCGGCTTTCAAGAGTATTTTCAAGAAAAAGACCTTCGCGGCGACGATTTACCACGATGATGAAGCCAAGAGCGAGCTGCGCCATTGCCTCGAGCTGCTCAGCCGCGGCCGGCACCAGCCGGACAGCGCTGTTTGCCGGGGGTATATCCAGGTCATCATCGGCCTGCTGATCGATAAGGTCGGCCTTTGCGACATCGCCGAGGACCAGACCGGAGAACTGATCCGGGATATCCTGACCTACCTCGAAGAGAATTTCCGGTCGCCCCTGGACCTGGCTGCCCTGGCCCAGCATTTCGGTTACAGCAAAAGCCGCTTTTCGCATATTTTCAATGCCAGTTTTCACTGCAGCATCACCGAATACATCAATACACTGCGCTGCCGCCAGGCCGCCAACCTGATCATCGACGGCAGCCCGCTGCTCGACGCAGCCCTGCAGTCCGGCTTTGAAAACATGCGCACCTTCTATCGCTCATTCAAGCTTTACTTTGGCGCCACCCCCACTGAATACAGCGCCCAGATGGCCACCCTGGGCAAGCAGCAACCCGGTCGGCCCCAGTACCGTGTACCCCTGGCCCAGACTGGCACCGACCCCGCCTGAGGGCTTCCTGATTCTGGTGTCGCCGATCTGGTGCCGCTGATCCGGGGTCAGCGATCCAGTGTCAGCGATCCGGTGTCGCCAAACTGGTTCATCCAGGACTCAACGCTTGGCATTCGATCAATTTAATTCATTAAACCGTGTCTGGTTCAGTATTTTCTGCATCCCCCGAACGGTGCCTGGCACCGCTCCTTATCATGCAGATTCCCCATATGCATTCATCTGCGAATGGGGTATAATTGACCCACCGGGTTTACGAATATTCCCATACTCACAATTTTGCCGTTATATTCTGAATGAAAACCGTGACAAAATGAACGGTTTGCCATTCATCAGCAGGCATATATGAGGACCAGCAAAATCACGACTCAATTACCACCGGCCTGCCCAGGCAGGAGCAACAGCGAATCAGGCGGATTATTACGATGCGGCAAGACAGATTGACTGACGACAGATTGACTGACGACAAGCAGAGATCGCGAAAACAGGCTACGAAGGTTGGTCCGGTGAAGCTGAAAGGGAGCCGTCTGACCCGCCCGGTCCCGGCCTTGGTGCTGCTGCTCACCATCCTGTCCCTCATGCTGCTGCCCGCTGTTTTGCTGACGGCCTGCGCCCCGGCCTCAACCAGTGAAAACATTGATCTGTTCCCGGCCACCAACAGCCAGGCCACAACCGGCAGTTCTTCCAGCCAGGTCCGCAAACTGCGCATCGCCCTGGTCATGAAGACGCTGACCAATCCTTTCTTCATCGATATGGAAAAAGGCGCCCGCCAGGCCGAAGCCGAAAACAACATTGAGCTGATCGTGAAAACCGGGGCCAAGGAAACCTCTATCGAGCAGCAGATCAACATTGTCGATGAAATGATCGCTTCCCGGGTTGATGCCATCGTGATCGCACCCGGCAGCTCGACCGATCTCATTCCGGTCCTGAAAAAGGCCCAGGATGCCGGCATCCCGATCGTCAATATTGACAATCGCCTCGATCCTGCCCTTTGCCTGTCGCTGGGACTGCAGGATGTGCCTTTTGTCAGCGTCGACAACGAAAAAGGGGCCTGGGAGGCGGCACAGGTTCTGGCTAGCTCAGTCACGATACCGACACAGGCCGTCATAATTGAAGGCATTTCCGACACCGATAACAGCCTGAACCGGGTGCGCGGTGCCAGGCGGGCCTTTGCCGCGAATCCGCAGATCGAACTGATCGCCACCGTCACGGCCAACTGGAAAATTGACGAGGCCTACAATGTGACCCGCCAGCTTTTTGAAAAACATCCCGACATCGGCCTGATCTTCTGTGCCAACGACATGATGGCACTTGGCGTGATTCAATATCTGAAAAGCAGTCGCCAGACCGGGGTACAGGTAGCCGGCTTCGACGCCCTGGCTGAAGCCCGCCAGGCCATCAAAGCCGGCACGCTGGTCGCAACGGTCGACCAGCAGGCGGCGCTGCAAGGTTACACCGGCATTCAATACGCGCTGAAACTGATCAATAATCAGACGGTGCCGCCGGAAACCCTGCTTGACACCCGCCTGATCACTGCCGAGAACGCCCAGGACTGAAGCCTGAAAAACGCATGATGCCAGCACGGGGCACAAGGGGAATGCGATGAAGCCGCCTATGAACGCAAGAAAATCCGCCAAACCGGCTCGCGCCCCACGGGGCCTGATCCGGGTGCGGATTTTTTTCGTGCAGCTGCGCCGCTTCCTGACCCGCCTGTCCCGCCGCGTGATGCGCAACCGGATCGTCACCAACCTGCTGATTTACATGCTACTGGCATCCCTGCTGCCCATTCTCTTCCTCGGTACAACAGCCAGCCTGCGGGCCAATACCATCATCTGGGACCGCGTCAACGCCTTCACCGCCGACATGCTCGAGGAGCGGCGCAAAAACCTCGAACAGCTGCTCGATGAGATCGAGGCCCTGATGGCCAATGTTTCCGGCATTGAAGACATCTACTCCGTCCTCGACACCAGCCAGCCGATCAGCGACGACTATACCCGCCTGGCCACCCAGGCCCGGATCGGCTATATCCTGAGCAATTACACCAGTCTCAAGGGCCTGCTCTCCATCGATATTTATTCAATGGCCGGTGACCATTACCACTTCGGCGACACCCTCAACACCCAGTCGATCAATCTGGAACTCAAGGATGAGATCCTCGCCCAGGCGCTCCAGTATGGAACCGCTGTTTACTGGGAAGGAATCGCTGATAATGTCAATCTTAATTCCAGCGCCCGCAAGGTCATCACGGCAGCCAAGGTCGTCGCCAAGATTGAGCCATCCAGCAGACACGAAGTGCCCATCGGCCTGATCCTGGTCAATTATGACGTCAACACCTTTAATGAGCGGTTTAACAATCCAACCGTCACCGATGCCAAGTACATGATCCTCGATGGCAAGAACCGCATCATGTTCTTTTCCGATTTCAGCCAGATCGGCACAGCGGTCAACAGCCAGTTCACCGATTTGTTGCGGAGCCACGAGACCAGCTTCAAATACCAGATCAACGGTGAGAACCACTATATCTCCTATGTGCGCCTGACGCGCAATAACTGGCGGCTGGTCAGCCTGATCCCCGAAGCCTCCATTCTGCGCCAGACACAGAGCATCCGCACCAATACCATCATCCTGCTGGCCATTGCCCTGACCTTGTTGCTGACCTTCACCTATTTGGCTTATGTGGACGTCGTGCAGCCGATTATCGAAATCACCCGCATCTTCCGCAAGACCCAGGACCACAGCATCGACCTGTCTTACCGCATCAGGCGCCAGTCCCGTACCGAAATCAAGGACCTGATCAAGTGGTTCAATGTCTTCATGGACGGCCTGGAGCGCCAGAAACAGGCTGAGATCGAGCTTTACCAGGCCAAGGAACAGGCTGAAACCGCCAATCAGATCAAGGGCGAATTCATTGCCAACATGAGCCACGAGATCCGCACGCCCATGAACGCGATCATCGGCGCGTCTGAGCTGCTGGCTGATTCCGAGCTCAGTGAAAAGCAGCAGACCCAGGTCCGGATCATCCGGAGCGCCGGCAAGCTGCTGCTCAACCAGATCAATGATATTCTCAGTCTGTCCAAAATTGAGGCCGGCAAAACGACGATCGAACAGGTTCGCTTTGATCTGTATGCCATGGTCCAGGAAATCGGCGAAATTGCGCTGGTCCAGGCCCGGGATAAGGGAATCATCTTGCAGATTGAAATCAATCCGGCCGTTCCCCGTTTCGTCAACGGCGATCAGGACCACATTCGCCAGGTCATGCTGAACCTGCTGGCCAATGCCATGAAATTTACCCATCAGGGACGCGTTACTTTACGGGTCATGCCAGAAAGCTTCCTGCAGCCGTCCGTCGCAACATCGGGCCTGGCCCAGGGCGATCAGGCCCGGCATGTCCAGTGCGCCGGCCTTTCGTCAGCCACAACATCGGGCCTGGCCCATGGCGCGATACCGGTTCCTGCAGCCGCGGGCATGGCAACCGCGGCCGACCCAGCACCGGCATCTGTGGCGGGTGCTGCTGCCAGCACAATGCCTGTTGTGCCCGTCTGTTACCTGGGACCGGGCGCCATGACATACCAGCCCCACGGCAACAACGACCGGGCTGAAATCTTGCCCGATCCGGACAGTCAATGGGTCCGTTTTTGCGTCGCCGATACCGGTATCGGCATCCCGGCTGAAGTCATCCCCAATCTATTCTCGGCCTTCGTCCAGGCCGATGGTTCTGTCACCCGCAAATACGGCGGCAGTGGCCTGGGGCTGGCTATTTCACGCAAACTCATCAATTTGATGGGTGGTACGATTGGCCTGACCAGCGAGGTCAACCGCGGTTCATGCTTCTGGTTTATCCTGCCGCTAAAAGCGATGGCAGCTCCTTCAATCGTGACCGGAGTAAAAGAACCGGATAGACCGAATGGATCTGACAGAACTGATGGACCGGATGGCCAAAACGGATTTGACGATTATCACGGTTTTGCCAGACCGTCCGGAATATCGGAATCAGGCAGCAACACCACCGGATCAGCCGGGACAGAGTCCACCCAATCGAGGTCAGCCGGCGACGGGCCGGGCGATGCCAAATCAGCTGGCGCCCAGTCAGCCGACCATGTTGGATCCTTGCCAGCCGCGTCTGTCGGAAAACCGTCAGCAGCAGCCATCGAGCACCTGGTCCTGGTCGCCGAGGATAATCCGATCAATCAGCAAATCATCCTGATGCAGCTTGAATCCCTCGGCTGGCGCGGTGAAATCGCCGAGAATGGCCGCATTGCAGTCGCTATGGCTGAAACAGGCCGGTATTCCCTGATTTTAATGGATTGTCAGATGCCGGAACTCGACGGTTACTCGGCAACCACCCAGATCCGGGCTGCTGAAGCAACCAGGGGCGGCCGACATTTACCGATCATCGCCATGACAGCCAATGTGCTGGAAGGCGACCGCGAACAATGCCTGGTCGCCGGCATGGACGACTTCATTGGCAAGCCGGTCACCATTGCCCATCTGCAGCAAAAACTGGCATACTGGCAAGAACGGTGATTGGCAGCCTGATTCATTGACCGGTCCATTCACTCCCGCAAGCCGCTTATTTGCCTTGACCGTAATACGCACCGCTGCCGTGCTTGCGATAGTAATGCTTATCCAGCAGGTGCTGGTCAACTGTGTGCAGCTGGGGACTGAGCATGCGGGCATTGAAAGCCATCATTGCGCACTCTTCAAGCACCACGGCATTGTGCACCGCCTCAGTAGCGTTTTTACCCCAGGCAAAAGGCCCATGACTGGCAACCAGCACGCCGGGTACAGCCAGGGGGTCGATGCGGCGCTGCTCAAAGGTTTCAATAATCACTTTGCCCGTGTTCAGTTCATAATCAGCCGCAATCTCATCGGCCGTCAACTGACGGGTACACGGTACATCGCCATAAAAATAATCGGCGTGGGTGGTGCCAAGGGCGGGAAGGTCGAGGCAAGCCTCAGCCCAGGTCGTGGCCCAGCGCGAATGGGTGTGGACCACGCCGCCAATTGCCGGATAACACCGGTAAAGCGCCAGGTGCGTCGCTGTGTCGCTGCTCGGCCGGTATGTGCCCTGGATCACATTGCCAGCAAGGTCGAGAACAACCATGTGCCGGGCCTCGAGTTCATCATAGGGCACACCGCTCGGCTTGATGACAACCAGGCCAGAGTCGCGGTCAATGCCGCTGACATTACCCCAGGTAAAGGTAACCAGCTGATGGCGGGGCAAATCCAGATTAGCCTGCAGAACAGATTCAATAAGTTGATCAAGTTTCATAAAGGACATTACCTCATGTATGAGTTTTTCAGCGCAAGTTGGCCACGGCGGCCCGTTCAATCGCCAGCCCCTGGCTATAGCGGACCAGGAATGTGTTGAATCCGGCTACATCAGACGGGTCGGGGTCAATCACGGTACCGGCCTGACCGGCGAAGACCCGCTGGCTCAGGAAGTCAGCCAGGGATTCGTCAGCAGCATGATGAACCAGGTATGAAGCGAGCAAGGCAATACCCCAGGCTCCGCCCTCGCCAGCGGTTTCAAGGACTGAAATCGGTGTATGCGTCGCGGCAGCCATGATTTTCTGGCCCACACCCTTAGTTTTGAAGAAACCGCCGTGGCCCTTGATTTCATCGACCTCGACGTTCTCCTTTTCAAACAGAATATCCAGGCCGGTGCGCAGGGCACCCAGAGCCGTGAAGAGATTGACGCGGATGAAATTGGCCAGGTTGAAGCGGCTGTTCGAGGAACGCACAAACAGCGGCCGGCCTTCGCTAAAATGAGTCATGTGTTCTCCGGACAGGTAGCCGTAGGCCAGCAGGCCGCCGCAGTCCGGGTCGCCCTGCAGGGCAAGATTCAATAAAGTGTCATATAGCTGGCCCTTGCTGACCGGTTGGCCCAGGGCCTGGGCTGCTTCGCCAAACAAGCCAATCCAGGCATCGTAGTCTGAAGTGCAGTTGTTGGAATGAGCCATCGCTACCCGTTCACCGGATGGCGTGGTCACCAGATCGATTTCGCTATAAACCTGCGACAGCTCCTTTTCCAGGACGACCATGGCAAAGACCGAGGTCCCGGCCGAGACATTGCCAGTGCGTACGGCCACGCTGTTGGTCGCGACCATCCCGGTCCCGGCGTCGCCCTCCGGCGGACAGAGCGGGATCCCGGCCTGTAGATTGCCTGACACGTCGAGCAGACGGGCGCCAGCAGCCGTCAGTTCACCAGCCCTTTCACCGGCTACACGGACCGCCGGCAGGATATCGGCCAGCCGCCACGGGTACTGATGGGCGCTGACAGCCTGGTCAAACTGCCCGATCATCTGCTGGTTGAAGCCCTTCGTCTGCAGGTCGATCGGAAATACGCCCGAAGCCTCGCCGACGCCGAGGACCTTCTGCCCAGTCAGCTGCCAGTGAATATAGCCCGCCAGGGTGGTCAGGAAATCGATCTTTGCCACATGGGCTTCACCATTCAAGATCGCCTGGAAGAGATGGGCGATGCTCCAGCGCTGCGGGATCGGATAATTGAACAAGCCGGTCAGGGCCTCCGAGGCGACACCTGTGAAGTTGTTGCGCCAGGTCCGGAACGGCACCAGCTGGTGACCCTGTTTGTCGAAAGCCATGTAGCCGTGCATCATGCCACTGAAGCCAATCGCGCCTGTCGTCGTTAAGGCCAGGCCATAAGTGGCCTGCACTTGCTGCGCCATCTGCTGGTAACTGGCCTGAACCCCTTGCCAGATAGCCTCCAGGCTATAAGTCCAGATCCCGTCAACATAGCGATTCTCCCAGTCATGACTGCCAGAAGCAATCGGGCTATTATCCGGCCCGACCAGGACTGTCTTAATCCGGGTCGAACCCAGCTCCATGCCAATCGCCGTCTGGCCGGCGGCGATGGCAGACTTGATTTCCATAAAATCACGGCTCATAAACACGATCTCCTATCCCTGATTGGCGGATACTGCCAGGATTTTCCTGATCCGGTGATCCGGCACCTGGTCCCCTAGCGGGCAATTTGCACCCGCGCCCCGACGCCAGGCGCCGTTGCGGGGCTTTTTCCTGATCCGGCACCTGGTCCCTTTGCGGGCAATTTGTACCCGTACCCCGACGCCAGGCGCCGTTGCGGGGCTTTTTCCTGATCCGGCACCTGGTCCCTTTGCGGGCAATTTGTACCCGTACCCCGACGCCAGGCGCCGTTGCGGATTTTATTCCTGATCCGGCACCTGGTCCCTTTGCGGGCAATTTGTACCCGAACCCCGACGCCAGGCGCCGTTGCGGGGCTTATTCCTGATCCGGCACCTGGTCCCCTAGCGGGCAATTTGTACTCGCGCCCCGACGCCAGGCGCCGTTGCGGGGTTTATTCCTGATCCGGCACCTGGTCCCTTTGCGGGCACCTTTGCGGGCAATCGATTATCGCAGCTTCCAGATGACGTCGTTCCAGACCAGTTCCTGGCGCAGCTGATTGATGTCGGTCCTGGCGCCGATGTGGATGAATTCGATATTCATCATCTCGGCCCAGTCGCGCATCATGTCGGCGGTGACGGTGTAGCTCAACACCTCGTGGTGCGCGCCGCCAGCATACATCCAGGCTTCAGCCGACGTCTCGAGATCAGGCAGTGGCTGCCACAGGACGGCGGCCACCGGCAATCTGGGCATGTTCTCGGTCTGCTCCTGACAGATCACGTCATTGACGATCAGGCGGAACCGGTCGCCCATGTCGATCAGCGAAACGAGGATCGCGGGACCAGTCGCGGCCTTGAAGGTCAGGCGGGCCGGCGGTTCGCGATCACCGATGCCCAGCGGCACCACCTTGATCTGTGCCTTCTCGCTGGCCAGCGTCGGGCAAACCTCAAGCATATGGGCACCCATGTTCATCCCGTTACCCGGCTCCATATGATAGGTGTAATCTTCCATGAAAGACGTGCCACCGGTCAGGTCGGCACTCATCAGCTTGAGGATGCGGACCATCGCCGCCGTCTTCCAGTCGCCCTCGCCGGCAAAACCATAACCCTGGCGCATCAGGTCCTGGCTGGCCAGGCCAGGCAGCTGCCGGAGCTGCTGCAAATCCTGGAAATTGGTGTGGAAGGCGCCGAACTGGCCCTGTTCAAGGAAGCGCTTGAGCGCGACTTCTTCCCTCGCCTGATAGCGCACCGCGGACAGGTCCTCGGTGGCAAAGTCATAAAGCGCGGCATACTCGGCCATCTGGGCATCCACTTCGGCCTCGGTCACCTGTTCCACTTCGCGAATGATGTCCATCACGCCATAGTGATCAACGGACCAGCCGAACTTGATGTGAGCCTCGACCTTGTCGCCTTCGGTCACAGCCACTTCGCGCATGTTGTCGCTGATGCGCAGGACCCGCAGCCGCTTGCTCTCATGAACGCCAACAGCGGCGCGCATCCAGCCAGCCAGCCGGCTGCGCAGCTTCTCATCTTGCCAATAACCGGCGATTACCTTCTGGGCCAGGCGCATGCGGGTCAGGATAAAGCCGTGCTCGCGGTCACCGTGCGCTGACTGATTGAGATTCATGAAGTGCATGTCGATGTCACCCCACGGAATGTCGCGGTTGAACTGGGTATTGATGTGCAGCAGCGGCTTCTGCAGGAGATTGAGGCCCCGGATCCACATTTTCGACGGTGAAAAGGTGTGCATCCAGGTGATGATGCCGGCGCAGTTCTCATCCTGGTTGGCAGCCTGGATCACGGCTGTGATCTCCATCGAATTGCGTACGACCGGCTTGAAAACTACTGTACCAGGAATGACCGGATCGGCGTTGAACCCGTCGACCATGATCCGGGCGTGTTCGTCAACAGTCTGCAAAACATTCGCGCCATAAAGATCCTGGCTGCCGACGATAAACCAGAAGGTATATTTTTTAAGAGACGTGCTGGAAGATGCGGTGAAAGATGCTGATTGCGATACCATGAGATAAAACCTCCGATTCGGTTCAACTTGTACTATAACTTGATGGTACAAGTTATGATAAAAAAAGTCAATAGGGATCTGAATATTTTTTATTTTTGCTACAAATTCTTGCACGAATCGCGAACCACCAGCTCCGGGCGATAGATAATCTGCGGCAGTTCAATCCGGTTATCAAGCATGTCGATCATGAACCGCGCAGCCTGGCGGCCCATCTCGCTCTTGGGATGAACCACGGTCGTCAGCTTGATATCGGACTCAACAGCCTTTTTCGAATCGTCAAAACCCACGACCGAGACGTCGCCGGGCACACTTAAGCCGCTGTCCCGGATGGCTTTGATCGCCATCGTGGCAATATTGTCGTTGTAACAGACGATCGCCGTCGGGCGGTTGGGCTTGCGCAACAGGGCTTTGGTGAGCATGTACGGATAAATCTGCTCATTGGTGGTCTCATATTCGAGGAGCAGCGCCGGATCCGGCGCGACATTGTACTGGCGCATGGCCGCCAGGAACCCGGCGCGCCGTCTGGCGCCCTGGACATCGTCTTTTTTGAAAATACCGGCAATCCGGCTGTGCCCCAGCTGCAGCAGGTATTCCGTGCCGATCAAGCCGCCGCGTTCATCATCAACCAGGACACTGGCGCCCGGCACATCGGCATAAGTTGCGTTAATAAAGACAATTTTTACGCCTTTCTGGGCCAGCTCAGCAAAAAGCGGCAAATTGACATTGCCCAGGGCACTGCGCGTCGGCTCAATGATCAGGCCAGCCACATCATGCTGGAGCAGATTCATCAGGAACTGCGTCTCCCGCGCCTTGTTATTGTGGGTGTTGGACAGCAGCATCGAATAACCATCGGCCGAAAGCACATCCTCGATGCCGAAGATGATCTCCGGGAAAATATAGTCCGAGATGTAGGTCGTGATCACGGCCACAATACGCTTCTCGTTGCGAAAACTCGGCACATACTTGCTGAAGGTTCCCTTGCCCTGCTCTTTATAAACGTAGCCGAGGGTAGTCAGCTCGGCAAAAGCCTGGCGGACCGTATTGCGGCTGACGCTGAACTGGGCCATCAGCTCATGCTCGGACGGCAGCCGCTCGCCAAAAGCGATCGCGCCCTGCTGCAGCAAGTCGATGATGTGCTGCTTGACAAGCTCATATTTGGGCTCGTCCTTTCGCGACTCTGACGGACTATCCGGGGTGTCCAGCGGTCTATTCTGATGAGAGTCCAGCGGAATTCTTGCCATCTTCTTCTACCGGCCAATGGAAATATCCGGGCCGGTATCCACCTCCAACTTGTACTTACAAGCATGCTGTCAGTGTCATCATACAAAGAGACAGCCTGGCCTGTCAACTAGTATTTACTTGCAGGGATTGTCGAGTTAACCGGGGTGGTCTTGATCATGGCGATTCTATATTCAGGAGGCGCCACTGATATCCGGACCGTAAAGACTTATGCCGGACCATCAAAAAGCAGGTTTGCGATGTGCCTGGTTTGTTTCCCGCCCAGTTTGAGTCCTTTCACACAATAGTGACAGTATGCAACAACTTTTTCCGTGGTGATTTTTCGGCCATGCTTTTGCATCAAGTCGATCTGTGCCTCTTTTGTATGCGGAATGAATTTCCCTGAGGCATGTTCCACAAATCTTCTGGGGGCCAGCTTCAGGTTCCTGGCCGGCGAAGGTTCGTACAAAGATATGCCGCAAAACTGAGTCTTGTCAAAATTCTCATCCTGCTCCACAATATCGATATTCATCTTCCGCATTAACGCACGGACAGCGTCTTGCTCCGCCCGGTTATCATGAGCACGCCAGCAATCCTGTAGCGTCATTTTTTCATGTGCATAGTCCGGGAATACAAATTCCTGATCACTCAAGATGAGTTCCCACAACGAAAGTTGTCTGATCTCCGGCCTCGTTTCCTGAAAGATGGCAGCACAATTGTGACAGACATAAACCATTGTTGCATCAGATGAAAACTCCTGATAATGAGGTGTATCGCGCCACCGTTGCTGCAACCAGTCCGGCATTTCAGCAGTAAACTCTTCAACTCTGTAAGAACGGACGCAGCACCTGATTATTTGCATATCCAATCGTTGTTGCAAATAATCTTGAATTTTAACACTCAGCTCCGGTTCTTCGCGAGTAAATACGCAGCTGGCAATATATGTAAAGTTGTGAGTGTTCATCACAGCGTTTCCTCCAGGTTGTTGAATTGACAAGATCAGATCGTGTCAGATATAAGACGGCGCATCAGTCTCACCATGTATCAGCCTCTTCTAGAATAGACGGTTCAAGCGATCTCGTCCAGTCAATCAGGACCAGCCTTTCCATCCACGCCGTGTCGCAGAAAATTGAAATAGCATCTGACTTTTGACGTCAAAGCATATCACGAGTATTGCAGACCGACCATCGCAGCAGACGGACCATCGCAATAGAATAATCCATTTGCAGAAAGGAGCCATTGAATGGGAGCATACCTTGACATTTTTTCATTTACCGTGCCCAACAGCCAATGCTGCATCATGAAAATATTGATAGAACCTGTTTTTCGCAAAGCCGTCTGTTTTCAGGTTCACCAGATGCCGGATGAATCGTTCATGCTTTTCTGGAACTTTGAGCTACACGGAAGTGACTTTATATCTTCAATGAAAAGATTTGCAAAATCTAACAATCTGCCATACGAAACGACGTTGGAGGAAGTCCTTGAGAACCATGAATTTTTAAAGGGTGTTGCAGATGAGTGCCCCATACATAGTGTTATCCTGAATCCAGCAGATATTTCTGTCATTACTGCATCTTTTCAGGCCCCTTTACCAGGTGATGTTGAATATCGTTGCGGGCTTGATGGTCATACATACACGATGACCATCTTCGATAACACGCAAAGGAACTATCGTTTTCATAACACGATTTCCCAGGAATACGAATCATTTAAACCTTTAATAAATTTAGTTATTCATTATGCAAAACTAGACTATGCCGGATATGGTCTGTACAATTTCAAGTAATGGGCTTTTAGTTCATGTGCTTCTTTGTACAAGGACGCGCGGCTGATTTTTTTGTACGATAAATTTAGCCGTATAGTTTGCGTGACTTAACGCCATTTTCCGGCTATAATAAGAATATCCATAAACTAGCCGAAGGAGGGCTTGGCGTGTATATAAAAAGGCATTTGGAAGGCGTATTGACAGATCCTGCATTTCTGCGCGGCGTGATGGCGGTCACGGGCAGCCGCCAGACTGGGAAAAGCACGCTGATCCAGGAACTGCTCAAGGACAAAGAGCATACCGAGCTTTCCTTGGATGATATTGATTTGAGAACGCTGGCAAAAACTAACCCCAAGCTGTTCCTGCAGCGGCAGTCAACGCCGCTGTTTATCGACGAGGCGCAGTACGCACCGGAGATTTTTTCGTACCTGAAGCTTCATGTGGACAAAACAAAGGAAAAGGGCGCGTTTTACCTCTCTGGCTCGCAGCGCTACAATATGATGAAGGACCTCAGCGAGAGCCTCGCGGGGCGTGTGGGGATTTTCGAGTTGCTCGGCCTTTCGCTACGCGAGATAAACGGCGAGGAATTCAGTCAGCCGTTTGTGCCGACGGATGAATATCTAGCCGGGCGCAAGCCTGTTGTCACGAGCTACAAACGCATTTGGGAACTCATCCACAAAGGCTCGTTCCCGGAACTCTACGATAATCCTGCACTGAATTGGAACGCGTTCTACAACAACTATGTGAACACCTATCTGGAGCGCGACGTGAAGCAAATTGAGAACATCGGCGAAGAGGTGCGGTTTTATCAGTTTATGCAAGTGGTTGCCGCCAAGTCAGGCACGCTGCTCAACATTCAAGGCATCGCCAAGGAAATTGGAGTAAGCCATGCAGTATGCGAGAACTGGCTGTCGGTTCTCCGCGCATCCAACCTGATATACCTGCTGCCGCCCTACCACTCCAACGTGACCAAGCGGGCGATTAAAACCCCGAAGGTGTTCTTCCTGGATACGGGGCTGATGGCGTTTCTCACCAAATGGTACACACCGGAACAGATCGAAGCAGGCGCGATGAGCGGCGCGTTTTTTGAAACCTTTGTGTTCTGCGAAATAATCAAGAGCTTTACAAATACCGGCATCGATCCGAAAGCGCACCTTTATTTCTACCGCGACAAGGACGACAACGAAATTGATTTCATCATCAACTACAACGGCAAGCTGCACCCGATTGAGGTAAAGAAAAAAAGCAACCCGAATCCCGGAGATATCAGGGCGTTTCGGTTCACAGAAAACAGCGGCACCTACGAGCGCGGCAGCGGCGCGGTCATTTGCACGAATGACGCCGTAATGCCGCTGACGGAGCAAGACAACATCGTACCGTTTTATTATCTTTAGTTTTTTATTTTCTTAAATCGGCTGTAGATCGTCATATGAGGGTGTATGGGAAAAACGCGTTTTGCATGTAGGGGGTGCGGACGCGTGCTAACATGACTGCGGTGTCATATATACTCTGCCTTTTCGTGATAAACCTTTTGAAGTCCGGGCTTGTGATGAATATGCATGGTCGCACGCTTGACTTCTGCATATTTTGATAGTGGTAACAAAACTGCGAGTACATGAGCGGTTGTTCATTTGCCAACCGAAGAAACAGTATTGCGAGAGAATTGATAAATGCTGGCAATGTACTCATGTTTTCTGACATTTAGCCTCGCTGGGTGATATTTTATACTGCCTTTTCCTGGTCCCGAGCTTTTTCCATTCTACAGCTGCAATCAACCAACAGTGGCGTGACAATTTCAATCCACGCCCCCGCGTGGGGAGCGACTTTTCGATTGATAAGGCAGTGTTCGAGATAGAGATTTCAATCCACGCCCCCGCGTGGGGAGCGACGGCCCGGGCTCGCTTTAATGTTACTATTGACATACCATTTCAATCCACGCCCCCCGCGTGGGGAGCGACCTGGGTTGGATGTATCAGGTATAGACATAGGTGCAATTTCAATCCACGCCCCCCGCGTGGGGAGCGACCTGCAGGTCATGCAATTGCTGACCTGCAGCAATTCAATTTCAATCCACGCCCCCCGCGTGGGGAGCGACATCGCGCCACCGTTGAGCCCGCCAATCATGGACAGATTTCAATCCACGCCCCCCGCGTGGGGAGCGACATTTGTGACGCCTGCGCTGTCGTCAGCTGCTTCGATTTCAATCCACGCCCCCCGCGTGGGGAGCGACTTGCATATCTATCAGCCCTGCATTTTCTGCAAATTTTATTTCAATCCACGCCCCCCGCGTGGGGAGCGACCACCGCAGATGCCAGGCCACGCCTGAGCGCTATAATTTCAATCCACGCCCCCCGCGTGGGGAGCGACCTGACGGCCGCAAAGCTAACGGAGTAAGGAGATATTTCAATCCACGCCCCCCGCGTGGGGAGCGACGCCACGGGCGTGCTCAAGTCCACCGCTGCCTAAATTTCAATCCACGCCCCCCGCGTGGGGAGCGACAATTGCTATTGCTGCCATCAGTATAGCCAACGCGTATTTCAATCCACGCCCCCCGCGTGGGGAGCGACCAAGAGAGCCTGCGACGACAAAGTTGTTAGTGGTATTTCAATCCACGCCCCCCGCGTGGGGAGCGACCCTCCTGCGGCCTGTACGCTGTCCAGCCGGGCCGTATTTCAATCCACGCCCCCCGCGTGGGGAGCGACTCGCCGACCGGCTGGAGGAGCTGCTGGATTTCAAGATTTCAATCCACGCCCCCCGCGTGGGGAGCGACTGCTGTGGCCCCGGATCAGCAACTTTTTCAGCTCATTTCAATCCACGCCCCCCGCGTGGGGAGCGACTCGAACAGTTGACAGGATCGCTGGAGACTGCCGATTTCAATCCACGCCCCCCGCGTGGGGAGCGACCACCGGCCCTCAACGTCCGACCGCACGTTGCACTATTTCAATCCACGCCCCCCGCGTGGGGAGCGACCGATGTGATCGATGACACCGCTGTGATTGGTTTTATTTCAATCCACGCCCCCCGCGTGGGGAGCGACGAGGGTGGATTTTAAGTCATGATTAAATTTGACCGAATTTCAATCCACGCCCCCCGCGTGGGGAGCGACTGTGCAGGGAGATATAGAGGGCTGTAGCCGGCGTATTTCAATCCACGCCCCCCGCGTGGGGAGCGACTCCCGAGCACCTTGTAGACCGTCGCGCCCACGTAATTTCAATCCACGCCCCCCGCGTGGGGAGCGACGTGTGCCAGTGGTGGCCGTGCCCTTGATTACCCTATTTCAATCCACGCCCCCCGCGTGGGGAGCGACCTGCCGATCGCCGTGACTGTCTACGACTCGACCGATTTCAATCCACGCCCCCCGCGTGGGGAGCGACAACAATGGACGACCACGAAATGAGAGCAGAATGCAATTTCAATCCACGCCCCCCGCGTGGGGAGCGACGGTCGGCCAGGGCGGCGTGGGCCTCGGTCCGCGTGATTTCAATCCACGCCCCCCGCGTGGGGAGCGACTTTTTTATTAGCTTCCTTGTGAGAGTAAAATCCAAATTTCAATCCACGCCCCCCGCGTGGGGAGCGACTCCACTACGCCGCGCATCATGTTTACGCCGACCTATTTCAATCCACGCCCCCCGCGTGGGGAGCGACGTGACCAGGCGACCGTCGCGCTGGACACAACCGCCATTTCAATCCACGCCCCCCGCGTGGGGAGCGACCGTGTCTGGTGCACCGGACTGTACCTGTACCTTATTTCAATCCACGCCCCCCGCGTGGGGAGCGACGTCTGGGGATGACCGTATTTGTGTATGACGGCACGATTTCAATCCACGCCCCCCGCGTGGGGAGCGACCACCAAGCAGCTGCTGTTCTCGGTTGCCGACATCATTTCAATCCACGCCCCCCGCGTGGGGAGCGACTTCCGCGCCTGCGGTTTTCGCGAGATCTTCATAATTTCAATCCACGCCCCCCGCGTGGGGAGCGACAATCCAAGAGGGTCGCATGGATGCAGACGGCCCTATTTCAATCCACGCCCCCCGCGTGGGGAGCGACCAGTTGCGCTGGTGATGGTCTTAAATGCCTTGGTTATTTCAATCCACGCCCCCCGCGTGGGGAGCGACCAGTCTTCAAGTAGGAAACCTCGACGTCCTGCTTATTTCAATCCACGCCCCCCGCGTGGGGAGCGACTGTAACCGCAGAAGGTAACCGGGTCACTGCCGAATTTCAATCCACGCCCCCCGCGTGGGGAGCGACTTGCAGATCCAGGGCTGTCCGTATTTCTTTTCATTATTTCAATCCACGCCCCCCGCGTGGGGAGCGACGAGGTGATATGGACGACTGGGAAAAACATGATTGATTTCAATCCACGCCCCCCGCGTGGGGAGCGACCCGTTTTCCATGCAAGGTGTTATTTTTGCGAATAATTTCAATCCACGCCCCCCGCGTGGGGAGCGACACAAAAGCATGCCGCGAGGGTGTGCGGCAATGGCTATTTCAATCCACGCCCCCCGCGTGGGGAGCGACTCCTGATCCCGAAAGCAGACGAAACCACCATTAAATTTCAATCCACGCCCCCCGCGTGGGGAGCGACATCCAGCTGCCGTCCAAGCGCGAGATGGTCTACCAATTTCAATCCACGCCCCCCGCGTGGGGAGCGACGGCAATTTCGCCGTAGGCGGCAGTCTTCAAGTAGATTTCAATCCACGCCCCCCGCGTGGGGAGCGACCGCTGTTCGATGGCGTCCATCATCGCCTTGTAAATTTCAATCCACGCCCCCCGCGTGGGGAGCGACTTTGATAAATGGGTGGTATATGGAGGTTTACCAAATTTCAATCCACGCCCCCCGCGTGGGGAGCGACCTCGACGCGCATTTCTGGACAGCTTCTGCTTTGATATTTCAATCCACGCCCCCCGCGTGGGGAGCGACGCGAGGTCGAGACTGATGATGCCGACCTATCACCTATTTCAATCCACGCCCCCCGCGTGGGGAGCGACCTTGCGGAACAACCAGTCGGACGTGTGCACATACATTTCAATCCACGCCCCCCGCGTGGGGAGCGACACAGGCGGTCGCCCACGACTACGCCGCCGGGATATTTCAATCCACGCCCCCCGCGTGGGGAGCGACCGTAGGACAAAAGGGGATAAATCATGACCCAAGAAATTTCAATCCACGCCCCCCGCGTGGGGAGCGACGATTACTGACGCTGGCGGCTACTACGCGACCAAAATTTCAATCCACGCCCCCCGCGTGGGGAGCGACGGCATTAATGTGGCTCCGATTAAGTGGGTGCAAGATTTCAATCCACGCCCCCCGCGTGGGGAGCGACGTTGTCGTGGATGCCTTTCGAAGCCACCGACACCATTTCAATCCACGCCCCCCGCGTGGGGAGCGACGTTTGCAGTTAATTGTTCTGTTGCTGTCTCTTTTATTTCAATCCACGCCCCCCGCGTGGGGAGCGACATGGCAACCCCGAGTTCAGACGTTTCGTCCGGGATTTCAATCCACGCCCCCCGCGTGGGGAGCGACCCTGACTGTAATCTTTTTAGCGCACACCCAGACAATTTCAATCCACGCCCCCCGCGTGGGGAGCGACGGAGGCAAGGCGGCATGGTCGTCGCGTTATTTGACATTTCAATCCACGCCCCCCGCGTGGGGAGCGACGCGACAGGCGGTCGCCCACGACTACGCCGCCGGGATATTTCAATCCACGCCCCCCGCGTGGGGAGCGACCAGCGTCATTGATTTTGTCATGCTGTTGCTAAACCTTATTTCAATCCACGCCCCCCGCGTGGGGAGCGACTGGCGCTGGTCGCATGGATTTGGGGGTAAAGATATTTCAATCCACGCCCCCCGCGTGGGGAGCGACGAGGGCAAATGATAGCAAGAGTATTCCCGAGAAATTTCAATCCACGCCCCCCGCGTGGGGAGCGACGGCCGGAGAGCAGCAGGACCCGCACCGAGCGCAAATTTCAATCCACGCCCCCCGCGTGGGGAGCGACCTCGCCCGCGACACCCCACCCTATTAACTTTTAATTTCAATCCACGCCCCCCGCGTGGGGAGCGACGTTTCCATAATTCAGACCATATTTCAAGATTGAGATTTCAATCCACGCCCCCCGCGTGGGGAGCGACGGGCGTATGCACTGGCGCATCAGCCTGATGTCTGTCGATTTCAATCCACGCCCCCCGCGTGGGGAGCGACGGAACGACCGCCGCCGAGCCCGCCGCACATGTTGAGATTTCAATCCACGCCCCCCGCGTGGGGAGCGACTCCAGATCATCACGTCACTGGTCGCTGCCCTGATTATTTCAATCCACGCCCCCCGCGTGGGGAGCGACCCTGACTGTAATCTTTTTAGCGCACACCCAGACGATTTCAATCCACGCCCCCCGCGTGGGGAGCGACGACTTATGCTGGCGGCATCCGTCTGGGCTGACCCGATTTCAATCCACGCCCCCCGCGTGGGGAGCGACCTGGCGGCGCCGCCGGTGCAGTCTGCTTGATCATGGATTTCAATCCACGCCCCCCGCGTGGGGAGCGACCTAATAACCGCGTCCTGTGCCGCTTTGCTGATGGAATTTCAATCCACGCCCCCCGCGTGGGGAGCGACAGCCGCTCCGGCAGTGAGGTGATATGGACGATTGATTTCAATCCACGCCCCCCGCGTGGGGAGCGACGGTGTCAAGTCGTACTCAATCGGCAACCTGTCCATTTCAATCCACGCCCCCCGCGTGGGGAGCGACCGCTATCCTCTGGACTTTTAACGCGATCGCTCTGATTTCAATCCACGCCCCCCGCGTGGGGAGCGACCATCAGGCGGCTGACCAATATCGACACGTCAATTATTTCAATCCACGCCCCCCGCGTGGGGAGCGACAAATCGTTGTTGGTTCTGCGCTGCGCCTAAGCGTATTTCAATCCACGCCCCCCGCGTGGGGAGCGACTCCGTTTTCGTCGACACTGGCTTCCAGCGCATCCAATTTCAATCCACGCCCCCCGCGTGGGGAGCGACGTACCAATAAGTATGGCGACCCGGACGGCTGGCGCATTTCAATCCACGCCCCCCGCGTGGGGAGCGACATGCTTTGATAACTCAAGTCATTGGTGCCATGCAATTTCAATCCACGCCCCCCGCGTGGGGAGCGACTTCGTCAGCCATGTTCGTGCCGGCAATAACTACCTATTTCAATCCACGCCCCCCGCGTGGGGAGCGACGCCAAGATCCAGGCCGACGCGCTGTATGCCCCGATTTCAATCCACGCCCCCCGCGTGGGGAGCGACTTCGGCTTTCCAGGTTGCGGTAGGCTTCAGGCTGATTTCAATCCACGCCCCCCGCGTGGGGAGCGACCGCAATTATGCACATGATTTCTGTCAGTTATCAAACATATTATACAAAAATCCGGTAATTTTGAGACCTATATGTTCATTAAACCATATTCACTTGCCAAAGTGCGAGGGAAAATACGTCATTTTCCGGTGCGAGTCTTCTGGTAATATTTCGTGTATATGGAGTTCGCACTAGATTATAAGGGGATCCTCTACCGAGAAGGATGGTTTGGTACCCATGTGGATAATTTTACTCTGATAGCTATTACCCAGATTATAAAAGCGCAGACTATCTACATTCTTATCAATAATTTGCTCAAGAACATGTTGGACTTGCGCCAGTTTTGCACTATCCAGTACACATTCGAAAACCGAGTTTTGAACCCTTGTACCATAATTTACACATTGCTTGGCAACCTGCCTGAGCCGCCGTCTTCCAGATGCGGTTTCCGTATTTACATCATATGTAATCAGAACCAGCATTGCCAATCACCTCCTGTATTTAAATAGTCGTACGGTGACAATAATTTATTGAACAACGAGAACCTGCGATAATGTCAGCATTTGTGTTGAGTGTCTATTGATGTATCCTCCTGTTATTTCCACATGAATGGTGGATACGCATCCAGATCGCCCCGTAAATACCGTGCTAGTAACATAGCCTGAGCGTATGGAACCAGTCCCCAAGGGATTTTCTCGTCTAAGAATGGGTGAGTTATTACCTCTTGCTTTCGAACTTGCCAGGCCGACAGTAACTTTTTACGCGTTTCAGTATCCATAATTACTGATCCATTTTCACGGGTAATGAATCCTTCTTTACTAATTTCACGCCTATTGATCAGAGATATTACAAAACGGTCCGCAAAGACCGCCCGCAGCTCTTCCATCAGATCCAATGCCAGTGAAATCCGTCCTGGCCGGTCACGATGCAAGAATCCGACATAAGGATCAAGACCGACGGTCTCCAGAGCTGCAGCGGTTTCATTAGCCAACAAGGTATAACCAAATGATAGCATGGCATTGACATTGTCCATGGGTGGTCGCTTCGTGCGTCCATGGAAATTAAATGCGTCCTTTTGTTGCAGTATCAAATCATCAAAAACGTGAAAATAAACAGAAGCAGCTTCGCCCTCTATACCACGCATTTCGCCTAGATTTGAGGCGGATTGTATGCCTAGGATCGAGTTTTGAAGATGCAGGGAGGCATCTTTCAATTTACCGACATCAATTTGCAGCGAATGGTCACGAGTTGCTCGTTCAATGACCCAGCGAGTGTTGAATAGTTTGCCGATAAGCATATTTCTGGCAACTCTGGCTGAGTCCATTTCGCTTTGGGATATATTATTCTGAATTTTGCGCAGTGTCACATTGCCTCGTACTTCACCAACAACCCTTGCTATAAATCGGCCATGCTGGGTCATGAAACATAGGGAAATATTCCTTTCGGCACAGGCACCCATTATCGCCGGACTGGCACCGGTATAGCCAAACGTTACAATCCCTTCCAGATTATGCAGCGGTAACCGCACCAATTCTGCTTCATCCCGACGAACTACAACATTTTCGCCATCCAGTGCCAGATAACAATCCGGCGATGTGACATAAAGCGTATTTAAGAGCTTGCGCATTACTCTATCTCTCCCAATTTTTGTTTCAGATAATCATCTACCGATAAACTTTTACACAAAATAGGCAGACAAACATCCGAAAGCGAACAAGCTTTACAACGTGCTGCAGGCTTAACTTTTGGTGTAAACCGACGATGGTACATGTCATGCATTTCACGTAACATATCCCGAACCTGTTCGCGCAATGCATCACCCAGTTGAACGGTCAGACGTTTCTTGGTCTCGCCATAATAAACGTAACCAACGGGGATGCTACATAACAGCATTTCTTCAAGACACATGGCCTGAGCACAAAGCTGAAGCAGGTCATGGTCACCGTCCTTCGGCATTCCACGTTTGTACTCTACGGGAATAGGCTGGAATAGCCCCTCTCGCGTGGAGAGGGGCACCCCGTTTGGATCCTTATGAAACTCAACCACATCGCAGACACCCCGTATGCCAAGAGTGGCTGAGTATATCTGCAGCCCTCTTGATATGATGATGTTACCGCGCTTTTCAACGGTTCCTTCATGGGCCTTTTCATGAAGAAAGCCGCCTTCGATCGTTCGTAGGTTTTCCAGCCACTGTTGCTCGATATGAATCAAGGCCCATTGTCTACGACAAAAAGAAAAATGTTGTATTCCTGATAAAGCCAGGAAATCTTCTTCTGCATATGTTGTTGCGTTTTTAAACGCCGTCACAGATTTGTGGCACAAGCCCCTCCAGATTAGAAAGGATGATGTCGAAGTCCTCAATCCTGCGCAGCTCGCTGACACCGTCCTTAGGTTTAATTTGCAGGCTACGGTGAACTTTTGCTGACGAGAACTGACCAGTCGGACAATTGTGTTGCCACCAATAAACGCGCACGACTTCCATCGTACCGTCCGGACGAGCGGCGGAAGTGTCATTTTCAAACAAAGACTTCAATGCTTCGAGAATCTTCATGGCATCAGGATCATTAAAACCAGTTTTTGCTGCAAGCTGCGTATTGATACTACCATAGGTAACATAGACGCCAAAGTCCACACGATGTTTCGTTCCCATCGTATCGGACGATTTTCGATCTCCTTTTGAGGATGGTTCGTTATTAACGCTTTTGGTAATTTGCATTTCGGATAACATGACCGGTGTAATGCTAACAGCACTCTGAATGGAAACTGGACCACGAACTCCAATTGAAACGTCTGAAGCCTTTCCCAGTGCTTTGTAGGCAAAGACTTGACCAAAGGCACGTACATCAAACCAATAGTCACAAGCAACTTTGGCGAAAAGGGCGGGGTTTTTGCCGTTATTGACTTTCATCAGAGAATCACAACCCTCAGCACGCTCTTTTAAACTGCGATACTCATCAACGCGCCGATCATCAGATTGCACGAAAATGGATTCACCCATATCTTGCAGGCGATTACGCAACTTGCGTTTCAGACAAACATCGGATACCTCGCCAAAACCATTATAATCAATTCGGGGACGATTGCCGTTAAGAGGGTCACCGTTCGGATTCGCGTTGTGAACGGTAAAGATTACCGCGAAGTCAATTTTGTTAGCAAGACTCATTGTTCTGTACCTCCCATAATTGCATTGTCGTCATCAATGTCGATTTGCTGTCCACGCAGTTTGGCCGCTTCAATCTGGCGCTTTCTTTCATCCCGTTCGTTGATAAATACCTGGCGTTGGTTATGAAACCCAAGCAGATATGCTCCGTTCAGGGACTCTTCCGGTTTTTTGTCGAACTCACCGGATAAAAAGCGATCGGTAATACTGGTAATCAGATCGTTGTAACGTGCTGCCTTCCCTTTCAGTCGAGACTGATAAGGCCGTAACCGTTCAGAAATGACCCGCCAGGTATCAACTGGCTTTTTAGAAAAGACATTCATGTACCGCATCGCATTAGTTTCCCGATCCTCGCCGGACAATGCCCATCTCTCAATTTGATCTGCAACAGCCAGCAACCTTCCGAACAAGTAACTACGATCAGTTCGGTTCTCATCAAGTGCCAATGTGTAGCCCTCCTTTTCATATTTCTTTTTATACAATGCACAAGCTATGCAAAGCGTTTTATTCCATTCCCACCATTCCATAGAAACCGGATTGGATGCCCTGCGCGCAGTCGCCAGGATCAGATCTTCTGGCAAGCTGACGCCATCAAAGATACTGGCAAACAGTCGCTCAGGAACCGATTTCTTCAATTTGTCGCTACCCTTGCTTCCGTAGACAGCCTGGGCAATATCATTAGCGGACGGTGTCCCCAGATATACATAGGATCGCTTTTCCTCATTATTTCTGCCAGGAAGCAACCATACACACGTGTTATACCAGTTGGTAATTCTGTCAATATATTCGCTTCGTCGTAATTCACGGTAATAGGTGATTGACAATCTGCCAACTGTTGAACAGTCCAAAGCCATAACAATAATTTCTCCATGGAATCCCGGATCAGTGTGACTGAAACAGGCTACTGCTTTGTTGAATGCAACGGAATAGCGCCGGTCCGTCCGTACATCAGACTCCTGTAATAAGTCAGCAGCGCTTCGTCCTGATTCCTCACCAAAAGCATCTTCACTGCTATCAACTGGAGAAGGGATATTATTGTTTCCGGTATCCCAAGCGAGGATTACCTTGGTATCAAATCGTCTGCCTCTTGTTTGGACTAACCATCGCAATGCGTTGTGAGCTTTTAGAGAAGTATCATAACCGATGCTGACTGCTTGACCTCCCTCGGAAAAGCGGCCTCGATACGTGAAACCAGAGTTATCATTGGCAGAAATAAGCTTGGCATTTGCTAATGTATTGATAATTTTCTTTGGGTGCTTTTCAATGAATGGAATGTTTTTACCAGTTACATAACAAAGGCGCTTCTCATTTTGCTGCCAAAGGGTGTACTGAATAAAACTAGAACGAACATCAGAATCCATCCAGACGCGATTTTCCTTAATACCAGGAATATTTACAGTGAAGCGAACAAAAACCTCACTCGGGGTACAATTTCTTATCTTGAAAATATCGGGTGCGCTTTCCTTAGAACCCTCCCATTTATCAATCAGTCTTTTATTCTGGTCTAGAAAGAGAACGTGCTTTTCAACCAGATCAGTTATCAGTTGCCCCTTGTTCAGATACTGATAAATTGCTGCCACCATTGGATTGGAAAATTCAGACTGACTCCAGTTAGCCAATTGTGCCAAGTAAGCCTGATGAAAGTGACCAGCGGTTTCCCCGGTATATGTTCCAAAATCTCCGGCCAGATACTGCAGTTTATCAAATAAAGGGTGAGGTGGGGGCATCGTGCCAGCCCTGCTTTCGGAATCCTCAGTGCAAGGGGCTATTGTACCTGTGACATCTTCTCTTGCCTGAGCACCCAGAATATTGCCGCTACCATCCAGATCAACCGTGATATGGGCTTTAAGCAAGGTATGAGCAATTGGCAATAAAACAGCATCGTCCGATTTAGATTTAACCTGCAAATCGCTCAGGGGCTCAAGTCCGATAATGGTGGCACAGTTTTCATAGGTCTCATAAAGCTTTTGCATCCAACCCAAGCGTCATCACACCCCTTTCTGGTCCTCGACAATCAAGCCTGATTCATTTAGTCCTGAGAAATTACGTCCTGATTCGAATGGAAACATCTGCATAGCACGGATACTGCGGCGGATATCACATTGGTCTGGACGTATAAATTGAACAACACCATTCGTCAATCGAGGATACCAAAGTCGAACAGCCAGTTCTTGAGTGCCCGATTCATCTGGATAATCAAATCCATGCATCATCATGCCGAGATCCAACTCACCGTAACTGTCATAAAACCCAGAACCTTCACCAAATTTGCATGGCTCCACATAACCTTGGCACTCCCGTGTCCCCAGGAATATATCGCGACGACCGCCACGATCAATCATGCGCCGAGCAATCATGTGGTGTTTATTTTCATTACGATCCTGCATGAGACCAGGTCGATTTTCATTCCATTCGAAATGAGCCCTTACCTGGTAGTTGACATCTTTCAGATAAGTATAGAGAGCAAGGGAATTGCCGCCGTTGTAATTAATCGGACGAATACCTTTGGATTCGGTACGGATTGGATTCATAACTCTCAGGGCATCAATAACCCAGATGAAAGTTGGCTTCCAGTAAACGCTTTCCAGAATGCCTTTGAGTGACTGATAGGTTGGGATTTGATAACTGAATTTTTCGCCGCCAATTCGCGTTACAGGGTCGCTAAACAGAGCATATCGACCGTAAACCAAAAATTCGACAGAGTTTTGTTTTTGCATTTTATCACCTCCAATAAATCACACGATAATTGTTCGCAATGGCGAACCTACTAATGCCACGCCCTTCTCTGGGCTATAGTATTGCTCATCAAGTGCCAGCAAGCCTCCTGGCAGAATTTCAATAGCATGCGCTTTTTCCAGTTGCTTCATCATTTCTGAAAAAATATTGACAGAATATTGCTGTGCAAGCCGGATATCAGCGAATCTCTCTTTAAGCGCCTGGTCTTTGCTACTTAATCGCTGAATCAGTGATTTGCCATCTTGATACGGAACTAACACGGCCGATGTATCGTCCTGGATAACACGGAAGTGCTCACCGACCGTGCCAAAGGCTTGCGTCATTTGGGGTTTCGGAATCGAACGGTTGGAAAGAGCACCACACCCCAGCTTGTTGGCACTCACCAGGTCATATATTGTTGCACTTGGAGCGACAGCGCGAACAGGGTAGTCCATCATCAGGCTGTTTTTTGATTTCTGATATAGATACTGATAATATTGCTCAATCGCTTGAGGAGATAGTAAATCCCCACCATATGCTGTTGGATCGTTTTGCATCTCCTGTAGAACGCGCCGGGCAGCATCTTGAGCTGCTTGAATCTCTGGCAGATTTTTCAAGTTCTCACCGGCGATATTCACAATGAATACATCCCGGCTAGTCGCTTCACCATGGCGGTTACAGCGACCGGCAGCCTGCGCGATAGAATCAAGACCGGCTAATGCCCGGATAACACACTGAAAGGATAAATCGACACCTGCCTCTATCAATTGTGTACTGACACAAATAATTCGCTCATTAGCCAGCCTATCTCGAATCTGTTGAAGGACTATTTTGCGATGAGCAGGACACATTCCCGTACTAAGATGAAAAATTTTATATTTCTGTCTTTCTGGCAGCTCATTGTTTAAACGACATATCTCATCATAACACTCAAGCGCTGCCCGTTTTGTATTCATGATAATCAGACCAGTCTGCAGCTCGGAAAGACTGATTTTCTCCAGAAAAAATTCACAGAGTGATTTGATAGAATACCCTCCATCCATACAAGCATTGATGACATGCGTTCGTTTGAAAAGTCGAAAAATCTCGTCCAAATTCTGTACGATTTGCGCTGATTCTGCTAATAGCAAGGGTCGATTCACAATATTCAGAGCGGGTTGGGTAGCAGTACATAAAATAATGGTTGACTGCCCCAGCCGATTCAGAAAATTGAGGGCTGAATTCAAAAGGTGGATACAATTCTGCGGTACAGATTGTATCTCATCAAAAATCAGAACACTATTAGTCAGATGGTGCATCCGCCGAACCGCACTGGTACCTCCGCTATACAAACAGTTCATGAACTGCACCATGGTGGTTAAAATAATTGGACTGCTCCATCGCTCAGTAAGTAACTTATGATCATTTACCCTTGCATTTTCGTTATTTCTGTTTTCTGACTGATTATTATCCTCGCTGAAAACATTCGAATGATGCTCAAGAATCAGGTCCTCATGTTGAAGAATGCCACGGATCGCTAAGGCATTCTGGTCGATGATTGTCGTATATGGAATGATGTAGAATATCCTGTCTTTCTTGTAATGTTTGGCATGTTCGATAGCAAAACGGAGACTGGCGAGCGTTTTACCCCCACCAGTTGGCACACTCAGGCGATAAATACCGCACGGGTTGACAGCGGCATTTTTGCAGCGCGTGGAAATATCCTGACGCATCATATTGATGGGTCGATTTGAATCCAAACTGGCCAAATGGCGCTCAAGCTTTTCTGATAATTCAGTCCAGGGTGTCATTGTAGGAGCAAGTGGATTTTGATTGATTCCAGCATCAAAATTGTACGCATCATACCGATCTGCATCGATCAGGCAACTGAAAAGAAACCTCGTCAGCATCCCAACAACAAATTCTCCTGGCAAACCGTGTTCTCTGCAGTTTGCGGCTACAGCTTTAATCTCGCTTGTGGCATCCTGAAACAATAACTGAATGTCGGAATTCGTTGGTTGGATCGCCCGAAAACGCTCAAGATAATCTTTAATCTGTAGCTTTGGATCATCTTTCAAGAGCCGGTCATAAAGTGGCTGATCACCGTCTGGGGAAACACAGTCGATCAGACCGCTATGATGACCGGAGACTGTTAAGGCAACAATCAACACAATGAGATTATCAATTGATTTAACTGTCTCATTAAAAAAGGTCTCATAGATAAATTTTGCCCCGACAATCGCATGCGGAACAGTACCCCGCATACTTGTGTCGTTGGGATGCGTCTGACAATAACGGATATATTCTTGAAATGGATGGCCAGCCTTTCCCATGTCATGTAGCAAACCGATCAACCTTCCAGTTTGCGTAAGACCTAGCTGCTGTGCAAACGATGAACACCATCCGGATACCGCTTCCAGATGCTGACTCAAAGGTTGTTCAGTGCCATTTTCGCAAAATCTTGCTATTAACATATGCCTCCATCAGCCATTCATTTTCAGCGATTCTTTAGCACAAAGTATTTACCAGTCTATACAGCATGTTTCCAGCGTTTCGATCTAGAAACAGCGAACAATCAATTGGAAATTCACATTCTATGTTATTATATTATAATAGATGTTCTAAAATGTAAAAATCATATCGATATATTTATAAGCCCATTTTATTTAATCTGGTTTTTCATATATGACTTATTATGACCTGATTATAACAAATAAAACCGATTATTGGAATAGATTTTTTAATTTTTATTTTTTATTATACGTTTTATAGGACAATTAATTTATTTAAATATAAGTTAAACATCATTATATTATGTGCTATTATTAAGAACATCAATCATAAATGGATCGGCAGTCTATAAATCATTGTAAGCGTCTTGATATCTACTTATTGTCTCAATCACCTTTACACTTTAATTGAGAAATTTTGGACGGCTTAAAACGTAGAGGTATAGCATGTGAGGCACTTCGCAAATCAATCACTTTGACTATACTGCTGATCCTTTCCTATGGCTTTACAGAAATATCCACAATCTGTACTCAAATTTCCGTTTTTGATTCCTTAGCCGATAAAAGCAATCATAAAAAGTCATATCTGAATACCATGATCTATTGTAGATAGAATCAGCTTCGGAAAGCTTAAACACTGGTGTGATCATGCCTAATCAAAGTGTATGGCTTATGCGAACATAATCGGATTTCAAACGGGCTGCATGATGGTATGGGTAAAGAAGCCTGCAAACAAAAGCAGACTAACCCATGCAGCAAGCTTGGCTTCATGGGAGCCTTATTATGGCGGTAACGAAATAGATGAGTCGTTTGACCGTTATTGAATTTCGCTCTGGTTCATAAGAGCCGAATTTTTGCGACGCCTTGAACGTTCCAGCTGCATCAGCAAGAGAATCAAATTCAGATTGATCAGCAATACCAGGAGCACGAGAACCAACAATAGGCTGACGGACTGGGCAGCTTTTTGCAGCAGTGTCATTTGTGTTGACTGGTCAGCGATTTCCAGCGTAGCCGAATATACAACGCTGCCATCCAGACGATAGGTAATGCGCGGGGGACCGGGTTTTTCGTGAACGGTTTGCAGATTGAGATCCAATTCATTGGCGTTCAGGTAAGTCTGCAAGAAGCTGTCCGGATTGATCAGGATGGGTGCTCCCTGATCATCAAGCGGGGCTGTTGTGGTCTCCGGCGCTGTAGTCTTGCTGGTCAGGGCAGAGTTGTCCGTTTGCCCGGTCGTGGTCGTTTGTTTGGTCGGACTGGATTTGCTTGTCGAACTTTCTTTGCTGGCAGCGCTGGTTGTGCTCGTCGAACTGGCTTTACTGGCAGCGCTGGTTGTGCTCGTTGAACTGGCTTTACTCGTCGTGCTGCCTGTGCTCGTTGAACTGGCTTTGACCGTTGTGCTGGCACTTGCGGCCTGATTCAACCTTGAGGAATTCTCGCCCAGTGTCTCGACAATGGTCGTTGACTTGAAGGTCGATTGCAGGTCAGCAGCCAGGCTTCGTGCCGCGAGGGGAACAACCGCAGACTGACTGTCTGCAAGCTGCGTTTGGGGCGCGTTGGCCACATCGGTGGCGGTCTTTTTCTCACTAGTCGCAAGCTGCATCTGAGGCTCGTTAGTTACATCGGCGGCGGTCTTCGTGGTTGCGGCTGACGTTGATTTGCCAGTCGTGGGCTCGGGCCGTTGCCAGTCGGCCTGCATGGCTTCATTCTGCAGAATGGCGGTAATGACCGCACCATGGGTCATGATCATCTGGCGACTGGCCTGAAGGTTGGAAACGACCAGCATGACAATCAGGGCCAGGCTGAGAAGCACACTGATCAGTATATAGAACAGTTGGCCGGAGAACTGGCCGCGCGGTACCGCTGAACCACGATGCCGATCCTCATAACGCCTGGACGACATTGGCTCACGCTGTTTTTGCACCTTGCGCGAAGCGATACGCGGAGCGGATCTGGACTTTTGCAGTCGGCGATCCTGACCGGACAAGGCAGAATCGCGATCTGACTGATCTGACTGATCTGACTCTGGATCATCGGCAATCGGTCGCCTTTTTGCCGATTGGGTCGCAGCCGGTAAAGGTTTCTGGCGCCTGTTTTTTGCAGATCTTGTCTGATTCGAGCCGGCGAGTTGTTGATCAGGCAAGTGTTTCTGTTGCCTGTTTTTTGTAGATTTCGACTGACGTGATGCAGGCCAGGCATTTTCATCTGCATCAGGAAAATCACTGGCAGGAGGCGTGGCATTGGGCATTCCACGCCTGACTGGGCTGCTATGTCCTGGAACGCCTTGATTCAGACTGTCCTCAGTTGGCCAGCCTTGATCCTGGCTATATTCTGCAGCTGTTCTGGCCTCTTCTCGTTTAGTCTGAACAGATTGCGATAGATAAGCCGGATTTGCTGCCACTGCCTGATCTTGATCCGGTTGACCGGCTGGGTAAAAAGATCCGGCTTGCGAGCTCGATGAAACCTCAACAAATGATCCCGCCTGAGCCTGAGCCTGAGCCTGAGCTTGCGCCTGAGCTTGGGACTGAGGCTGAGTCATTGCCTGGGCCTGAGCCTGCACCTCGGCCCGATCCTGCGCCCGAGCCTGGACTTGGACCTGATCCCAATCCTGGTCCTGAGTCTGAGGCTGAGTCTGACCCCAATCCTGACCCCGATCCTGCGCCTGATCTGCTGGTCGGTCCGTACTTGACTGACCGGAGGGGCCCCAGCTGCCGGTAGGCGTTGTATCGACCCGGACCAGCGGTGGATTGATGCGGTTCAAAAGCGTCTGGCAGGCTTGCCGGATGATGGCCAGATAAGCCTGATTCTGCGTCTGGGCCATCACTTCCTGAGATTTCGCAGTAAAGGCGATCCGCTCCTGGCGCACGATTGGCTGGTCAGCATCCAGTTTATCAAGGATATCCTGATGCAAAATATAAAGCTGCAGCAGGACTTTGCAGTCATCGTACTGGCGATACAGGCTGTTCTCCAGCAGGATCTGTTCATACGGCCAAAGCGAGCGCCAGGCTGCATCTGCCATGACCAGGTCCGTGACCCGATTTGAGAAAAGATCATTACGGAAATAGCTGCCCTCGTCCGCATCAGTCCGTTCTGAGCGGCTCGCCAGGCGAATTGATGTGAGATTGATCTGTTCCTTGCCCTTATCCTGCGAATTGACAGCTGAAACGGCGACCAGCGTGATCGGTGTATCCTTGGGCGGCGCCGCATTCCACAAGGCAAACCCGGGTAACAGATGGAAGTAACCGGCCGGGATAGCCAGCAGGATCTGGCCCAGCAGGAGCCGCGCCAGTTCTTCACCGTCCAGGTCATTATCCGGCAGGTAAACCTGAGCCGGGATTTTTTTCACGAGGCAAAAGATGAGCTGGGATAAGCTTTTACGGTCGCGAATAATCAGAGCTGGCAGCTCGAAATCGTCATTCCGAGTTGGCAAATGCGTCGGGACACAATCTCGCACCGGCGTTTTTTGTCCCAAACCCTCAGCTTGCCCATCCTCCGAATTGTCCGCCTGAGCCACAGCATCCGGCCCGGGAACATTTCCCAATCCATCAGCGTTGCCAGACAGCGCTGTCGGAGTCGCTGACGGAGCCGCTGCCGGAGCCGCTGTCGAAGCCGCTGCCGGGATCCGGCACGGCAGCGCCTGCAGCAGGGGCAGGGCGTTGCATTCCTCGCGGTCGTCGCAGTCCGGCAACTCAAAAAACGTACAGTAACGCAGGAAATACGCCGGGCGTTCGAGGAAGACCAGCGCGGATTCTGCATCAAGATAATAATTATGCTGGGAAAAGTGCTGGCGTTTGTCCCATTGACTGCCGCCCAGTTCCCAGCGGGCCTGGCCCAGGATAAGGCCGTGGTCGGCAGTCGGCAGGACGATCGTCCCGCGGCTGTTTTCCTGGCCGGGATATGGCTGATAGCGGCAAACCGCTTCAAACAGCTGCCGGATATGAACCGGCGTACCCGGCGTCAGGCTCTTGGTTCCCGCCATGATGGATCCGCCCCACTTGCGGCTGGTGGTATATAAATGCTGGTATATCATTGTAACCTCATTTCAGCAGGCCCATGCGGTAGAGCATCCACAGAAAGGCTTCGAGCTGCCAGCGCGACTGGCGGGTCGTGAAGCTGTAGCTTCCGGTTGGCGTTTCGGCAGTCGGGTTGTATTCATTCATTCCGTTTGAAATCAGGAAGCAATCAATCTCCTCATTATTGCGCAGCCGGGATATGTTTTCGTACAGGGAAGGATCTTCATTCCGGATAAAGTGGCGTGATTCCAGGATCATCCGTCGGCTGCGGTCTTTGTCCAGATTCATATCCGGGTTGCTGACAAAGACGTCCAGATTGGTATCGGCTGCCGCTTTGGCCGGCGCCTGGCCCGGGTTAGCCGCGCGGCGCAGGGACTTGCTCAGCAGCAGGTATTCGCCACCCATCGAATCACGCCGGTCGGGATTGACTTCGACGAGCGATTTTTGCCGATACCAGCCGGCATCAAACAATTTCTCGATGATGTCCAGCTTGGTCATCAGGATCATGACCGGGATGCGGGCGAAGGTCTCTTTAAATGTCAGATCGTTGCTCATGTCTTCAATAACACGATCCAGCGAGTCATAACCGGTCCGGTAATCAACCGGCGTATCCGATATGATTTTTTTAATAATATGATCGGGTAAAAGCTGTTCCTTGACCAGGAAATCGAGGATGGCCTGGGCATGCGGATTGGTCTGCCGGGTCTGCAGCCAGAAGTTCAGCGAGGCCTGGAAACCCATGGAATAGATCAGGTCTTCAAACAGGAACAGGGCATCGGCCTGGGCACAGCGCTCCAGGCTGTCGCGCATGATGCCGAAGTCGCCCGGATTGGCAAAAGACTCGCCTGCCATGTCATTGATAATCACTTTGACTTCCTTGCCACCAGCATGCATATTGAACCAGTGGCAATTGCGGTAAGGGTCTTCGCCAACCGCGGTAGCCGGGACCGGACCAAAGTGATTCAGGATCTCGGCTGTACTGCGGCCACGTGTATTGTGAAAGGGCTTGATCCTGATTTTATGATCCTTCAATTCGGACTGATAATAATGCAGCAGGCGATAGACACCGTCCCGGAAAAGCGTTTTGCCAACGGCTGGATTGCCGACGACGGCGATCAGGTAAAAGTCAATCATTCCGGCATCAGACAGGATTTTGCTCTTGCAGTACGGACAGACGCGCGCCGTGTAAGTGATGTCATGCTCCAGGCCGCCTGCATCGGTAAAGAACAGGGTAATTTCCCGCACAAAGCGGCGGTCATCACAAGTCTCGAATCTGGTTTTTTTCCGCCTGATCTGCAAAGGCGCATAATAGGCATCGCTCTCGCTGTAATCAACGAGCCAGAACTGCGATGCTGTCACGGCGGTGTCGGCCCCCAGCCGGCGCTGGATGTATTCGTCCAGCAGGCTAACGGGCAGATTATTGGTTTCGAATCTGGGATTCTCGACAACCTTCAGGCAGTTGATACAACCAATTGTCTTGCGTTTGAAAATGGGCATATGCACCTCCGGTGGTCGGGCCGACCGCAGCAGTCAATTCAGGTTACACAGTCAGGTAGGTAAATAGTACGACAGCCCCACCCTGATCCGGTCGATAGCGAAAGGTGCCGTTGCTCATTTTTTCCAGCGGCCGTTTCGCACCATTCTGGTCCAGCAGATAAAGCGCGACACGCATTTTATTGAACCAGACCCGGCTTTCTATCAGGATAGGCGGACATTCAAGGTCTTCCGGCCAGGTAATGTCACGATTCCGGGCAGCGGCGCCGGCTGACGCAGCCGTACCGCCACCATTGACGCCACTGGCGCCAGGTCTCATGGCTGCTCCGCTCTTCCCGGCACCTGTTCCGGCCAGGGCATCAGCCGCCTGGCTTTTGCGCAGCCGGTCGGCCAGCAGGCCCTGATAAGTCCCCTCCAGCTTCAGATAAACATGACGCGGGCCGTCGGAGCCCTTGACAACCACCTTGAGCCAGTGAGTCAGCTGTTTTTGGCGAAGATTGCGGACCTGGATATAATATTCGTTCGCAGCCGGCTCCTGGCTATCTGCGGCCAGATTGACCTGGCCGGCCTGACTGGCTTGCTTGCCGGTCCTGGCAGTCGTGGTGGCCTGATTCATGGCAGATCGCTCCTTCTCTGTAGCGCCGGTATGAATAAAACCGGACGGGGGTGGTGGCGAGTTAACAGTTGCCGTGGCTGATTGCTGGGCATGTGTGGTGGCACTTGATTCGCGCCGGCTCGTGGCTGTCACTCGGGCGGTGTCGGCCGGCGAGCGGACTGTGGAGGCTGACGAAACAGGCGGGACCGCCGGAACGGGTGGGACGGACGAAGCAGACAGGGTTTGTGAAGCTCGCGAGGCGGACGTGGCAGAAGCGACTGGCGGGGGCGTTGAAACAGACGAGGTTGCCGTGTATGGTGCAGTCAGAACTGGCCTGGCCATCCGTTGCCGGTTAGCGGCCCGACGGGCAGCCAGTTTGCGCCGTTGATTGGTCCGGATATTGACAAACAGGGTGGTCAGCAGGATCAGAACCAGGCCCAGGATTGCCAGCAGCATGGTGTTGATGAGAACCCGGGCCGTCGTTTCGCTATAACCCTGCGCAGCCACCAGCTGGACAAAATCAGCATCAAGCTGGAGCAGCCGTTTCAGCCAGGAGGGATCAGCCAGCTGCTGGTTGGCCGCCATCTCTTCCTTGAGTGTGGTCATATATAGAGTATCCTGGGCCTGGGCTTTGGTTGCATCGAGAACCCGGACGGTGTAACCCAGATAAAAGGATTGGGCCGTCGAATCGGGAACAAAAGTCAGTGGCCGGTTCAGGTATTTTGTCGGTAAATCGATATAGTTCGGCTCGTTGGCCCGGATTTTGCCCAGCGTGGCGGCTGACTGACCAGCCGCCGCCTGGTTCAGACTGGCATCAACGAGGCGGCCGGAGACACTGCTTTGCAGACGCAGGATTGACTGATAAACGGTTGTTTCAACCTTGAAATAGGGAATCGAAAATTGCGGGTTATCGGTTATCCCGGATGGTGTATAGGGCGCATAACGCGAGACAACGAGCGCATCTGTCTTGTTGCTCAGATAATCCTGTGTCGCCTCGAGCATCGCACCCAGCTCGGCTGTATGGGTACTGTCGACGGTATAGGTACGCCAGGCCGAACCCAGCAGCTCGAATACCTGGCTGAATAAAGCGGGACCATCATCGGTCGCCGTATCGCGAAAGCCAGGCTCAAGAACGATGACATTCAACGGCGGATTGCCGGCATCCCAAAAACTGGTCGAGATCTGGTCCTTCCGGGTTGAAGCGGTGATAACCAGTGTCTGGCGGGATTTGGCGCTGGATTTGGCGGTTTTGTTCGCCGCATAACTGATTTGCCCGGCGATATCCAGATCCGATGGTGTCTGACTGAGCACTTTTTCCAGCTGATTCAGAATCTTCTGGCGGGGATAATCGTATAAATTGCGCAAGGGCAGGGTCAGGCCATAAGCCGCACTGCCATTGGCATGGCCGTTGTCAGGTATCAGGGTCACCAGCTGGACATCGGTCTGCAGGGGCAGCATTTTCACATAATCGATAACAGCGTTCTGCAAATCCCTGGTTTCCGCAGTAGTCAGCCGTTCCTGGAGCGATGCTACATCAAAATATAAATAGACCAGATTCACGGCCGGTGTTGTCTGGGCCGTCGTTGGCTGGGTGGTGGCAGCGACGGCCGGCGCAAACAGGCTGAGCACAACCAGGATAATCAGGATCCCGATGATACCCCGGGCCGCGGGCCGATGTGCTGCATACGGGCGGGCCGCAGGCTTTGCCGCCGCAAGCTTTGTCACCGCGGGTTGATGCGCTGCTGGCGAATGATCCCCGGGATCAATTGCCACAGATTTGCATATCTGGATTTTCTGAAAAAGGTGGAATAGAAGCACCTTGCGGATTTTCCTCCTATGACGTTCGTTGCGAGCTTGACGCCGGGTACTAGCGCAGCCGGGACAGCAGCAGCAAGCCGAGGCTATACAGGCCAAGCTGAAACAGGACAGTCCAGTCCAGGGAAATGTCATATTCATGGCGATGGCTGAAGGCCAGGAACAGCATATAACCGATGAGAGGCAGTTGCAGCATATAAAGCAGCCAGAAGCCAAGGGCGAGAATCGGGGCCAGCCAGCTGAAGCTCCAGGGCAGGGCAATCAGGGCAACGGGCAGGAGCAGCAGGGCCAGGCCTAGCTGCACCAGGCACAGGATGCGCAGGAGCAGGCGGTCGCGGACGAGTTCATGGCGCTGGACGTACAGCAAGGCCAGAGGCGCCAGGACAGTCAGCAAGCTCCAGAGAGCCTGGCCGAGACTGCGGCCACCGGTCATGATTTCACTGCGCAACGCATAACCATTGGTCAGCGTCAGGATCGTCAGCACGGCCAGCAGGAAAACATTGCCAGTCAGCAGATACTTTTTGTGGGTCAGGCGCCGGCTTTCCGCATGGTAAATCGTCTGGAACCAGGCCTGAACCGCCTGAATCATCTGGCGGGCCGGCGTGGACGAGTTATTTGAGCCCGTTTTGCCAGTCGGGTCATTGGCGTTCGTTCTGCCACGCGATTTAGGCGATCCGGTGGAGCCATTGGTACCGGCTGAGCTCGTTCTGCCACCCGATCCAGTCCCGGTTGCGGACAAATCAGCTGCCGCCCCCATACCCGCACCTGCACCCGGGTCAGTCGTGACACCAGAGGCAGCAACGTTAACGCCCGCCGGGGCAGCAGCGTTGGCCGAGTCTGGTATGTTAGCAGCAGCGGCGGCCGGGTCATACGCGGCGGCACCTGCTACGTCCTGATGACCGGTGGTCTGTCCGAACGCGGCATCCTGGCCAGGTCCAGCCACATATCCAGCCGCATATCCAGCCGCCTGGCCGGGACCAGCCACATATCCAGCTGCCTTTCCGGCCACCAGCGCGGATGCAGGTGCATAGGCCGGCCCGGGCACGGCTTGCCAGATCTGGTTCAGCTGATTGCGCAGGCGAATGATATCACCGGACTGAATGGCGCCGCGGCGCTGGTACTTGATCAGGTGGATCGTCCGATGAATACAGATGCGGACCGCCTGCGGGATCAGGAATTCATACTCCGAGTACTGCTCGAAGTCCGGATCACCGATATGCCCCGTGATATGGAAATCGTCGCAAAAAATATAGTTCTCCGGCTGAAAAATGTCCTCCTGGTAACCGCGCAGGAAGAGCCAGTAAATCATGCAGGCCAAGGCGTAAAAATCGAGCAGCGCAATCGGCAGGCGGTCGATCTGCTGCAATCGCAGGCCGGGCGGCCGTTTGACATTTTCAGTCACCGGACTGGTACCCAGTCTTTCAATACTTTTCACCGTATCAAAATCAATAACCCGCAGCTGCAAAGCTGGGTCGATCAGGATATTGTGGAAGTACAAGTCGCCGTGGACCAGGCCATGGGCATCAAATCCCCGGATAATCTGCACCAGCTGACTGACAATGGTCATGATCTGCTGCTCAATCTGGCGGCTGCGCTGCGTCAGGTTATTTTCCCGCCAGCTGAGCCATTGATCGAGGCGCTGACCGGGGAAATAATCCATCAGGACGTATTCAAAGGCGTCAACCGGCACCCCGGTGGCAAGCCAGTCCGAGGTTGCCTGGCCCTGGCGAGTGACACCGTTCTGGTCATCATGGCTAAAAACCAGTACACCCGTGGAGTGGATGGCCGGAATTCCCTGCATTTGCTTGCCGGCCAGCAGACGATAGCCCTGCGCGTTGAAAGGAAGCGCTGACAGATTGATTTTCAGGAAATAAGTTTTCCCCGCAAACTCACCATGCGCAAATGAACCGGCCGACTGATCTGGCGCTGAATCAGGAGCGGATGCCAGATGCTGGCGCATCGGATCATGGCCGGCCGTATCCGCTGGTGGCTGCAGCGGATAAAGCATAACCTCATAGGTCCGGGCCTGGTCGCTGCTTTCGAGCTCGGCCTGGACAAAGCCGCGGACGGTCAGAACCGTCTGGCCTTCGGCACTGTCACCTGGCCGCAGGTGGCTGGTCTGGCTAAAATAGATCACAAAAGATCGGCCCATTGTTGCTCCTTTTTTCAATCTGGAATACCATTTTACTCAATCAGCAGCATACATCGCTTCCAGCGTCTGATGAATCAGGTAGTAAATTGCCGCTTCACAGTCATCATCCTCGGCTGGTGACCAGCTGATCAGGGTCAGGCGGCCCGGATAATCGGCCAGCCCCCGCCGATACTGTTCACCAATTTCCTCAAGAGCAGCATCCAGAGCCAATACATCATCCATAGAATTTGCAGCGTTCACACCATTCTGAAGTCCCCGACAAGCCGGTCCCCGATCGGTTGCGCCGCGATCGTGCACCTGGGCCCGGGGCAGGAAAATGATAACCTGATCGACATCTGCAGCCTGCAGCTCTGCCGCAATCGTACTGAAGCAGATGCCCTCCTCAGCCCTTCTGGCTGCCTGATCGGTAAAAATCAGCAGATGACGGGAACGCCGGGGCAGGCGCAGCGCCAGGCCAGTCGGCCGGGACTGCCGCAAGACTTCATGAACAGCCAGCAGGACGCTCTCCGCATCATCGCCGCCATAACCCAGCGGTGTTTGTTCAATCAGGTCTATATAGGATGTCGCCGGATGACGGGCCGGCAATGCAGTCAGCCAGCCCGCAGGTTCCGGGGGCCGGTCATAATAGTCACCAAACAGCCAGACGGAAAGCTGGCTGAACTCGATTTCCGCCAGGGTATCAAGAATCTTGCCAATCGCTGGCAGATAAGCCTGCATCGAATCAGATCGATCAACCAGGGCCCAGATTTGCGGCTCATCATCAGCCTGACGGGGATCCGCAAAGGACCAGGCCGGTGCGGCTGGATCAACCAGGACCGACTCGCGCTCAATAGCCAGCCGGAACGGGTATTGGCGGTCGTCCATGGAAAAGGCACTTGTCAATGTTGTCTGATCGGCAAACAGCTCGGCCCAGGCATCTGGCGGCTGACTGGCGCCGTTGAGCGTGGCGCTGGATTGCTGACCGGCTTTAATCGTCTGCGTGTTGTCGGTTATTGACGCCGCGGGCTGTGGCAATCCGTTTTCAAACCAGTCCCCGATATCAAACGGGGCGATCCGGGGGTTGATCTGACATGGCTGGCAACCCAGCGGCGGAACATACAGATAATCGAGGCGACATCCTGTTGTTTCAGGACCTGTTGTTTCAGGACCTGTTGTTTCAGGACCTGTTGTTTCAGGAGACGGTCCGGCATCGCGCGCCGCTGGAGTGGCAAAGACAGTTGACGCCCGGATAACATACCGATATGCCGGCAACTCGTTGGCCTGATAACCGGCCAGCAACTGGTCAACAGCCTGCAGCGCCTGCCGCAACGTATAACGGCTGTAGCGATTGGGCATCCTGGACTCCGGATACAGACAGGTCAGCCCATCCAGCAGGCGCTCACCCTCTGTCTGGTTCAGGCACGGCGCACAGCGGAAATGATCCTTGGCGATCCAGTGGCCATCCGGATGGGTGGTGCTCATTTCATTGAAAAAATCCTGCAGCGGCTGATACTGGCGAAAGCCCGGATCCCGCTCCAGCCCCTGCTGGATCTGCTGCTTGACCGCTAGCCAGTGAAGCTCGTCATAGCGCACATGATGACGGCAGAACAACCGGTAAAAGATCAGGCCGACGCCGTAGACATCATACTTGGCGTCGACGCTCGTATTGCCGGAGAAAAAAGCGTCGGGCGCAATATTTTCAAACAAAGTCCCTTCGATGACGCCATCGCGGCTTTGCACACCGCCAATGGTCCGGGCATTGCCAAAATCGGCGATAACAATCCGGCCCCTCCCGAAATCCTTCAGGGGATCAACCAGGACATTGGCCAGCTTGACATCGCGGTGGACCAGTTTCTGCTCGGAAAGCTGGGCCAGGCCAAGCAGAATGTCGCGGACGATCAGCAGGCGATCGCGGGCCGACAGCAGACTGCCCGGATGACAGTCCAGGTATTCTTCGAGATTGTACGGATAACGGCGGGTCATGATCAGGAAGTATGTGTAACGATCGTTGGGATTCACATATTCACCGACCGTCAGGGTCATGCAAATCAGCGGCGACTGGATCCGGCCGATCTGGGCTTCAATATCGGCCCGCTGCGCCGTCCGGTTATTGGTCACACGAATGGCCTTGATGCAGACCTCAATCGTTGCCCCCTGCCACATACAGCGACCCAGCCACACACAGCGGTTCAGGCGACGGACAATCGACACCACCAGGGGCCTCCCATGGCCCTGATGAATTTCAATATCCTTGCCAGCACGGATGTAATCACCTAACATGTACGCAATCGCTCCATTCTCGTGAAACTGTCCCGGGACTGGCCCGGGACTATACCAAAGCCGGGACCTCCGGTCAGCCGCCCGGGATGATCGTAATCATCGTCTGATTATCAGTTTCACCTTGCTCGACAGCCTGGTCCATGATCAGCTCGCCAACCCGGGCCAGATGCCATTGATTATCGCCGATAATCGACTGCAGCTCGGCCATGGTCTGAAAGCCAATGGCGCCGTCGCTGAACATGAACAGATAGTCATGGCTGCTCAGCGGGTGAACGGCTATTTCCGGAACATACATCTGCGCCGACCCCATGAAATTGTAAAGCCGCGCACTTTCGTAGCGGGTCAGGGATTCCCTTTCGGTAAACTGGCCGGTCTCATATAGCTGATAGGCCTGATTATGCTTGCGCGACAGGTTTTTCAGGCCACTTTCCCGACTGTACAGGCAGACAATGCTGTCGCCGACATTGACCGTATAGCAGCTCCGCTGCTGATCAATCACCGCCAGAACGACCGTCGAACCCATGTAGTCGCCCTCAGCCCGGGCGATTTCGCGTACCGCATCGTTGGCGATAATCAGGGATTCCCGCATCAGCCTGCTGATCTGCTCACTGTCGGCTGATGGCAGCATCCGCAATTGATGATACAGCGTTGACAAGACCTGGTCGACCACGGTCGAGGCGGCCAGCTGGCCATTAGCCAAGCCACCCATTCCGTCAGCCAGAACGGCGATCAGAAAATAGCCGCCGTCGGATTGTTTCAAAGTCAGAACAGCCCCTTTGTCCTGGTTCTCTTCGCGCTGATTGATACGGGACAGAATATAACTCTGGTACATATCATGAAGCCTCCATCTGATGTCATGACAAGCTGAGACAATTGCATGTGAACACAGACAATTCGAAGTTTGGGTCGGGTCATCAGTCCGTGCAGAGCGTTTACACGCCGGAAATACGATTGCATTTTATCACCACAACTGTAGCAAACACGGGGCCTGCAAAGCCACGGAAATATCTGAAACAAATAAATTGCGAATCGGTCTTCCCCTGATGATGCCCGGGGCAACCTGTGATATACTCTGGCCATGAGCAAGGATATCTTTCAGGAACAATTGAATCAGGTCAATCAATGCACCAGCCGGCTGCTGACAATGAATGAGCAGGAACTCATGCGCTTCATTGACGGAATCGATGAAGGCCGCCTGCGCAAGGCATCGCTTGACGAGTTCAACCGCAATATATCGCGTATCATCAATATTTATCGGAGCCGCAAGAAAAGCCTGGGCCTGGTCGTGCAGGATCGCAAAATCGAGAGCAAGCTGCACAATATGAGTTATCGGCTCGGCGACACCAATCCGCGCCTGCCGGCTTACGTTTTCTATTTCCTCATTGATAACCTGTCACTGGAAGCATGCTATTTATTCTGCTGTCGCTATAATCTGCCGCTGCTGTACCCGCGGATCAGCCCCTGGCATGCCCTGATGGTCTATGCCATCAGCCATCATTTGCCGATCCCGGTGATCAACCGGATGACCGAGCAGATCAGGCTGCGGTTTCCTGATGATTCGCGGCTGCGTCCCCTTACCGAGATCAATGCGGTGCTGGATCTGGCGACCGCTGGTCCGGCCGCTGCGTCTGATACCAAAACGCCCGCTGCTGCTGCCCGGGATGCTGTCCAGGCCGGCACGACGGTCGCCGCAGTCGCTACAGTCGCTACAGCCGACGCAGTCGACGCGGTCGATGTGGTCGCTACGGTCGACGCGGCCGCTACGGTCGACACAGTCGCTGTCCAGGATGACTCCGCTGATACCGGGCCGGTTATGCCGCTCTATTTGACCGGTACCCGGGAATTCGTTATGCAATTGACTGATACAGACGATCTGGATCAGGTTATGGCCCAGATTATCGACTTCGACTACCTGACCGATCAGGACCGCCGCGCCTATCTGCAACAGCTGGTCCGGGAAAAACAGGCAGGCAAGCCGAAACAGGAAATGGCCCCTGATCAGGCCGGGCCGGGCAATGCAGCGCCAGAAATGGCGGCAGACCATGCAACCGACACATTCACTTACACCGCGCGGCGGATCAGCGAACTCGATCTGGGCTATGAGGGCGCCGGCCTCGACCTGACCACCAAGATCAGAAGCATTCTCGACGGCGAGACGGTCGGCACGCACAGCGTCGGCAAGCGCCTGGCCTTCATCCTGATTGCCCTCGACCTGGGGCTATCCATCGCGGAAACGAACCGGCTGTTCCTGATGTACGAACAGCCGCTGCTCTTCAACATCACAAGCCGGCTCGACGTCACCTACCTGTGGTCACTCGAAACCCGCCAGCCCTGCAACGCCACCACTTTCAGCTTCCTCGTCCGCGCCGCCGAAAGGATTGGCCGGTAAAAAACCCCCGCTGCTTGCCGGTCATTCGATGCCGGCTACGTATTATTGCACCGGACCGCGCTTTTCGCCCAGCCGGTCAGACCAGCGGCACTTTATAGGCCGAGCGACCTGGTTTCACAGCATTGATCCTGCTTCAGCATAGACTGCAACCTGATTGCGGCCGCGCATCTTGGCCTGGTACAGGGCCGTGTCCGCGTTTCGGAACAGGTCATCGAGCGATTCGCCGGGCTGATATTCCTTGACGCCGATGCTGACTGTCAATTGGGCAGCAACCGGCAAAGAGATATTCTGAATCGCCAGACGGATCTGCTCCGCCATTCGCTGTGCGCCATCCAGGCGGGTATCAGGCAGCAAGACGATAAATTCCTCGCCGCCAAATCGGGCCAGGAGGTCAAAGTCGCGCAGCGCGCTGCCCATCGCCCGGGCCGCCAGCTTGAGCACTTCATCGCCGACCAGGTGTCCGTATGTATCATTGAATTGCTTGAAAAGATCCAGATCCAGAATCAGCAGCGAAACCGGCGCCTGGATCTGTGCGGCGTGGCGGAGTGCGGTCTCAGCTTGTGTTTCAAAATAGGAACGATTGTAAACATCTGTCAAATAGTCATGGGTACTGAGATGGTGAATGAAATTTTCCCGTTCCTTGCGCTCGCTGATATCGCGGCTGACGCCGATTAATTCCACTTCGCCCTCGTTGTTCATGACATATCGGGTCGTGACCTCAATCCAGATCAGGCGTCCGTCCTTGCAGGGCTGCTGAACCTCACTGATCGACAGCTTGCTTTGTGTCTGGTTCTGGATAAAGAGGCCGATCGACTCTCTGATTTTCTGGTTGACCATGGCCAGGGATTCCGGGGTCATGGAGTCCTCCAGGGGTTCAGCCATCGCTTCTTCGACAGTCAAACCGCGCAGATTGATAATGGAAGGACTGATATAAGTGAAGCAACCTTTCATGACGTTGAGCACCCAGATCACATCTGTGATATTTTCGGTGATCAGATTGTAGCGCTTTTCTTTTATTTTCAATTCGGCCACAATCCGGTCGAGCTCTTGCATCTTGTCATTCAGTTTTGCAACATATTGATCATTCTGCTCCAGCAGGCTTTCGATCTTCAATTCTGCCTCGATCTGGTCTCTCGCCTGCTTAATCAGCTGGATCAAATCATCTGAAAATGAATTCTCCTTGTTATCGAGGATGCAGATCGTCCCGAATGGACTGCCATCCGGATTTTGGATCGGAAAGCCCAGATAGGCCACCAGATTGAATTTCAGGTCAGGATTACCATCCCATTCTGCTGATTTCCGGGCATTGGTCACCAGCAGATGGTTATGAGAGGCAATCACACGCTCACAATACAGTCCGGAGTTTACAAGATACTCTTGATTGCCGACCTGGTAAGGGTTGTCCGGCGTCCGGCTGGTCGTATGAACACGGATTTCATTGGCACAGAGCTGCATGATCAATCCCACATGTGCACCCGAAAGATGCGTGACAATGTCAATGATACCCTGCCATTTATTTAGAATATCATTTTTTATATATTCACATCGCATATTATTCTCTGTCATCAAGTTCCCAGTTCCTTTCTCGGCCGATCGCAATGATCGACCCGGTTTACAGCTGAAACAGCCGATGCCGCGGCTGATTTTAAAGCTGATACTATAACTGATACCTCAGCAATCGCTGATCTATTATTTGTGATTATAGTTGTTTTTAAAATTGAATGATACAATAAAACCATATACCCAAATAACGGTTTTAAGTATGGTCTGTGGGGAACAAGCGCCGTTTGGAAACATGAGCCGTTCGCAGCGTGGGCGGGTCATTTCAGATCAGGTGATGCAACATGCGCCAGCAGAGAAACAACCGTTCCGATTCTGACTCCGTACATTTCTTGCGCGCCGTTTTTCAGGCGCCGCCGCTCGGCCGGCCCAGGCTGGCGAATTTCGGAATGATCCGTTTGTTTTTTGCCTCACTGCTGCTGACGGCCACATTTTTGCTCGCCATCGGCCGGCCCGCAATCCTGCCGGGCCTGCTAAAGCCATCCTCCGTCCCTGTCAGCGCCGCCAAAATCCTGATTTCCAGGATTGCCGACCTGCAGACCCTGCGCATCGGGGTGGTCGCCGGCACGACCCAGGATATCTACGTCACGGAGCACTTCCCCCAGGCCGCGATCCAGCGCTATAAAGCGCAGCCGGACCTGGTCCTGGCGATTAAGGGCAATAAAATTGATGCGGCCGCCCTGGCCTTGACCTCGGCCCGGGTGATTACAGAGGAACACCCGGATCTGGGTATCCTGAACGAGCCGATGCGCGAAGCAATTCCCAAAGGGGTTGGCTTTAATAAAAACAATCCGGAGTTGTTGGCCCAGTTTAATCAGTTTCTTAAGGAAATTCGCGCCGATGGCACGCTTGACGAAATGATCAGCCGGTGGATCGATACCAGCGAAACCATGCCGGCTATGCCGGATATCCCCAGGATTACCAGTGGGGAACCGCTGAAAGTGGGCGTCGTTTTAAGTGATCTGCCCTATGTCGCCCTGATCAATGGCCGATACGTCGGATTTGACGCTGAAATGCAGCAGCGATTCGCCCTCTGGCTGCAGCGGCCGCTGGAAATGGTAGATTTTGAATTCGCAGCAATCATCATGGGGCTGGTCACGGGCAAAGTCGACGTGATTGCCGACGGGATCAGCATCACGGCCGAACGGGCCAGGCAGGTCAATTTTTCCGACCCCTACCTGCCCGGTTATCCGACCGTGGTCCTGGCCCTGAAAAGTAATCTGGCCATTACTTTAGACGGTGATGGCGGCAGTTCTGCAACCGGTGATGACGGCGACCCGTCCGGCCAGCCGGTCGGGCCGGTCACGCTCTGGCAAAAGCTGCAGGCCAGTTTTCACAATAATCTGATTGTCGAGCAGCGGTACCGGCTGATTCTGGCCGGTCTGGAAACGACGGCGATTTTATCCCTGCTGTCGGCTTTCTGGGGCACGCTGCTCGGCCTTCTGGTCTGCTGGCTGAGCCTGGCGAAAAGCAAGTTGCTCAATTCAATCGCATCTGTTTATGTGACGATCCTGCGCGGCCTCCCGGTATTGGTTCTCCTGCTGATCATCTACTATGTGGTGCTGGCCAGGGTCAATATCAGCCCGGTCCTGGTGGCGGTTGTTGCATTCGGGATGAACTTCGCAGGCTACGCCGCCGAAATGTTCCGCTCCGCGATTCTGAGCATTGACCGCGGCCAGACCGAGGCTGGCCTGGCGAGTGGATTCAGCGCAATCCAGACCTTTATCCATATCGTCTTGCCGCAGGCGGTCCGCCAGGTCATGCCGGTTTACAAAGGCGAATTGATTTCGCTGGTCAAGACGACCTCTGTCGTCGGCTATATTGCCGTCGAAGATCTGACTAAAGCCAGTGACATCATCCGTAGCCGGACATTTGACGCATTTTTCCCGCTGCTGCTTGTCTCCTTGCTCTATTTCATACTCGCCGGCCTGCTGACCACGGCCCTGGATTCCTTGAACCGTCGGGTATCCCGAAAAAGAAAAACAAGTTAGAGCCCGCACCCGGGCCCCTTATAGTGGTTCTCCGGTCATGTTTTCGTATTCATCGATTTCCTGCAGGATGGAGCGTTCCTTGTCATTGAACAGCAGTTCCTTGTTGTACTTGAGGAACTGGGCGTTGCTGTTCATGGAGAGGAACTTGGCACTGTAGTAGTGCATGGTCAGCTCGGTGACAAGAATGACGATTTCCTGGGATGCGCCAAAGGCTTTTTCGACAAAAAGGAAGGCGTTGTCGATGCCATTATTCACTTTAGCCGCCTGGCTCTCCTTGTTCTTGACCTCGCGGTTGAACTGGTCACGAATCAGGCTGAAAGCGGCCTGGCCATCCTTGAGACCTGGTTTGTGCACCGACTGCGCGTACTGGCCAAGCAGGTCGAGGGCCCGCTGTTCGATTTCGCGCTGAGCTTTGTCAAGCAGCTTTTTCTTGACCTTATCCTGATAAGCCTGGTTTTCTTTTTCCACCAGCCTGTCAATAACCGTACCATAATCCTGCGGGCTGCCAATCATCAGGGGCTTGATCTGCTTGAGGCGGCTGAATACGAAGGCAATGGCGGCCTCCTGTTTCATCACGTCAGTCATCAGGCTAAAAAGCTTGTTGGTCAGCAGGCTGACGAGGCTGATTTTTTCGTCAAACCTGGCCTTCCTCACCTTTTCCAGCGTCGCCAGGTCGTAATCGCCGGCCAGGATCTCGTCAATCTGGTAATCGTCCTGGTATTTCTTGTACAAATCGAAATAATTGGCGAACTGGCGGGCGATTTTGCTGTGCTGCAAATACTGGACTACCACGTCGCGGGTGACCGGGATGCCCAGCTTCTCATAAATATGCACGATCTGCGACAGGTCTTCCCAGCCACGCGCCGTGATGATCTCCTTGCCATCGACCGTCGACTCGATCGTGTAGAAGTGTGTATTCTGGATATCCAGGTAGCTGATGATCGCACCATGCACGTTGTTCCTGTAGGCGTATTCTTTCCAGGCCCGATAATCCGGCTCAACCTCGATTTTCTTCAGCCGGTCAAGGGTCACGATATCGAAATCGCGCACCGACTTGTTGTACTCGGGCGGATTACCGGCAGCGACGAGGGTCCAGCCGTCCGGCACGCGGTGCTGGCCAAAGGTCTTGTACTGCAGAAACTGCAGCATGGTCGGGGCCAGGGTTTCCGACGCGCAGTTGATCTCATCAATGAACAGGATACCTTCGCGGTAACCGTTGTATTCGATGGCATCATACACGGACGAAACGATCTCACTCATCGTGTATTCGGTAATCTTGTGCGTCTCGCCGTCATATTGGCGCTCGGAAATAAAGGGCAGGCCGATCGCGCTCTGGCGGGTGTGGTGGGTAATTGAATAAGCGACCAGGCCGATGCCCAGCTCATGGGCGACCTGCTCCATGATCGCGGTCTTGCCAATCCCCGGCGCGCCGAGCAACAGGATCGGCCGCTGCCGTACCCGGTCGATCAGATAGTCGCCGAATTCATCCTTCTGGCGATAAGCCTGGATCGTGTTCTTGATCTCTTCCTTGGCCTGCTTGATATTCATTGGCATTATCCTCTACTTCTTTCGTTTTCAGGCAACCGCTTCCAGGGGCCATCCGCTTGATGGCCCAGGTTTTTTCTATTCCTTCAGGTCATCGGCCTCCAGGACCAGCTTGATGGCCCAGGGTGGTACATCGACGTCGCTGTAATCATCGCGGATAAAGACAAAGGCTGTATCATAGGGCGTCGGATCACGGGGGTAGGTACCGTAGCCGTCGGTAAAATAAATCAGGCCTTTCAGATCCTTGAATTCCCTTTTCCTGATCAGGTCCGCGACATAGCTGAAGACCGGCCGGAAATCGGTGCCGCCCAGGCCGCGGATCCGATAGTGTTCGATATATTGCATCAGGTCTTCCATGCTATTCACCTTGTGATCTTCCTGGATCTCGGCGTCACACTGGATAATATGGACATTGATCCGCTTGAAAAAATTCTCGGTTGACATCAGGATCGAGTAGGTCTTTTCCAGGAAATTCTTGACCAGCGTGCCGGATGTGCTGCCGGACGTGTCGATCGCGATGACGAATTCCTCGATCTTCTTGACGTCCTTGTACTCAAGAGGCTCAATAAAAGGCAAATTCTTGTGCAGGCGCAGGCCGTAGGTATAGGCAATATAGTCAAACTCGTCGTCGTTGATCTTGATCTCCTCGCGCAGGGTCGCAAACTTCCTGAGGAACTTCCCGTAGTCGTATCGGTCGCGGTTCTCGATCTTGATGTACTGTTCCAGGTTGCCCGCGGACTTGCCCATTTCCTTCGAGAAAGTCTCCATGTCAACCTGCATCTTGCGGCTGACATCATCCCAGTGCTGAGCCAGGTCGGCGCGTGAAAGGCTAGAAGCTGGCTGACGGTTCGCCTGTTGCTGGCCCTGGCCGGGAGACGATGGCTCGGACGATTTGGACTGATCGCCCGCCTGTTGCTGGCTCTGGCCGGAAGACGACTGCTCGGACGATCCGGGCTGATCGCCCGCCTGTTGCTGGCTCTGGCCGGGAGACGATGGCTCGGACGATTTGGATTTTTTCCGGGATTCATGACCGGCCGATCCCTGATCATCATCGCGAGGTTTATACCAGATGCCATGTTCGTCATTGAAAAAAAGCAGGGACCACGCCAGATGCTTTTTATTCGGCAAAGGATTCTGCAGCAGGTAGTCATAGATGAGTTCAGCGGTCATGAATTTGAGGTGCTTCTGCAGCTGGTTATAGACGGCCTGCCGTTCAGCGGCTCCCTTCTGGTTGAGCTGCTGGATCGAGATGCTGTCGAGCGTAAAACCGACCGCAATATCAGCCGCCAGATTCCAGATCGCAGGATCCATGTGTGAAACCTTGAACAGATGCTTGTACAGGCAATGAATAAGCATATGCAGCGTCAGGCTGTTTATCTGGCTGCGACTCGTCTTGTATTGTTCGATCAGGAACTGCGGATTGAAATAGATCACTTCGCCATCGGTGGCAATCGAGGCCAGCCTGGGTGATGGTACCGGAACAAATCGAAAAGTGCTGAGGGCGACATCAAGGAACCGCAAGGAAACCATCATTTCGTTGCGCGAAGAAACGAGAATCTCGTGACCGATTTTACTGCCAAGCTCATCTTGCCGGGACGTCATTTCAATATGCCTCATTCCTCGTTTTTGGTTTCATGCGGTTGCTGATTGGCTCGAAGATCTGACTCGAAGATCTGATCAGTTGGCAAGCCATATGCCAACTGGCCTCGTCATAAGTCATACTGGTTCGTCTGGGTTTGGCCCATGGCCATTTTGTAATCAATCAGCATCGCTACCATCTGGCTGCGCCGGGCCTTGCTCGCGATATCAATGACCAGGTCGACATCCTCAGCCGCCAGCAGCCGCTGGTTGACCAGGACCTGCATGCCAGCCTGGTCGTCGAGGGCGACCAGGATCTGGGCAACGCTGATGTCGTTGCGTTTGACATAATTCCGATACGTCCGCTGGGCGCTGTCGCTCAGGAATCCGGGGTAGGCCAGGCGGCTGATGCTGACCCTGACCTTGCCTTGCAGGGACTTGACCTGGGCAAACGTCGCGTCATAGGCAATAAGGTCGAAGGTCAGTTTCCCGTTTACCTTGGTCAGCAAATTCCGATGAGAATATTGGCTGCTGTTGCGGATGTCCGAATCATCCAGCAAGGGAACCTGGGCGACGATCATCTGCCGGTCGTCATCGGGCTTGAGCAGCGTCAGCACGTTGCCGGAACGCTGGATCTTGATCCGTTCGAAATCCAGTCTGGTTTCAGCCGGTGGCGGGGCAGCTGAGGACACGGCGGTTGACATTGCCGTCGCCGATCCCGGCAGGCCGGATACGACGGCTGCGGTCGATTGAGCAGAATCAGCAGCAGACTGGCCCTGCCCGGCCGAAGTCGCCGCGGCCATCGAGTGCACCGGATCAGTCGTCACCGCTGCTGCAAGTGCCTGGCTGGCATCCTGCAGCAAGCGCAAGAATTCTTGCTCATCAATGATCCGGATCGGCAGTCCCGCGGCCAGCATGGTCCGGGCCTTGCGCACCTTGCTGCTTTCCTTTTTGCCAGCCAGTTTACTCTCGTCCTGGACGCCTGTCACAAGATAGCCAGTATCTTCCCGGACATCTTCAGACGCCCGGCCACCCAGATCGATCACTTTACGGATCGCCTCCTGCCGGGTCATGCTCTCCAGCTTGCCGGTAAAAGCAACGTGAACAGTCAATATATCATTTTTCTGATCAGGTGTACGTATCATATCAACAACCTCAGTCAACAGCTTCAGTCAACAGCTTCAGATTAATTTCTGATATGCATCTCTGTTCTGGGCCAACAGCCGGTTGGCCTGGGCCTGGACCCTGCGTCTGACAAGCATTTCCTATGGTCCGGATCGACTGCAATACCAGGGTGTGTTCGTAAAACTGCTACATAACCGCATCACGACGGACATCAGCGTCCATGTTGCGACCTCTCAAATCGCCACGCGATCGCACAACACGATCTCCGGCATAAGCGGACAGCCGCCCATGCAGTTGGCCCGGGCCGCACAGGTCGGACAGCTGCCGCGCAGGATGGCGCGGAATTGCTCAAATGCCGCGCTGTTCCAGGCTTCCTCGATCGTGTGCGCACGCAAGGCAACTGCGTATCGCCCGCCCTGGTCAAAACTGCAGGGCAGCATGGTCATGTCCGCGCCGATATAGGCACTGAAGCGGGCACCTTCACAGGTATCGAGCGCCTCCATGACCTGGTTGTGGCAATGCTTGATCGTGCCGGGAACCGTGCAGCTGTCCATGCCGATCTTGAACGGGTACTGGTCCTGGTCCAGCAGGCGGAAAAACCGGATCAGCCGCGGATCGTCAGGCTGGAGGACATTGGCAGCCGAGCCCTGGCCGGCCGGCTTGTGCAGCAGGAACAAGATGGCATTGATCCCGGCCGGCAGGTGCTGCCGTTCCAGCCGGTCAATGGCCTCGTCGATCGAATTGCGGCCAAGGACGTAGTGGATATTGGTCTTGACCCCCGCCTCCAGCAACAAATGAATAGCCCGCAGCGTATAGTCACTGCGATACCAGCTGACTGCGACAGCCCCGCAATAGCGTTTGCACAGCCCGGCCAGCTCCGGCGTCAGGCTGTAGCCGGATGTTGTAAAATTCGGCACGATCTGATTGGCCTGGCAGATCGCCAGGATTTGCGCAAAATGCTCATGCTGATCCGGGTCTCCCCGCCCGCCCAGGGCGAACTGATTGGTCCGCCCCTTGCACTGGCTGACAATCCAGCTGAAATCCTCGATTGTCATATTGGGCTTTTGCACCGTCAAGCCACTCTGGTAGCAGCCGATCCCGGCCTTGACGCACAGGCCCGTCTGGCCATGGGTACAGTGGCCCATGATCCCGATATCCAGCAAATGGGGAAAAGAGGCCATAAACGGGTCGACACCGGTGTCGCGCTGCTGATCATCGAGAATCCCGGATCGGATGTAAAAGCCGGTGTGAGGATTGAAGCCATAGGCAAAGCGGTACTTCAGATCTGCGTGCATGACCATTTGATCAGATTGATGCATTTGATTCATTGAGGAACCTCTTGTCTAGCAATGAAGGAGAAACTGTCAACGAGCATGTCAGAAGAGTATTTATCTAACCATTTTACGTTTTTTTCTAAGGGTATACTACTGTAATTTCTAAAAAACAGCATTATCGATGGAATCATAACCGTTCTTCATTCTGGTTGCTCGTCCTGGTGCTGGGGATCGGGGTTCATATCTAATCTCAGGCCCTTGAAGTTTATATTCGGAGTCTCAACACGGTCCTTCAAATCATGAACCTTTGCTTCAATGATTGCTGCTTCAGCCTCACGGCCACAAGTCTTGAGTGGATCGACCAGGTTTTTCATGGCGCGCATGGTCAGGTGGTGCTCATCGCCCAAAAAACGCTGACAGACTTCCAGATTTTTTTCTCGCAGCGTCAGCGCATCAAGTTTTCGCCCCACTTCATCAAGCGCTGATGCCAAATTCCCCATGGCCATCAGCGATAAAGGATTATCAAGACCAAGGAACCGCTGGCATAGATCATATGCTCTTTCAACCAGGGCCAGCGCTTCATCATGGCGATTCATTGATCCATACGTCGCAGCCAGGTTGATCATGGCCATGATTGTTTCCGGATGGCTGGAGCCCAGTATCCGCCGCCGCAGTTTGACAATTTCTTCTTCAAGTGCCGCTATTTCAGCAAGTGCCGCTATTTCAGCGTCGCGCCCCGACTCAGCCAACATTAAAGCCAGGTTGGCCATTGCATTGATCGTGTCAGGATGGTCAGGGCCAAGCGTCTTTTTGCGCAGAGCCAGGACCTCGGCCTGCAGTGTCTGGGCAGCGTCAGCCTGTCCCGCGGCCCGCTTGATAATAGCCAGGTTCTCCATTACGTTCAAGGTATTTGGATCGTCAAGTCGCTGGGTCTTTTGTTTGAATGCCAGGACTTGTTCCTGCAGATCCAATGCCTCGGCGATACGGTTTTCGTTTCTTAGCGCGAATGCCAGTTCAGCGAGGGTGGCTATTGTATCCTCATCTTCCAGGCCCTGAATACGTTGGCGCATGTCCAGGACAAGTTGGAGATGCGGAATGGCTTCAGCATTGCGCTGCATATCACAAAGCAACAGGGCCAAATTCTGTATGGCCCGAATCGTGTCCAGATGTTCGGCACCGAGTGTTCGGCGACGCAAAGCGACAACTTCTTCCTGGATCGGCAAGGCCTTGTCATATTGACCAGCCATACTGAATAATTCGGCTAGATTGGCCATCACCTGGATTGTTTCAGGGTGATTGATGCCGGACTTGCGCCAGAGAATATCTTGCAGCTGCTTGTAGAGCTCGATGGCCTCGTCATACTTATCCGCGTCAAATAATAACGTTCCCAGTTTCCACATGGCCCGGATTGTTTCATCATGCCGGGGCCCCCAGTTCTTCTTGCACTTCTCCAGCCACTTCTTCTGGAATTCAATCGGATCAATGTCCAGTCCACCCATATCGCTATTATCTTTCATGTAATATCTCCTCTTGACGATTCTTGACATTGTATCATGTTTTTAGCAGTTACATTATCCGCAGGCGCTTACGGTAGACTTCCGGCAAGGCGTAGACCGCGGTAATCTCATCAAAGCTGTCTTGAGCCTACAGCATCGGGTCGAAAACCTTCTCCAGCAATTTAGCCACGCCACACTCCCGATCTCCCAGCATTAGTTCTTGGGAAGTCAACACTTTAGCGGACAATTTGTTAAGCTACAGTTGGTAAATGCTGCTGTTGCCAGGCTTTAAGGAATTGAATGGGGCTAAGATAGCCCAGTCGCTTTTGAACTCGGCGCCGGTTATAAAACACTTCTATGTATTCAAAGACTGCCTGACGGGCAGCATCTCTGGTTGGGTAGTGGCGCCAGTGCACAATCTCTTTCTTGAGGATCGAGAAGAAGCTCTCACTCCAGGCGTTGTCCCCCGGTTTTCCGACTCGGGAAAAGCTTTGTTTCCAGCCATAGCTTGCTATTTGCGTCATGACATCGTCCGCGGTGTACTGACTGCCGCGGTCGGAAAAGATGGTGCCGGCGGGCAAATGCCAGCGAGCCCGCGCGGCTGTCAGGGTTTGTTGGACCAGCTCTTTCTTCATGTGTGCGGTCTGGCAGGAAGCCAGAACGGTATTGGTCTGGACGTCACGAATTTGGCACAGGTAGTCAAAGCCCTCGCCAGTTCGTATGTAGCTGATGTCACTGGAGATGACCTGGAGCGGTCCGGTGATCGCCAGGTCCCGGGTCAGGTTCTGATACTCGTCGCCGCGAGCCTTGCGGCTGTCAGTCAGCGAGCGCTGTCGGCGCCGGCAATGGCTTGATTTCAGGCCTTCCCGGGTCATGATCCGCTTGATCACAGCATATGAAGCAGCGTGTCCATCGCGCCTCAAAATGCCACAGATCCGGTCTGTCCCGTAGGTGCCTTCGCCAGACTGAAAGATTGTTTTGACCTTGACGGTCAGCTTCTGCCAGGCCTTCTGCCGGTCGTCCCGGCTCTTCAGCCAGTCATAGTAACCGGAAGTCGACACGCCCAGTTGCACGGCCCACTTCGCCTTGGCGTAGCGGGGTTCTCGTTCCATCATTTCGTAACAGTCTGTTGTTGTTACTTTTGATTTTTCGCGAAGAAGGCCGACGCTTTTTTTAAGATGAAGTTCTCCTCTTCAAGTTCGGCTATCCGACTGCGCAGTTGACTCAGATCATCCTGTTGCCGGGCCATCTTTGACTTGTCGTCCTCGGTTGTGTATTTCTGGCGCCACCGGTGCAGCATATTCGTATTGATGCCCAGACTTTCAGCGACTTCCGTGATGGTTCGTTCGCTGCTGTGGCTAAGGCGGACTGCTCTTTTCTTGAATTCTTCGTCATATTTTCGGCGTTCTTTCGGCATTTTGGTAAGCTCCTTCTCACTGGGTGTATCTTACCATATTGTCCATTATTTTAGCATAGACCCC
>CAYVHB010000009.1:0-98102 GCA_964450865.1 uncultured Oscillospiraceae bacterium | reverse complement strand
CCACCCCCGGCAGAGGGCAAACGTCATAAGCCCGGGCCGGGGCCGATGCACCCGAGCGAGTTGATCGCGTCAGCGATCTTGTCCGAGCGAAGTGCGCGGTCCCGGCCCGGGCTGTTCTTTACCCCTGCCTTATACCTCGCGGCCCCGGCCCGGGCTGTTCTTTACCCCTGCCTTATACCTCGCGGTCCCGGCCCGGGCTGTTCTTTACCCCTGCCTTATACCTCGCGGTCCCGGCCCGGGCTGTTCTTTACCCCTGCAGCCACTCCCCTGATCATTCCTTCAGCGTTCAACCTTGTGCAAATCCTCCTCCGTATCACGCGTAAAATCACAGGTCAGGTAGTCAACCGTCATCGGCAAGGAAAGCTCACAACGGGCCAGAAACTGGACTTCTACCGTGACCTGCTCGGGTTCGCAGCCCAGAAGGTGCCCTCCCCCGCGCAGATCGGCAGCAATGAAGTGCAGATGCAGGCCCGGCACATTGATCGATGACATAAAGGCTGGCGTGAAAAAGCCGGCTACTGTACCCTGGATATCACTGAAGTGAAAGACAGACTGCTCCTTGGCGATTTCAACCAGGGGCCTCAGGCTCTCCTGGCGGGAGACGGAGCGGACAATGACCTGACGGAACAGGCCCTTGATCCGGAAGGCATAGAAAATATTACCGGACGGCATCAGCTGGTCGAGCCATTTCAGGAATTCAGGATACGTCATCGGGCAGGTGATCGTCTCGACACTGACCGGCCGGAAAGACGTCACACAGGCAAAAGGGGTGGAGGCCTGCGTTTCATCAATTAGATGGACCTGGCCCTGGCCGTCGATCTGGTAAATCATACCGTCAAGCATCACCATTTCCCCATCAAGCTTGTCAAAGGTCCCCAGGCCAAAATCACCGTATTCCTTGATGCGGCTGTAGGGAATTTTCTGTTCAAAGATGCCCTCGACGAGCGCATTGACCGGGGCACAAATATACAGGCCGGCCGGTCTGTTATCCTGCGTCTTATTCACTCATTGATCCTCCTGTTCACCATTGACGGCTGAATTATTTGCCGCCAACTCAATCATGGCTGGATGGGTCCAGGCTTAATCCCAATAATTGGCCATTAGCCACACTGTACGATCTGCCATTAGCGACATCCTTTGTCATGGCCTTTCATCTGGCCATTATACTGCCTTTCATCTGGGCGACCTGATTGTTTTGATACTGTCATCCGGCCACAAACCGGCTAAATTTCATTATATCAGTCCATCCAGAATGAAGATAGACACTGCCATTGCTACGGACTATACTGATATTAAAGACAGAGGTGCGTTCTCAATCAAAGGTTTGTACGAGGGGGATATTGATGATGGATCCGCGTTTCAATCCGCTTCAGGAAAAAATCAAGGCCTGTTATGACCTCGATATAGCCCAGGCCAAGTGTCACTTTTCAACGCGCAATTACGCCTTTGTCTTCCCGGATGGCAGGACGGTCATTCGGGTCGGGTTTGGCCCTCAACCGCGCGAGCGGGCCAGCACCCTGAGCGAGGTTCTCTGGGTTGATGACCTGAAACGTTATGGGGATACGATCTGTGCCCCGGTTCCTTCATTGAATAATCAGCATTTTGAAGAATTTATCAATGAGGGCCTGTATTATCGGATAACCCGGTTTGAACAGGCCCGTGGCCAGATGCTGGATATTACAAAGACCGACAGCTGGTTTTGCATGCATCTCGGCGATACCATCGGCCGCATCCACCGGGCCAGTCGCGAACTGGCTGAAGCGGGGGTGCATTTCAAGCGGCCGGACTGGCATGAGCTGCCGCTCTTTAATCCGGAACGGGCTGCCGGCCGAATGGTACCGGAGGCCCTGGCAAAGTGCCGGCAGGTCATCGCCGCTGTCCGGGCGCTGGAGCCCCTGCCCGGCATCTATGGTATGGTCCATGGCGACCTGGCTACTGTTAATTATTTTGTCGATATCAACAATATCTGGGTTTTCGATTTTGATGACTGCCATTACAACTATTTTATCTACGATATCGCGACTGCCCTGCATGGCCTGGCCCTGGCGGGCGCGGGCGGGCCTGGACGCAGCAGCCGTCAGTTGCTGTATGAAGCAGGGCTGGTTGACAGCTTCCGTCTCGGTTATCAGCGCCATATGGAACTGCCGGCCAGCCAATGGGAGCGGCTTGATCTGTTTATGCAGCTGCGGGTCGTTTATCTGAACATTATTCTGGCCAACTTGACCGAAACGGGACTGGGCTTTGATATCTCCCAGTCGCGCCAGCTCCTGGCGGAAGTGTTGCTGGCCGAGGATATCCTGGCGGGCACAGACCAGATGCTGATGAAGGCGTGGCTGAGCAGCCAGGCAGCAGCCCAGGCCCCTCAACAGGAAGCGGCAGCCCGGGCCCAGAGTCCGGAAAGTCCGGCGGACGTCCGGCCAGGAACGCTGTCCGGGATGACTGCTGCCGCAAGTCCGGCCATGAATCGGGACGAAGTCATCATCCGTCTGAGTGGTAAAATCAACACGGATACCGCCCCGTCCTGGCAGCAGCAGATCATGGATACCATTGCCCGGGGCTGTCCCAGCCTGGCGCTGGATTGTAGTGCGGTCACCTATGTGAGCAGTTCGGGGCTGCGGATTTTCCTGACTGCCAACCGTCAGCTGAACGGGAATTTCCGCCTGCTCAACGTCCCCGAACTGGTGCGCGAGGTGCTGGAAACGACCGGCCTGGACAGCCTGATTCGCTGAGACTGCCGGCAGGCATGGAAGGGAAACGGGTCGGATCGTTATGCAAAATGATTATGTGATCCGCAAGGTGACACAATCCTATCTCCTGTCGTCGATCCTGATCGTGCTGGCTGCAACCATCGGCATGATTGTCGACAGCATCGTGATTGGCTGGTATCTGGGCAGCGCCGGCCTGGCGGCCCAAAGTATTGCCATGCCCTTTTTCCTGGTTTTTGTCGTACTGGCCGGCACCATGGCCAGTGGAACAGCAATCAAATGTGCCGAAGCCATCGGCAAGGACCAGCCCCGGCAAGTCAATAATCTCTTTACACTGGCAATTGTGTCCACGACCCTGCTGGCGGTTCTGCTGACAGTCGCCGGGCTGCTCTGGCGGGTGCCCATGGCCCGTCAGCTTGGCGCGCGTGCCGAATTGCTGGGTATGGTATCCGATTATATCCTCGGCCTGTCGATCGGGGCGGTGCCGATCATGCTGGCCCAGATCCTGATGGCGGCGGTCCGTACGGATAATTCACCCAGCCTGGCGCTGTTGGCCATGCTGGCCATGACGGCCGTCAACAGTGGTCTCGACCTGCTGGTGGCCCGGCTGGATCTTGGTATGCTGGGCATGGCCCTGGCGACCTCGCTGAGTTACTTGATTGCGGCGCTGGTGTGCGGCCTGCATTTTACCAGGCCGCATCACACCTTGCAACTGGTCCGGATCCGCAACCTGCGCGGCGATCTCGGCTCGGTGATCCAGACCGGACTGCCTGAAGCCATGACCCGCCTGTACAGCCTGTTGCGCACCTTGATTCTCAATCTGCTGCTGATCAGCATCGGGGGAATTGGCGCCGTTACTGTTTATACGCTGCGGACCAATGCCAATTATATAATCGGGGCGATCGCGATTGGCGTTGGTCATTCCATCCTGCCTATAGCGGGCGTCTTTTTCGGCGAAGAGGACCGTCGCGCCTTGCGTGACCTGCTGCGTCAGGCCCTGCGCAATGGCCTGATCATTAATATCGGGGCCGGAGCCTTGCTGATGATCCTGGCCAGGCCTTTCATTGCCCTGTTTGGGGTTACGGATCCGGGGCTGGTTCGCGACGGTGCCGAAGCGATCCGGCTGTTTGCGCTCAGCATGCCGCTGATGCTGATCAACCTGACACTGATGAATTACTACCAGAGCACCCATAACCTGCTGCTGGCCAACCTGATCTGCCTGGGCGAAAGCTTTATCCTGATTATCGGCCTGAGCCTGCTGCTGGCGCATTTCCTCGGCGCAACCGGTGTCTGGCTGGCCTTTGTCCTGGCTGAACTGCTGATGCTGCTGATCCTCGTCGGGCTGATCCGGATCAAAAGCGGCCAGTGGCCGCGTTCCATCGATGATTGCCTGCTGCTGCCAGCCGGGTTTGGCGGCAATCCGGCTGATATTTTCGATCTGTCGATTGGCAACAGCCTGGCTGACGTTGTTACCTTGTCACGCAAGGTCAGCGCCTTCTGCCAGGCCCAGGGGGTTGACGCCCGCCGCTCGTTTCTCCTGGCTCTATGTATTGAAGAAATGGCCGGCAATGTTGTCCGCCATGGTTTCCGGCCGGGCGAGAATCGTTTTTTTGATATCCGCATCCTGGTCAAGGGGCCCCAGCTGATTCTGCGCGTACGCGACAATGGCCGGCGCTTTAATCCGGTCGCCTGGCTGGCCTTGCAGGATCCCGGCGATGCATGTACCAATATCGGGATCCGCATGATCTCACACCTGGCTACCTCGGTCGATTATCGCTATCGCGTCGGGCTTAATAACCTGATTATCGTGCTGTAGGCCAGAAGTGGCAATGCGGTGCGGGGGGCAGGTCAGGTGCCGTTCGTCTGCAGGCCGCGCGACAGGAGCAGGCCGGCCACGGCCGTCAGGCTGATGATAATAAACAGGGGCAGGAAGCCGAAGCGGTCGGCAATGACACCAGTCAGGAAGGTCAGGATCGCCAGCGGGAAATTGATGATGGAGCCAATCAGCAGATAGCTGGTCCGGTTCTCCTCACTGGCAATATCAATTGTATAATTGACAAAACCGACCCAGTTGCTGACGTTGATGCCGCTGACCAGGACCAGCGGTATCAGCAGCAGCCAGAATTGGGCCTGGCCACGCAGCAGCCAGCTGACCAGGGCCAGTCCACCGATAAAGAGACCGTTGATCTGGGCCAGCCAGATCACGCTTTTGTGCCCGAAGCGGACACTGACCGCCCGCCAGAGGAAACCGCCGACCAGGCCGCCGGCAATCTGGATTGACATGAGCGTCGAGATATGGTCGGCATGCAGCCGGTAGTCGGTGCGGCCAAACAGGACCAGCAGCGGGGCGATCATCCCGCTGATCGTCGTCAGGACCCGGATGACGGTCAGGCGGCGGAAGTTGGCATCAAGGCGCAGATGGCGCGGCAGATGGCGGTAAAAGTGCCAGTTGTCAACGGGCGAGGTTTCGACCGGGTGGGGGAAGTCACGGGTTTGCAGCATGACAAAAGCCGAAATGATCAGCAGCAGGCTGGCGCAGCCAAAGACAATGGCATAACGCTGGTCATCGCTCAGGCGCTGGCTGTTGAGCAGGATCTTGATCAGGACACCGGCCAGGATGCCGCCCAGGCCGCCAATCAGTTGCTGGTTGCCATAGACCCGCCCGCGATCAGCCGTGTCGACGGTCCGGCCGAAGAGATCATTCCAGGCGATGCTGACCAGCCCCTGGCCCAGGAACAGCAGGAAATTGATCACCAGGAAAACCGTAACCTTGCCGGCCGGAGCCAGCTTGCTGAAAAGAAGCGGGATCATCAGGACGGGCAAGGGCCGGAAGATGAACAGGATCCGGGCAATGTAGGCCGGCATGTTGCGAATGCGCCGGATGTAGGGGCCAACCAGGATCTGGGCCAGGATCATGGCAACGAGGGTCAGGGCTGTCGCCAGGCTGGCCAGCTTGAGGCTTTGAATGTAGGTAAAAATGAAAACCGGGACAACGGCATTGGCATCGATAAAGGCCAGGCCGGCAAAGAACAGCGAGCCTTCGGCGGAGAGCGCGAGGTAGTTCCGTCTGCGGATCCGGGCTTCATCACTCATAGATGTCATAGCGGGGATTTCTCCTTTACTTTGAACCGGTCTGGCCCCGGTCAGCTGGCAGGACCGTCTGGTTTATGGCTTCATTTGATCTTGCTTCGTTCCTCGGAAAAAACGATATAGATAACGATCGGCAGAATGCTGACAAACAACAGCAGAACCAGGTAAATATTCCGGCTGAAGGTCTGCAGCAAGGTAAAGAGCAGGGCCAGGATCGGCAGGAACTGTTTGTTGGCATTTTTCATGAATAGATAACCGGTGTCGCGCTCAACCTGGACGCTGGCGTGAATATGCGGGATATTCAGGCGCCGGCGCAGATGAACCGGAATACCGATCATCGTATCAATCATCGCATCCTTGCCGATGACATTGGTTTCCCGGATTTGCGGAATGGAGTCAATGCGCAAAACTTTAGTCCGGATGGTCCGATTGCGATAGCGGATGATAATCCGGTCGGTTTCCTGGACCCCGAGCATGACCATGTTATCCTCGGAGAGGCGGACAATATCCTTATCCTCATCGATCATGTAGGGGCGCAGGCATTCCAGGGTCATCTGGCTGGCACCGATGAAAAAGTCGGCAACTGGCTGACCCGGCCAGGTTGAACGGCGAAGCCGGCGGGGCCGGCGGTGTTCGTGGGGCTGGCGGGAATCAGGGTGGTAGGATTCCAGACAGGGGACCAGCAGCAGTTTTTCGTAGTCTGCCCGGATGAACAGCCTGTAAAGTTCCTGGGCCTCCTGGTAGTGATCCGTCGTGAAGAGCTTCTCATTGGCGTAGCAACCAGTCAGGCGTTGTTGATCCTCATGGCCCAGTCCATCTGACTGGCAAATACGCCGGAGGGTGTGGTGCGGTACCGCCACCGGCAGGTAAAGATGCAGGAGCTGACGCTGGAAATAACTGAGCTGGATCGATTGCGGGGCCAGCGTTTCAGCCGTCTTGATATGAGTGACGGGAACCGGATAGATAGCGCCAGTGGCCAGGTGAATCAGCTGATATTCGCCAAAATCGGGATTGAGCCGCTGGAAATGGCCAGCTGATATCGTTACATGGTGAGCGGTAATATCGCCTACGTTCTGGGTTGTGGCGCGGTCACACAGCAGGGCGGCAAATCGCAGGCACAAGATGGTGCTGGTCCGGTCATTGAGATCCAGCTGGGCTGTAACCAGCCGGCTGGCCCGGAAGCTGCCCGGGCGAAGATCCGGGACAGCTTGCAGGGAACATTCGCAGGCTTGCTGCCGGGCGAGGTTCAGGAGCAGAACGGGTTCATTTTCAGAACAGGCCTGATCGCGCAGCCACTCGGCGCTAACCTCGATCCGATTGTGGGGGGTAATCGCTGTCACATTGGCCGCTGAGTACGTCAGCGATTGCAGTGATTGGAAAGCATGCTTGTCGCGCAGGATCTGCAGGACCCCCGCCAGACGCTGGACGAACTGGCCCGCCGCACTGATGTGCTTCTCATCCAGGAAAACACTAAGGCTCTCGGCCTGGCAATCGGCTTTCATTGCGGTCTCAAGCCAGGCCGGAACAGCCGCGTCAGCCGGTGAGCCAGCAGCTGTATCAGCCGGCCTGGCAGGTGGAGGGGTGGCATCCTGGCGAAGGATCGTCACACCAGGCCAGGTCCGGGTGGCAATCGCCTGCAACAAGTCAGGGAAATAGGCGGGCAGGCGCGAACCGACAACCAGATGAACCGGATCAAGGCCATCGACAACATCGATATTTATCATCAGCGGGGGCGAACCGGATTGCAGACGACCCGGCCCGGAAGATAAACCGGTGCGCATGCCGATCAGGCCTGAAGGCGTGCCGGCGCGCCAGCGGGCCAGGCCGGGCGGGAACGGCCGGGCCAGATTGCGCAACGGCCGAAGTCTCTTTTTATCGATCAGATTGACAACAAGCTTTTGCTGCATGGCACGGGCCTTCCCTATCCGCTTCTATGAGGTGGTGCTGATTCTATGAGGTGGTGCCGATGCGGGCCTGGATGGCATCGATGTATTCAGCCGCGATGTCGATGCCGGTCCTGGCATAGAGCATCCGTGATCCCACCACGTCTTCTATCTCATTGAGCATCATCTGCCCCTGGTCGAAGACGAAATCAATGCCGACCAAGCCAAAATCAAACAGATCGATCACCTGATGGACCATGGCCTGTTCCTTTGCGCTGAGCGTATAGATTTCAGCCCGGCCACCGAGGCAATAATTACTGCGGAAGTCGGTCTGGGAAACCCGCAGCATCGCCGCGACAATCCGCCGCCCGATGACATAAACCCGCACATCCTTGCCCATGTCGCTGGCCACTTTCTGGATAATGGCATCTCCAGGCGGCAGGGCGGCCCAGGCCTGATTGAACTCGGCCTGGTCGCGAACGAGCCGGACTTGCTGACCCCCTTTGCCATTGGCTGGCTTGACGACCAATGGGAACGCGAATGAATCCGGCAGTTTAGTCGTGATCCCCGGTGGCACACCCCCCATCCGGCCCGGATAGCGGCTGACAATCAGGGTGTCCATGATCCTGATCTTCGCCCGGGATACATACTGATAAGTGCGACCTTTGTCATTGCAGATCGAACTGACAAGGTAGTTGTTGAACGTTGGCAGGCCAAGCTGCTCAAGCTGGTATGTCAGGCCCGGATTGATCGTCCGGCAAATCACGAAATCAGGTTTGTCCAGGCGAACCTGATTGTAATAAATGACAGTGCAATTGTCCACAAGGCCGAACTGGATCCGCTCGGCAATCAGCAGCCTCAAGTTTATCTGGCGTCGGGCACACGCTGCAAAATAGATCTGGATATAAGCCGCGTTGCGCCGGGCTTCGAATGAATCATAGATCAGCCATGCTTTCATGGATTCCCTCTGCATCAGCTTGCAGCTGCTGTCTGATGTGGCAGATGATCGCAGCAGCTACATCAACGCCGGTACAGTCATAGATATTTTTAAAATGGGCATTGGAATTGACTTCGCAGAGGATGGGTTCATCCTGCTCGCCAAAGAGGATGTCGACGCCGGCGAAATCAAGCCCCAGATAGTGACAGGCGTCCAGTGCCATCTGTACCTGGGCTTCGTTGGGGGTATAGGGCTTCATCCTGGCCCCGCTTGTCAGGTTGGCCCGGAAGTCGCCGCTATCCGAATAACGGTACATCGTTGCAACGGCCTTTGACCCGACAATCTGAATCCGGATATCCCGGCCGTAACTGGTGCTGACGCAGGACTGAAAAAGCAGGGGCTGGTCGCTGTGCTGAGTAGCTATTGCCGCCAGTTCTGCCTGATCTTGGGTCAGATAGACTTGCTGGCCAAAGGAGCCAAAGCATTCTTTGACAATCAGGGGAAAACCCAGCTGAGCGGTGATGGCAGCGAGCAAATCTGGATATTCAGCATAGTCAATGCGGGTGAATGATTTGGGAGCCAGGATTGTGCGGGGCATTTTCAGACCCCGGTTCATCAGGTGCAGATGGGTCAGGGACTTGTCATCACAGAGCTCGATAGCCTCGGCTGTATTGAACAGCCGCAAACCCCGGCCCTGCAAATACCTGGCCAGGCGGACGTCCTTGTCCCAGAAAAGGACAAAGTCCGGCCGTTCGCGGTCAATCGGATCATCTGCTCGCTTGAAAAGCGTGGCCAGCAGCTCGGCGTTCGTCTTGCGGATCAGCAGGATTGCCTGGGACTGGGCCGCCCGTTCCAGCCAGGCGAAGATTTCGTCAAATTTTGCCGATTTCATAAAATGATTAACAACCAGCCAGCCAATCATCAGCCTGATTCTCCTTTGTGACCTGTTGGCCTATCGCTTGCCTGCCTGTTGCCGGCCTGTCACTTGCCTGCCACGGGCCTGTGGCCTTTTTATTGTTTTCTTGCTTCGTTTTGCAGATCCTGGACAATGTCCGACAATGCGGCCAGCACGGCATCGAAATTGTATTCGGGATAGTGATCGGATAACAAACGGGAATTGATCTCAATCTGGAAGCAGGGAATCTGGCATTCACGGGCAATGGTGGCGGATACCGTGTGCGGAAACGCGGCATTAAACGGTGTATCGATCGTGACAGGCCCAATGGCTCGCGCGGTGAAGATCGCGGTCATTTTCCCGACCAGGTCCTGGCGCATGTAAATATTGCGCCCCTTCCCCGTGCCGAGGTTGATCATTTCCGGGCGAAAAGGGGCCATCTGATGCAAATCCAGCAGGAATCGGCAGTGATTCTTGCGGACGAATGCAACCAGGGCTGTTTTATAGTTACAGACGGCGTCGTAATTGGCATCATCCTGATTGTTCTGCAGCTTGTAGGCTATCGGACACTGCAATTGCCGGTGCAGTAATTGGCATAGAACACCCGTCTGATACTCCCCATGCTTGACGGCTCCTTTCCGGGTCTGTTCCACACTGTGCGGGGCTGAGACGATCACCGGGCCAGTTCCGTCGACAATCTCAAAGGCGTGCTGATGCCGCGCCGTTGTAAAAACTTGCAGCAGGGCGTCCATTTCACTTTTACTGACTGGCATGCATGACAATCCTTTCTTCTCCATATGAAACAGGCGGTCTAGAACGGGATCGGGGCTGAACCGCTTGATCATACCCCTGAATGGTCCTGAAAATCAAGACGCTTCAGAAAGCCGGAAAATGAACCGGCTCCAGTCATTGTAAAATATTTTACATCGTTTTTACATGGAGCGAATCTAAAGTCACAGAAGATTCTGTATGATTGGCCTATTATCATTTCATGGTTTTCTTTAGAAACATAAAATCCGGTTGTGCTGCTGATTTGCGAGTTGAGAACAGACGCCCGACAGTCCGGCCAAAATACGCAGTAAAGCAAACGGCTTGCTGTCGGAGGATCGCAATGATGAATCAACCGTTATTTTCAACGCTATCGGTCAACAAGGGCCGCCAGCCTGAACTGGACGTGATCAAGGGGCTCGCCATTTTGTTCATGGTCGTCGTCCATGTGGTGCCCCTGATGATGTGGCCCGGTTTAACAAACAGCCCCTTTGATCAGGTGGTTACTTTTCTTGGCCGGCCGGCTGCCGCGCCGGTCTTCATGTTTGCGCTTGGCGTCGGGCTGATTTACTCCAAACGAACCGAGGCCGATTATCTGCTCAGGCGGGGCCTGCAGGTATTAATGACCGGTTACATCCTCAACATTGCCCGTGGCTTTCTGCCGCTGCAGATTTACGGCCGGGCCATTCACAGCAGCGAATATCTGAACATGTCGTGGGACCAGCTGTTTATCGTTGACATCATGATGTTTGCCGGCCTGACCTTCCTGTTTTTCGGGCTGGTGAAACGCCTGAAAATCAAGGATTATTATCTGCCGGTTATCGTGGCGACGCTGTTCGCCGCCAATTATGGCCTGACCCGGCTCTTTCCCTACACGGGAGAAGGTTACTCAACCGGCAACCGGGCGGCAGACTATTTCTTTGCCCTCTTCTGGGGAACCAGTGAGTTCTCGGCCTTTCCATTTTTCATCTGGCTGGCTTACCCCGTTGCCGGGTATTTTTTCGGGCAGCTGCTGATCCGCTGCCAGGATAAACAGCGGTTTTACACCCGGCTGCTGATAATCGGTGGACCGGTTGCCCTGGCCCTGTGGCTTTATGCCGCTGAGGCCATGCAGGGTCAATATGACATGGGGGTCTTCCCGCTGTCCCCGACGGCAACTTATTATCATGAAAGTATCTGGGGTGTTCTGACAATCTTGTCTGGTGTCATCGTCTGGCTTGGCCTGGCTTATTTCATGGCCAGGATCCTGCCCCGGCCGGTGATGTCCGTGCTCAGCCGCTGGAGCCAGAACATTAATCAGATGTATGTTGCATCCTGGATGCTGATTGTCGTTGCCAGCGGGATATTTGGCCGGGAACAGCATGGTGCGCTTGCTTGTCTGGGTATTTCCCTGCTGGTGCTGATTGGATCGGACCTGATCAGCTCGTTCCTGGCCAGGCGGCGACTGGCCGGTAAAGCCAGGGCCGGAAAAAACCAGCCCTGGACCGCCGGCTGACAGGACCTGCTTCCGAACGGGCCAGCCCATCCGGACTGGCCCGTTTTTCCACGATTTTGTTATATTTCCCGGCATCTGGCACCAGATCATTATGCCAGATATTTCTTTTCGAACAGATCAAGCATCTGATGCAATTGTTCATGGGTGCCAGCGCCCATGACTGTCTCTTCAAACGATGCAAATTCGGCCAGCAACCTGTCTTGCTCGGCAGCTGGAATCATCTGGTCGCCAAGCATGAACAGGACCTGGTTCTCCTTGTCAATATGGGCCCGCAGCAGCTGGATATATCCGTCGGCAGCCTGGGCAAACGCCTGGCGTGAGACGGGATCCCCGGCGGCCCGGGCCATCTGGCGGATCAGGGCCCGGCCCTGCTCGTGCTCGAGCAGCATCTGGCCGATCGGACCCCTTTCAGTTGGCACACCGGCTGCGGCCAGGCTGGGGAAATAGAGGCCCTCCTCTTTGCCGTGGTGACACTTGTCGGCAAACAGGCGGAGAAACTGGATCATTTGCTGCAGGTCACCCGTTTCAACGGGCTGGCCGGCCTGTATCTGCCGGTCCATGGCTTCCAGTATCTGCAAACCAAACAGAATACCCTCATGTTCTTGTCGTAAATCGGTACTGGCCAGAGTCATAAGATCCCTCCTTTTCTCATGCGCTGTCGTTTTCTATTGTGCTGTCGTTCAATGCCGGGACACGGGACAGATAAGGCATACTTGCGGCTTGCTCAAGCAGGGCGGAAATGGAACAGATAGCCGCATTGTGCGGGTATCGTCAGGTTCAGGACGCCGCCGTCCATTGACAGGCCGGCAGTATGGATGGCATCTTTGCCCATAATTTCCATGCAGGACCAGCTCGAGTCGAGGCCGATGGCCCCGATCGGAACAGCAACTGGCCGGGCTGTCTTTTCCATGGAGGCGACAAGAACAAGGGCCTCTTCCGGTGTAAAGCGGGCATAGCTGCTGACATAGCCGTCGGCCAGCAGGAATTTAAAGCCGCCGTCGTGCAGGCATTCACTTTGTTGTTTCAGATGGGACAGTGTCTGATAGACACGGACAAATTCGTGACGCCAGCGGGCCGGATCCCATTCCATCGGGTAACGGCAGCCTTCAATATTGCGGATGTGGCCGTCGAGACCGACTTCATCGCCATAATAAATATTGGGCGTGCCCGGCAGGGTAAAGAGCATCAGGACTGCAATCTCATAGGCGCCAAAGCTGATCGCCGGGTTGTTGTGCAGACGCGGCACGTCATGGCTGTCCAGCAGGTTGAACTGATTGGTCGTCAGCTGCCAGGGCATGTGGCCCAGGTGCTGCATGATCCGCCGCTGCAGCTGGGCCGCCGTCAGGGGCTGCAGCAACTGGCCCAGCTCCGGGTCGCGGGCCAGGAAGAGGTCCGGTTCGCCGACAAACTGGCGGACCGGACGGGTGCAGCCAAAGTAATTCATGGCGCTGTCCCACTGGTCACCCTGCAGATACTCCGGACAGTCCAGCCATTGCTCAGCCAGCAGATAGGCCTGGGGATTTTCCGCCTTGATGCTGGCGCGGATTTCCCGCCAGACTTCGTGGGACAGGTCGATCGCGTCATTGCGGGCCATGTCATTGGCGACATCAAAGCGCCAGCCATCCATGGCATAGGGTGGCTTGAGCCACTTCTTGACCAGTGAATTGGCTTCAAGATACAAAATCTCGCGCAGTTCCTGGGATGTGTAGTTGAGCGTCGGCAAGGTCTCGAAGCCGTACCATTTGTGATACTCGTTGCCGGGACCAAAGAAATAATAATGGCGTTCCGGCGATTCCGGATTCTGGTAGGCTCCGACCGACGGCGGGAAGAAGATGTTTTCCTTGTTGAACCATTTATGTGCGGTGCCGGTATGATTGATCGAAACGTCGAGGATCAGGCGGATCCCGGCTGCTTTGAGGGCGGCGCTGAGATCAGCCAGGGCCTGGTCGCCGCCGAGATGGGGATCGACATGGAAATAGTCCAGGCAGTCATACCGATGCGAGGTGGCTGAATGGAAAATCGGATTGATATACAGTGCATTGCAGCCCAGCTGCTGGAAATAGGGAATCTGCCGGGCTACGCCCTCCAGGTCGCCGCCGTAGAAGTCAAGGCTGAATACCTCGTCGTATTCTTTAGCCGGCTCGCCCCAGGGGATCTTCACTGTCGGGTGGCCGTTGAAAGTGTATTCGTTGTCCTGTACGTCATTGTCCGGATTGCCATTGCAGAAACGATCGGGAAAGATCTGGTAGAATACACTGCGGCGTACCCAGGCCGGAGCCTCATAGCCGGCGACCAGGCGAAAGTCGGCTGCCTCGGTGGGCAGGTCGGCGCTTAGCTGGAGCTGGTTGTAAAAATAAACGGTGCTGTCCGTATAGATGTAGAAGTGATAATGAATCTCCGGCTGGTTCATGGTAAAGGTTACGGCATAAACAGTCCAGGGGCCGGTCGCAGGAATCGGCGTCATCGGGTCAACATGCTCGCTGCCGTTCTTGATGCGGCGCAATTTGACGCCGCGGACCTCGTCATTTGGCAGCATCCGCAGGCAGACCGTGACGGTATCGCCCAGTTTGGGTGCTTCAGGTGTGACAAAATAGCGTGAGCCGTCGCTGTAGACGCTATCCTGCCAGGTGATGGCCTGCGATCGGGCTTGCGCGGGGACGGATGCAGCGGCATGAGAACTGGCATTGGCATCGGGACTCAAACGAATGTCCATTTCGGCCTCCCTTGTCGTAGCTGGTTTATTTGCACGGTTGCGGGCCCGGATGCGCGGCTGATTTGGCATAGGGGCGGGGCTATCAATCGGCCAGGCCGGACCTGTATGATTCTACATTACCATTTTCAGGGCACTTCCGACAGTCCCCGCCAGTTTGATCACGATGCTATGTATATCAACACACAGGCCTGGCCAGTTTTTCGAATCATCAGGCCGCGAATCCGGGTGTTCCTGCTTGCCATACCGGGTTATTCTTATTATAATAAGAATTCAACGTTTGTGCTCGATTAGCTCATTCGTCACGACCGGGCTCATGAGTTGCAGGCTCATCGATTTCAGCTCCGTTTCGTCTTCATTCATCATTTCATGTTCATTCCTGTCATTATTCGTGCGTTTTTCTGCTTATTCGTCTCATTCCTGCCCATATTTAGGAGGAAGTCCATGCGTAAGGTAAAATTGAGTAAAACCCTGCTTGTCTGGATGCTGGTTGTGGCGATGTTCCTGGCCGGCTGTGGTCTGACCCAGTCTATTGTAGGCAAGTGGCAAAATGACACCCTGGGTGTCACCCTGCAGTTTTTTAAAGATGGCACCGTCATTTCCGGGATTCTCAACGGTACCTATACCCAGCCGGACAAAAATCACCTGAAAATCGAGCTGCAAGGCTGGCTGGGCCTGGTTGGACCCCAGATCTTTACCTATACCATCGAAGATGATCAGCTGGTTCTGACTGACGGTTTTGGCAACAAATCTGTCTGGAATAAAGTCAAGTAAAATTGGGGCCAATATGTATGGGGGGGTGAATCGCTGATGGCACATCAGATCAGACAGTTCGGGCCGCCCCGGTTGACTGGTGACCTGCATCAGGCCAACGTTCAATCGCTATCCGGCGAAGCACGGTACTCAGTCAGAGTCCGGAGACAGGACATTCAGCCGGCTTACTCAGCCCGGGGCCACTGGCCGGCGGTCTTTTTTTGTGCCGGCAGATTGCTGGCTGTTTTCTGTGCGCTGGTCATCTTGACCGGCATTGGGGAGCCAGGCCCGGGGGCAGCCCGGGTGGCTGCCCTGACCTCACAGCCAGCCAGTCGTACTATTCATCTGGTCTATGACGACTCGGGCAGCATGCTCGATGCCAAAGACTCCGGTTATGCCCGCTGGACTTACGCCAATTATGCCATGTCCGTGTTTGCGGCGATGCTCGGCCCGGCTGATACGCTAAATATCTACCAGATGTCGCTCAATAAAGAGCGCCTTGCCAGTGCCAGTATGACAAATTGCCTGACCTTGCACGGCAGCGATCCGGCTTCTGACCGGGTTTTTCAGTCCGCCAACCTGGCCCGGCCGCAGAAAGACATGAACACGCCGTTCAATGCGGTTCGCAACGCTTACAGCGACCTGCGGTCTGCCGACACCGGTTCAAGCGAAAAATGGCTGGTAATCCTGACTGACGGTCAGTTTACCGGTTTCGAAGATTCCCAGTTGATCAGGGAAATCAAAATCTTGCAGGAACAGGCGGGCGGAACTATCCGCATTGTTTATCTGGCCATCGGCAGTACTGATGTGGCCAGGATCGGTGACGAGGACGACCCGGATCTGAATAGCCGGGGAATTTACCCTTATTACGCAGCCCGGGCCACTGGCAGCAAGGGAATTTTATCCAAAGTCACCAAAATCGGCAATAATATCTTTCAGAACTATGAGCTCAAGGCAGCTTGTCAGCTGACTGCAGCCCAGACAATCCAGCTGAACCTGGAGATGCCGGTTGACCAGCTGATTGTTTTTGCCCAGGGGCAGCAGGTTGAACTTGGAGAACTGACTGCCAGCGGCTGCAGCTACACCGCTACGCTCGCCTCGCCTCAGGTCAAGGCCAATCCGGACCTGAGCGGGTGCATTGCCACCTATACCGATGGTGGCCAGCTGATCCCGGCCGGTGCTTATAACGTCGAATTAAAAGGTCATATTGCTGATATCAGCAATATCCGGGTCTACGCGCGGCCAGTGGTAACACTCGGCGTGGAATTTTTCGATGACCGGCACAATCCGGTCGCGGCCGATGTCAGCGAACTGATCGAGGGGACATACACCTACAAGATTGTCCTGCGCGATCATGCCGGCCAGCCGATTGCCCTGACCGAACAGACTCGCGACATCTACAAAACAATCCGGCCGACGATTCTGGTGAATGGCCAGTCGCAGGGCACAGCCCGGGAAGGCCAGGTCAGCGTTGAGACCGGCACGCTGGAAATCAGGGCCAGTGCGACCTTGCCTCCCAGTGGCAAGAAAATCGAGGCCAATAACGGACAGGGGCTGCAATTCACCGTAGTCCGCCAGCAGCCACCGCGCCCGCTACTGACTTTATGGCAAGATGGCCAGATGGTGAGTGGCCTGGAAATTGCCGCAGGTGATTACGAGTATCGGCTGGCACTGCAAGATCCCCTGATTGATCAGCCAGCGGCTGCTGAACTGCAGACGCGTACAGAGCTCGACCTGTCTATCAGCGAGAATGGCCAGAGACGGACGGTCGAGAACCCTGGCACCAGCGGGCGGCTGACGCTGAAAACTGGACAGGCTGTGTTCCGCGTAACTGCAACGCTGGATAACGGACTGCGTACAACTAAAGAGTTCCCCTTCACGGTTATTGGCCAGCTCCAGATGGTAGCCGAGGGAACTGTCGCCTGTCACCTGAAAGATCTGGAGACAGCCGGCCAGACCCTGTTGCTGAGGGCAACGTTCGATGGCCAGCCGCTGACGCCTGAACAGTTGCAGGCAGCCCGGATCAGTTATCAACGAGATGGGATTGACTGGAACCTGACTCCGGGATCGGCCATCTCAACCTGGATCGCGACGCCCCGCTATCGGCCGGGCGGTCTGCTGGCAACTCGTGGCGGGGATCTGGACCAGACCTTTGTTTTAGAACTGCAGACGGGGGGACGGCCGTATCAGGCCAGTGCTGTCAGCAGGCTGGCGCTTGAGGATCTCTCGTTTCTGGAGCGCATCGGCTTGATTTTCAGGCTCTACTGGTGGCTGATCGCGGCGATCCTGCTCCTGATTTTCTTATTGCTGGCTTATTTGCTTAAGAAGCGTTTCCGTCCGGTCAAGTACCAGTATAAAGGCCTGATCCAGCGTGGGGTCATACCTCAGGTTGAACTGACATTCAAAAAAGATACAGCCTCGGTCTGGCAACCTTTTGTGGCCGAAACGGCAACGATTTCAGGCAGCATTGAGGCCCGTGGCAACACCTATTATTTCAGTATCCCGGTCGAGGCGGCCGGCGACGAGATGAAAGTCCGGGCTTACCCGACCTTTATGCAAAACTGCACCCTGGCTACCGGCATCACTACCTTTCGCCAGCAACCGATCCGCAATGGGTTGCAGCTGCTGCCGAATCTGGCTGAGGATCCGGTGCAGTTTGCTTACGAAGACAGTATCCGCCTGAATGCGCCGGTCGCCGGTGTCACCTGGACCAACCAGTCCGGCGAAGACTGACGCCCCACACGCTGCAGCAGTCAACTGGCTGACCCCGGCTGGTTGATCTGTCAGCCGGCCGGGTGACTGACTGGCCCAGCCAGCCCACTTGCCTGTATGTCGCATCAGGCCGTTTTATTGACGAACCGGCAGCCGCGCCTGTCTGGTCACTTGTTTCATGTTTGTTCGCTTGTTTATGGATAGTCGGATTGGATTTTGATTCCTGGAGGTGTTGGTAATGGCAACTTCACAGACAGCCCCTACCCTGATTATTGGCCTGGGTGGTATCGGTTCGCAAATAATCGCCAAAGTTGAGCGGATGGCCACAGCTGAACAACGCAAAAGCCTGAGTTTTGTGGCTTTTGACACCGATGTAAACGATCTGAACCGTTTGAAAGAACAGGGGTATACCGGGCACTTTGTCCAGACATCCTCGCGCCTGACGGTTGGCGAATATCTGGAGATCGACCAGTTGTCCCGCGACCGCTGGTTTCCGGTCAACAATATTCTCAGTCGCAAGGCGGTTTCCGAGGGAGCTGGCCAGGTGCGTGCCGTTTCGCGACTGGCTTTCATGTCGACGATCCGCGAGGGACGGATGAATGAACTGCACAATGCCATTAACACCCTTTACAAACTGAACGGACAGACGACCGAACAGGCACTGCGGGTTATCATTGTCAGCACGCTGGCTGGCGGTACCGGTTCGGGGCTGATCCTGCCGGCTGCTCTCTATCTGCGTGATTACCTGCAAACCCATTATCAGCTCAGCGCGTCGATCGTCCGGGGCTTTTTCCTCTTGCCCGATGTCTTGTATCGGATTATCCCGACCGAGAGCGAACGCAACAATCTGCGCTGCAATGCCTACGCCACCTTGCGGGAGATCAACGCCTTCCTGCTCAAGGGTGATGGCGGCCTGCCCCCGCAGTATCAGAACAGCGTCACCCTGGAATTGCCGGCAACCGGCTCCCACGATCTGCGCAACATTGACGTCATGCCATTTGATTTCTGCTTTCTGTTTGATAGCCAGAACATGGACGGCGGTGAACTGAACACGTTTGAAGACTATATCGGCCATGCGGCCAACTGTATCTTTGCCCAGTCGATTGGCCCGACCTCGGCTAAGAGCAATTCCTCAGAAGACAATGTTGTCTTGCAGCTGGTTTCTGATTTCGGCCGCAACCGGTTCTGCGGGGCCGGCTCGGCGCTGCTTGAGTATCCGTATGAAGGGGTCCGGGATTTCATCGCTTTCAGCTGGGCCCATGATATCATGGGCTCGCAGTGGCTGGCGGCAGACAAAGAATACCGCGAACAGAAGCGGCTGGAAAAGGACAAGGCCGCCCGTGGGCTAGGTGGAACGGAAATTCGCCGGGCCGATGTCTATATCAGCTATGTCGGAGCCCGGGTCAAGACCGATCCATTCTGTAAAATGATTGCCGACGCCTGTTCCGTCTTCGACGATACCCAGACGGAAGTCATTGAAAACAAGTGGGATCGCTATGCGGCGGAGGTCGTCATTTTCTGTGACGGTCACGGGATTCACCAGAATCAGACCATCCAGACCAAATCAGGCATGATCACCAATCGCCTGAATCAGACCAATCTGACCGAAAATGCGAACCTGCTGACGATTCTGAGTGAAATCCGTGCCTATCGCCTGACAGTCGACAACATTTATGAACGCGCTGCGCGGATGATCGGCGAAGGCCTGTACAACGGTGAAAAGGACATGATCAGCATGGATGGCACCGAGGCGTTTTTTCTGGAATCAGCGCTGAAAGACTCGGCCGGCAACGCGCTGCATCCCAATGCCGTGCGCTATTTCCTGTACAACATGGCCGCGCTGGCTCAGGCAAAGGTTGCCGAATATGACCGGTTGGGCAATCAGTGCCGGGAGGAAATTGACTCGACAATTGCCCAGCTGGGCAAAGAGCAGCCACCGGTCAAAGGCATGTTCAGCAAGAAAAAGCTGCTCGAATCCAGCCGCAAACGCAAGCGGGCCCTGGTCAAGGTGATGCAATTGCTGGATGGACCGGACGGATATCGCCAGGCGTATGTCCGGCGGGAAGTCTTCCGGGTCGCCGCCATTTATCTGAATGCCATGAGCGAAAAGTATGAGGTCTTCTACGATAACCTGGAAATCAATCTGGATAACCTGAACTACCAGATCAGTCATCTCAAGGTGCGCTATAAAATTGACAGAGGCAATGCCATTCGCTATGTCTGCGCCAACGAAGCCTGCCTTGATGATTTTGCGGCCCGCCTGGTCAGTCCGGCCGGTCTGGTTGAGCTGCCCAACCGTTTCTCCAACCAGATCTATTCCGCAATCCGCACGGCCATGCGCGAAACCCGGAATACCGGACGGATGTCGGCGCGCCGGTCAGCCGCGAACAGCCGGATGCCAGCCGGTCCGGTCAATAACGAATGGCACAAGAAAATCTTCAATCACAATGTTCTGGGCTTCTGGCGCAGTCTGGTAGCCGAAAGCTGTGCCGCAGCCATTGACATGGACATTATTTCCGCGGTAAAAGCTGAAGCCGAGGTCCTGATGGACAGCAAACGCAAAGCTGCCGATCCGGCTTACCAGGATACCTATTTGCTGGAGGTTATCAGCGAGACCCGCAAGCTGGCTGAACCGTTCCTCTCAATCGAGAAGGACGTTGAGCAGCGGGTCAATGAAACCTGTACCTATAACGAGTATGTTGAAACCAAGATCGATCCCAGACGGCGCGATGATATCCTGCCGAATGGTATCCCGGTTGGCGATGAACAGCTGGATTGCTATCGGCTGCTGTTCTATAAGGCCATTTATGGCAAGCGGGCCACACAAATCCCGAAATTCGCACCGCAGAAAGAAAGTCAGACGGCCCCCAAGGAACAGGGCGAATATTTCCGGGCCTATTATGAGCGGATCACCCAGATCAATCCCAATTCCGGTCAGAGCAAGGTTATTACGCCTCATATCGACAAAAACTGGCATATTATTTCGCAGATTCCGGAGCTCGACGAGGCTGAACATAGCCGTCAGATGCGCGAAATCATGACCGCGCTGTATGATGGGATGCTGTTTATGTATATCCAGTATGAGTCCTACGGCAACAACAAGAAAAAATATGTCTATAAGGCGGACATGGCTGACAGTGCTGCTGAGCTGAACGGGTTTAATGCTATGACATCCCTGGATTTTATTGTGTTGAACAATACGCCCTGCGATAAGTTTTATGAACTGGTCGAGGCCATAACCATCAATCCGATCATTGTCCAGGATATCCTGCGGCGGGTCGGAAAAATCCGCCAGCGTGAAACGACGGAACGCAAGCTGCTGGCCAGGAGCGAGTTTATGAAATACCTTGGCAAGTTTTGTGTGCGCAGTATTCCGCTGCCGGGTCCGCACAGCCTGCTGAGCATTCCTGTCTTTTACATGCTTTCGGCGCCGGTTGATGAATTCAACTCCAGCCTGCCGGAACTGCTGATCGACGTCACCATGAAATTCATCCGCGACAATCTGTTGTGGTTGATCGACCCGGTAGATCTGGACAAATATCTTGAGGATCTGCTGTGGAGCCAGTATGAATTGTTCGAGCAGAATATCGCCGCACTGGCAGCCATGACTGGTACGCCCTATACCATCGTAGCCAGCCATCACCTGGTCAATGATATCCGGCGGAATCTGCGCGAATATTATGATCGGCTGGGAAATGCCAGCAGGGTCGGCCAGCTGGATAACCGGCTCCCATGAGGCAATCAGGCCCATGCCTGGCCAGGGCAATCGGCTGGAAATTGTCTGATTGGCCATCCAGTACAGACCGGAGCGGACGCCTGAAACAGACGACCGCTCGTCCGGCGACTGGTCTGATAAAATACCGAAAGGCGGAGGTTTCGTTTGTTCACAGTTGTCATGGTCGACCCGCGAACCAGGCCTCAACTGGATCGATTTCTGCTCTTTTTTAAACCGTTCATCAGCAGTGGTGAACTGGCATTTGCCCAATGGCAGCCGCAGGGGCTCGATTTTCCGAGTGCGTTCCCTGATCTGGCCGATTTGTTGAAGGGACACGCTGAATGGCGGGCCTTGTTTATCGTCGAACCCGATGAAATCAATGAAAAAAATGTATTTGACCGCCACAATCACAGTAATAACGACATTTATGGGTCTATCGGTGCGGAACCGGACGATCTGATTCGTGCTTCGCAGATTCTCGGCGGACTTGAACGCAAGGTCAAGGCTACCCTCGATTATGCGAACCGCGGCGCTCCTGAAACAGCCGGGGCGGCCAAAAAGGGCGGGGCGGCTGGTATGACCGGCAACATCGCCGCTCCCGGAGAGACTGACTTTTCAGTTTATCTGCCGCCGCGGATCCAGACTGAGGAGATCACGCCCGATCCGGAAATTCTGAAACGCTATCGCCTGCCGGTTGGCAAGCCATGGGAAATTGCTTTCCTGGCCAAACGAACCTTGTTTGTTTGTAAAGACGATGCCTGTGAAGTGAAAAGCAAGATAACCCGGACTGCCGACCACATCCCGTCTCTGTTTGTGGAACGCAATAACTATCCCAGCATCTGCCGCTTCATGGTCTTTGATATTGTCGATCGCCAGCACCTTGATTACGAGTTTGGATTGCTCCGCTTTTTCCTGGCCGCTCTGACCTATGCCCTGAATGCGATTGAACCCAACGCGATCCAGGCATACCGGCTTTATGCCATCAGCGGCGGGTTCGACCCGGCGATTTTTCTGGCGACTCTGCAAAGCCTGGCCCAGCGGGCCGCTTCACTGATCGCTGAATGTATCCGGACTGAAAATGGGCTTGACTGGCAAAGTTATCCCGAAGATGTCCGGCCAGTTCCGGATGAAACGATTCAGATAACACCCCGTGAGATGATGCCGGCCCGCTTGCAGGCCAACATCGGATTGATCGGCCTGGTCAAGGATTGCCCAGTCCTGGACGAACCGCAATGGGACACCAGCAGGCGCCAGATCCTGGCTGAACTGCCCTTTCTGTTCAGGGTTCCGGAGCGTTCCCTTGCCCAGGCCGTTGGCCAGACCCGCCGGCAAGCCCGGCCCGGGCCGGCTGATTTGCGCCGGATGGATATTCACCAGCAGCAAGATTATGAGGACGCGCTGGATCGGCTGGCCCAACATATTTTCGAGTCCCGGGTGTCACTTTGGCAAGAAAAGCAGGCCTGTTACAAGGCGCTGGCGGAAGCTGACAGTTCAATCCGGCAGAAGATGCGGACCCGTCTGACCCGCCGCCAGATTCTGGTAACTTGCGGCGTGCTGGCCGGGGCCAGCCTGACCGGACAAGTGGGCTTCCTGCTCCGCAGTGCCCGGCTGGGTACCGGGCAGCTGCTCCTGGCTCTGGGCATCATCTTGCTGATGATGCTGGTGATGGCAGGAGCCGGCTGGCTGTTTTTATGGCGAGATCGCAATAAACTGCGGGAACTGGTGCATGATTTTAACGAACGAATCAGCCAGGTGCGGCAGGCGATCCGGATTTCGCTGGATCGTTACGCGGTTCACCTGTCACAGATCTGCAGCTATATGAAAGGCCGGGCAACCATCCATCGGCTGGCTGAACTGGAGCATGAGCGGCTGGCCAGCCTGTCCCCCGACACGTCACGGCGCCTGCTGGCTTTCAGCCAGTTCCGTGACCAGTTGCGGGATCTCGGCCGGATTTTCAATGTCAGCCTCGGAGACCAGGAAAAGCAACGCTATTTCTCGGATATTGAGTCTCTGATTGACCGTGATGACTGGGAAAAGCAGCTGCTGGATACCTGCCTGCCGGAAGACACGCAAATCCCGCTCTATACTTTTGGCAATAATGAGGTCGGGAAAATCCGCCAGCCCTACCGCTTCCTCACCAGTCTGGTGCTCATTCATGAAGAAATCTATGAACGGGTCCCCAGTATCCTGCTTGATTCGCGACAGGTCCCACCAGCACCCGGCAAACTGGCGCCGGGGCCAGATCCGTTGCCAAATCCGTCGCCAGGTCCGTTGCCGGGTCAGGAGCCGGATCCGGCATCTGGCACCATCACCCGGATAATGGACCCGGATAATGGACCCGGATAAAACCATTTCCGGCGCCGCAGATTCCTGACAGGAATCTGGCTATCGGGGTTCAGGCGCCGGAAATCCCTGACAGAATCCGGCAATCGGGCCGGACACCGCTGTTCGGATTATCAGACTCGATGAAATCATGCCGGGCGCCCGAAAAGCCTGTCAGAATACTGGCAATCGGGACTGGACGCACTTGCTTATACGCTGGGAGGATCATGGGTTGGACATTGTAGTCATCGGCTTGCTCATTCTGGTCGTGATTTTGTATTGGCTGGTCAATCTGCCGCGCCGGTACCGGGTCCGGCAATTTATGCTGCCGCCGCTGGCCTGGCTGCTGGTGATGACAGCCAGTCTGCTGCTAAGCCGGATTTCCCGTCTGGTGATGCAACTGGCTACGTGGCTCGGCGACTTGCTGCCCATGCTGCGTCAGTCCCATCCAGACCTTGTTGTGGCTCTGTTGCTGAACAGCCTGATTCTGCTCGCGTTCATCATGCTCAAGCTGTTCGGCTTGCTGACTGGCAGTCTGCTGGGCTGGGTTCTCGGCCCCCGGCTGCAACCGCTGACAGCCTGCTTCTATCAATACGCTGAGGGCCAGAAAAGCTGGTTTCTGCGCCATGACCGGGTCCAAATGCGGGATCTGACGCTTTCCATCGCCCGTTGGGCCACTGTCATCGCTGTCTTGCTGCTGATCGGACTGAATCGCCTGCAGTTGCTGCCAGATCTTTATCTTGATTACGCTCCGGTTCTGGCCCTGATCAGCATCAGTGAAGCCGCATTCTTCCTGAACGGCCTGACGGCCGCGGAACGGACGGATCTGGTGAGTGGCCAGGGGGATGATGCCGGACAGCGCGTGAACTATCTCCCCTTACATCAGTTGTATCGAGAGCGGTTTGCCGACCGGCTGCTGGCTGAGAATGCCGAATACACGGAGGAAACAACCAGCGCCAGCCTGACCGACGCGCTTGACAGTTTCCAGTACAGCGACACGCCCGGCATCCGCTATCTGGGTGCCTATTTGCAGGTGCAGATGAAGGCGGGCTTGACTCCGGATCGCCATTACATTGATTCTGCCGCAGCCCTGATAAATGGCCAGAGCATCTTGTTCGCCACGCCCTTTTACCATGATCTGCAGCCCTACGTTTTTGTTCCGCTCAGCCTGCACCTGCTGGCCAACCACAGATGTCTGGTTATTCTGGGCCGCAACGGCATTGAAACAGCTATCAGCACCTATCTGCAGGATGGTCTGGCCGCAATTTCGCACGTTCCTGGCCTGTGGTCTGTCGGTCAGCTCGTTCCGGCTTCCGGTATCAACCCGCAATCGGCCACGCCGCCAATAACCTCCGGGAGCCTTGTGGACAGAACAGCATCCGGGACGGCGGCTGGCACACGTGGACAGCTGCTGCCCATGGATCAGGCTGCATCACCGGAAGCGACGGCGGAGCCGGCTGCCGGGGCAAGGTTCGATCCGGCGGGCGAGACGATGACCAGACCTTACGATGTGGGTATTCTGCGATATTGTGATTTTTATAATCAGGCTTTGCTTGATGACCATCGGGCTTTTCTGGAGCAGGTGACTTTTGTCTTGCTGATTGAGCCGTCCAGGATGCTTTCGACCATGCAGCTGGGTTTACAGCTGATTATCGACAGAGCCCGGGCCGGCAGCCACGCCGTAACATTTTGCGCATTTGATAAAAACTGCGATGGGCTCGTTGATGTCCTGTCCCATGCCCTGCGCACCAGCCTGACCGAGGTCAAAGCCACCGTTGCTCCTCTTGGCTGGCACTCCTTTCTCAGCTGGGCTGCCGACGGTGACCCGCTGCATCACCGGCTTCTGCCGCATGTGGCTCACTATCTGGGGGTTGGCACGGAACTGGCCCTGCTGGCGCTGAAAAATCAGGTCCGCCGGGTTCGCTGGATCAGTGACAGCCGTTTTCCGGTTGTGGATATGCGCTGGATCGCTGCTCAGTATTACAAATTGTTCTGCCAGTATACCGATCTGCCTTTATTGCAGGAATCATTTGATCAGGCTATTGAGTTCAGCGCCGCCTATTGGCATACTCGGCGGGAAAAGCAGGGACTGATCATCGTCGAGGACGAGGCGTATAATCTTTTCGAAGTGATCCGCCAATTTACGACACGCAGTGCCGAGTATGGACTGGTCCATGTCATTTCCGCCAATTACCTCTTTCGTGAATACATGGCCGATAATGCGCTGCTCTTTCAGAATGATCCGAAGGCCATTCCCCAGATCTGCGCCGACTACGCGCTGACCATGCGTAATCTGGCTTTGCGCCTGTTGATGCTGCTGACGCAGAAGGACCAGCCCGCAGCCGAGATAAACCAGGTTTTCCTGATGTTTGGCCAAAGCAGTCCGGCAGACCTGCAGGCAGCAGCCGGTACGGTCATTTGCACGAGCCTGCAGCTGGAGCCAGCCAATATCCGGATCAGCAAACGCCTGGTTTACCAGCTGAACCGGCACAATCTGGAGACCCATGTCCTGACACTTTATCATCTGGAGCCAGACCCCACCGTGGCCGCCATCCTGGCCGGCCTGCAGACTGCCTGGTACATTCCGGAAGATTATGCCCAGAGCCAGCACTTCCTTGGTGCACGACTGAGCGGCCAGCTCGACCAGATTTACCTGCCGGGCCAATATCACACCTTTGCCGGTAAATATTACGAGATCTGCCGCGGCGCGCCGCAACAAGGGCTGCTCGTCAGGCGGGCGGCGGACCACCTCGACCGGCGACGTTATTATCGGCAAGTCCGCCATTACCTGATCAGCCAATGGCAAACCAGCCAGCAAACCGGCGATCAGCGCACCCTGGCATCCATCCGGGTCATCCGGGGTACAGCAACCATTGTCTGCACGACCCGCGGCTATCTGGAGCTGGCCGATTACAACCATATTGCCGGGGCTAAGATCGTTGAGCTTAACGGGATTACAGCCCGTCAATATGTCAATAAAGCGGTCTTGCGGCTGGATTTTCCGGAGACGACGCCGGAAATCCGCCGGACTCTGGTTACGTTGCTGAATGAATTATTCGTGACAATCTTCCCCGATGATTACCATTATGTGGTTGCGCTGACACCGGCAGCAGTTTCTGGCGGGCCACGATCTGTGCCGGATACAAATCCGGGGCCAGGGGCCGGCGAAGCAACCGTCCAGATGGCGGACCAGACCCCGGATCAGGCCCCGGATCAGGCCGCGAACCAGGCGGCCCAGGCCGGGAATATGGCTTCAGCCAGGCCGGGGGAAATTCCGCTCGCCGCCGATCTGGCCGGCACCGGGACTTATACGTGTGAATATACCGGTTTACCTGCTGATTCCATTCTGATTATTGAAGACAGCCAGCTGGATCTGGGGCTGCTGACTGCTTTCGAGCGAAATCTGGTCCGGATTCTGGCCATGATCAGTGATTACCTCGACTGGCATCAGGACAAGCTCAAGCGGCTGATATCGGAGGGCGGACCAGAACCGGTTGTCGGGTCTCCACCGGCCTGGCCGACTGACAGCCAGTTGCGGCAGCGGAGCTGGCTGGATCAACTTGCGGTACAAATCAAAGCCTGGCTGGGAGGCAACCGCAAAAAGAGGCGCCATCCTCAGCCAGGGGCAGCTGCGCCCGAGTCTGTGCCTGGTACGGCAGCCACTGCGCCGGATTCTGGCATCGGGTCCGCAACATCACAGCCGGACACGGCCGCGAATCAAACGGAAGCCATCAATACCGGTACGCACGTGGAAAGCCCGGGCCATGACATCGAAGTCACGACGGGTGCGGCGATGCCTGGCCCGGAGTCTGTTCCCGCGGGCACAGGATCCGCTGCCATTCCATCCACCGGAAGCCCGCCGGCAACTTTTGTCATGATTCCCGAGGAACCGCCGTCTGCGCCCCTTGTACCGGTGCCAATCCAGACAATCCCCTACATGAATCGTCATTACCTGTTATTCGGTGCCGACGAGCAGTCAGCCCTGCTCGATCCAGCGGGAACCTGGGCTTATCTTGGCGCGCTGGGCCTGCGCAACAATCCTCTTTACCAGGCGCGCACCAGCAAGCGGCTGGCAGAGCAGCTGGATGCGGCTGCCAATCCGGCTGGCAGCACCCAGTTCTGTGATTTCTGTGGCCGCCTGCTGACGGGAATTGAATATGATGAGCTGTCAGACGGACGGGTCCGCTGCGCGGCCTGTACGGCCACAGCGGTTCGTGAAATGACCCAATATCAGACGATTTATCAGGATGTTTATCATAATCTCTGTGATATTTTCAACATTCGCCTGCCTGTCCCCATTCGCATCGAATTTGCCTCGGCCAGGGTCATCGCCCGGAAAATGGGCCGGCAGTTTATAGCTACCCCGGATTTTGATGCCCGGAGCGCAGGGGTGGCCATCAAGTCCCGGGAGGGGTATAAAATACTCATCGAAAGCGGTGCTCCCAAGATCATGATCATGTCAACCATGGCTCATGAACTGACGCATATCTGGCAGTTCATCAACTGGGATGATAAAGAGATTAACAAACGATATGGTCGCAATAGGCGCCTGCTGATTTATGAAGGGATGAGCGAGTGGGTGGAAATTCAATTCATGACGTTATTGTCGGAACAGTCCTTCGCGCGGCGTGTAAAAGATCTGACTCTGCAACGCAACGATGCCTACGGGTTTGGCTTCAAACTATACGAAGCCCAGTACCCTATCCTCGATGCCAATCAGTTTAACGCACGGCGCACACCCTTCCAGGCTCCCGCCAACCAGCCGCTGGCGCGTTAGGCGCGTCAATCCGATTGGCGCATCAGTCCATAACCGCAGCGATACCAGCGCTGGAGGTATTTTCCAGATAGAAGGAGTGAAGCAGTTAGGCAACCAGCAGCGCCTCCAGGGCAGCTTATGCCATCATTTCCGGCCGAAACATTCCTCGTGAATGCGGCGGGCGACAGTCTCCGTGGCGTGGCCATTTTCAAAGGAGCCCAGCTCCTGATGATGGTGGGCAATCCTGGCCGCACAGTTGTCCATGTCGAAATTGAGGATGCGGTCAACCAGCTCGGCATTATTCTGGGCGATGGGGAACGGCCATTCCCGGACGTCAACATAAAAGCCCTGCTTGACCAGGTATTCATCCAGGTCGGTTGCATAAAGAAAACCCGGTTTGTTGAGCAGGGAATAGTCCCAGACGCTGGAAGAGTAGTCGGTAATCAGGATATCCGCAGCCACGAGGAGCTCCTGCATGTCCGGATAATTGGTGGCATCAATCCGCTTGAAGCCGCTGCCTAAAGTACCGCGCTCCTTGATGAAATAATGCATGCGGAACATGACAATCCATTCGCCGCCGAAGCGCTCTTTAGCCGCTTTGACAACCTGCTTGAAATCGATCTCATAGTCGGTGCCGGTACGCGTGCCCTTGCGGTAGGTCGGGGCGTAGAGGATGATTTTGCGGTCCTTGGGGATATGATAATAACGGCGGACCGTCTCAGCCTGGCTGAAATCCCTATTGACCAGGATATCGTTGCGGGGCATGCCGCATTCCAGGACCTCGCCTTTGTAACCGAAGGCCCCACGCAGGACATGCGAGGTATAAGCTGCACAACTGGAGATGAACAGATTGGTGATGCTGGTGCTGAGGGCGATTTCCTTTTTCTCGAGACGGGAGATGCTCGGATTGTCGAGCAGCAGTTTCTTGTACGCGCCACCGCCATGGCCGGTGCCAATCGTCAGCTGGCCCTTGCGGAATGGAACAACGATCGGGAAGCGCATGTTGTAGATCACGACGCGCGAGGTCAGGGCATAAATAAAGTAACGCAGCGAGTACAGCTTGATGACCTGGTAGTCCCAGTCAGCCAGCCAGGCATATTCGACAGGATCGCGGAAGGCCCAGGTGATTTCAAACTCGCCAGGATAGTTCGTCTTCAGATATTCGGCAATATATTTGGGATTGCAGGAGAATTTGCCGGCCTGAAAGCTCATCAGCAGGATCCGGTTGTTTTTGATCGGGAAAATGTATAATATTTTCAGCAGCTCGTGGGCCAGGCGTTTTTTATAAAAACCGAGCTTATTGCCGACGCTCTGGAATTCCCTGTCGTACTTTTCGTACTTCTGCATATTGCGCTGGTGGGCGAGAAATTTCTGCTGGGCCGATTTGTAACGCTTATGCATGCGCCGGTATTCCATATATCGTGACAATTTGGAAACTTTGCTGATCAGGCTCATATGTGCTCCTATACTCCTGTCCCGCCCCGTTTGCGGCGGTTTATCCGGTATATCTGTAGGCCAGGCGTTTCAGTCGATCTCGGCTGTCAGGGCCTGGTCCAGATAGGCCCGGGATTTGCGCCGCTCCTCGTCAAGGAGCTGATAAACCGCCGTGTAGTCAATCGGGGCAAGGGGCGGCAACTCGTCGGTATTAAGCAGGAAGCGGTCGTTCAGGCCAAGCAGGCTGAGAATGCTGGTAACCCGTGAATCCTTGGTGCCGCGGGCGTAGGTAAAGAAGTCCTTCTTGAAAACCAGCGAAAAGCAGACACCATGAAAGGCATTGGTCACAACGAAGTCGGCATGCTTGAAATAGCCGATGAACTCCTCGATGCCGGCCGAGACGACCGTCTTGTGATCCAGCTTGTTATGGATATAGACGCTGAGCTCGACAACTTTCAGGTTGCGGGCCCGGGCGATTTTCTTGGCATCACGGATCATCTTGTGGTTATTTTTCAGGCAATTGTAAACCAGGACATAGCCCTTGTCGCGGGGCGGCTGGCAGATCCCGTCGTAATCGGCCGAGTCAAGCAACAGCGTCGGATCGAGCACGTTGGTGACCGGCTTGTCTGTGAACTGGCGTGTGAACTCGGTGCCCTGGATCTCGCGGCAGGATATGAAGTCGATATTTTTCAGCAGGGACCGGAACTGGACCTGACGTTCCTGGGTAAAATTGTAATAGCCAATACTGGGCGCGTAAGCAATCTTGCGCATCCCCCGCATCGATGGCAGATTGCAGAAAAAGGCGTCTTCAAAATTTTCCGTGGTGTGGGGGCTCCAGATGACGTCACTTTCACAGATGACAGTGTCAAATTTCAGCTGGGCATTGCGCAGGATCTTTTCTGTATATTGACATTTTGTCTTGCGATAATGCTTGTCGAAAAAACGCATGAACTTGTCATACTTGATCTTGTTGTGCAGGAGATTGAGCAGCCAGAAGATAACGCGCTGATATTTCTTGACAGGCGGCGGTGTCATGAAGGGGTATTCCATGCTGTATTCCTGCATGAAACGCGGCAGGTAGTCGATAATTGTGTTATCGACATTCATTTTGTCCAAGTATTGCTGGAAAGCATAGGTGTGGAGCGCCGCCCCATAATTCAGATGCTTTGAATACTTGTTGATGCTGATGATTCCAACCTTCATCTCTATACCCCGTTATTCAATACTTGCCGCTGGCCGTGGCGGCTCAATTTTCAGGACGCCTATTGTTTTACTCGTGAATCTGGTGCTTGACAATCAGACAGCCTGTCAATCTTCAGATAGTCCGGACCAGTCAACATCGTGCAAATTCGCGCAAAACCATGCATCAGATCGCCGGGCGGACCTCCCCGGTTTCGGGTTCAGGCTGACAGCCCTTGCCCTTGACGTCACTCAGGTCGATCGGGAAATTCTGGACGGGCCGATACTTGAGGTAGAGATTGGCCGGCGACATGACACGTACTGTCAGGAGAATGATCCGGATGTCCAGCAGCAGGGAATAATTGCGGATATACATGATGTCATAGCGCAGTTTATCCTCCGGCTTGGTGTCATATTTGCCGTAGACCTGGGCCAGGCCGGTCAGGCCGGACTTGACCTTCAGCCGCTGGGCAAAGCCGGGGACATTCGACTCATATTCACTGATCAGGTGCGCGCGCTCCGGACGGGGCCCGACCACCGACATATCGCCCTTCAGGATATTGAAAAACTGCGGCAGCTCATCGAGACGGGTGCCCCGCAAGAGCTTGCCCAGACGGGTTACGCGCGGATCATCGGAGCCGGATAACCGGGCGCCAAAACGTTCTTCCGCCCGGTTGACCATGGTCCGGAACTTGTAAACCTGGTACAGGCGGCCGCTGAGCGTCGCCCTCTCCTGGGTATACAAGGCCGGACCAGGCGAATCAAGCCGGATCGCAATGGCAATCACGAGCTGCAGCGGCAAGGTCAGAATCAGCACGAACAGCGAGAATAAAATGTCAAACAGCCGCTTGAAGACCCGCTGCTGATAAGTCAGGCCGAGGCTGTCAATCATGAAGGTGGGCATGTCCGAGAAATTGAGGACCCGGAACTTGGAATAGATCAGGTCCGAGAATTGTGGCACCATGTAAATCGTCTTGTCGTGGTCCGAGGCATACAGCAGGAGTTCAGCTTTCAGCGTTTCGTTAATCGAGGCAGAGACCATGACATCCGTGCAGCGATCAACGGCCGGCAGCAGGCAGGGCAGGGGCTGGTCGGCAGTCAGGGCGTAACCGATGTAGTCGAGGTGCAGGCCGGGCAGTTCCTGTTCAACCTTGGCATAGAGCAGATCGGCCTCCTGCTTGTTGACGGCGACCAGCAACAGCTTGCCGTGGGGATAGATCCGTTTGCTGATATACAGGCATACGGCTGACCACAGATAGATCAGCAGGACCATGACCAGTGAGGCGACAACCATGACATAACGGGACAGCAGGAACCAGCGGAAGAAAAAAGCAATCGCCGTGGTGGACATGACGGCCAGGAAACTGAAGACAACGGAGGAGGAAAAAATATCCGTGTAGGTCTTGCGGTAGAACTGGGTCATTTTCAGGTAGTCGATATAAAGCAGGCAGAAGCCCAGCAGCAGCGGGATGGTCGACACATAATCATTGAAACTGAGAGCAAACTGCAGCGGTTTTTGCAGAGCGACCAGATAGAAGCTGATGATAATCGCCAGGTTGACCATCAGCAGCGTGCCCAGGATAAAAACAATCTTGAGCCAGTGTGTCACCTTGTTGTGACGGGCCATCTCGGCCAGGCGCTTTTTGAGCAGAACAATTTTCATGTCATCCTGCAGATCGGCATTGATTTTTTCCGGGAAATCGCCGGCCGGGGCCGGATCGGTCCGGTCGGCTGCTGCCCGGTCACCGGCCTGGCCGGATTCACGATCCTGCTCTGGCAAGTGATCTTCAGGGGGCTGAGGTAGCGGAGGCATGTGTTTGCGCATGTGCGTTCACCTGTTTTCTTTGTTTCCTGATTTGCCGGCCGTGGCCCGGATCCGCCGTGCGTTGCAGCAATAACGATGCTTGCCAAAGTAATAAACCAGGCCGGTCAGATGTCGCCAGTTCATCTTGCTGAAGAGTTTACGCTTGGAAATGCGCTGGGTCAGGTGATAGATCGAGGCTCCGGAGGCCAGGCGCACCTCAAAACCGGCCTCCCAGACCCGCGCACAGTAATCCACGTCTTCGGGGGCGTAAAAGATCTTTTCATCAAGCAGGCCCGGCCGGTGCAGGGCTGCGGGCTTTAAGAGCCAGCAGGCTGAAATGGCATAGTCTACCGGATAATCAGCCGGATCCTGGCTGAGCGGCACACCACCGGCACCTGATTCGATGAAGGGTGCCGGATCTGGCATGAATGGGTACTGTTCCAGCCGTTCACCACGCTGATTCCAGCTACGGAACGGGCTGCCTTTGAGCAGTTTGATCAGCAGGGTCGGAAAGTGCTTGACGGAGCATTGCTCCTGATGGGCCTGGTTAAACATGCGGGGCGCGGCCAGCAAGGTCTGCGGCCGGTTGACCAGGGTAGCCACCAGGCGGTCGATGGCCGGGCGATTGATCACCGTGTCCGAATCCAGGATGCAGATGTAGTCAAAGCCGCCTGCCGCCTGGTTATCTGTCATCTGGCCGGCTGCCGCCGGGCCGGATATCGCGTCGCCGGCTGCCGCCTGGGCCGCTGGCCGGTCAGCAGCCTCAGCCATCAGGTGGCGCAAGGCGGCATTGCGGGGAACCGTCGTGCCCAGATTTTGTGTATTGCGCAGCAGTACCAGGCGGGTCTGTGGATGATCCTGGGCAAAGCTGTTGATGACAGCAACGGTGTCGTCCTGCGAGCCATTGTCGACCAGGTAAAGAACGGGCTCATAGGCCGGCCGCAAATGCTCGACCGAATCCAGGCAAGCCCGGATATACCCGGCTGAATACCAGGTCAGAATCACAAACGCGATGCGCGGTACGGGTTGCCTGACCATGGGCTACTGACCTGCGGCCGGCATATTTGCTGCCGGCTGAGGCTGGTTATAAGCAATAACCCGGCTGAAACCTTCCTCCAGGCTGACCTGTGGCTGCCAGCCGGCCAGCTTGATCCGGTCCGAGCAGAGTAGGGCCGGCGGATTGGCCAGATATCCCATTTTAACCGTAGCGGTGGCTTCCTTGAAAACGGCGCGGGCGGCCGGATTGGGATTGAAGGTCATCAGCAGTTCAGCCAGCTGCCGCACGGTCAGGATCCGTTCGTCGTTGGAAATATTGCAGACAATCTCAGTGGTATTGAGCGCCTGGAGGAAAATCCCGGCAATGATGTCCGTGATGTAGGTCAGGGCCAGGATGCCGCTGCCATCGCTGTTCATTTCTATATCTTGCCCGTCAATCACATTCTTTATGAAATCACCTACCACGCGACCATCGCCGATCGTCATGCCGGGGCCATAAGTATGGGCAATCCGGGCGATCCGGCAGTCGATCTGGTACTGGTGACGGTAGGCCATGCAGTACATTTCTCCGAGGCGCTTGCTTTCCGGATAACAGGAGCGAATCCTGGTCGGGTCCAGGGGTCCATATTCGTCTTCGCGGACAAACGCGTGCCCGGCGCTGTTTTCGCCATATATTTCCCGGGTGGAAAGAAACAGGAATTGCCGGGTCTGGTGGTGGCGTCCCCATTCCAGCAGATGGCGCGTGCCGATGACATTGGCGTCGATGGTCCCGACCGGATCATCGACGAACTGGCGCGGCCCGGTCTGGCTGGCGGCGTGAATAATGACATCCACGGGCCGGTCGAGCTGCAGGGGCTCGGCCAGATCCTGGGCCAGCAGGATGAAGTCGGGACGGTCCAGCAGCGCAGCGAGGCGCTGCCGGGCCTTGGCCAGGTTGCGGGCCAGGCCGATCACCTGGATATGGAGCTGGTCCTGGTCATTTAACAGCAGGAGAGCCAGGACCAGGTAGGTGCCGATCATGCCGTTGATACCGGTAACGAGGATCGTCCGGCCGCGCAGCTTTGCCCAGTCTATCCGGGGGTGGCTGGCGATCATCGCCTGCAAATCGCGGGCAATGACAGGGTTATCGTACATAGAATGCTCCTTCCGTTGCCCCATCGGGCCATGATCGGCTGGCTGAGAGCCGCTTCACCATCATGCCTGCGGGACAATGTGATTGAACAGGCGCCTGTCGATGCGCCATTGCCGGCTGGCCGCTGCCAGTACAACCGTTGCCTGCAGGGCGGTGAACATCGTACCGCTGGTGAGCATCAGGGTAGCCGGTTGCCAGCACAAATTGCCCTGATTACAATCCAAAAATATCGCGGCTTTCGCGCAGGTCAACCAGGGCCTTGAAGATGAAGAAGTCCTCGGGGGTCGTAATCTTGATATTGGTGGTTTCGCACGGTACCAGGTGCAGCTCAATCCCCAGCGCGGTCATCAGGCTGCAGGTATCAATGGTGATCGTCGGCGACATGGTATTGCCTTTCTGGTGGGCCGCATAGACATCGCTGAAATAAAAGCTCTGCGGTGCCTTGGCGATGTAAAGGGTATTGCGGATAATCGATTCGCGGGTCGTCGTGCCATCCTTGCTGACGATGCCGGTTTCAGAAAACGGGACAACCGTGATTGCCGAGCCATGACGCTTGACCGCCTCGATATTGTCCGTGATCATCTTTTCTGTCACCAGCGGCCGGACGGCGTCATGCAGCATGATGATGTCATCCGGCTTGCAGAAAGTTGCCATATAGTCCAGGGCTATCATTTTGGACGCCTGGGTATCTTTGCCGCCAGTCAGCACCTTGCGGACCTTCCTGATCCGGTATTTGTCCAGCAGATCAAGCAGATAGTCTTCCCAGCCGGCGATACAGGGGACAACAACTGTATCAATATCCGGATGCTGTTCAAAAACTTCCAGCGTGAAAATGATGATCGGCTTGCCGTATAATTCCAGGAACTGTTTGGGCTTGGCAGTTGCCCGCATCCGCTGTCCGGAACCGCCGGCAAATACAATCGCAGCATTCATGGTATCATCCTCATTTCTTCTATGCATTCATCTTTTTTGTGCGTTCGTCTTATCTATGCATTTTTCATTTCGATGCGTTCGTCTTATCGATGCAGCGGTCGCGGATCAGGCTGGCCACGATCAGAGCGGCCTGGCCGGTCTCGGTACTCTGCAGATCGGCCAGGTGCTGGCGGGCACCCTCGCGCATCTCGGCCAGGTCAGCCTGACGGATCGCCCTATCCAGTGCGGCGTTATCCTCGGCAAAAGGCATATGCCAGTCCGGCAAGTCGACATAAAAGCCATGCCTGGCCTGATAGGCGCGCAGGTCCGGTACAAAAAGCCAGCACGGCTTGCCGGTCAGGGTGAAGTCCCAGATGCTGGAGGAATAGTCGGTGATCAGGACATCAGCCAGGCAAAGCAATTCCTGCATGTCCGGCCAGGCCGAGGCGTCACGGATCTGGTCAGGCCCGGTCGCAGCCAGATTGGGCGCCCGGTCCAGCTTGTGGATCCGGTAGAGGAGCAGCCAGGATCCGCCCAGGCGGGCTTCCAGGGCCGTCAGCAACCGCTGGCCATCGAGCGGCTCGGGAATCGGGTGCGATTCGTCGCGAAAGGTCGGCGCGTATAAAACCACGAACCGGTCACGGGAAATCGCGTAATGTTCGCGAAGGCGGGCCGCGACAGATGCGCAGTCCGCGGCGGATGCGGCAGACGGTATGGCACTGGCCACCAGCCGGTCATTGCGGGGCATGCCAACCTCCAGGACCTCGCCCGGGTAGCAGAAGGCCCCCCGGATCACAAAGCGGGTAAAAGCCTTGCTGCTGGACAAGAAAAGATCGGTATTGCGGTTGCTGACCTGGATTTTGCGCCGGTCCGCCCAGCCGGCGGACGCCAGGTCGGCAGGCAGCTTCTTGTAGGCGCCCCCGCCGTGCCAGGTATTGATCACGAACTGGCTGCGGCGAAAGGGAAACCAGGCCAGATAGGCGCCATTGGAAATAACGACCTGCGCAGTCAGCAGATAAAAGGCGGCACGCAGGGTCTTGTGGCGGGCCAGTCGCACGCCCTGGCCCTGCAAGGCGGGGTATCGCGGTGGTTCGCTGACGATCCAGACGTATTCCAGCGGTCGGCCGGTGCCGGCATCTGGCCTCTGCTCCGTCTGCCGGTCCGGACCAGCCCGCAGATTGGGGTCAGCCCGTAACGCTTCGTAAATATAGCGCGGATTACAGGCAAATTCACTTTGCCCGCCACCACCAAAGCCGATGAACACCAGGCGCGTACGCCGGATGGGCCACAAGCGCAAAGGCAGGAACAAAATGGTCAGCACCACGGACAGATATGCGGTTAGAAACCGGATCATGATTGCTTGCCTTGCTTCCTTTCGGTTTCCCGTTCATGTGGCGGTCCAGGCCTGTAACGGCTACCAGCCACTGCCCCATCGAGGGTTCGGGTCAGCAGCCGGTACAACGAACAGGTTCTGGCAGTACCGGCCAGTCACGCCCCCGGCCAGGCTGGTTGTGCCGGGCCGCCGCGTCGGGCAGTCAGGATTCGCCGCCTTCTACCTTTTCGTAGGCGGCCGTCACCGTCTCGGTATCGCCGTCCATGATAACCTTGCCTTCTTCGAGCCAGACAACACGCGTGCAGAGCTTGCGGATGGTTTCCATGGAATGAGAGACGATAATCACTGTACGATCCTCATCCATGATCAGTTTTTTCATGCGGTTGTAGCTTTTTTTCTTGAACTTGGCATCACCGACACTGAGCACTTCGTCGACCAGCATGATATCTGTTTCCAGGATGGCCGTGATCGAGAAAGCCAGCTTGGAATACATGCCACTGGAATAGGTCTGGACCGGCATATCAATGAACTTGCCCAGCCCGGAGAAATCGATGATTTCCTTGAGCTTAGTCCGAATCTGCGGTTCGGTAAAACCCATCAGCAAACCGGAAAGGATGATGTTTTCCCGGCCGGACAGCTTGCTCTGGAAGCCAACACCCAGTGAGAGCAGGGACACTGTATTGCCGAATATCTGGATCGTGCCGCTGTTGGGCGAAAAAATCCCGGCGATCGACCGCAGCAGCGTCGACTTGCCGCTGCCGTTTTTGCCGATCAGGCCGACAATCTGGCCGCGCGGCACATCAAAGGATATCCCGCGCAGGGCTTCGAAAACATTGATCTCGGCTTTCTTCAGTGAAAACAGCGACTGCTTGATGGAGATGCGCTTCATGGTCTTGTAGGCCAGGTGGACGTCCCTGATTTCTATCGCGTTCATAGTATCACCTTTGCATAATTGTTCTCGTAACGATAGATCAGGCGCAGGCCCAGCGCCGACAGGCCCAGGCCGACAGCCAGCCAGATCAGCATCCATTTATAGCTGGGGCTGGCCTGCCGCAGCAGACTCAGGCGCATGGCGTCCATACAGAAGGCGGCCGGATTCAGGCGCAGCAGGATGTGATTATAAGGAGCCGGCACGCGGTCAGATACCGAGTAGAAAATGCCGGACATGTACATCATCAGGCGCAGCAGGATGGTCATGATATTGGACAGGTCCGCCACATAGACCCCGAGATGCAGCAAAATGGTGCTGATACCGAAGGTCACCGTCGCCAGGACGACGATGGTCGGCAGAATATGGAAAATATGCAGGCTCAGCGGCACCCGGAAAACCAGCAGCATGATCAGGACGATCCCGAAGGCAATCAGCATCTTGAAAAAATTGACCATCATCTGTTCGAGCACAAGAATGAACTTGGGCACATAAATCTTGGTGACGATATTCTTGTTGGCCTTGATCAGGGTGACGCCGGTATTGATGTTCTTGCTGAAAAAGATCCAGACGGTCAGGCCAATGAAGACAAAGATCGGAAAATACTGTTCACTCTTGCCGAAGACAACCAGGGCAATGAACATGTAGACCAGCATAAAAAACAGAGGATCCAGCACCCACCATAACCAGTTGAGATAAGAACTGGAGACCTCTGATTTCAGATCACATTTAGCCGCATAGATGGCATATGAAAAATATTTTTTCACATCCCGGGCGAATCGGTTCATATCAATCCTCCATGGTCTGATGCCTGGCCGGCTCAGCAGCCAGACGGCGGGCCTCTGCCGGGATCATTCGGGCACAACCCTGGCAGCCGGGGGGGTGGCTTGCAGCCGGGGCGGTGGTCTGCTGCCGGGTCGGTGGTTTGCTGCCGGGTCGGTGGCTTGCTGCATCTTGCCTGGCGCATCGGCAACAGTGCGATGACCCTGAGAAGTATAGCAAAAATGCACCTTTTTTTCAATCTTCGCGCTGCAGGAAGACTTCCACAAAGTATCGCGGCCTGGCCTTGGTTTCAAGGTATATTTTGCCGATATATTCACCGATTATGCCGATGGCCAGCAATTGCAGGCCGCCAATGGCCCAGATTGAAATGGCGATGGTTGCCCAGCCGGCCACGGTCCGGCCCAGAAAGTAAACGGTCAGGAAATAGACCGATAGCGCGATGCTGACCGCAAAGATCAGCAGTCCGAGACTCATGATCAGGCGAATCGGCCGGACACTGAAAGAAGTCAGGCCATCGAAGGCAAAAGCCAGCATCTTCTTGAACGGATACTTTGTTTCCCCGGCCAGGCGCTCGTGCCGGTCATAATAGACCGTACCGGTCCGATAACCCAGCAGCGGGATAATGCCGCGCAGAAACAGATTGGTTTCGTGGAACTGACTGAGGCTGTCAAGGGCCCGGCGGCTGAGCAGGCGGTAATCGGCATGATTGTAAACGACATCAACCCCCATCAGGCGCATGAACCGGTAGAAAGCCTGGGCAGTCGTCCGCTTGAAAAATGTATCCGTCCGGCGGGATTTACGCACGCCATAGACAATTTCACAGCCCTGTTCGAACTGCAATAGAAAATCGGCGATTTTTCCGATGTCATCCTGCAGGTCGGCATCGAGCGAAATGGTGACATCGGCCAAGTCACGGACCGTCAGCAAGCCGGCCAGCAGGGCCTTCTGATGGCCCTGGTTGCGGGACAGGCGGATGCCACAGAACAGCGGCGAATCCTGGTACAGCTCACTGATGATTGTCCAGGTCCGGTCCTTTGAGCCATCGTCAACAAAAGCGATCCGGCTGGCCGGGCTGATCCGGCCGGATGCAATCAGCGGCTTCATCTGCCCTGCCAGGCGCCGGGCGGTCTCCGGCAGGACCGCTTCCTCATTGTAGCAAGGGATAACCAGGTATAGTGTAACAGGCTGCGTCATGGTGAAGGCCTCATTTCTGGCAATAACCGCGCCGGTTGCGCAGATCGGGCGTTTGGCAAGGCACCGGCTGTATTTTTATTTTATCATATCCGCACACGGGCATTCGCCCCCGTTTCTTTAACTGAGTTTTCTCGTTATAATAGATATAATAGATATATCAGAGTCCCGGCGCGCCGGCCTGCCCAGCCGCCGGCTCCGGATATCGCCCGGGTGACACACCCGGCAAGCATCGCACAAGTGGAGGTAGCCCATGGAAAAGGACAAATCCTGTTTTTATTGCATGGCCGATGAACGGCGTGACAACCTGATGATTGAAATTACCAAGCTTGAAACTTCAACGCTTTTTCTATTCAAGGAACAGACATACCCGGGTCGCTGCATTGTCGCCCATGATGACCATGTCCGGGAACTCTACCAGCTCAGTGGCGAGGATCTGGCAGCCTTTATGAATGATGTCAGCCGTGCGGCGGCAGCCATTGCCGCGGCGTTCTCGCCCAATAAGCTCAATTATGGCGCCTACGGCGATAAAATGCCGCATCTTCATATTCATCTGGTGCCGAAGTACGAAGACCAGGCCAGCTGGGGCTCGACCTTCGAGATGAATCCGGGCAAAGTATACCTGACCGACGAACAATACCGGGCGATGATCGATAAGATTCGCCAGTATCTGTAAAAAATGGACATTCAGCGGCATATCCGTTTATTTGACTGGATCGCCCCGGTCTACAGCTGGTTTTTCACCTATCAGGTCGGCAAATTCCAGCAAACGATCGCGGAAAATCCGGATGCGATTCCGCAGGAGCCTGGCCGGATCCTGGATATCGGTTGCGGCACAGGTGCGCTGGCATTTGTGCTGAGCGAACAGGGCCACGAGGTAACCGGCCTGGATGCTTCGCAGCGGATGGTCGCCATCGCCCGGCGTCTCAATCGCGGCAACAAGGCCGTCTTTATCCATGGCAATGCCCTGGACTGGCCCGGCCAGCAACCGGGTGGCCTGGCGATTGACCGGGTCGGCAACAGGACCACGAGTCACAACACTGCCCGGACCGCCAGCAGGAACGCCAGTCACAGCGCTGGCCGGACCGCCAGCTGGAACGCCAGTCACGATGCCGGGGTGTCAGCAGGCTGGGCGCAGTCGGTCGGTCCCTTTGATATTGTCATAGCCAGCTACGTACTGCATGGCCTGCCCCAGCACCAGCGGCACCAGCTTTATCAGGTCATGAAGCAGCTGGCCCGCCAGCGGATCATCATCATGGATTATAATGAGCGCCGCGATCCCCTGATCAGTCTCCTTGAGTGGTTTGAGCGCGGCGATTATTTCCAGTTCATCTATGCTGTCATGACCGAACTGCGCGAGGTCTTCCCGCAAGTCAAAGTCATCCAGACCGGTCCCTATGCAGCGTGGTACATCTGTGACTGTCAAAATGACGAGGCGCCGATCGCGGACGACTCGGACTGACGGCACGGTCCTTGCAGTCGTTACCATTCAGCCGTCATATGGCACGGCCCCGGAACTGATGTTCCTTGCATGAACCAGCTTCAATTCTTGAATATTCCCCAAAAGAAAACAGGTCCCGGTCGCGGGGCCTGTTTTCATTCGGGGCAATTTTTCTTTATTTATTCCGGTTATTTATGCGGATCCTTGGGCAGGAAGGGCGAAATCAGGTCGACCGGCAGCGGGAAGACAATGGTCGAGTTCTTTTCAACGGCTATTTCGGTCAGGGTCTGCATGTAGCGCAGCTGCAGGGCCGCCGGCTGGATAGCCAGCACCTTGGCCGCCTCGGACAAGCGCTGTGACGACTGGAATTCACCTTCGGCGGCGATAATCTTCGCCCGGCGTTCCCGTTCGGCCTCAGCCTGCTTGGCCATAGCCCGTTTCATCGAATCAGGGATTTCAATGCTCTTGATCTCCACAGCGGTGACCTTGATCCCCCACGGATCGGTCGCGGCATCCAGATCAAGTCGCAGCATCTCATTGAGCTCAGCCCGTTTGGAGAGGATCTCATCAAGATCGTGCTGGCCAAGGATGGAGCGCAGGATCGTCTGGCCTAGCAGGGTCGTGCTTTGCGTATAGTTGGCTACTTTGATGACGCTCAGCACCGGATCAAATACATTAAAGTAAACAACCGCGTCGACCATGACCGGTATGTTGTCCTTGGTGATAACTTCCTGCTTGGACACGTCAATGGTGAAAGTCCGCAGGTCAATCTTGACGACCCGGTCAATCCCAAAAGGGAAAATGACATTCAGGCCCGGGCTAAGCTGGCCGGCCAGCTTGCCAAAACGAAAGAGGATACCCCGCTGATACTCGGTGATGGTCCGCACCATGCCGGGCAGGAGCAAAAAGGGTATAAAAAGCATCAGGACGACCAGGAAAAAGGTGCCGACGGAGCCCATGGTCAGCAGGGACGGAATGGTCACGCCAGCCCAGATCAGGGCAGCAGCCATCATGAAAATTGCATTGGCGAATATCTTGCGCGACAGGGCCAGGGCAATCCAGACGATCCACCACAGTCCCTCGAGGGCAACAAACGCGAACAGCAGCAGCAAAAAGTCAGAACCGAGAAAATTATCCATGAGATGATGCCTCCTTATTATGATACCAGGCCTTGATGATGCCAGGCCTTGATGATGCCAGGCCTTGATGATGCCGGGCAGCATGGCGCTTGCATACAGATTATTATACTCCAAAATCACTGATCCGGCGCATCCGTTCCGCCTCACCTCTTATTCCCATCCCAGGCTTCCCGGCAACGCTGAGCATGCACCATATCCTGGGCTCGCCCCCCATTCCCCGGCAAAAATCGCTCCAGTTGACTGACATGAAATGACAACAGCTGCATGCTATAAACTGGTATAACTTGCCGGGTTGTGATAGTATAAACGCGCGGCAAATGACACCTGACAGATCATTGCGGGTGAAACAGGAGCATGTACAGCGATCTGCTGTTTTATCTTGCTGCAGGGAAACAAAATCCAGAATGGGGCCGCACCGGACCCACGATCCATACAGACAGGAGACGTCATGAGCATCAAACCGGACCCGATTCAATTGCACCGCCGGGCGATTTATCTTTACATGATCATTATTGCCCTGGCCGCCATTGGCAATGGCTTTTCCGACGGTGTGCTGGCCAACTATTTCAAGGACGCTTACGCCGTGACCGCCGAACAGCGCGGTTTTATCGAATTTCCACGCGAGCTGCCCGGAATTATCGTTTTCATTGTCGTTTCATACCTGGCCAGCCTGGGGGATATCCGTACGGCTATCGTGGCCCAGTTTCTCTCCATTGTCGGCCTGGCGCTGCTGGGCTTTCTGACTCCGCCCTATACGTGGATGCTGTTCCTGATCTTCGTCCAGTCGATGGGCCAGCATATCTGGTACCCGCTACAGGACAGCATTGGCATGAGCCTGATCCGCGACGAGCAGAATGCCGGCCAGACGATCGGCCGCTTCAAGGGCATCAGTACCGGATTCAGCATGCTGGCGGCCCTGCTGGTTTTTGCCGGCTTCCGCCTGGGACTTTTCAGCTTTACAACCCCGGTCAAGGTGACTTTCCTGCTTGCCGGCGGGGCCTACATCCTGACCTGGATTGTCCTGACCATGCTGGCGCGGGTTCATCATCAATTTCAGGCCAGCCTGCCGGCAAACAGGGCCGGACAGGCAGCGAAACAGGCAACCCTCGCTGGCCCGGCCGATCCGGCCAAAGTTGAACGCGGACTCCGGCTGATGCCCCGCCTGCGCTTTGTGCTGCGCCGTGAGTACCGATATTACTATATCCTGGCGATTCTTTTCGGGGTCCAGAAGCAGATCATGCTGGTCTACGCGCCCTGGGTGCTGATTGACCTGCTGGGTAAAAAGGCCGACACCCTGGCCATGCTGGGCATGATCGGCTCCTTCATCGGCATGTTTTTCATCCCGCAACTGGGCCGCTGGCAGGACCGTTTCGGGATCAAGAAAATGCTGTACCTGGATGCCTTTTCCTTTATTGGGGTCTATGCCGCCTATGGACTCCTGACGGCAGGCTTTACCTCGGGAGCGCTGGTCAAAATCGGCCTGCCGGTGATCCTGACCTATGCCCTGTTTATCATTGACCGCATGTCGATGCAGATGGGCATGATCCGGGCGATGTACCTGCGGGCTATCGCCCGCGATCCGGCTGATATCGCGCCAACCCTGACCATTGGCCAGAGCATGGATCATGTTGTTTCCATTACCTGCGCCGTGCTGGGCGGTATTGTCTGGAGCAAATGGGGCGCCCAGTATGTCTTTTTCGCGGCGGCGTTGCTGTCCCTGGCCAACTATGCGGTCGCCCGCGCCGTCGTTATTGCGCCGCGGCCAGCCAGCCGGCAGCCGTCAATGGTAGCGGGGCCGGCGGGCAGCCACCAGCACCCAGGGCAGATACAGGATCAGCCAGACCAGCCAGAGCAGGCCGGCTAACGGCAGGATATAACCCGGGGTGCCGCACCAGCGGGCGAAAATCTCGAGGATTGTCCCGGGCAGGGCGTCATGCAGGAACATGTAATTGCTGCCCAGGCTGGCATTAACCGCAGCAGCCGCCAGGGCCATGGTCCCGATCAGGCCAAAGCAAGCCGGCAAGTACTTGTAATCCGGACGAAAGCCATCACCGGCGATCCAGAGCACCGGCAATATAACGAGGATGCCATGGGCAACGATGGCTTCCAGGTAAGCGAAGTGAAAAAGCGGGTAGGCTCCCCAGGCCGGTGTCAGCAGCGCCGCCAGTGCGCCGGGCATACCGCAGGCATAAGAGAAATTGCGCAATAACCGGGCCTGACGCCGGTTGGCCAGCAATTCAATAAAAACCGCCAGGTTGCACAAATGCAAGGGCAGGTCATCGACCAGCCGGAAGTGACCCTGGCTGATGATCCAGGTCAGGCGGGTCACCTCCCCAATCACCAGTAAAGCACTGAGGACCCAGCGCAGGCGGATCCGCCAGCGGTCTGAACGATCGTGATAGAGCACGGCCAGCACAATCCAGATTACCAGCAGCACACCCAGCCAGCTCCAGTGAGCCGCACTAAAATTCGCCGTACTGCGCCCCGGCGGTAAATCAGTTTCAAAAACCCAGAATTCGCGATACCATTGCGGCTTGTCCATAACTGCACCCCACAACCGTTTTATGAAAACTGACGACAGCAGGTTCACAGCCAGCTAATTCATGTCAATCATTATAGCAGCTGATCAGATGGAGGAACCATGACCAGAAAACACGCGGGCGACTCACCTTATGGTACCATTGCGCTGGTGACCGGCGCCAGTTCGGGCATTGGCCTGGCGACGATTCAAGCCCTTGCAGACCAGGGCTTTACGGTTTACGCCGCATCGCGCTCGATCCAGAAAGCCCTGGCGACATTACCCCTGTCGGCCAGTCAACGGGAGCGAATCATGCCCCTGCCACTGGATTGCCTGGATGCCCGGGCCTGTGACCAGGCCATCGCCCGGATCGTAGCCGAGCAAGGTAGCCTGTCGATCCTGGTTCATTGCGCTGGCGCCGGAATAGCCGGATCAGTCGAGGAAACAACATCTGCCGAGGTCGCCTGGCAGATGGACAATCTGTTTCTGGGGACGGTCCAGATCACCCGGCCGGCCCTGACCGCGATGCGCCAGCACGGACGTGGCCTGGTTGTGCTGCTCGGTTCCGTTGCTGGCCAGCTTCCGATCCCCTTTCATACCTTTTACAGTGCCGGTAAGGCGGCTGTTCATGCCTTTGGCCTGGCTCTGGCTGATGAGGTGCGACCACTGGGTATTCAAGTCAGTGTTATCTCACCCGGCGATACCCGGACCGGCTTTACCAGGGCCCGTGTCTGGAGCGCGGCTAATCTTCCGGGTACGGACTCGGCCAAAGTCTCGCCTTACCGGGCGCGGCTGGAGCGCTCCGTGGCCACGATGGCCCATGATGAACAGCACGGCCATGAACCGGCGGTCGTAGTCCGGGCTATCTGCCGCCAGATTTATCGGCGGCGGCCGGCGCTGTTATATACCGTAGGCCGCATCTATCAGATAGAAACCTTGCTGGCCCGCTGGGTACCCATACGGCTTGTTCGCCTGGTCGTACGCATGCTGTACCATGTTTAAGCGGCCCAGTGGCAGCCTGGGCCCGGCAGTGCCTAATAGGATAATTATAAGCTGATCAATCAGTCGCCTGATCTGGACTGCAGAACCAGCTGATCCAGCAATAAATTCTCCGGATCAGGTTCAAAACGTGAACCGTGTATGCTATGATGTTCACTGGTTAAGGAGGAAGGAAGTCATGGATCTCTTTCAAAAATGTCATGATTTTACGCGCGCGAAGCAAGCGATGGCTATGGGACTTTATCCGTATTTTCACATGTTGAACTCCGGCCAGAATACCGAAGTCATCATGGAAGGCAAGCGGACGCTAATGTTTGGCTCCAACAATTATCTGGGGCTGACTTCTGATCCGCGGGTCAAGGATGCGGCCATCAAGGCCGTTGAAAAATATGGTTCCGGCTGTTCCGGTTCGCGTTTCCTTAACGGCACCCTGGATGCCCATATCGAACTGGAAGAAGCACTGGCCAGCTTCCTGCAGAAGGAGGCCTGCCTGGTCCTGTCGACCGGCTATCAGACCAATCTGGCGATCATTTCATCAATTACCGGCCGCAATGACTACATCTTGTCGGACAATATGAATCATGCCAGCATCGTTGACGGGACCCGCCTGTCATTTGCCAAGACGATCAAGTATAAACACAGCGACATGCAAGACCTCGAACTGCGGCTGGAACGCTGTGCGGCAGATGAAAGCGCCGGCATCCTTATTGTCAGTGACGGGGTTTTCAGCATGGAAGGCGAAATCTGCAATCTGCCGGAGATTGTCCGGCTGGCCCGCAAGTACAAGGCCCGCATCATGATTGACGATGCCCACGCTATCGGCGTCCTGGGCCCCAAGGGTCGCGGCACGGCTGAATATTTCGGGCTGGTCGACGAAGTTGACCTGATCATGAATACCTTCTCCAAGACCCTGGCCTCGCTGGGCGGCTGCGTCGCCGGCTCGGAAGAAGCCGTTCATTATATCAAACACTCTGCCCGGCCATTTATCTTCAGCGCCTCGATTCCGCCCGCACAAATCGGCGCTGCCCGTGAAGCCCTGCGCATCCTGGACCAGGAACCGCAACGGGTCCGGCGGCTGAACGAGATCGCGGCCTACATGAAGAACGGCCTCAAGCAGCTGCCGCATGTGCGGGTGCGCGAAAGCGGCAACGACTTGATCCCGATCATTCCGATCCTGACCGGCTCGGTCGGCCGGACCCTCTATACATCGCGAATGCTGCTGGATCACGGCGTGTATGTCAATCCGGTCCTGCCACCGGCGGTGCCGACGGATTCCTGCCTGTTGCGCACCAGCTATACCGCAACCCACACCAACGCCCAGCTCGACGAAGGTCTGGCCATCATCGGCCAGGTCTATGCCGAAATGGCCGCCAACACCGAAGTCGACTTCGACATCGAACTGTAGGTCGACTTCGACAGCGAACAGCAGCCCAATTTTAACAGCGGGCTCCGGGTCCAACTTCAACAGCGGACTTCGGGCTCCCCTGGCGGTTCTCCTAGTGATTGGCAATCAGCTTGGTTTTGTCGAGAATCGCCTGTGACTGCTGCAGCTTGGCCTCGATATCATGCAGCAGGGGCTCCATGGTCTCATGCGTGCAGGCAGTCCGGATCTCCTCTTTCAGACGCGCCAGCAGGCCGGCCAGTTCATCCTGCAGCTGATCAAGCTGCCAGACGGCTTCCGTGACCGCCCGGTCCCGATGCCGCACGAGAGCCAGGCCTGGCTGCTGTACTGGCTTGCCCAGGCTGACCGTCTCGTCAAGCCGGGCAATCTGCGCCTCAAGCTTGAAATGCTCACGGATCGACGCCTGAAAACGAAGCAGGACCTCCGCTTCGCCATGCACAAGAAAAACCTGCTCCGGCCGATGCTGCATAGACCCAAGCCAGGCCAGCAAACCATCGCGGTCCGCGTGACCGGAAAATCCGTCCAGCATTTCAATGCGGGCGCGCACGGCAATCTCTTCACCAAAAATCCGCACCGAACGGGCCCCGTCCACCAGTTGGCGGCCCAGGGTGCCCTCTGCCTGGTAACCGACAAAAATCACGGCACATTCCGGCCGCCAGAGATTATGCTTGAGATGATGCTGGATCCGCCCCGCGTCACACATGCCGCTCGACGCAATAATCACCTTGCTCTCCGGGCTGATATTAAGCAGGCGTGACTCTTCCGGTGTCGTCACGAAATGCAAATTGGTAAAGTCCAGCGGATTATCACCATTGGCAATGTATTGCCGCGCCTCTTCGTCAAAAAAATCAGGATTGCGGCGGAAGATCTCGGTGGCTGAAATCGCCAGCGGGCTGTCCACATAAACCGGCGTATCCTGCAAGGCCAGGCGATGCTCCCGGTAGCGCTCAGACTCCCGGTTCAGCTCGTAAATCAGCTCCTGCGTCCGGCCGACCGCAAAAGACGGGATAATGACGTTGCCGCCACCGCGGATGGTTTCTTCCATGATGCTGACGAAACGCTCGATCTTGTCATCAGTTGAATGAAGCCGGTCACCATAGGTGGACTCCAGGATCAGATAATCGGCCCCATCAATAATCGTCGGATCACGCATGATCGGAATACCCTTATTACCCAGATCACCGGAGAAAACCAGCTTTGTTTCATGATTATTCTCACGGATCCAGATCTCGAGAATCGACGAACCAAGGATATGGCCGGCATCGCGAAAAACAACGCGCACATCATCAGCTGGCTGAATCGGCTGATCATAGACAACTGGCCGGAAGAGCCGGCAGGCATCCACGCCATCCTGGAGCGTATAACGCGGTGCCCGGGCCGGGCGGCCAGCCCGCTTGTTCTTGCGCTGATTGCGGCTGTATTCCTGCTCCTGAATATGGCCGGAATCTGGCAACATGATCCCGCACAGCTCAGCTGTCGGCCGGGTCGCATAGATGGGCTGGCGAAAACCATCCACATACAGCTTTGGAATCCGGCCACTGTGATCGATATGGGCATGGCTCAGCAACATGAAATCAATATCAGCAATCTTGAACGGAAAAGGCAGCTCATTGAGCGCAACTTCATCCGGCAACCCCTGATGCAGGCCACAATCGATCAGGAAAGCCGTCTTCTCCGTCTGAACCAGATAGCAAGTCCCCGTCACAGTCTGGGCGGCACCTAAAAATGTCAGTTTCATCGCGAAGCCTCCTTTGCTGCTTAAAAAATTAAAACGTATCGCCCCGGAACCGACGCGCAAGCCCGCCGGCTCGCCGTCAAGAGAACGCTGCCGGGGACCCCTGTCAACTCGATTATATCACATGGCAAATGGCAAATCGCAACCTCTGCCCTGCCGCCTGGCCGGGCAGTATTTCCCGAGCCACCCCTCTATCCGCGCTCCCGGCCGGGCTATGTTTAACCTTGCCGCACCACCGGCAAGGCAAACCAGAACGTACTCCCCTGCCCTAACACACTGGACACCCCATACCGGGCCTTATGCGCATCAAGAATCCCCTTCACAATCGACAGCCCCAGGCCATTGCCAATCTTGGCCCGCTTATGAACCTTATCGACCTTATAATAACGATCCCAGATATAAGGCAGCTTATCTGGTTCAATCCCCTCGCCCCAGTCAATCACTTCAATCCGGACTTCACCATTCGCAATGGTCTGGCGCACGCGCACCTTGCGATTTTCCCCCATATAATTGACAGCATTATTGATCAGGTTATAAAGAACCTGTTCAATTTTCGCTTCATCGGCCGTGATCCAGGCCGTCGTGTCAGCTTCAAAAGCCAGGTCCAGGCCCCCCTGTTCGGTAAGCTTGGTATAACGCTGCAAAATCGCGCGGATCGAATCGGTCAGATCATAGGTATCCGGCCTGAGCGTCTGAGCCCCCGACTGAAGCTTGGACAACTCCAGCAGATCATTAACCAGGCCGGTCAGGCGGCGGGCTTCATCAATGATGACCTGAATATTCTCCGGTGAATTCTCGCCCGGCAGATCGCGCATGACCTCGGCATAGCCGCTGATCATGGTCAAGGGGGTGCGCAGATCGTGGGAGATATTGGCCAGCAATTCGCGGCGCAGGCTTTCAACCCGGCCAAGCTCCTGCACCGTGTGATTCAATGTTGCGGCCAGCTCGGCGATTTCCCTGTAGCCTGAAGCCTGAAAGGACACGCCATAGTCACCGCCAGCCATTTTCTTGGATGTGTCATTGATCCGGATAATCGGCCGGGCTACCCGTCGCGACATCACCAGGGCCAGGACCAGCGACAGGAGAATCAGAATGCCACTGATATAAAACAACTGAATACGCAGCGTGTCGACAGTTGATGTGACCGGCGTCAATATTGTATTGAGCAGGATCACCGCCGCTGTGCCATCGGCCAGCGTGACAGTCCGGGCATAAATGATCGTATCCAGCATGCCATTGTCCTTGGGCGGCACCGGACCGATAAAATGCTTGTCGTTGTAGCGGTCATTTTTAAATGCATTACGGTCAAAATGCTCGAGGTAAGAGCCGCCGGCGTTACTGGCCAGTCCATAGTAGTTCCAGAGCTCGCTGATCGGCATCCGATGGATGATGCAGGCCTGGCCGATGTCGGCGCTGCTCACCTCATTGCCGTTGCTGTCAATGATCCGGATACAGATGTCAGTCTCCTGGGCAATGCGGCTGACCAGCGTATCCAGCTCGGTATGATCAATATTGCTCGCCAGCACATCTGCCGTGTGCACAATGGCACCGGTTTTAATGCTGCGGTAAAAGCTGTCCAGGAATACGGTCTGGAATAACCAGAGCAAAACCAGCAGGACACCCGAAAAGGCCAGGAACGAGATGAACAGATTCCATTTGATCCCCGGACGGTGGCGGGCTAAAAACTGACGGATCCGGCGCATCAGCCGGCTGGGCGGTCTGGCTGAGTGGCTGGCCGGTTTGGCCGGGACACTGTCCGCTTTGGCTGAACGGCTGGCCTGATCTGATGCGGCCGACTGGGAGGATGTGGCTGATTGGGCCGGATCGGGCCGGCCTGACTGGGCTGGTTGTCTGGAAATTTTCAAAAGGCCGACCTCCTTATCCTTGCGCCATCGGGCTACGAATTGCCATCAAGCCTCGATCAGTCATCAGGCCTCAAAACGGTAGCCGACACCCCGCAGGGTGACAATGTATTTGCGATAGTCGCCAAGACTGTTGCGTAACAGCTTGATGTGGGTATCGAGCGTCCGGTCATCGCCGAAAAAATCATAGCCCCAGACCTCGGAAATCAGCTTTTCCCGGGTCAGCGCGATATTGCGATTGCGGACCAGATAAAAAAGCAGGTCATATTCTTTAGGTGAGAGATCGGCTTTCTGGCCGTCAATCATGACAATGCGACCCGTGAAATCAACCGTCAGGCCTTCAAAACTGACGACATCACGCGGGGCCGCGGCTGGCTGGCTGCGCTGGTTGCGGCTGATCAGGACATTGATGCGCAGCATCAGTTCCTTGGGTGAAAACGGCTTGACAACGTAGTCTTCAATACCCAGCTCAAAGCCGTGGATCTTGTCATACTCCTCACCGCGGGCGGACAGCATCAGGACCGGTATATGTTTATGCTTGAAAATCTCCCGGCAAGCCGAGAAGCCATCAAGCTCAGGCATCATCACATCCATCACGATGGCGTCGTAATCCTTGTCGCGGCAAAGGCGGACAGCTTCCATGCCATCCGCCGCCTCTGTCACCTGGTGACCTTCAAATTCCGCATACTTGCGAATCATCAACCGGATTTTCTGTTCATCATCAACTATCAGAATACGACTCACAACCGCTACCTGACCTTTCATTATTAAGGGAACACGCTGATGGGCTAAATCTATTATAAGGGCCACTGCTGCTCATGATAATGGCTGCGCGTGAATTTCAGCGCAGGGTTGTGTGAACATATCGTGATATTTTACCGTCTCACTGTATCCGGGCGGTGGCTGGCCGAGGTCTGTTGAACCTGATCTGCTACCGCCTGGCCAGAATTCCCGGACTATCAATCGGCCGGGTCTCAGGCCACCGGACCCTGGGCTTCAAGTGTAAACTGCAGGGTCTGCTGCTGATCGCGGATTATGACAACTTCAATTGTATCCCCGGCCTTGAGCTGCTTGAGGATTTTGTTGACATCAGCCGCAGTCGCCACCGTGGTGCCGGCTACCGACTGGATGCAATCGCCGCTGGTAAAACCGGCCGCTTCAGCCTGGCTGCCGCTGGTCACTTTCAGGACATAAACCCCCAGCCGGGAGACGCGATACATCATCGCCGCCTGATCAGAATCAATATCGAGCAAAGTCATACCCAGATCAATCCGGCCCTGGACATAACCATAGCGGATCAGGTCACCAACAATCGGTTTGGCATCATTGACCGGGATGGCAAAACCAAGTCCTTCTACGTCGCTGCCGGATGATTTGGCGTTGACAATGCCAATCAGATTACCAGCGGCGTCGAAAAGTCCACCACCCGAGTTACCGGGATTGATTGCAGCGTTAGTCTGCAGCAGGTTCATGGTTTCATCATCAATGGTGATTTCCCGGTCGAGGGCGCTGATGATGCCGTTGGTGACTGTGCCGCCCAGTTCACCGAGCGGGTTGCCAATAGCCACGGCCAGGTCACCGACGACCAGCGTCGAGGAATCACCAAGGGTAGCCGGGGTCAAGCCGGTTGCTTCAATTTTGATCACGGCAATATCGGTTTGCGTGTCCGTGCCCACCAGAGTTGCGGCATATGTCTGGCCGGCCGAGGTGATAACCGTGATTTTCTGGGCGTCCGCAATGACATGGTTATTGGTGACGATAAAACCATCGGCGGTCAGGATAACGCCGCTGCCGGCACCTTCAGCGATATACTGTCGCATCCGCTGGCCGGTTACCAGGACTTCGGTCTGGATTTCCACAACCGATGGACTGGCCAGGCTGGCAATTTCCGGAATACTCAGACTCTGCGTCCGGCTGCTGGTCTGCAGGCTGATATTGCTGTTGGTCGGGATGGTACCGGCAGCAATCGTCCCAGCGACTGTGCCGCTTGTCGTGGCGCCGACTGTTACAACCGCACGACCCTGGCCGTTCTGGTTGAAGTAATGGGCCGCCAGCAGGCCGCCACCGATTCCGGCAGCGCCCGAGAGAACCACACAGGCCACCAGGATGCCAGCCAGATAGCGCTGGGTAAACGGACCCTTAACCGGGGGGCTGGATGCCGGTGTACCGGCTGGCATCGCCGGCCGGTTCGGCCCGGAATGGGTTGGTTCATTCTGGGCTGCCAGTTCGCTATAAGCCTGGTCGCCTCGCGCAGCGGGCCCGATATGGGCTTGTTCATCGCGAATAGCCTGTTCGGCATTGGCCTGTTCATCATGGGTAATGGGTTCATGCTGATAGGGGGAATGATTATTATTCATAAAGGTCGTCTCCTCATCGGTTTGCCAGATCCTGCACGGATCACGCAACTCGCCTGATTGCCGGATCACACAACTTGCTTCTGTGTGCCCGGTCACGCAGCTTGTTCTGTTACGTTCAGCTTGGACTGCCGATGTGAAAACTACTTGAACATTACCTGATATTCATTGGAAAAGCCTATTGTCGCTGATAATTAGTCAACCCGGCGGCTGGCGCCGTTGCTGGCGCCATGCAAACAACAGCACGGCCAGGAAAACACCGGTCGCATCAATCAGGATATCTTGCCATTGCGCCGAACGCCCAGGCACAAAAAGCTGGTGCAGTTCATCACCAAGGGCATAAAGCAGGCCCAGGACGAGGGCTGGCAACGGCCGGACCTGATTTTTATGCGACAAGCCACGAGACAGCAGCAGTTCCTGGTGCAGCACCGGATCCTGACGAGGGGGTCGGGCCTGTAGCCGGAGATGGTCCGACAGAAATCCGGCCGGCGGCCACATGGACAGAGCCAGGCTGGCCAGCCAGCCCAAGCCAAAAAACATCAGGCCATGGGCCAGACTGCGCAGCCCCTCATGTAAACGATCCAGCGTCGCCCCATCCATTGGCCCGGCGATTGGCAGCAGGGCTAACAGCTTCGTCAGCAGCCCTCCGCTGAGCTGACTGGAAACTGTACTGCTCTGGCTGGACAGACCAAAAATCAGGATCATCCAGGCCAGCAGAGCCAGCCAGGCCAGGATTGGCTGATACCGTTGCAAAATATTCATATGCAGCCGGACTGGACTGCTGTGTTCCGAGTCGATCCGCGCCTGGCCGACCGGGTCATTGATCCGGCCGGGGTTGTGACGCGGGTGCTTTTCATTCCACGTTCTCAGGAGCGTCCCTCCGGCATGGGCGGCTGGCTGTTCAGGGGCTGCACCAGGCCCAGTTCCTCCATCTTGCTGCGCACCAGGCCAATATCTTCCCAAAGGCGGATCCGTTCGCGGTTATTGCGCAGGATATATGCCGGATGGTAAGTGGGCAAGATCAGGTAGCCGCTTTTATCGATCCACTGGCCGCGGATCCTGGAAATGCTTTCACTGCCACCGGTAAAATATTTATAGGCCGTGGCTCCCAGCAAAACGATGATTTTCGGGCGAACCAGCTTGAATTGGACGGCAAGCAAGGGGCGGCAGGCCCTGGCTTCCGCCTCGGATGGCACCCGGTTCTGCGGTGGCCGGCACTTGACAATATTGCCAATATGAAAGACCGACGGATCCAGTCCATAGGCCTGCAGAAGCAGGTCAAGCAAGCGGCCGGCCGCGCCGACAAATGGTTCGCCGCGCTCATCTTCTTCAGCGCCAGGACCTTCGCCGATGAACATCAGGGGTGCCTGCAGGGCCCCGCGCCAGATGACAGCCTGACGCCGGCTGCTGCCCAGCGGACATTGCCGGCAATCCTGGCACTGGCGGATGAACTGCTGCCAGGCTTGCGGCAGGTTACGGGCTGTTGTCTGTGTCATGTTATCTCCTCGCTGTTCAACGGTGAACATGCTGCTTGCTTGACGATGGCGATATTGACGCTGCCAGCGTGGTTGCTTTAAATGTCCAGCACCACCGTGAATGTGCTGCCGCTGCCCGGCTGGCTTTCGACGCGGGCATACCCGCCGTAAAGCTGGGCGATGTGCTTGACGATTGACAGTCCCAGGCCTGTGCCGCCGAGCTCTCGCGAACGGCTGGCATCGACCCGGTAGAATCGCTCAAAGATCCGGTCGATGTGCTCCGGTGCGATACCGACTCCCATATCCCGTACCACCAGACACAGCCGGCCGTCACCCTGGCGCCGGGCGGTTACAAACACCTTGCCGCCTTCCCGGTTGTATTTGATGGCATTATCCATCAGGTTGATCAGGATCTGCTTGATCCGGTAACGATTGGCGGAAACCGCAATCGGCTCTTCTCCCGTTTCCGGTATGATGCTGACCTTTTTCTCGGTCGCCATATCGTCAAGCAGGACGGCCACGTCGTCAATCAGGGCGTTGAGATCAAAGGTTTCGCGTTCTTTATCTTCTCTAAGGTCCTCAATTTCCGAGAGGACGAGGATATCGCTGATCAGTTTATGCAGCCGTTCAGCCTCAATGTCAATGATTTCCAGGAAACGATCCGACACGGCCGGATTATTGACCGCGCCGTGGCGCAGCGTTTCAATAAAGCCGCGTATGGAAGTCAGCGGGGTCCGCAGTTCGTGGGTGACGTTGGCAACAAATTCGCTGCGCATCCGCTGCAACTGCCGCGCCTGGCTGATATCGTAGAACGTCATGATCGCGCCCTGGGAAAACGGCGACTTGATCGGCGATGCTGTCACATTGAAGACAACGTTGCCGCGCACGGTTGCAATCGTCAGTTCGGCTGAAACCGTCTGGCCGGCATCCAGGGCATGCTGGACCAGCCGTTCACTTTCCGGATGGTGGGTGATCAGGACCAGCGGATAAGCGGTGCTGGCCGGGTCCAGGTTGCGGCCGAAGATTTCCCGGGCATGAATATTCATGAATGAAACGGTGGCGTTCTGATTGACAACCAGCAGGGGTACCGCCATCGAGTCGAGAATGGCATCAAGCCGGGCATTTTTATCTTGCAGATCGCGAACATTGGTCTGCAAGGTCTCAGCCATGGTATTGAAAGCCATCGCCAGTTCACCGATTTCCGAGCCATCGTCATGATAATGGCGGACCCGGGCCTGGTATTGACCGCGGCTCATGCTGTGGGCCGCTTGCTTGAGCTCAATCAGCGGTCGTGTAATCTGGCGGACCAGAAACGCGCCGGCAACGGTCAGGACCACGAGCGCCAGTCCCAGTACAACCAGCATACTGGTCAAGAGCCCGGTCAGGCCGGTCTGACGTTCGTCGAGCGGCATGGAAGTCCGGATCACCAGGTCCAGGCTTGAGGAATAGACCGCGATATAGAGCATATCGATGTGCAAGGTCTGGCTGCGCCGGACCGCTGAACCCATGACACCCGTCTTGATCGCCTGGGCAATCTCGGGCCGGAACAGGTGATTGTCCATCGTCTCCGTGCTGGCTTCATTGTCAAAGAAAACCTGGCCCTGGCGGTCAATAATCGTAATCCGCATATGCCGGTCTTCGCGATCAAAGACCTGCAGGGTCTGCCGGGCTGCCACCGGCGCGGCCAGCCCGGCTTGCATATCCAGTTCCACGAGTGTCGCGGCTGACGTCAGGTAGTCCTGATTGATCTGGTCATGATAGCGGTCAATGATCTGGAACGCGGTCAGTCCGGTTGCCAGAATCGCCAGGACTACGACCGCAATTACCAGGGCATACATTCGCTTGAGCATGGTTGATCCTTCCTGTTCCTTCATTACCTGGTATTCATTGCCTGTTGCTGCAGGGCGGATGGTCACTATCCATTAACACGGCCGGACCTTCATGGCCTGCTGTTTCAGTCTTCGCGAAAGCGGTAACCACGGCCGCGGACTGTCTCGATCAGGACCGGATTGGCGTCATCATCTTCAAGCTTGCGCCGCAGCTGGCGGATGTGCACATCAACGGTCCGGGTCTCTCCGATGTATTCATAGCCCCAGACATAATTAAGCAAGTCATCCCGGCTGTAAGCGACGCCGCGATGCAGCATCAGGAACTTGAGCAGCTCATACTCCCGGTTGGTCACTTCGATCTCCTGCTGTCCCTTATAAACGCGATGACGCGCATCATCGATCGTCACCGGGTAACTGGTGATCAGCTCCGGACCTCCGGTATAGGGCGCTGAAGCACTGGCATGCGCGGCTGGTCCACCCGCATAGGGGGCCGGCGCCCCGGAATGGATGACCGGGGGGCCAGAAAAAGCAGCGGCCGGCACGACCGGGGACTGACTATATGCCGGGGACTGAGCACCGGGGGCACGGTCAGCAGGGGTAGCCTGGCCGGCCACGGGCTGCCAGGCCTGGCTGTCAGACGTCATGCCGGACTGGGCCGCGCCCGGGCCGGTGATGTCTGCACCGGCCGGCTGGGGCCAGCTCCCCTGGGGGTTGCGCAGGTGGTTGAGCTTGCGGTAGCGCCGGATCAGGGCCTGCACGCGGGCCATGAATTCACGCATGCCAAAAGGCTTGGTCAGATAATCATCAGCACCGGTTTCCAGGCCACGAACCTTGTCAAATTCCGTGCTGCGGGCGGTCAGCATCAGAATAGGCAGCCATTCGAAGGCCGGATCCTTTTTCAGGCTGGCGCAGATTTCAAAACCGTCCATCCCCGGCAACATGATGTCAAGGATAAAGAGGGCAACCGGCCCCAGGGCGGGCAGGGCGGCGAACATCGCCGGACCGTCCCGAAAGCTGCGGGTTGCATAGCCCTCATTTTGCAGATTGAACTCGAGCAGCTCAGCGATGACCGCGTCGTCCTCGACCAGCACGATCAGGGGGCGGACAGCGGGCGGAGCGGACGACGGGTACGGACGGGCCACGTCAGTCATTGTAATTCATGTGCCGTCCCTTGATAAAGAACAGCACCCATTCGGCCACGTTCTGGGCATGATCGGCAATCCGTTCAAAATACTTGCAGATCAGCAGCATGTCGACCAGCTGCTCGACGTATTCGGGGTCGACGGTCATCAGATGCGCCAGATATTTCTTCAGCTTGCGATAGAGTTCATCCACCCGGTCATCCATGTGAATGACCTGGCTGGCCTTCTCCTCATTGCGGCTGACGTAGGCATCAAGGGCCCCGCGCAGCATCTCCTTGGCAACATTCGCAATCGTGATGATGTCGTAGGGCACCTGAATCCGGTTGTCATGGGAGCAGATCTCGCTGACGCGTTCGCAGATATCGCTGGCGTGGTCAGCGATCCGCTCAAGGTCGGTGATCAGCTTGAGTGTTGACGTAACATCGCGCAGGTCCCGGGCAACCGGCTGCTGGCGGGCGATGATTTCGACGCAGTGGCGATCGATCTGGCGTTCCATCTCATCGACAATGTCATCTTGTTCGATAACGCGCCTGGCCCGTTCAAGGTCCATATCGGTCAGGGCCAGCACAGCCTCATTGATCGCCTGTTCAACCGTCGCGCCCATCCGGATGATCTCCTGATGCAGGGCATCCAGTTCTTTTTGAAATTCAACCCGGATCACCATATATATAATCCCTCCTGATTATGATCACCTGCAGTCGATATCATCTGATCAGTCTATCGGCTATAGGCACTCGCAGGCTGCCCGCCCCGGAGCCATCCGGCAATGCGAAAGCCGCGACCGGCAGGGCTTGCTCAGCCAAAACGGCCTGTGACGTAATCTTCTGTCTTGCTGTTGGCCGGATTGTTGAAAATCTGGCCGGTCCGGTCGAATTCAATGATTTCGCCGAGCATGAAGAAGGCGGTATAGTCACTGATGCGGGCTGCCTGCTGCATATTGTGGGTCACGATAATGATTGTATATTTTTCCTTCAGCTCTGTCATCAGGTCTTCAACTTTTAACGTCGAGGCCGGGTCAAGCGCACTGGTTGACTCATCCATCAGCAGGATTTCCGGTTCGACAGCCAGGGCCCGGGCGATGCACAGCCGCTGCTGCTGACCGCCTGATAAGCCGAGCGCGCTTTTACGCAGGCGATCCTTGACCTCGTCCCACAGCGCCGCGCCGCGCAGGCTGCGTTCAATGATATCATCGAGGGTCTGGCGGCTGCGGATGCCATGGATGCGGGGACCATAGGCAATATTGTCATAAATTGACATAGGAAAGGGATTGGGCTTCTGGAAGACCATGCCCACCTTCTTGCGCAGCAAGGTGACATCGGTTGTCGGAGCGTAAATATCCTCGCCGTCAATCAGGATCTGCCCGGTGATTTTCACCGATTCGACAAGATCATTCATCCGGTTTAATGTTTTCAGATAGGTTGATTTGCCACAGCCGGACGGGCCGATCAGCGCCGTGACCTGGCGGGGGGAAATATCCAGATTGATATTCTTCAGAGCTTGAAAGCTGCCATAAAACAGATCCAGGCCGCGAGTCTGTACAATCGGCGCGGCTGCCCGGGTGCCTTCAGCCAGCAGTGTGCCGGCTGAGGGCATCGGATCTGCTGCCGGCATCGGATCCCAGGCACTTGCAGGCAGGCCGTTCCCGGTTTTTCCAGTTCTGACGGCACTCATGCTGTTTGCGGCATTCATACTGTTTGTGGCATCCTTCATGGGCTGCTATCTCCTTTAAATCCAGGAACTGGTGCAAAAGAACGTGCGGCTAGCTGAGCCCGGGCCAGGCGGGCCAGACCTCAGCCGCGCCGGGCCAGGCGGGCCAGGCTTTTAGCCAGACGATTCAGGACAAAGACAATGATCAGCAGGACGGCACCGGTGGCATAGGTCTGTTCCAGGGCCTCGCCACGCATCGCAAGCTGATAAAGATGCAAGGTCAGAGAACGGCCTGAAGCCATGATGTGGCTGAGAAAATCCTTGGGCATGGCCGGTACCAGGCCGGCTGTGAACATCAGGGCCGCCGATTCACCAACAATCCGGCCCATCGCCAGGATAATGGCAGTCAGGATGCCCGGGCTGGCACTGGGCAGCATGATGCCCAGGATGACCCGCAGCTTGTTGGCACCGAGGGCCAGGGCCCCCTCCTTGTATTGTACTGGTACGGCCAGAAGGGCCTCCTCAGTCGTCCGGACAATGGTTGGCAGGACCATGATCGTCAGAGTCAGGGAACCGGCCAGGATCGAATAGCCAAACTTGAGAAATGAGACAAAGAGGGCAAAGCCGAACAGACCGTAAATAATCGACGGGATGCCGGCCAGGGTCTCGGTTGTGAAGCGGATGATGCGGACCAGCCGTCCCTGGCGGGCATATTGGGTGAGGTATATGGCCGTACTGATCCCGATTGGCGTCGCAAAAAGCAAAGTCAGCAGGACCAGGTAGAGGGTATTGATGATCATCGGCAGGATGCCCTTCTGATCTGTGCTTTCGAAATACGGGTCGCTGAGGAAACGCCAGGTAATATGCGGCACCCCGTTGACCAGGATAAAGCCGATGATCAGCAGCAGGACAGCCACGGTCAGCAGGGCACTCAGCCAGATGGCCGCAAGCAGCAGGTTGTCTTTGAGACGATTGGGCTTGCGCTGCAGGACTGGTGTCTTATCCACGGGCACCACCTCCCTTGCGGGCCAGATAGCTGAAGGATATGTTGACCAGCATGATAAAAATGAACAGGACCAGGCCAATCGCGAACAGGGCTTGCTGATGGAGACCGGAGGCGTAACTCATTTCCAGGGCAATGCCGACCGTCAGCGGCCGCACGGCTGTAAACAGGCCGGGGAGGTTGGGTACATTGCCGGCTACCATGATCACGGCCATTGTTTCGCCGATGGCCCGGCCGACACCGAGAATCACACCGGAAAGGATGGGGGAGGCCGCAGCCGGGATCAGCACCTTGAAAATAGTCATCACATGGGTGGCGCCAAGGGCCAGCGAGGCTTCTTTATAGGCTGAAGGCACCCCGCGCAGGCCGGTTTCAGCCGTACTGATGATCGTGGGCAGGATCATGATGGCCAGGATGATAATGGCTGAAAACAAATTGGCACCGGTTGGCAGATTAAACAGGCGGGCCACCAGCGGCACCAATAATTGCAGGCCAAAAAAACCATAGATGACCGAAGGAATCCCGGCCAGCAGCTCAATCGCCGGCCGGACCAGGTCAGCCAGCCGGGGCGGGGCGATTTCCGCGAGGAAAACGGACGTCAGCAGCCCGACCGGAACGCCGATCAGGACCGCGCCGACCGTGGCCGCCACAGTCGCCAGCATCATCGGCAGCACGCCAAACTGGGGCAGGGTCGAACTGGTCGGTTTCCAGACCGTGCCAAACAGGAAATTCAGCGGACCGATTTCAATGACGGCCGGCAAGCCGGCCACCAGCATGTAGAATGTTATCATGGCCACGGATGCAACAGAAATATACGCGCTGGCCTGAAAGACAGCCTGGGCAAAGGCCTCGCCTTTTTTTTGCCACAACACCAGGACCAGCGCCAGCAAGGGCGCCAGCAACTGAGTGTAGTAAGGAGCGGTATTGGTGATAATCAGCGGTGTGGGCAGGTCCAGTGTCTTCAGCATCGCTGGCAAATTGGCCATGCCCAGCAGCGAAACGAGCCGCCCGGCGGCAGCGAGCGCCAGCAGGCCGGCGATCAGGCCGGGTGGCCGCAGCTGGGCCAATGATGGTGCAGACGGCACCTGGGCGGCTGAAGACGGGGTCGCAGACGGTATCGGAGCCGGTAGCGATGCCCGGACCGCACGCCCAGCCCGGTGAGCCTTGAGCAATTGCCAGCCATGCCACAAGAGTAAAGCCAGTGCACCGAGCAGGCTGCCCAGGACCAGGCCTTCAGCCAGGCGGGCCAGCCAGGGGTAGGCCAGGATAACACCCTGATAGGAGAGGGGTGCCAGCAGAAGGCGCCAGCCGGGTGGCAGGTAGAGGCGGTCGACAATAATCACGGCATATTGCGGCAGAAAGCTGGCAATCAGGCTGGCGGTAACCAGCAGCAGCGCGACCAGCCAGCGCAGTGAGACGGCCCGTTTTTGAAACCAGCCGCGCACAAACCGGCGCAATGGCAAACCTGGATCCCGTTCAACCGACAGTGCATCAGCAGCTGACAGCGTATCAGCAGCCTGAAACGTATCCGCGGCCAGGAGCGTATCCGCGTCAGGGGTAAAATGAGCCGGTAGCGCTGAGCGGCCTGGACGGCCCCAACCGGCCAATCCCGGTCCGGCCACTTCAAACGATCCACCCGCAGCCGGTGATCCGGATTGCAGTTGTGCCCGTGGGGACGAGCCAGGTTCTTGCATGACGTGTTTAGCGTTCATCTGCACAAGGACTCCCTTCTTGCTCGCCACAGTCTTCAGCGAACCGGGCAGAAGCCTTTTTTCTCAACCATGGCCTGGCCCTCGACACTGAAAATAAAGTCATAGAAAGCTTGAATCAAGTCTGTTTCGATACCTTTGGTCAGGCTGAGGAACGGCCGCTGGATCTTATAAGTCTTATCAAGTACGGTCGCTTCAGCAGGCCGGACACCATCGACAGCGACGGCTTTAATCGTGTCATCCAGTTTACCCAGTGACAGATAGCCGATCGCATAGGGATTGCTGCTGACGGTACTTTTCACGACGCCGGTTTCATTCACTTCCTGGTCACCGACACTCTGGTCCTTGATCTGCAATATTTCTTCAAAGCCGTCGCGCGTTCCGGAGCCGGCTTCGCGCAGCACAACAACAATCGGCGCATCGGCGCCGCCCACTTCTTGCCAATTATTGACTTTATCGGTGAAGATAGCAACGAGCTGTTGCGTGGTCAGGTTCTGGATGGGGTTATCCGGATGAACGGCCACGACAATGCCATCGATAGCAATGATGTGTTCATTGAGACCCAGCGTCAGTTCTTCAGGCTTGAGTGCGCGTGAGGCGCTGCCAATATCAATGATCCCGGCATCGACATTTTTGACACCGGTGCTGGAGCCGCCTCCCTGGACTTCCACTGTGACCTGGGGATTAACCGCCATGAAGGCTTCACCAAGGGCCACCATCAGTTCTTCCATGGACGTTGAGCCCGCGGCGACGATCTTGCCGCTAAGCTCAGCAGGACGCGCGGCAGTCGGTGATGATGAGCCGTTCTGGCCGCTGGACTGGCCGGTGGTATTAAATGGAATACCCGGATCCGGTGCGCAGGCGGTCAGTGATCCGCTGGCGAGCAGCAAAACGGCAAGTGTCAGCAGGCTGGCAAGCAGGCAATGCAGACGGCGGGCCTTGCTGTCCCGGACGGTTTGTGAGAAATCTTTCATGATGGTGCCTCCTGCGAATGATTTCAACAGCATGATGACTCATCAGCATGTTAACAAGGTCACATCAGGATCAGATTAACTCCATGTAAAAAACAGGTTAAACAGCGGCCGGGAGGACTGATAATGGGCCGCCCGGGCCAGGCTGATCGTGGTCAGCCAGGGCTATTCATGGCCGTGAATGACCAGCCAGGCTGATCATGGCCGGGAATGACCGCACGGATCAGGCAAACCACCCGGGCCTGGTGGTCATTCGCGCCCGAGAACCACCACGGTAACGCCGTCATTCTGGCGGCCCCAGTCGGGGTCCTTGCGAAAGGCCGGGGCCAGCTGGACAATGTTGCGGCCGCTGTTTTCGAAGGGCCCGAAGCTTTCGCCGGGACAATAGGCCCTGATCCGGCCCTGCTTTTGCTGTTCACTTAAATATTGATGGGTGGCGGAACGAATTGCCCCGCCGGAACCGTTGGAACCATAACCGTGAATGATTTTAACGGTCTGAACACCGACACGCCGCAGGGTGGACAATTCCAGCCGCAAGCGAATCATAGCAGATTCGACCTTTGGCATACCTTGCTCCAGGTTGATCAGACTGGCTGCCATGCTGTATAATACCCCCTTCAGGAATTGCGATAATCATTATATTATATCACCAAATGGAACTTAGTTGCAATTTATTAGCATTTAATTGCATATTTTGTCAGAATATTGAGGTAACCCCCCGATGCGAATCGATCGTTGTCTGGCCAATTCCGGTTTTGGCTCCCGGACCGAGGTTAAAGAACTGATCCGCCTGGGACTGGTGACACTGGACGGGGTCATCGTCCATGATCCGGGCCTGTCTGTCCCTGACAGCTTGCGCCAGCGGATTTCGGTGGCCGGAACGCCGGCCCGCATCCGTCATTACGTTCATCTGATGCTGCATAAACCGGCCGGGCTGATCACGGCGCTTGACGATCCGCGCCAGCGGACCATCGCCGAGCTGATTCCCGCCAACTGGCTGCACACCGGCGTGTTTCCGGTCGGCCGGCTGGATATTGACACCACCGGCCTGCTGATCCTGACCAATGACGGAACACTCGGTCATCGCCTGGCTAATCCCCGCTGGGAAGTCTGGAAAACTTATGCCCTGACGACAACAGGCCGGCCTTTTGAGGCAGCGGATGTTACCTTGCTGGCACAGGGCCTGCAACTGGCTGACGGCCTGGTCTGCCAGCCGGCCCGGCTGGAAATCAGCGACGCCCACCATGCCCGTCTGACGATTCACGAAGGGAAGTTTCACCAGGTCAAACGCATGATGCTGGCAACCGGTCGCACGGTCACCAGCCTGCAGCGGCTGTCGATCGGACCGGTCGAGCTGGATGAGACGCTGGCACCTGGCCAATGGCGGGAATTAACCGATACGGAAATAGCCGGACTGTACCGGATCGTCGACCTTGAGCCGGCCGATCCGCTTGATCTTGCTTGAGCTTGCCTGATCTTGCTTGAATTTGCCTGGTCTTACTTGAATTTGCCTGGTCTCTCCTGGGCTTGCTTTTGCCTGAAAATGCGGATTCGCCGCCACTGTCACCTGCGGATACCGTCAGCGGTCACTGCGTCACCTGTGCACCTGACGGGATACCGGCAGCAACCAGGCCCGCCAGCCACTGCTCGGCAACATTGACCTGCGGACAATGCAGGCCAATCGTCAGGATTTCGCTCTCACCGGTCAGGCCAAGGGCATCACTGATATTGAGGGCCGATACGTCCAGGCCGTAGATCGGCAGATTGGGATTGTTATTCAGCGCTTCTTTCTCGCTGTCACTTAAGGCGGTTTCCGCCGGATCCGTTGCGTCCGGGCTTGCTGATGAAGTGACGGCCGCATTGTCAGCCGATGTTTCTGCACCGGCAGACTGCGAGCCGTTCGCGCCGGCAGTAGAAGGGGTTGTCGGGCGCAGTTCAGCGGCCAGTTCCCGGCGCAGCGGCTTGATTTTGGCCAGTGTTTCTGCCGGCAGGCCGGCTGACTGCAGACGGCTGTAAAGGGCGGATAAATCTTTAAAGGCCCCCTGCGGTGCATAGTGTTCAAAAACATGTTCATCACAGATAAAAACGTCGATTTTGTCGGCGGCAATCAGGGTGACCAGCTTCATGGTAAAGGCATATTGATTTTGCGAGTCATTGACTGCCGTCGGGGAGTCCGCCGAGGCAAAAACAAGCGGAACCGTCTGCACCTCAACCTTTTCAACCGTTGGCAGGGCACTGGCAGCCAGCGAGGCCTGTACCAGGCTGGTCGCGTCATCGCTCTGGCTGAATCGCCCGGCTGCCACTACTTTGAAGTCATAATTCTTGTTGCTGGCAATGCTGTAAACCAGGGCAATCACGAAAATAGCTACGACAACAGCGCCCAGCAGCGGCCAGCGGCCATAATGCCAGGTGTTTTGCCATTGGGCCAGCGTCTTGCCCAGGACGACCCGTGCGAGGCGCGGATCTGGCGGCACTGGCTCCTCATAACGATCGGTCAGGATCTTGTAGGCCAGGGTGATTTCATCCAGGCGGGCCAGCGTAGCGGGGTCGGACTGCCCGCGATAGCGTTTCAGCAGCAACGTATAGCGTGTTTCGATTTCACTGCTGTTAGCCTCAGCGGGGAGTTCCATGATTTTCAGACATTCGGCACGTGTCAGCACGACTTGCCTCCGGGCCCTGTGGGCAAAATCCCGGATGAATCCAGGCCCCTGATGGATTGGGGAGCCTGACGGATCCGGGGTATGGTAAGCTGGGCGGGTATGGACAGGATTGAAGCGCAGTGAGCGGGGCGCAATGAACAGGAATCCTTGAAAATCGGATGTATCGGATTATTTAAGGGGCTTCATAGTCGGGAAGAGCAGGATGTCACGGATCGAGAAAGCATCAGTCAGGAGCATGACCAGGCGGTCGACGCCGATGCCCAGGCCACCGGTCGGCGGCAGGCCGTATTCCAGGGACTGGCAGAAGTCCTCATCAATCAGGTTGGCTTCTTCATCACCGGCTTCGCGTTTTAACAATTGCATGGCGAAACGCTCCCGCTGGTCGAGCGGGTCATTGAGCTCGGAATAGGCGTTGGCATGTTCGCGGCCGTTGATGAACAGCTCAAAGCGCTCAGTCAGCTGCGGATGTCCGGGCTTTTTCTTGGTCAGCGGCGAAATCTCCAGCGGATAGTCATAAATGAAAGTCGGCTGGATCAGCTTGTCCTCACAATAGGTTTCGAAGAACAGATTCATGATGTCGCCGCGGCTCAAGCCCGGCTTGTATTCCGGCAGGTCAGCCGCAATGGCCAGTCCAGCCGCAGCCGCCTGGTCCGCAACCTGGTCAAAATCGACACCGGCATACTGGCGTATGGCCTCGGTCATGGACAGGCGCCGGAAGGGCGGGGTCAGGTCAATCGCCTGGCCCTGATAGGTGACCTCGGTGGTACCAGTGACGGCCAGGGCGCAGCGGGAGATCAGCAGCTCGGTCAGGTCCATCATGCCCTGGTAATCCGTATAGGCCTGATAGACTTCCAGCAACGTAAACTCAGGATTATGCTTGATCGACATGCCCTCGTTGCGGAAGGTCCGGCCGATCTCATAGACGCGCTCAAAGCCGCCGACGATCAGCCGCTTGAGATACAGTTCAGGCGCGACACGCAGGAACAGATCGATGTCCAGGGCATTGTGATGGGTAACAAACGGCCGGGCAGTCGCGCCACCCGGAATATTGTTGAGAATCGGGGTCTCAACCTCGATGAAATCGAGACTGTCGAGGGTGCTGCGCAGGGTACGGATGATCTGGCTGCGCTTTTCGAAGTTGGCTTTGACCTCGGGATTGACGATCAGGTCAAGGTAGCGCTGGCGGTAGCGGGTGTCCATGTCCTTGAGGCCGTGATATTTCTCGGGCAATGGCCGCAAGGCCTTGGCCAGCAGGGTATAGCGGGTGGTCTTGACCGATATTTCGCCACGCTGGGTCCGGAATGCGATGCCATAAACACCGACGATATCGCCAATATCAAGCTTCTGCCATTCAGCGTAGGCGGCTTCGCCAATTTCGTCAATTTTCGTAAAGATCTGGATTTTGCCGCGGCGGTCATGCAGATCACAGAAACTGACCTTGCCCATGCCGCGCTTGCTCATCAGGCGGCCAGCCAGCGCCACGGCCTGGCCTTCCATCGTCGCAAACTGCTCGATAATATCCTGGCTGTGACAGCTGACCGGAAAAGTCACCTGGGCAAACGGATCCTGACCGGTTGCCGCGAGCTCCTGCAGCTTGCCCAGGCGCACCCGCATCTGCTCGTTCATCTCGGCTTCGCTCAACGGCGCAGCCTGCAGCGGGGCAGCCGCCCCCTCCTGATGCTTCTTTTCACTCATGATTGATAGGCCCCTTTCCTTGCAAAAAGCACCGCCGGCCGATGAAGCAGATCCGCGCGGTGCTTTGTCGTTCAAATCAACAAGCCTGTAACCCAGGCTGACTCCTGAGCAGCTGGCCTGTATGCCGGGTCCGTTCCGGTCAGCACACCTGAAGCCAGGCTCATTCTGGACTGTTCGGGATCATTCAGGAATTGGGTTTGTCGATTTTGATGATCCGATAGCGCAAGATACCGACCGGAGTCCGCACATCCACCATCGCGCCCTTTTTCTTGCCGATGATGGCGGCGCCAACCGGTGACTCACTGGAGATTTTGTTGCTGAAGATGTCTTCTTCCTTGGCGCTGACCAGGATATAATCAAATTCTTCCTTGGTCTCCTCATCACGGATGTGGACCAGCGCACCCAGCGTGACCTTCGTCTTGCTGATTTCATCCTCGTCGATCGGCTTGGAATTCTTCAGCGTCGCCTCGATTTCCATGATGCGCTTTTCGTTCTCGGCCTGGGCCTCCTTGGCATCTTCATATTCGGAGTTTTCAGACAGGTCACCCTGGGCGCGGGCTTCTTTCAGCCGCTCGGAAATCTCAGCCGTGACCTCGGTCTTGCGATATTCTAATTCAGCCTGCAGTTTCTTGATGCCATCATAGGTCATCTCATAGACATGTTCCACCATGGATTCGTGCTCCTTGTATTGAAAAATTACGGTCCGCACAGGATTCGTGCCGCCCCGATCCTGTTCCAGGCCAAGGATCGGGACGGCATTTTGTTTTATCAGTAATCATAATAACTTGATCGTAAAAATTGATTATACCAGCAAAGCCTGCCATTGGCCAGCCTTTTTGAGATTGGCCTAACGGGTCCGTTCACTTTCCTTGGCGATGACGTCATGGGCTCCGCCCTCGACGATACTGGTCGCCGAGACAAGGACCAGCCGGGCCTTGGCCTGCAATTCGACAATGGAAAGTGCGCCGCAGGCACACATAGTCGCCTTGATCTTGGCTGTCGATACCTCGAGATTGTCCTTGAGCTTGCCGGCATAGGGCACGTAGGAATCAACACCCTCTTCAAAGGCCATGCGGCCACCAGCCGAACCATCGTCGTAGCGCTGCCAGTTGCGGGCCCGATTCGAGCCCTCGCCCCAGTATTCCTTGACATAGGAGCCATTAACCAGCAGCTTACGGGTCGGACTCTCGTCAAAGCGGGCGAAATAGCGGCCGAGCATGATAAAGTCAGCACCCATGGCCAGGGCCATGGTCATGTGATAATCATAAACGATGCCACCATCCGAGCAGACTGGCACGTAAATACCCGTCTCGGCAAAGTATTCGTCACGGGCTTTGGCCACGCCGAGGACAGCTGAAGCCTGCCCCATGCCGATGCCTTTCTGTTCACGCGTGATGCAGATCGATCCGCCGCCTATCCCGACCTTGACGAAGTCAGCGCCGGCATCGACCAGATAGCGAAAGCCCTCGGCGTCGACGACATTGCCGCCGCCGACCAGGATTTGGCTGTCATAATCCTTGATCCAGCGCAGGGTATCGGCCTGCCACTCGGAGAAGCCGTCCGAAGAATCAATGCAGAGAATATCCGCCCCGGCTGCCACAAGAGCCGGCACGCGTTCACGAAAATCGCGGGTATTGATACCGGCGCCGACAATCAGGCGTTTCTGGGCATCAAGCAGTTCCTCGGGGTTTTCCTTGTGTTCGTCATAGTCCTTGCGGAACACCATGCCGACCAGGCGCCCTTCGCCATTGATAATCGGAAGCTGGTTGATTTTATGTTCCCAGATGATGTCATTGGCTTCGGTCAGGGAGATGCCTTCCTGGCCGACTACGAGATGATCACGGGCGGTCATGAACTCGCGGACTGGTGTATCCGGTCCTGTCCGGCTGATACGATAATCCCGGCTGGTGACGATACCGACCAGCCGTCCGGTGGCCGTTCCGTCATCGGTTACTGCGATGGTGGAATGGCCGGTGCGCTGTTTGACTGCCAGGACATCGGCCAGGGTCGCATCCGGGTGCAGGTTGCTGTCGCTGAGCACGATACCGGCTTTATATTTCTTGACCTTGCGCACCATATCCACCTGGCTGGTAATTGACTGGGATCCATATATAAAAGAGAGACCGCCACTGCGAGCCAGGGCGATGGCGAGCTCGGAGTCTGAGACAGACTGCATGATCGCTGAGGACAGGGGGACGTTGATCTTAAGGGGACATTCGGCTGCCCCTTTGCGATATTTAACGATACCGGTTGACAGATCGACCCGGTCAGGGGTGCAGTCGCGCGCGGTCAGATTGGGGATCAGCAGATATTCACTGAATGTGCGTGATTCCTGTTCATAGATTGTTGCCATGGGTTGGTTTCCTCCTTGCCGCCAGGCGGCTGTCGCAACATTACATGGTATTGTAATGAGTTGGCTGGCGTCTGTCAAATTCGGCTGGCGGCCTGGGGCTGCGCCCGGGATAGCGGCCGGTAGCGGGGCAATTCTAATTGACAGATCAGTCTGTATTTGCCATAATACTCCTACAAATGAATAAGGCCCGGGGTGCTGATGAAATTCGGCTGAGATGAAGCGTTTACGCTTTGGACCCTCGAACCTGATCCAGGTAATGCTGGCGGAGGAAACGAAATGACATGGGGCCCATGTCAGCGAAATAACAGCCGCCTGCAGCCAGCAGGGGGCTTTTTCATTTTCAGGTCACCCGGGACAGCCAGGCTTTAACAACCAGGTTGTCCGGACTGCCCGGATTTTTCAGATCGCGCTGAGTTCCAGATGATCCCTGACCGCCCGACCCGGATTTCTCAGATTACTTCTGGTACCAGATAATCCGGATCACCCCATTTCACGGAGGATTTTGCCATGTACGAAGCCAGTGTTGCCATTCAGGTTCTGCCCAAGGTTGACAGTGACGAATCACTCATCCGGGTTGTAGACGCGGTCATTGCCTATATCAGATCCACCGGTCTGCACACTTTTGTCGGCCCTTTTGAGACAACAGTCGAGGGGGACCTGGACCAGCTGATCGAGATTATCCGCCAGAGCCAGCTGATCTGCATCCGCGAGGGTGCACCCAGTGTCATGTCTTACGTCAAGATCGCCTATAATCCCCGTGGTGGTGTGCTGAGCATTGATGAAAAAGTTACCAAGCATCACTGAAAAGGCCTACCCATATGCCTTGAGCCTGCTGATTATTGGAGTCTGGCAGATCGTTACGGCATCGGGCCTGGTGCCGGCTTTCATGCTGCCATCCCCGCTGGCCGTTGTCCGGGCCCTGACCCGGAATTTTCCTGACCTGATGCACCATACCTGGATTACCCTGGTCGAGGCTTTCCTTGGCCTGGGGGTGTCCATTGTTCTTGCGTTTGCCCTGGCCTTGCTGATGGACCGCTTCCAGCTTCTGTACAAGGCCCTTTTTCCGCTGCTGGTGGTCAGCCAGACGATCCCCACGGTCGCCATCGCCCCGCTGCTGGTGCTGTGGATGGGGTACGGTATCGCCCCGAAAATTACCCTGGTCGTGCTGGTCTGCTTCTTCCCTATCGCGGTTGGCCTGCTCGACGGTTTCCGTTCCAGTGACCCGGATGCGATCAGCCTGCTGCGGGCGATGGGGGCCCGGCCCGGCCAGATTTACCGTCACATCAAACTGCCGGCTGCCCTGGGTGGTTTTTTCTCCGGTTTGAAGATTGCCGTGTCCTACTCCATTGTCGGTGCCGTGATCTCCGAGTGGCTCGGCGGGAATCAGGGCCTGGGGGTTTACATGATCCGGGTCAAAAAATCCTATTCCTTTGACAAGATGTTTGCGGTTATTTTGCTGATCATCATCGTCAGCCTCCTGCTGATCCAGGCGGTTGTGGCCCTGGAACGCGGTCTGACGCCCTGGCAGCGGATCAACCGGGAGAAGGCCGATCATCTGGCCGGCAGTCGTCCGGCCGCGGAGCAATGACCGCACCACGAAAACCGGGGGGATAAACTATTCCACGGTGTCAATCAGTCTCTGGATTGGAAAACCACCGGTTTATGAAAAACAAAAATCTATTGGCACATGTCAGACTTGATCTGTGAAAGACATAAATTTGAGGTGTATGAGAAATGATAAAGCAAGGAAAACTACTGACTTTGTTGCTGGCGCTTGTTCTGCTGGCCCTGCCGCTGACCGCCTGCCAGCCGACTGCCACGCTGGTCGCCACCAGTACTACAGCCAGCGTCAGTTCGCCAGAAACGACACCGGCCAAACTGACGAAAGTCCAGGTGCTGCTGGACTGGACACCCAATACCAACCATACGGGAATGTATGCAGCCAAGGAGCTCGGTTATTATGCCCGGCAGGGACTCGATGTTTCAATTATCCAGCCTACTGAGGGCGGCGCGCTGGCCCTGGTTGCGGCCGGCAAGGCAGACTTCTGTGTCTCTTTCCAGGAGGAAATCGCCGCTGCCCTGACATCTGACAGTCCGCTGCCGGTTACGGCTATCGCCGCCCTGATCCAGCATAATACATCCGGGATTATTTCGCTGGCCGCAAAAAACATCAAGACGCCGAAGGATATGCAGAACCATGTCTATGCCACCTGGGATACGCCGATTGAAAAGGCGATCCTGAGTGCGCTGGTCACTGCCGATGGTGGTGATTATGCCAAGGTCCGCATGGTCCCGAACACCGTCGCCGACGTTGTCACCGCCCTGCAGACCGATGTCGACATGGTCTGGATCTACTATGCCTGGGACGGTATCGCCACCGGGCTGGCCGGCTTGCAGACCAACTTCATTGATTTTGGCAAGGCCAACCCGGCCCTGGATTTCTATACACCCGTGCTGGCCGCTTCGACTGATTACCTGGCCCAAAATCCGGAGATCGCGAAAAAGTTCCTGGCAGCGACGGCCGAGGGCTATGAATACGCCATTGCCAATCCCGATGCGGCCGCTGATCTGCTGCTGAAAAACGCGCCGGAACTGGACAGCAAGCTGGTTAAACAAAGTCAGGCCTGGCTGAAGGATCAGTACAAGGCTGAGGTCAGCGAGTGGGGCCTGATCGACGCCAAGCGCTGGGATCGCTTCTATGCCTGGATGTATGATAACAAGCTGGTACCGCGGGCCCTGGAATCGGCAGAGGGCTTCACCAATGACTACCTGGCCCCATAATCGGCAGAACACACCGTAGCCGCCCGTGCAACAGATCGCAACAGAACGAGGGAAAAGCATGGCGCAGATTGTCCTGGAAACTGAACACATCGCCAAGAGCTATCAGGGTGAGCCGATTATCGAGGATATCAGCATTACCCTGAACCGTGGCGAAATTGTTGGTCTGCTCGGCGTCAGCGGTTCGGGCAAAAGCACCCTGTTCAACATCATTGCCGGGGTGATGCCGCCTGATCAGGGAATCGTGCGCCTCAAGGGCATTGACATCACCGGCCAGGCCGGCTTTATCAGTTATATGCAGCAGAAAGACCTGCTGCTGCCTTACAAGACAGTGCTGGATAATGTGGCCCTGCCACTGGTCATTCGTGGCGAGGCACTCAAAAAGGCCAGGGCGACAGCCCTGGCCCTCTTCAAAACCTTTGGCCTGGAAGGCACCGCCCAAAAGTATCCGGCGCAATTATCGGGCGGCATGCGCCAGCGGGCGGCGCTGCTGCGGACCCACTTGTTCGCCAGTGAGGTCGCCCTGCTCGATGAGCCCTTCAGTGCCCTCGATGCGATCACCAAGCGGATGATCCATCGCTGGTATCTGGAGCTGATTGATACCCTCGGCATGTCAACCTTGTTTATCACCCATGATATTGATGAGGCCATTCTGCTGGCTAATCGCATTTATATCATGACCGGCATCCCCGGGCGGATTGATCATGAGCTGATGATTGCCGCTCCCCGGCCGCGCGCCCTGGACTTTAATACTTCAGCCGAATTCACGCAGTACAAACGGCAGATCATCGAATGGCTGCATATCTGAGGCAGCAATCAGCGCCATTTTGCCTGGCGGACGCCAGGCGGCGTGCCACCTGGTGTCAAATGATAGCCGATCCGGCGGATTCAGCCCTGCATCAGGGCTTCGATCTCTGCGGCTTCGCGCGGAATGCCGGCTGACAGCAGATGACAGCCGGCATCCGTCACGACGACGTCGTCTTCGATGCGCAAACCGGTCGACCAGGCCGGTACATAGACGCCCGGCTCGACGGTCAGGACCATGCCCGGCTGCAACAGAGCCTCGCGGTTACCGACGTCGTGGACTTCCAGGCCAAGGTGATGGGACACGCCATGCCAGAAGTATTCGCCGATACTATCCGTGTCATCCATCAGGCCAAGCCCGACCAGGCCAGCCCGGGCGACCGCCCGGCAGGCTTCGTTGATTTCAGCCAGCCGGATGCCGGGGCGGATGGTGGCAAAGGCTGTATCCTGGCAGCGGCGAACCAGCTCATACAAGGCCAGCTGGCGCGGACTGAAGCGACCGTTGGCCGGAAATACCCGGGAAATGTCGGCGCACAGACCGCCGACTGTCGCGCCAACGTCAACCAGGACCAGGTCACCGTCTTTGACCTGGCCAGTCGGGTGCAGATGATGCAGAAACAGGGTATGTTCACCGGCGGCGACAATGGTCGGGAAGGCCGGCTCCAGGCACCCCGCCAGGCCAAGGGTGTAGTGGAACTCGGCCCGCAGCTGATACTCCATGACTCCGGGCCGGCAGGCCTGCAGCATGGCCAGGATCCCTTCCCCCGTCAGCTTGGCAGCTTCGCGGATCAGGACCTGCTCCGCGGGCTGTTTGATCATGCGCATCTGGGTCAGTATGGGCGACAGATCATTGGGCTGGAGCGTCGGTGCCTGGCGGGCCAGCAACTGGAACATCTCATGGGCCTGGAAATTATCAGCCGTCAGATCCAGCCAGAGGCGGACCGGATCGGTCTCAATCAGGTCAATCAGCACACCGCCCAGGCCTTCCAGATATTCGACATCGGTAACACCAGAACGGGCGGCTGCCTCATCGCGAGTCAGGCGATGACCGTTCCAGCGTTCGTGCAGGGGATCCGGACTGGCGATAAACAGCGTACAGCGGCCGTGCCGCGGGTGCTTGTATATCAGCAGCACGCTGTCCGCCTGCTCCAGGCCTGTCAGGTAAAAAAAGCTGCGATTGGTAAAGTGGGGGTAATCTTCATCGGCTGTTTTCCGCGGCGGCCGGCCGGAACAGATGATGGCCAGTGAACCTTCGCCCAGCTGATTCAGAAAGGCCTGGCGGTTGTGCTGGAAGAATTCGACGGACAGCTGTCTCGATGTCATGGAAGATACCTCCGATTATAATTCAACAGCAATGAAGCATCGCTACTAAGGCACAGGCTCGGGCGGGGTGCGCCAGGCTCTTCTCAAAGCACGGGCCCGGGCGGGAAATGTTATGTTTCAAACAAAACACAACCCCCCGGTTGGGAAGTTGTGTCGGTAAGGTCAGGATTATTTTAGCAGATTAAGTCTCGGTATAGAAGCCAAGTTTGCGGAATTTGGCGTAGCGCTTGTCCAGCAAGGCCTGCGCTGTCTGGCCGGTCTGGCGGGCGAGCGCTTCAACCAGGTACTGGCGCATGTTGGCTGCAGTCTGGGACAGGTTGGTATGGGCACCCTCCGGCGGCTCGGCGATGATCTGGTCGCAGACTCCGAGCCGGGAGAGGTCTTCGGCTGTGATCTTGATCTTGTCGGCCGCTTCCCGCTCCCGGGTCGGATCCTTCCACAGCAGGGAAGCAAAGCCGCGCGGCGAGATGACCGAATACAGAGCATTGGACAGCATGGCCAGCTCGTCGCCGACACCAATCGCCAGGGCTCCGCCGCTGCCGCCTTCACCCATGACAACCACGATGATCGGGACCTTCAGCTGCGCCATTTCCAGCAGATTGCGGGCAATGGCCTCACCCTGGCCGCGTTCCTCGGCACCAACGCCGCAGTAAGCGCCGGAGGTATCAACCAGGCAGATAACCGGCCGGTTGAAGCGCTCCGCTTCTTTCATCAGGCGCAGGGCCTTGCGGTATCCTTCCGGATGGGGCATCCCGAAATTGGCCCGGGTATTTTCCTCAATGGTCCGGCCTTTGCGATGGCCGACAATGGTCACCGCCTGGCCGTTGAGGCTGCCGATGCCACCCCACAGCGCCAGGTCGTCTTTAAACCCCCGATCGCCGTGCAATTCAATGGCCTGGTCAAAAATCAGCGGCAGATAGTCGGATATGACCGGACGATTACGCTGCCGGATGATATCGAGCCGTTCGGAGCCGGTCCGGGTATTGATCGCAATATCCGGGGCGTCATCACTGGCTGCGGCAGCTGACGCGGCATCAGCCGGGGCAACGGCCGCCGGATCAGCCGGCGTGGCAGCCGGCGCGGCGGCAACAGGTGCGGCGGCTTTGGCACTGTGCAGGGCCAGCAGGTTGCCCAGGGTCTGTTTCATGCGGCTGCGTGGCACGATCAGGTCAAGGAAGCCATGCTCCAGCAGAAATTCCGCGCGCTGGAAGCCTTCCGGGAGCGCTTCGGCAATTGTCCCTTCAATGACCCGGCGGCCGGCAAAGCCGATCAGGGTCCCGGGCTCGGAGATAATAATATCGCCAAGGCTGGCAAAGCTGGCCGTCACGCCGCCGGTGGTCGGATCGGTCATGACCGATATATAGAGCAAGCCGGCGGCCTGGAGACGGCCAACGGCCGCCGAGGTCTTGGCCATCTGCATCAGGGAAATGATCCCCTCCTGCATGCGGGCTCCGCCGGAGACCGAGAACGTGATAACCGGCAGGTGCAGCTCGATACCTTTTTCAAAGACCCGGGTGATCTTCTCGCCGACAACCGAGCCCATCGAGCCCATCATGAAACGGCCGTCCATGACCGCAAGCAGGCAGTCCTGGCCGTTGATCTGGCCGCGGCCGGTCACGACCGCGTCCTTCAGGCCGGTCTGCTTCTGCAGCTGGGCCAGCTTCTCCGGATAACCGGCAAAATCGATCGGATTCAGGCTGGCCAGCCCGGCGTCGAATTCGCTGAAGGTGCCGGCATCACAGATCTGGGCGATCCGCTGGCGGCTGTCGATGCGGTAGTGATTGCCGCAAATGGTACAGACCTGGCCGGCCTTCTCGAAATCTTCGCGGAACATGATGCCGTTGCAGTTCGGGCACTTGATCCACAGGTCATCGGGAATGGGCGTGGTGTAGGCATAGACCTTCTTTTTATCAGACTTCTGCGCTTGCTGGTGGGCTGAGTCAATCTCCAGGCGTTCGCGCATCTGTTTGAGGACATCCACAACCATGCGTCAATTCTCCTTCCGATAAGGATTCATCTGGCCAAGCAGCGCATCCAGCTTGAGGCCGAGGTAGCCAATGTTGTAATGGCCGGCAACAAAGTCGGGATCGCGCAGGATGGCCAGGTGGAAGTCGATGTTGGTTTCGACGCCGCTGATCATGAATTCCATCAGGGCCCGGCGCATGCGGGCAATCGCCTCGGGGCGCGTTGGAGCCGTGACAATCAGCTTGGCCAGCAGCGAATCATAATAGGGCGGTACGGTGTAGCCCTGGTAAATGGCGCTGTCAACGCGCACACCGGGACCACCGGGGACGTGCAGGCTGCGGATCGTGCCCGGGGAAGGCCGGAAGCCATGGTTCGGGTCCTCGGCATTGATCCGGCATTCAATCGCATGGCCATGGAACTGAATCGAAGCCTGGGTCAGCGTCAGGACTTCGCCGGCTGCCGCCTTGATCTGTTCCTGGATCAGGTTGGTACCCGTCACAGCTTCGGTGATCGGATGCTCGACCTGGATACGGGTGTTCATTTCCATGAAGTAGAAATTGCGGTCTGAATCGACGAGGAACTCAATCGTGCCAACACCCGTATAGCCGACATGCTGGGCCAGGCGGACCGCGGCGGCGCCCATTTCACCACGCAGCTTGTCATCCGCGAAGGGTGACAGGGCTTCCTCGAGGATTTTCTGATTGCGCCGCTGAATCGAGCAGTCACGTTCACCGAGGTGGATGACATTGCCATGATGATCAGCCAGGAGCTGGATCTCAACGTGGCGGGGATCCTTGACAAAACGCTCAAGATAGACGCGATCGTCACCAAAGGCCGCCATCGCCTCAGCGCGGGCGGTCTGGAAAGCACCCGGCAGCTCGTCATGGTCGCGGGCAATGCGCATGCCGCGCCCGCCGCCGCCGGATGTAGCCTTGATCATGACCGGATAACCGATCTCGGCAGCGGCCTTGAGCGCATCGGCCAGGGTGCCGACAATGCCGACTGTGCCGGGGATAACCGGTACACCGGCCTCGATCGCCGTCTGGCGGGCGGTTGCTTTATCGCCCATCCGCTCGATGACCCGGTCGGTCGGGCCGATAAAGGTAACGCCGCACTTGGTGCACATCCGGGCAAAAGCGGCATTTTCCGAGAGGAAGCCAAAACCCGGGTGAATCGCATCACTTTCCGTGATGGTCGCGGCGGTCAGGATCGCCTGGGGATTGAGGTAGCTTTCCTTGGCTGCAGCCGGGCCAATACAGAGACATTCATCAGCCAGCTGGGCATGCAGGGCTGTCTTGTCCGCTTCAGAACAGATCGCAACCGTGCGGATACCCATTTCCCGGCAGGCCCGGATGATCGTCACGGCAATTTCGCCGCGATTGGCGATGAGGATTTTGTTAAACATGATCAGCCTCCGATGGCGCACATGATTTCTGCCGACGTCGCCAGCTTGTTGCCGACATAAGCCTTGCAAGTAGCAAAGGCGATACTGCCGCGCATGTTCGTCAGGGTCACTTCCAGGCGCAAGGTCTCGCCGGGCACGACCTGATGCTTGAAGCGGACTTTGTCAATGCCGGCGAAAAAGGCGATTTTACCCCGGAACTCGTCCTTGCTCAGGATGCAGATGGCACCGGCCTGGGCAAGGGCTTCGACAATCAGGACACCGGGCATGACCGGATAAGCCGGAAAATGGCCGCGGAAAAAGTCTTCTTCGCCTGTCACGTGTTTGTAGGCGACAATGCTGGTCTCAGTCATGCTTTCCACTTCATCGACGAGAATGAACGGTTCGCGATGGGGAATGATCTGCTTGATCTCCGCCTGATTCATCAACATGTTATACGCTCCCGATCCGGAACAGCGGCTGGCCATATTCAACGCGCTGCTTGTTTTCCACGAGGATTTCGAGGACGACACCTTCCCATGGGCTGGTGATTTCATTCATCAGTTTCATCGCTTCAATGATGCATAGCGGTGACTTGACCTCGACCTTCGAGCCGACGGAAACGAACGCGTCGCTGTCCGGCGAGGGCGCGGCGTAAAAGACGCCGACAACCGGCGAAGTCACGATGTGACCCGGCAGTTCTTCCGGTTCAGCCGGGGCGGCCGGGGCAGCCGGCTCAGCAGCCGGTGATGGCGCAGCCGGATAAGCGTAGTTGAACGGCGCACTCATCATGTGTGCGCCTTCGCCTGAACCCGGGGCGGCATGGACGATGACCGGCTGGTTGCGTTCGAGGCGCAGCTTGCTGCCTTCTGTCTCAAACTCGACCTGGGTCAGGCCGGTCTGGGCCATTTTTTCCATCAGTTCCTTGATATCTGCAATGTTCACGCGCGATCCTCCCATTTTCTGAAGCACAGGGTGCCGTTATGGCCGCCAAAGCCCAGCGAGTTGCTCAGGGCCAGGCGGACCGTAGCCTTGCGGGCGGTATTCGGGATGTAGTCCAGGTCGCATTCCGGATCGGGGTTCTCATAACCAATGGTTGGGGGCATGATGTCATTTTGCAGGGCCAGGGCCATGGCAATGGCTTCAACACCGCCGGCGGCACCCAGCAGGTGACCGGTCATCGACTTGGTCGAGCTGACGGCGACCTTGGCGGCGGCCGGGCCAAGGGCTTTCTTGATGGCTATGGTCTCGTATTTGTCATTGAGCGGGGTGCTGGTGCCGTGGGCATTGATATAGTCAACATCCTCCGGCTGGGCACCGGCTTCGCTGATAGCCAGCTTCATCGCCATCGCCGCGCCTTCGCCGTCCGGATCGGGGCTGGTAATATGATAGGCATCAGCTGTCGCGCCATAGCCGGCAACTTCACAGATTATTTTAGCACCACGGGCCAGGGCCAGGTCAAGACTCTCCATGATGATTATCCCGGCGCCTTCACCGATGACAAAGCCGCTGCGGCGGGTGTCAAACGGCACCGAGGCCTTGGCCGGATCAGACTCGCGGGTCAGTGCTGTCATATTGTTGAAACCGGCCAGGGCGATGCGGCAGATCGGGGCTTCCGCACCACCGGCGATGCAGGCGTCGAGATGACCGTATTTGATGGACCGGAAGGCCTCGCCGATCGCATGAGTCGCAGAAGCACAGGCGGTCGTGACGCAGTAATTGGCCCCTTTGGTGCCATATTCCATGGAGACCCGGCCGGCAGCCATGTTAGTGATCATCATCGGGATGAACAGGGGGGAAATCCGGCTGGCGCCGCCGCCCAGGTAGAGCTTTTTATATTCATTTTCCATGGTCTCAATGCCGCCGATGCCGCTGCCGATGATGGTGCCAACCCGGAACGGGTCAGTCGCGGCGATATCGAGGCCACTCATCTGCAGCGCTTCCCTGGTCGCAGCCATGGCATACTGACAGTACTTATCCATGCGGCGGGCTTCCTTGCGATCCATGTAATTCAGGGGATTGAAGCCTTTCAGCTGAGCGCCGACGCTGACCTCCTGACCTTCCAGATCAACGTGCTGCAGGGGAGCGATGCCGGACCGGCCATTGATCAGCGAATCCCAGAAACTGGGCGTATCCAGGCCGATCGGCGATATGACGCCCATGCCGGTAATCACGACGCGGCGATTCTTAAAATTCGTTTCAGACATGCAGGAGTCCTCCTATTTTTCAACCACTTCTTCTACATCTATTTATCTTCTGCTAGATGGTCTGCCAAACTACCGATCTACTTGTCAACCTGTTGCCTGATTGCCGGTCAACCGGTGAAAGCCAGCCGTGCAACCGCAGTTCAGGATATCGGTGCATCATTGTATCAGTACGCCAGTATACAAGCGGGCGGGCGTACCATTCTGTCAGTCCTGATGTCCGTGCATGAGCGTGGCGGTACGCCGGCGGGCCAGCGGGTCAGTTTGACGGTGCGCCTGTTATGTCCGGGCGCCGGTGCACCTGCTGGTCAGAGCGTCAGGCCCCCGGAGACCTCGATCACCTGGCCGGTGATATAAGCCGCACCCGGGGAGGCCAGGAAACTGACAACAGCAGCGATATCTTCCGGCTGGCCGAAGCGGCCCAGGCCGATCTTGGCCAGGGCAGCTGTCTTGAGCGCTTCGGACAGGACATTGGTCATATCCGTTTCAATAAAACCAGGCGCGACTGCATTAACGGTAATGCCGCGACTGCCGACTTCTTTAGCCAGGGTCTGGGTCAGGCCGATAACGCCGGCCTTGGACGCAGCATAGTTGACCTGGCCGGCATTGCCATAGAGGCCGGCCACCGAAGTGAGATTGATAATGCGGCCGGCCCGGGCTTTGAGCAAGTCCGGCAGGATCGCCCGGCACATCAGGAACGTACCGGTCAGATTGGTGGCAATGACCTGGTCCCACTGGCTGGTGCTCATGCGCATGGCCAGGCCGTCCTTCGTCAGGCCGGCGTTATTGACCAGCACAGAAATCGGACCGATTGCCGCCCTGGCTTCCTTGAGCAGGCGCTGACAGTCCGCTTCCTGGCTGACGTCAGCCTGGATGGCAACGGCCGATACGCCGGCCGCCTGGCAATCAGCGACCACAGCCGCGGCCTTCTCGGCCGAGCCCAGATAGGACAGGGCAACATTGTGGCCCCCGGCAGCAAAATGGCGGGCAATCGCGGCGCCAATGCCGCGTGATCCACCGGTAATCAGAACATTCATATGATAATAACCTCCCGTGATGATCTGCCAGATCATCCTGTCCAGATATCAGATATGGCTGCTGGCTGATTGGCAGATTTTACAGAGTCAGCAGAGCCGGAACCTGGCAAGCAAGAAATTTGGAATATCAATAAACAAAGATCGCCGCGCCGTAGGTCAGGCCACCGCCGAAGCCGCTGACGGCAACTTTTTCGCCACGCTGCAGGCGGCCGGAGCGGATCAGCTCGTCGAGGCAGATCGGGATGCTGGCCGAAGAGGTATTGCCAAACTCGGCCATCCGCGAAATCATCTGGTGGGCGTCCACTTTCATCCGCCTGGCAGCCGCCTCCACAATGCGCGAATTCGCCTGGTGCGGAATAATGAAACGCAAATCACTCAGCGCGATCTGCGCCTTGTCTGCGGCCTTGATAATTGAATCGGTCATGGCCCGTACAGCAAACTTGTAAACTTCCTGGCCGACCATGCTGACAAAACGGCCGCTGGTATGCCCGAAGCGATCAGCCCATACCCGTTCACCGGGCAGGAACGGATGACCGACCTCCAGCGCCTTGCTCGTCAGGAAGCGGCCGTTGGCACCCTCGGCACCCAGTACGCTGGCCAGCAGCACGCTGCCGTCGTCCGGCTCACCGCGGCTGACCAGCACGGCACTGGCCCCGTCGCCAAAAAGCACACAGGTCGAACGATCACTGTAATCCACGATCTTGCTGATATTCTCGCTGCTGACGATCAGGATATGATTGATATCCGGACTGAGCAGGTAACGGGCAGCCAGGTCAAAAGCATAAACAAAACCGGTGCAGGCGGCGTTGATATCAAAGCAGAACGCCCGGGTGGCCTTGAGCTCATCCTGGATAATGCAGGCCGTAGATGGTGTATAATAGTCGGGGGTAATGGTGGTCGCAACAATGACATCAATCTCATCGGGTGAAATATTGGCAACGGCCAGCGCCTTGCGGGCTGCTTCCGCTCCCATGTACCAGGTCGGCTCGCCAGATGACAGGCGGCGTTCGGATATGCCCGTGCGTGTCGTGATCCACTCGTCGTTGGTCTCGACAATCTCGGCAAACATCTGGTTGGTCACTACTGTTTCCGGCAGGTAGTTACCAGTCCCGATGATTTTAATTTTCTGCATCTGTTGCCTCCGGGCTTGATTTTCCAAGCCAAATCAGATAGTCTTAAAACGTTATCATTGGAATGTCAAATATTTTGATGGTCAAAATATAGTTATAGTGTACCGGGTTGGCCGGAAATTGTCAAGAAGGTAGGTATTTAACATGATTGCCTGTGTTTTTGCCGGACAAGGCGCCCAATTTGTGGGAATGGGCCAAAAACTGTGCCAGGAAAGCGGTTTGGCCCGGCAGGTCTATGCCGAAGCAGCCGATTTGTTCAGTCTCGACCTGTTGAATCTTGACGAAGCCATGCTGGCCCAGACCCGCTATGCGCAGCTGGCGATCGTGACGCTGAGCCTGGCCAGCTGGCAGGCCCTGCGGGCGGAGGTCAGGCTGGCCGGACCGCTGGCTTTCGGCGGTTTCTCACTGGGTGAATACAGTGCTCTCGGGGCAGCCGGTGTCCTGCCGACTGCCGATGTCCTGCGCCTGGTTGATCAGCGCTCGCGCCTGATGCAGGCAGCAGCCGAGGCCAATCCCGGTGCCATGTATGCCATTCTCGGTCTGGACGAGGCCAAAATCCAGGCAACCCTGGCCGCGCCGCAGCTGGCTGACCAAGTCTACGCCGTCAATTTCAACTGCCCCGGCCAGGTCGTCATCGCTGGTACCGAGCAGGCGGCTGCCCAGGCGGCTGAGGCCCTCAAGGCTGCCGGTGCCAAGCGGGCCGTCCAGATCAAGGCCAATGGTGCTTTCCATACCCGTTTCATGCAGCCGGCCGCCGATGGCCTGCAGGCTTTTGCCAGCCAGCTGACCTTTGGCCAGCCGGATGGTGCCCTCTACAGCAATCGGACCGGCGCCCTGCTGGCGACTGATACGGACTGGCCGGCTTACCTGGCGGCTCATATGTGCAGCCCCGTCCAGTGGACCAGCGAGATCCAGGCGATGGCGGCGGCCGGCGCTGATCTCTTTATCGAATTTGGCCCCGGCAAGACCTTGTCCGGCCTGATCAAGAAGATCATCAGCGGCGCGACTCTCGGCAATGTCGAGGATCCGGCCTCCCTGCAGGCGACAGCCACCCTGCTGCGCGGCCGCTGACAAGATCCGGCCAGACCCCGACCGCTATGGCCATGGTGCGCGGCCGATGGCAGCATCTTATTATTATCGCAATCAGACCCGGCCTGACCCGGCCAGCTCGCAGCTTCGGGTCCGGATGGGTCTGATTTTTATGATGGATTATGCTATAATAGCCAATATTGCCGTTTGCCAGTTGCCGACAATCCATTCCGGTATCTATACTATATTTACGATGCACGAGGTATCTATGCACGATCCACGCTTTGATGCCCTGGCCCACCTGATGCTAAGCCACTCCCTGAGAATCAGGCCCGGTGAAGCTTTCAATATTACGGCTGACACGGCTGCCCTGCCGCTTGTCAGTGCACTGCTGGACGAAGCCCGCCGGATCAGGGCTTTTGCCAGCGTCGACCTGACCAGCATGGAGCTGACCCGCAAGATGCTGGCCCTGATCGACCCCGTTGACCAGCAGGCCAGCCAGGACTTCCTCAAGCGCAAGGCAGACTGGTCGATGTACAAGTACCAGGACCTGGTCGGCAATATTGCCATCCGCTCCTACGCCAATGACCAGGAACTGGCCGGCGTACCAGCCGCGGTCCGGCGCCTCGATGCCCAGGTGGCGCAGCCCTTGCGCGATTTCCTGATCAATCAGCGCCGCTGGGTCTTGTTTGAATACCCGACACCAGCCCAGGCCCAGCGCGCCGGCATGGCATTTGAAGATTATTTTGATTTTTGCCTGGATGTATCCAATGTCGACTACGCAGCGATGCGCACTCACATCCAGCCGCTGATGGAATGGATGGCCCGCACCGACCGGGTGCGGATTACCGGCCCGGGTACGGACCTGCGCTTCTCCATCCAGGGCTTGCCAGCCATCCCTTGCGCCGGCGAATACAATATCCCGGACGGTGAATGTTTTACAGCACCGGTGCGGGACTCGATCGAAGGCTTTATCACCTATAACACACCATCCATCTATTGGGGCACGACCTTTTCCGGCATTCACTTTGAGTTTTCCGCCGGCAAAATTGTCCAGGCCACCGCTGACCAGCACAGCAGCAGGCTCAATGAGATCCTTGACAGCGACGAGGGGGCCCGCTACATCGGCGAATTCTCGCTGGGGTTCAATCCGCTGATCCGCCAGCCCTTCTGCAATACCCTGTTCGATGAGAAAATCAGCGGTTCGTTCCATCTGACGCCGGGAGCCTGCTATGATGAGGCGCCAAATGGCAATCAGTCGACGGTGCATTGGGACCTGGTCAGTATCCAGCGTCCCGAATACGGCGGAGGCGAGATCTGGTTCGACGATGTCCTGATCCGCAAGGACGGCCTGTTTGTACCGGACAGCCTGCAGCCCCTGAATCCTGCATCCGCCTGACAGCCCGGGCCGGGGACTGTTTGCCCGACAACCGCAACCGATCGCTGATCCAAATGGTTTCCGGACTGGTATTGAACCGGATCCGACGCTGATCCGGACCATTGCTGATATTGATTTTGGAGGCTTGCCCCATGAGCAGTGTCACCTTGTTGATCCCTGTCGCGAGCCTGGCCATCCTGGACGGCCAGTTGTTCGGCTTGCCAGTTCTGCACTGGCTGGTCTCGTTTATCATTCCGCTGCTGCTGCTGGCGGGCTGGCTGATCTACAGCCTGCTGCTAACCGGGACACGGCGGCAGGTCCTGCCGGATCTGGTCACGCTCAGCAATGAGATCGAACGTTTCCAGGCCTTCGACATCGAGCTGCTGCCGGATATCGCCGATCTGTTCCGCCATTGTGCGTCGCCTGAACTGAGCGAGGCCTTTGCCCGGCTCTACCGGGACCATGAGGTCCTCTATCAGCAGCGCTGGCTGCCTGATCCGGCCCGCGAGTTCAGGCTTGATCAGCTTTTCAGCGGCCTGCGTCGTTCCAGCCTCAGCTACCAGCCGGCGATCAGCCTTTTTTCCAGCGGATTGTTCGCCGCCCTGATCGCCCTGCTGCTGCGGGTTCTCTTGCCGGTCGAACAGGCGGACCTGGCAGCCTTTTTGCCGTGGCCGCCACTGATTGTCGGGCTGGCGACTGCCGCCCTGCTGGCCGGCCAGGTCCGGACAACCGCTGCCCTGATCCGCGGTGAACTGCACAAGCTTTGCCTGAGCCTCAGCCGTCACGTCCCGGTTTTCAGCGAACAATCCGGACTGGCCCTGCTGATTGATACGTTTCATGCCCATGACCAGCGTCTGGAACAGATCCTGGCCCGTTTTACCGAAACGACCGACAAACTGGCCAACGCTGAGCTTGTCGCCGGCTTTCGCCAGAGTGTCGAGCTGGTTCTTGGCGAGACTGTCAATCCCCTGCTGCGGCAGTCGACTGAAACCCTGCATCAGCTGGCGACCGGGATCACGGAACGCCAGGACCAGGGCATGGCTGAGCTGGCAGATAAATTTTCCCGGACCATGACGACGGAAATAACGACCCAGATGGCGCCCGCGCATGCCGAAATCAGCCGGATGGCCGCCCTGATGACCGATGTCAAGAATTACGTCGAGTATGCCCTGGGGGCGATGGAGGCTGTCCACCGCGAGTCGGCCGCCATGCTGGCCGATACCCAGACCTCGCTGCGCCAGATGAACCTGGTCAGCGTCCAGCTCAGCGAAGGCTTTGCCAAGGCCGGTGACAACATCGCCGATCTCGGCCAGATCAGCGAACGCATCAGCCAGCTCTATTCCGGCCAGGCATTTTCATTGAATGACAGCCTGGCCAACCTGGCCAGCCAGCTGCAAAACCAGCAGACGATCCTGGCCCAGACCGTCACGCAGGCCACACAGATCCTTGATAACGGCCGCCAGATCGCCGTCGAGCAACAGGAAGCAGCCAATCAGTACTTGACCACCTTGCAGGACCAGGTCATGCTGCTGGGCAACGGCCTGCAGTCGCGCCTCGGCGAGCTGCTGGCTGCTGTTCGCAGTGAAACCCGCGAGGTAGCGGCCCAGGCCAGCCAGCTGCACGGCCAGTCCCTGGAGCTCAATCAGTTGCTGGAAAAGGCCATGGCGCAATTTACCCAGCAGACAGCCCAGTATGTCGGCCATACGCTGCAGCAGTTTGATCAGGGGCTGGCCGAGGTCGTCGAACGCCTGGCCTTCACCACCACCGAAATCCGCGATGCCGTGGAAGCCCTGCCGGCGGTCCTGCGCCAGGGGCCCCAGTATCACTGAGTCCCCTGTTCCCCGGGCGGACGGAGGCACGTGCATGAAAACGAGGAATCGCAATCCACAGAGCCTGCCGGTGGCGCCACAACCAGTTCGGCCGGTTGGCACCCTGACCGTTGAAGCGGTCCGTGCAGCTGATGCCGCTGATGCGCTTGATGGGGCTGGTGCGGCTGGTGCGGCCATGACGGCTGACGCTGCACCACCGGAACAGCCGATCATTCAGCATGTCACCGCAAGGCCAGCCCCGGATCCCGCAATATCCGCAGCACCTGCTTCATCTGCAGCACCTGCCTCACCTGCTGCATCCGCGGCGCTTTTCAAAGCTCAACCCGCTGCATCAGCCGCGTCACTGAATACGGACGGCCTGTACTCCGTTGCGCCGGCGACTTATCCGGCGCCTGCGGTGCGAGCTGCGAGCGTGGCGCAGCCTGCGTCGCCAGCTTATCCAGCTGTCTCATTATTATCGGCCGCCAGGGTGGATCCGGCTGTCATCTGGCAAAGCCAGCCGATTTTTGTATTTCAGACGTCACTGCGTTTTGTTTCCCAGCGGGTGCGCTTGCCCGGCGAATTGGCCCGGGAGACAGCACAGACAGACATCCAGGCTTTATTGGCCCTGATTGACCAGGCAACCCAGACAACTGAAGTGCTGGCCCTGGCCCGCACCTTGTCCGGTCGTCAGCTGGCGGTTGTTTTCCCAGGCCTGGCCCAGCCGGGTCTGGCCCATCGTCAGATCAGCCGGCTGAATCTGATTATACGCGAGCGGGCCAGTCAGTCCCTGTACCATTATGGCTGGCATACCTTGCAGCAGCATTATCCCTGCCCCCCGGTCGCGCGCGCGTTAACGTTGCTCTGTACAATTCTTGAGATCAAGCAGGAAAAGTCCCGGGACCAGCGTCCCGGTGCCCTGCCGCTGATTACCCGGCTGGCCGCGCCGAATTCCCGGAATTGGCTGAAAAAGCTCGAAGCCGGGCTGGTCAGTACCGGCTGGACTTTGGCCCGTTTTATACAGCAGTATCAGCTCGAACCTGATTCTGCACTGGTCAGGGACCTGGCCAGCCAGATCTTTCTGGCTGGTCCGGCCAGCCTTTTCCCGGGCGCCCATGAACTGTTCGGCAAGCTGCTGCAAACAGCCTCGCCTGCCATCCAGGCTGAATTGCTGCGCCATTTCCTGGCGCAAAATGAGCTGGATGCCCGTACATTGCTGGCTTATCGCCTGGTCATCAATCGTCAGCTTGGGAATCTGTATGCCGACCATCCGGCCTGGCGGCTGCTGAACAAACGCGAACAGGCAGCTTGCCTGAATGGCCTGTTGCGGGCTGGCCTGGCTGAACATTTTCAGCTTCAGCCGGACAAGGCCCGTTTTTATCTGCGTTATGCTGATCAGCTGCGGCGCGTTGAGCATTGGGACAGCCAGACCCTGATCCTCTACTCGAACGAATTTGCCATTGCCGACTGCCTGGCCTGGCCGGATCAGGCCATTTTCTACGACCGGCCGCTGATCAGCGAACATCCGCCCGGCCTGACGGAAAGCGCGACGAACCGTAATCCAGCCAGCCCGGCCATCCCGCACCTGCGCATTGAAGACGCCCTGCAGCGCGGCAAAGTGGCCGGCATCATCCAGCTGCGCTTTGATCCGGAAGGTGTCAAGCTCAGCGGTGTCCTGCTCGACTTTGCCCTGCAGCAAAGCCGCAAGCACTCATTTTTTCATTGACTTGCCGGACCGGCGCGGTTATAATCCTACCGTATTATCTGCATGCAGGCATCTGACACGGAGAGATGGCTGAGCGGCCGAAGGCACCGCACTCGAAACCGAATGCGATATCTGGAAGCCCAAAACTTCAAACAGTTGATATGACTAGCTTTGCTGAGTCACCTTGACAACTTAATACCCCAAGTTCTCTCCATTAGTTCTCTCCTTTTTCCGAGGGATTTCTGAGACCTGATGTTTGGAGATATAGCACGGAGAAGTACCCAAGTGGCTGAAGGGTCTGCACTCGAAATGCAGTAGGACGGTGTTGAGCCGTCGCGAGGGTTCAAATCCCTCCTTCTCCGCCAGAAAACCCGCGGTTTTCCTCAGTTTGAGGGAAGCCGCTTTTTTTCTGTTGTGTGCAGAGAACACTTGTTTTTTGCATTTTTTGCTCAGACTGAGTCATTGTTTTGCTCTACCTCCTTTGTCGTTTCAATGACGAAATTCAGTCCCTCGATCATGGCTTGTGCTGATGAAATCTTTGAATTGTAATCCAGATGAGCGTAAATATTGGCCGTCGTTGAAAAATCACTATGGCCTAGCCAATCCTGGATCTGCTTCATCGATACGTTGTTTGCCAGCAGTAAGCTTGCGCAGCTGTGTCTGAGATCGTGGAAGCGTATCCTTCTGAGTCCATTGTCCTCCAAAAGCTTTGGGAAAGCATTCGTTAAATATTCTGGCCGAAGCCTGATACCCAGCTCGTTGACACAAATATAGTCCAGGTAGTCTTTACTGTAGGATCTTCCGCAAAGCTTCCGATTGGTTTCCTGCCGTTCTTTAGCTGCAAGAAGTTTCTCTTTGAAGGCTGGAACTAGTGGTAGTGTCCTCATGCTGGACTTATTTTTTGTAGAGTCCGACGCATGGATCATGTGCTTCCCATCAATGGAAAATGATGTGACGGTGTGCTTAACCACTAAAGAATTATTGTTGAAGTCAATGGCGCTCCACTTGAGACCTACAATCTCACTTCTGCGTAATCCATAGAACGCTCCTAAAAGGACTGGTAGTTCCAGATTTTTTCCTCTCACTATTTCAAACAGCTGGTTTACTTCATGGCTGTCATAGAAGCTACCGACAAATCGTTCCATTCTTGGCCGTTCTATTTTGCTGGCCGGGTTGACCGGAATCAGATCAATCTTGACGGCATACTTCAGCGCTTTATGGATTACCGAGTGATAATGAATCACTGTGCTGGCCTTCACTCGTTTCAGCTGAAGTGTGTAAAAATCCTGGATGTCCTTCGGCTTCAGATCAATCAGTTTGATTGCCTTTTCTTTGAAGTATGGAAGGATTGGCGATTTACACATCCCAGCATAGCTTGCGTAAGTCGAAAGTTGAATCGTGCTCTTGGCTATCTCCAACCACTGTTGAAGAAATTCATGAAAAAGCATGTCTTCTGTCGGAACAGGGATATCAGGTACGAAAGTCTTCCGCTCTTCCTGGAGTAATTCCTGCGCTCGTTTTTTATTTCCTTTTACAGGCAACTTCGTCGAAATCCATTTGCTCTTGCGCTTTCCTTCATGGTCCTTATAGGTAAGTACCATGTAGAAATAGCCATTCTTTTCTTGCAGGTGTCCTGCTACCATTATAAAACCTCCTTTGTTTGTAGCCCCGATTACCTGCCGTTGACACTTTGAGCGTATCACGGACAAGTTCTCTCGTGCAATGTTGTGGAGGTTCAAATTGACGACTGCTCATTACCGACTCTGAGATATGATATGATGTGCGCTTTGGGGATGCGATAGTTACGCCCAATTTTGACAAAGGTCACTTCACCATTTTTCAGGAGCTTATAACCTGTCTTGGTGCTGACACCAAGGATTTCACACATTTGATCAATATTCATCACGTCGGGATAATCTTTGAGCATGAGGTTGTAGGCTTCCTTGCTGGATAAAGTATTGCTCATGCAAAAACCTCCCTTCACTTAATAGAAATAGAAAACAGCCGCATCATGAATCAATCTTTCCGCATTAATTTGCGGGGTTTTTCATGATGCGGCTGCTTATTTGATTCTTGAGTCTGTGGATGGACCGGACAAACGTGGGCTTCACGCTTTCATAGGACTTTCACATCCCTCCATTCTGATGGCGGGCCGTACTCATTGCCTGCGACGGTTTGATCACGCTCGGACTGTGACTATACGGAAGTATCATTATCTGGTGCACAAGGTCATGGCCAGCTGATCTGCCACAATCAGCATGAGGCAAGGGTATTTATCGCTCTCTTCTGAATTGAAGGTCATCGCGTACCTGCCACTTGGCTTGTCCTTTCGGCTCATACACCAAAGGTATCCGGTTCTCCTATATGAAGTTGTCAAAGATCGCTTTTATGAGAAGATAAAAGTCCCTCTCATAAGCCATGACATTTAGAAAGGGTTTTTAAACCCTATTTCTGAAATTTCTAAAATAAAATCGATATTTTAAAAATAGTTATTGACATATGTCGGAAATGGCATATACTAAGAATTGAAAGCGGCATATGTCGGAAACTATAAGGAGGTGAAAATTATGCCAAGAGGAAATGGAACTGGCCCAATGGGCGCAGGATCAATGACAGGAAGAGGCTTAGGCCCGTGTGCAGATGCCAATGCAGCAAATATTGGTGGTGGCTTTGGACAAGGAATGGGAATGGGACTCGGACGCAGACGCGGTTTTGGACGAGGCTTTGGCCGAGGAATTGGATTAAATCAGGACTCTTCTAAAACTCAAAAAGAGGTGCTTCAAGAACAAAAGGATATCCTAAAAAGCAGGCTTGATGTTATTGATAAGCAACTTGAAAATCTGTAAGAGAAACAGAAATAACCGGAGGATTCTCTGGTTATTTTTGTTGACAAGTGAGGTGAATATTTAATGCCAAGACCAAGAAAATGGAGAAAGGTTTGCTGCTTGCCTGATAGTAGTCGCTTCGGGCCTCTTGACTCCCCAAGAAACGCTGCTAATTCGATCAATATGACTGTAGATGAATATGAAGCGATCAGACTGATCGATTTAGAAGGGCTCACACAGGAAGAGTGTGCCAGCCAAATGGATATATCGCGTACAACTGTTCAAGGAATTTACTTTGAAGCACGAAAAAAAATCGCTCAGTCTTTGGTTAATGGGAAGATACTTTTTATTGAGGGTGGAGAATATCAACTTTGTAATGGAATTGCAGAGGGCTGCGGAGGCGGCCAGTGCCGGAGGCACAGGTGCGGCAGAAATCCAGGAGAAGATTAATCTAGAGTAGTTAGTCGGAGGTGGCTGAATGAAAAAAATCGGGATTATTATCTGCGGACGGTATCAAAATTGCGGAGGCGGGAAATGCTTTCGGGCGGCTAAGGAGCATGCGGGAGGGTTTTCAATCTATCCTCTTGATGAAGAGATTCAAATTGTTGGATATTCCCAATGCGGTGGATGTCCGGGAGGAAATGTTGAATACGTCCCGGCAGAAATGATAAAAAACGGAGCCGAAGCAATTCACCTGGCAACAGGACTGGTTGTTGGGTATCCTCCATGCCCTCGAATCAAGGTATTCAAAGAATTTCTGGAAAAACACTATTACATTCCGGTTGTGGTCGGTACGCACCCTATTCCACAGAAGTATTTTTCTGATCACGAAAAAATGTCATTTTGGGGAAAATCGATGAAAGAGTTAGCACCGGAATTGTTTAAAGACTCAGAGCAGACAATGCTGGATTATAACTGATCCTTTAGTCAAAAATAGGGTTAATCAGAACGGAGGATTCATATGAAAATAGCCATACCAGTAGATGAAAAAAGCATGGAATCAGGGGTATGTCCGTCATTTGGGCGGGCACCATATTTTCTTTTCTATAATACAGAAACAAAAGAAGGCTCTTTCCTGGATAATAGTGCAGCTACCAGTCAGGGCGGTGCGGGAATCAAGGCAGCACAAGTGATTGCTGACCACGAGGCTAATGCACTGATTACCCCGCGATGCGGCGAAAATGCTGAGGAAGTTTTGCGCAAAGCAGAGGTCTTGATCTATAAATCTATTTCAGGAACAGCTCAGCAAAACATTGATGCGTTTTCGACTGAGCAGCTCCCGCTTCTCAGTGAATTTCATCCGGGATTCCACGGTCATGAGAAATAAGACCATGAGAATAGCTGTGCTTAGTGGAAAAGGCGGCACAGGCAAAACACTGGTTTCAGTCAATCTTGCAGCAATTGCTAAAAATTCCTTATATATCGACTGTGACGTCGAAGAGCCCAATGGACATTTGTTTTTCAAACCAGAAATTGTTGATGAGCAGGATATCGCAGTCAAAATACCTGTCGTCAATGAAATCCTCTGCACCGGCTGCCGAAAGTGCGTTGATTTCTGCAAATTCAATGCACTTGCCTTCATAAAAAACAAGCCAGTGGTTTTTGAAGAGATCTGTCATTCCTGCGGAGGCTGTATGCTGCTCTGCCCGGAAAAGGCAATCAGTGAAAAGAAGAAGGTAATTGGAAAAGTTCAAAAAGGCGTTTCTCGCGATGTGACAGTTACCACTGGAATTTTAAACACTGGTGAAGCATCCGGGATACCAATCATAAAAAAGCTCTTGGAAGAAAGTACAGCATTAAAGGATCAACCAGTTTTCATAGATTGTCCCCCTGGAAGCGCCTGCATCGTCATGGAAAGCATTAAAGATGCGGACTATTGCATATTGGTTGCTGAACCGACAGTGTTTGGTGTACATAATCTCAACATGGTCTATGATCTAGTCAGGCTTTTTGGCAAGCCCCACGGCGTCGTTCTGAACAAATGTCTTGAGGGAGAAAATCCTGCTGAAAGCTTCTGTGGAGAAAAAAGCATCCCGATATTATGTCGGATTCCGTTTGATAATGAGCTGGGAATGCTGAATTCTGATGCTGAGATCGTTGCGTGGAAAAGTGAGCGATTTAAGGTCTTGTTCTCCACTTTGCTTGAATCGGTGAAGAAGGAGGTGCAGCATGAAACAGCTGTTAATCCTTAGCGGTAAAGGCGGTACTGGGAAGACAACGATAGCCAGTGCCTTCATAAAACTTTCACAGGCCAAAGCCTGTGCCGATTGTGATGTGGATGCGCCTAACCTTCATCTTGTCATGGCACAGAACGCTGAGCCTGAACGGACAGACTATTTCGGAATGCCAAAAGCTTATATTGATGCAGCTACATGTATTGCATGCGGACTCTGTAAAGCGAATTGCAGGTTCGATGCCATTTCATTCGAGAAGGGATTTACGGTTGATCCGTTTGCCTGCGAAGGCTGCGGTGTTTGTGAAGCGATCTGCTCTGCAGGCGCTGTGAGCTTAAAACCCGCTGTTGCTGGAGAGCTCATGCTCTATGCTGACGACCACAAAGTCTTTTCGACGGCCCAGTTAAAAATGGGAAGCGGTACCTCAGGAATGCTGGTAACCGAGGTGAAGAAGCAAATGAAGGCTGCAGCTTTGCCAGATACTGAGCTGGCTGTTATCGATGGCTCACCGGGCATTGGCTGTCCCGTTATCGCCTCTCTCAGTGGCGTTGATATGGTATTGATTGTCGCAGAGCCTTCAATATCAGGGATCAGTGACATGGAACGCATTATAAAAACCGCGGAAACGTTCCAGACAAAAATTGGTGTCTGCACCAACAAGTACGACACGAATCCCGCAAACAATGAAAAAATTGAGAAGTTCTGCCAATCGAAAGGTCTCCCGTTTACGGGAAGGATACCCTTTGACCCTAACGCGGTAAAAGCGATTAATAACGGACAAACCATTGTGGAGGTCGATTGCCCTTCCGGTATTGCAGTAATAGAGGTCTACAACAGCACCATGAAGTTGCTCAAAAAAGAAAGTGAGGGTCCAATCACATGATAGTAACGGTATTATCTGAAAATACAACATCCTCACAGAAGCTTGGCAGCGAACACGGCTTAAGCCTTTATATCGAAACGGAAACGCACAAGATCTTGTTCGATACAGGGGCAAGCGGTCTTTTTGCTGAAAATGCCGAAAAGCTGGGAGTTGACTTAACAAAGGTTGATCTGGCTGTCATTTCTCATGGTCACTATGACCACGGTGGTGGCTTGAAAACATTTCTTGGCATTAATAGCAAGGCGAAAATTTACTTGCAGAAAAAGGCTTTTGAACAGCATTACGCGAACAGGCCAGGCAGCGCAAAGGCATATATCGGATTAGATGAGGCACTTGCTCCGAATGAGCGATTCATTTACTGTTCTGACCGCTTTACCATTGACCAAGAGCTTACACTATTTTCCGGTGTGGCAGCCACAAGGCTTATCCCTTCTGGTAACGCGGATTTATTTAAGAAAGACGGCGATGAGTATGTTCCGGATGATTTTGCGCATGAGCAAAACCTGATCATAAACAGCAAGGGTAAAAAGCTGCTGGTAGCAGGCTGCGCACACAACGGAATCATTAACATTATCGATCAATTCAAAGCAGAAACAGGGTTCCTTCCAGATTTTGTTATTGGAGGATTTCATCTGTATAACCATGGGACAAAACAGAATGAAGATCCGATTATCGTGGATAAGATTGGAAAGGTCCTGTTGGATACACAGGCGCATTATTACACCTGCCACTGTACTGGATTGGAATCCTATAAAAGTCTGAAAGCTATTATGGGCAAAAACATTGACTATATAGCTGCCGGAGATCAACTAGAAATCAACATGTAAAGGAGCTAAAACGATGAGTGAAAACTGCGAACAAAACTGCAGCAGCTGTGGAGATGACTGTGCTGACAGAAAGGAAGCAAAAACCGATTTTCGAGAAAAGCCACATGAATTAAGCAACATTAAAAAAGTCATTGGGGTTGTCAGCGGAAAGGGGGGCGTCGGGAAATCCTCAGTAACCTCCATGCTGGCTGTCACAATGAAAAGAATGGATTATAACGTTGCCATCCTTGATGCAGACGTTACAGGCCCTTCTATTCCGAAAGCATTTGGAATAAAGGAAAAGGCTACTGGCAGCGAATTCGGTATCTTCCCTTTAAAAAGTAAAACCGGGATTGACATTATGTCGATTAATCTTCTCATTGAGAACGATACTGATCCCGTGATTTGGAGAGGACCAATCCTTGGCAACACGGTAAAGCAATTCTGGACTGATGTCATCTGGGGTGATGTGGACTTTATGTTTATTGATATGCCACCCGGAACTGGAGATGTACCCCTCACTGTTTTCAAATCCATCGCCGTTGACGGGATTATTATCGTAACTTCACCACAGGAGCTTGTATCTATGATTGTGTCCAAGGCCGTGAAGATGGCGGAGATGATGAAGATTCCAGTACTCGGCCTGGTTGAGAATATGGCCTATTTTAAATGCCCGGATAACGGCAAGGAATATAAAATATTCGGGGACAGTCACATCGATAAAATTGCTGATGAGCATAACCTGAAGGTTCTAGCAAGGATTCCCATCGAACCGGGAATTTCAGCCGCTTGCGATAAAGGGATGATTGAGCTGTTTAATGGGGATTGGTTTGATTCAATTGCAGATGTATTAGAAGAAAAGGGAGGAAAAGAAATGATGAGAATTGCTATTGCAGGAGAAGGTACAAACGTAACAGAGCATTTCGGACATTGCAGCGTTTTTTTGCTTTTCGATGTTGAAAATGGGAAAATTACGAAAGAAGACTCCATACCCAATCCCGGACACAAGCCTGGATTTTTGCCGAACTTCCTGGCTGACCGTGGTGTAAATGTGATTATCAGTGGCGGCATGGGCGGCGGCGCAGTGGAGATCTTCAACGAAAGAAACGTTGAGGTTGTTGTCGGTGCATCTGGCGATGCGAGAGCAGCAGCCGAAAGCTATCTTAAAGGTGATTTGAAGACAACAGGCTCCGTATGCCACGAGCATCAGCATCATGACGAATGCGGGAACTAAAAGGCATTATTGTTAGATATTTAGCAAATGCTTATGATAAAATTAGTTATGAAAAGGAGGAGATCGCATGAGTAAATATGTATGTACTGTATGCGGATATGTTTATGACGAATCCGCAGGTATTCCAGACGCTGGAATCGCTCCTGGTACTTCGTGGAGTGATTTGCCGGAGGATTGGGATTGTCCGCTCTGTGGCGCAGCAAAATCGGATTTTGAAAAGCAAGGTGAGCCTTCTGCTTCTGCCATGAAAAAATCGAAAGCGGTCATTGAGTCATCGAGCGATATGAAAGAGATGTCTCCACTGGAAATCAGTGCGCTCTGCACAAATCTAGCTCGGGGCTGTGAGAAGCAGTATAAAGCAGAAGAAGCTGCTCTTTTCAATGAGCTGGCCGGCTTCTTCAAGACAGTAACAGCACCTGCAAAAGAACCAAGTGTAGATAAACTGGTCGAGCTTATTGAAAAAGACCTGGCTGAAGGCTTCCCCATCGCCAACGCTGTAGCATCTGATGCCATAGATCGAGGCGCACTTCGTGCATTGGTGTGGAGCGAGAAGGTTACCCGCATCTTAAAATCTCTTGTGATTCGATATCAAAAAGAGGGTGACACTATGCTGCAAAATACAGGTGTTTTCGTATGCACCATTTGCGGCTTTGTCTACATAGGAGATACTCCTCCGGATATTTGTCCAGTGTGCAAGGTACCGAATTGGAAATTTGAAAAAATTGAAGGGAGGTCATGAGAATGTCTAAAAAATATGCGGTGCGAAATATACGTCTGTGCACGAAAGACTGCTTGTGCCTCTACGTCTGCCCTACCGGTGCTACTGACACTGAAAACAGCATCATAGATGTATCAAAGTGCATCGGCTGCGGAGATTGTGCTGACGCTTGTCCATCCGGTGCAATTTCGATGGTGCCTTTTGAGTACCCAGCCCAGCAGCCTAAAACCGAAGCCGTGATCGGTGCGATGAAGGTGCTAATGCGCAGTAAGTCCGAGCAGGAAAATATCGCTTCAGGTTTACCAGGAAAACTGGCAGCCGCCATCGAAAAATCCAACCATATCATGGCTGAGGATATCATTCGAGAAGCAGGCTATATGATCCCCCAAAGTCAAAATGCGAAGGATTTTCTGCAGTCACTTCTTGATCAAACTCAACCCGAAGGATTCCCAAAAGAGGCTGTGAACAAACTATTAGAATCTCTATTTAAAAACAAGGAGGACAATAAAGTGAGTGAAAACAAAACATTTGATAACCTGATGGAGGCTTTCGC
>CAYVHB010000008.1:0-98451 GCA_964450865.1 uncultured Oscillospiraceae bacterium | reverse complement strand
GCCAGCGCTAATCTCTACGCGTGTGTGCGGGCCGGGCGGAATTTACAGCCGCAAATGGGATAGGTCTGCCCAAATTGCGAAAATGCCGCCGGAAAGCGGCCCAGGATCGTTGAAAACAGGCCTCAAATGGCGAATATTTTGCTCACGCTGATGAAAAATCGTCCTGAGCTGCCCGTGAGCAATGATAAATCGCTATTAATCAGCAGTTCCCTAGCAAAAATCTATACTCTAATCGATGGCATTGAAGGCGTCACCGAAATGCACAAGCAATTTTATAAACATATGATTAAAGGACGCTATAACAAAATCATCCAGGCGTCCGATGACTTGTTACGGAGCCGGTCATGAAGGAAATGACGACGACGGGGTTAATCTGCCTGCGAGATGACCTGGAACTCGAGTATAAAATCGCCAAAATCGAATATACCGAACGCGAAGATGAAAGCTTTGTTTATGTCTTTACGCCGTATTATCCGGTCATCGATCTGCTATCACCGCCGAATTTTCAAGGGATACCGGGACTCAATCTGGATCTGCACAAGCCGCAATACGTCAGGGAAAACATCGTCCCTGTTTTCATCAGTGAACGGGCACCAAACAAGAACCGCGAGGATCTCTGGACACTCCTGGAAAGCGTGGATATGAAGTATCTGAACCAGCTGGAATGGCTGATGCGGACCAAGCTGCGCTATTCCGGCGACCGGCTCTATGTCCGGCGACTTTTGTCCGGCGACGAAAAGCAATGCGTTGAACTGGCCGATCCGGCCGAACATGATCGCGCCAGAACAATCTGCCAGAGAATTTTGCAGGTTATTTGCCTGGGCCATGATGTCAGGGCCAGCGGCTATTCGATTGATGACAGCAACCGCAAGGCGTTCTACGCCCTGCTGATTTCCCTGTACCGCAAAGAAATTGAATACCCCAAAACCAGGCGGCGCGAAGGCACCCGAAAAGCCGCAGCTGCAGGCAAATACCGTGGCCGGCAGCGCATCCGCATAGACGATACAAAAGCCATAGAAGTCCTCGGTCAATTCCGGCAAGGCAAGCTTACCGAAGCGCAGGCGCTGGAGAAGCTCGGAATCAGCCGGGCAACGTTTTATCGCAGGCTGAAGGAGTACGGGATGCGACTTTGATGATGGATATGGACAATTGACAAAGTAAAGACACTCTGAGTGATCTGCTCGGCCTGATCCATCGGGCCAAGATCAAGCTCAGCAAATCAACCCGGTGCCCGACATCGGGTTGCCCCAGGCATCATAGGCGTAGGATACCACGGTATTGCCGGTGCTGTCGATGAGGTGGATGATGTCGCCCTGGGCGTTGCGGAGGAAAACAGCTATCGCTCCCGCGGTCGCGGGATTGAGCCAATCAGGCTTAAGAAGCCTGAGATGGCGATGATTGACACAATTCCGCGGACGCTAAGGTCGCGCGAAATTGTGCATCCGCTCCCAAGTACGACATATCTGGAAGTCAACCGCTTTATAGGAACAGTTCGCAGCATCGCTTGATATCCTTGACGAGAAGGTAGTGTCAAGCAAACCTGGCCCACAACAGTCGCCGACCATCTGCCAGACTCCCATTCAGCGACATCGCGTCAGCGACCATGCAGATCGGCAAGCCGTTCCGGCAACCCGATCAGCCATCCCGGGGGAAATCGAGCCTTGTCGGACGTGTGGCCGCGTGCGATAATGAAATGGACCAGACAGAAACCAGGAGGAGGTATTCATCATGCGCTGTTCTCAATGTGGGTTTGAAGTTCCTGCCGATTCTGCCTTTTGTACGAACTGTGGGACTAAAGTTGAATCATCAGCCGCCAGATGTCAGAAATGCCAGGCACCACTCGTGCCAGGTTCACAATTTTGCAGCGAATGCGGTACACCCGTAGACAGTCCGGCGACGGCTCAGCCGGCCAGCCAGCCGACAACCTGCCCGCGCTGCAATCAGCCGCTCGAAGCCGGTGCGGTCTTTTGCAGCAGCTGCGGCCTGAATCTGCAGCTATCGTCAGCCGCCCCGGTTAACGCTGCGACTGCTGGCGTGCCTGTTGCGGCTGCCAGCGCCGTAATTCCGCCGAAACCGGCATCAGCAATCCCGCCCCAGCCGGCAGCCAGCGCCGCAATCCCGCCGCAACCAACAGCAGCTATCCCGCCCCAGCCGTCAGCTGCGCCGATCCAGCAGCCGCTCCGCTCCACCCCGCCTGTACCACCCGTGCCCCCTGCCACACCGCCCGGGGCAACACCCCCCCCGCCACGCAAGAAGAAAAATGGCCTGCTGATTGCCCTGGCGATTGTGCTGGTGGTTGCCATTGCCGGTGCCCTGGCCTGGTTTATCGCCGGCCGGGACATCAAGCGCCTGCTGCTGGGCAATAAACGCTCCTATGTCCTGATTGAAGGCCAGCAGCTGAAGACCGACGCCGCTGACCTGGCTGCCGATTTGACTGACTGGGGCCTGACCGAAGCGGTGGATCCGGTCGGTGGCCAGCTGATTGATTTTCAGGTTGATATCAGCGACAAGCTGGCAGCTGGCAAGAATCCGACGACCGTGGCAGCCTTGGAAGGCATGACCTTCAAGATCAAGTCGATGTATGACCGCAAGTCGGAGATCCCGCAGTATTTCAACCAGCTTGATATCATGGTCCAGGGCCAGGATAAAGCCCTGCTGACCGTAGAGACCTTTTACAACACCAAACAGCTGATCGTCGGTTTCCCCGGCCTGCTTGACAGCTACCTGAAAGCGACTGACCAGGAACTGACCGACACCCTGTCCAACGCTGGCGCCGGCAGCACGACTGAAATGAATGCACTGGGCCGGCTGCTGGGCATGCAGACCACCGTCAGCGAGAAAGATCTCGTCGCCGGCATGAACAAGCTGATTGACGCTTTCCTGAAAAATACGGACAAAGCCACCTTTGAGCGCGGCTATGAGCTGGAAGTCGGAGATGTCAAGAAAGTATATGATTGTTATACGGTCACCACGACCGGCGCCAAGGCCCGGCAGATGATGATTGAAATGCTGACCGTCCTGCGCGATGAGAAGGTTTTCTACGAACTGTACAGCCAGATGGCAGCTGCCAGTGCCGGTACGAGCGGTGAAGTTGCATCAATGACCGAGCAGCAATGGCAGACAGAACTGTCCTCCACCATTACCAGCCTGGAGACCGGCGACCGCAGCCAGGACAACTACACGCTGACCCAGAAGATCTACGTCGACAAGAAAGACGTCATCCATGGCCGTGAATTCATGATCGAGGACGACGCCGGTAAGCCCGTGCTGCAGTACCGCTATTTCAAGCCGGTCAGCGGCGACCAGGCCGGTGCGCTGATAGCGGTTGTCACCCCGGATGGATCGTTTGAATATGTCGATGAATACACCATGAAATCCGGCAAACAATCTGGCAATCTCACGATTAAAACAGATGGTCAGCAGGTTCTCGGCATTGAGTACCAGGACTATGCCAAGGAAAAATCCGGCGATGACCAGTATATGACCGGCAAATATAAAATCAAGCTGTCGCCGGTTAATGCCAGCACAACGCCGGTTTCAGATATTTCTTTTACAGCCACCCTGTCCGGTAAGCGCTATCAGATGGAGATTGCCATCGGGGACTACGTCAATGTGTCGATGGGCTATGAGAAAATTGCAGCCAAGGACGTGACCATGCCGGATTATTCCGGTAAGACCCTGATCAGCATGTCCGACACCGAGGCCCTGCAGGGCCTGATGGGCGACCAGGAACTGATGGGCAAATTACAGGAAATCATGACTGCCCTGGGCTTCAATACAGGCATCACCGGTTAATCGATGCTGATTGTCAATGAGCTTTACAAGTCTTATAAGCAGGAAGCTGTGCTCTGCGGTGTCAGCTTCCAGGTCCAGCCCGGCAGTGTTCTGGGGGTCTGTGGCAGCAACGGGGCCGGCAAGACGACCCTGATCAATGTCATTGCCTCGATCCTGCCGGCTGACCGCGGCCAGATCTCCCTGATGGCTATTCCGATTGAGCGCAAGGCTGATTACCGGCGCTCGATCGGCTATATTCCGCAGAATATTGCCCTGTCACCGCGCCTGACCGTCGAGCAGAATCTGGAATTCTGGGCGGCGATCCGCGGCTATCGCGGCGCGGCTTTACGTGAGGTCATCGCCACGGCAGCGGCCCAGGCCAATGTCACTGCATTCATGAAAAAGACCGTCGGCCGCTGTTCCGGCGGCATGGCCAGGCGAGCCAACCTGGCGGCCGGCATTCTGGGTAATCCCCGCCTGGTTTTGCTCGATGAACCGACTGCCGGCATTGATGAAGAGAACCGCGACTTCATTTTGCAGACGATTCGCGGCCTGCGCGACCAGGGTTGCATCGTACTGATGGTCAATCACTACTTCAACGAACTGGCTGCTGTCTGTGACCGGATCATCACCCTGAAAAACGGCGTGATCGCCGAGGCCCACGCCCATGCTTTTTAGACTGTTGCGCCTCTATTGGCGCGAAACCTGCAATGTCCGGACCCTGGCCTTCCTGCTGGTCATGCTGCTGCTGACAGGTGTCATTCTCGTTGCCATGCGCGGCCAGCTGGCCCAGGCCAGCGAAGTGCCCGGGGTGACCCAGGGCGCAGGCGGGGCGGATGCCAGCTCCGGCGGCAATACCGGCGCCACAACTGAAGCGAATACCCAGGCTGATCCGGCCCTGGCCGGCCTGGGCTCATTTTTCAAGCCGGTCCGGGTTTCCATTGTTGACGAAGATGAGAGCTTTATTTCGTATTCCATCGTCGATAATTTCTCGGACCTGGCGGTGATTGATGCTGTTTATGTGGAATCGCTGGCTTTGGCCCGGCAGCGCCTGGCCAATAATGAGATTCTGATGATCCTGCAGATTCCGGCCGGCTTTTACGAGCAGACCATGGCCGGCGTCGAGCGGGACAGCCTCAAGGTCTATTTAAATGAACGGATGCCGGCGGAAGCCGCAATTTTGAAACGCGTCATGAATAATGCCGCCGACAGCCTATCGGCTGTCCAGGCTTCCATGTATGCCTGGGCTGTCGAGGCCCGGCCACTTTTCAGCGATGAGAACGAGTTCATTGAAGTGACCAATGCCACAGTCCTGACCATGGCTTTCCGGATGCTGGGCCGCAACAATCTGGTTGATATCAACATGGCGGCCAAATTCAACACGATCTGGTATGTCATCAGTGCGCTGACCTGCCTGTTTTCGATGTTGCCGGCCCTGCTGGTCCTGACCCTGGTGCTGCAGGAGCGCGCCATCGGCCAGCATGAGCGGTTGTTGCTGGCCAACGTGCCCTGGTGGCAGCTGCATCTGGCCAAGGCCTTGATCGGCCTGATGTGGCTGGTTGCCGGCCAGTTACCGCTGGCGGTCCTGATCTTGCATTTCCTTCCCCAATTGCAGCCGTTCAACCTGCTGCTGGCTGTTGTCCTGCTATATTTCATTGCCGCCCTGCTCGGGCTGGCGCTGGCCTATCGCAGCCGCCAGGAACAGGCGGTCCTGCTGGCTGCCTGGCTGGGGATCATGGGTATTTTGCTGCTGGGCGGCTGCATCTATCCAACCCAGCTGCTGTCGGCCTGGATCTTGCCCCTCACCCGCCTGTCACCCGCTTACTGGAGCTTTCAGCTGATTTATACTGGCCTGGCGGCCCAGCCTGTTACCGGATGGCTTGTCCTTGGGCCGCTGGTGACGCTGGCTGTTGCGACAGCCTTGAGCTATCTATCCTGGCGGTGGGCCACATGACGCGGCTGGCCCGCCTGCTGCGCCTCAAGCTGCTGGATCTGCTTGGCAATGTTTCCTTGTGGGTCCTGCTGGTGGTCCTGCCCATCAGTTTCGGGCTGATCGCCGGTGCGGCCAACCAGATCAACCGCCGGCCGGACATTGCCCTGGCCGTTGTCGACAATGATAAGAGCACTGCCAGCGCGGAACTGCTTGGCAGCTTGACCAGCCACGGCTGGGATATCCAGGTTGTGGATACGGAGCTGGCTGAACGCCTGCTGGTGCAGCAAAAAGTTGAGGGCGTTGTGGCGATCGATGCGGGATTTGCCGCCAATCTGGCTGATTTCAGGACGCCGTACATCCACTATACACAGCTGCAGGGCTCGCTGGTCACGACGGTGGTGCGCGAGGCGATTGCCGCAGCTGTCCTGCCGATTTACAGCCAGCGCAGCCTGTATGACAAGCTGGTGGCGATGTATCAGCAGGCGGGTCAGCCTGTGCCGGCTGATCTGGAGACACGTTTTGCGGCTGAACTCAACCGTTCGATGCATGCGGAATCGCAGGTGAAAATTGAATACATCGGTGATCTGGTCCTGACGCCAACCCTGACTTTTGTTGTTTCCGATTATTCACTGGAGGTCTTTTTCCTGTCAATTTATGCCGTACTGGGCAGCCTGGTGCTGGCCAGTGCCGGTTTGCGCCAGCGCCTGGCCACGACCCGTGACGGTCTGCTGCTTGATTATGTGGCTTCTTTGCTGGGGTTGCTGATCCTGGGCCTGGTGCAGATTGTCGTTTATACGGTGGCTATGCAGGGGATGATGTCAACCCGGCTGCGCCTGGCTGATCTGGGCTTGCTGGCGGTGTTTCTCTTGCTGATGCTCGGGATGGGGCAATTGCTGACGCTCATCCATGAAAGTATCCGCTTGTTTTTGAGCCTGCTGATTCTGTTGCTGCTGGCGGTGGCTGGTGGCTGTTTCTTTCAGTTGTCTTCCCTGATTCTGGAAAAGATTGGCCAGTATACGCCGCATGGCTGGGTGCTTAGCCGGATGCGGGGCTTTACCGCCGCCCCAGTCTGGCTGGTAGCCGGGCTGGCGGTGCTGATGCTGGCGGCGGGGTATGTTTTGCAGGGGCGGCGAGAATAAACATTGCCCGGCAGCGGGCCACGCACTTCGCTGAGAATAAACTTTGCCCGGCAGCGGGCCGCGCACTTCGCTCAGACAAGATCGCTGACGCGATCAACTCGCTCGGGTGCATCGGCCCGCTGCCGGGCTTTATGTTTTCGTCCGGTCGAGCTTTCTAACGCGATCAACTCGCTCGGGTGCATCGGCCCGCTGCCGGGCTTTATGTTTATTCTCAGCCGGGGGAGAAGGGTACGGTTTGTTGCGTGGTCTGGCGTGGTTTTTTATGCCGACAATTGGTTATGCCGACAACTGGTAGTGCTGGATTAAGGTTGTGACGGCTAGGCTGGCTGCGTTTTCATAGCCGGGTGGGACAGCGAGGTGGATGGTGGTGCTTTGGCGTCCGGCCCGGGTGATATAGCTGTATGTGATTGCCAGGTCTCCGGGCTGCCAGGTCAGGGATTCGAGCCGGTTGCCCATGGTTGACCAATTGTGGAATTCGTCGCTGACTAGCGCGCCGCCGAGGCTGAGCAGGACGCGCTGGTTGCTGCGCTGCAGTTTGGCGACCCGATAGCTTGTGATGATCCAGGCCATCAGGCTGAGAAAGACGGCCAGTCCGACAGCGATGGCGCTCATCAGATAGCCGTCTTCGCCAAAAAAGAGGCCGCCTATGGCAATCAGGCCGCAGAAAAAGAGCATGATCAGCAGGGCGGCTTTATTTTGCTCCTTGATTTCCGCGCTGTTTTTGGCGATTGCTTCGGCATGGGTGGCGGCGTCAAGCATGTAGTCGAGCAGGGGTGTCTGTAAGGCTTTGCGATATTGTCGTTCCTGGGATAGATAGACGAGCCAGATTATAATCGCTACGATTACCAGGAAAAAGCCGATGAATATCAGTCCGAATCCATTCATGTTGTTGCCTGGTCCGGATAGCTGCAGGCCGCCGATGATCATGGCTATGGCGATCAGGCCGATGATCAGGGCGACGCGGTAGGGAATTTTATATAGATGGGGGATTTTTGCCTCATTCATGCGCAATTCCTCATATAACGATCGTTAACGATAGTCAGGGGACAACAGTCAGTATGGACGATTATGCCGGATTGGTTACGTTTGCATCGTTAAATAGTTAGGCAATGATGGCTGATTGTACAAGAGAACCTGTGTTGTTTTATTTGGGCCGGATTCTGCCGCAGGTGCTGCAGAATTGATTGGTATTGGTGTGTCCGCACTGGCAGCGCCAGGCTGCTGGCTGGACGGGCTGCTGGCTGCTGGCTGGCTGTGTTGCAGCTGGCCGGGTGTATGGCTGGGCGGTTGCCGGTTGTGTTGTTGCCGGGGTTGCAGCTGGTGTTGATTGGGCGTCGGCCAGTTCCGGACAGAACAGCATTTCTTCGATGGTCATCAGCATCTGCAGTGGGCTGTAGGCTGCCAGCACGATCTGCTGGGCTTCGAAACGAATGGACAGGATGTCGTGAATGCCTGCGGTCAGATAGAGGTTTCCTTCGGCGAGGATCTGATTGGGTGTGGTTGTTTGCAGGACCTCGTTGAGTATATAGATTTCCGGGATCAGGAAGTTTCCGGCGAAGCGGCTGTAGTTGTCTGTCAGCTGAAAGGCTGGCTGCTGGCCTGGTTGGTAGGCTGGTTGATAGCCTGGCTGCTGGCTGGATACGGCCTGGATGCAGCCTTGCTGGATCAGGCTGTTCAGCAGTGTCTGCAGGCGGTCCGCTCCGGGCAGGCTGATGGCATAGTTGTGCATGAAGATCTGGACGAGTCCGTTCTGGTAGGGTTGCTGCAGGGCTGTTGTGATTTCGGGTACCGTCAGCAGGATTGGCTGGCTGCCGGGGTTTTTGAATCTGACTGGCTGGCTGCCTGATAGACTGGTTGCCGTGGCTGGATTGGCCGGCGTGACGGCAGCAGACTGGTCGAATGGCCCGGTAGCAGGTTTTGCTGCTGACAGGGCATATGCGAGCAGGGTTTTTTGCCGGTATAAATCAATCAGGGTCAGCAACAGCATGGCCTGGTCAGGTGGCAGGCTGATGGCCATGTCTGATGACCGGATCTGGGACAGGCCGGTTAATTCGCCGAGGTCGCTGATGATGGTGCCAAAGTCGCTGATTTCACGGCAAACCAATTCGCCCTGGCTGTTTTCGGCGAGGATCAGCCGCCCGTCTGGTGTCCGATAGACGTAAATTTCTATCATCATAAATCCGGCATCGACATACAGCCGTGCACAGCTGAGTGGCTGGGACAGGGCTAGCAGGAGTGCCAGGGCATCTGGCGCGTAGGACTGGCCAGCCAGAACGCCTTTGGCTGAGAGACTGGCATATTCACTGCCATCCGGGCTTGCCTGGACATTGGCAAAAAGACTGATGGGTGATGGGTTGGCGAAGGCGCCGCTCAGCCAGGTTAATTCTCTGGGGTTGAGTTTTAGAATCATCGGTTTCCTCCGAAAACTTTGTTCTGGTTGGTTGCGGTTACGTTGCGGTTGGCAGGGAACTTTTTTCCGGTTGGTTGCGGGCGTGGTCGGATCTATTCCATGCCGATGGCTGGTTTGACGCCGAATTCGGTTGTCAGGGTGCCGGCGCCTTTGATGCCGGAGCTTTTCAGCTGCCGGACGAATTTGCCGGCGACGAGGCGGCTGACATCTTTTTCGATCGGGGCTCCCTGGCCGGGGCGCCACCGGGTCAGGCCGGACAGGTCGCCCATTTCCATGCCGTATTTGCGGCCCGGGCCGCCCATGACTTCGTTGCCATAGCCTTTGCCGGCCAGTTTATCCAGGCCGACATTGATGCCGGCGTTGATCGCGCCCTTGACAATGCCTTCGCCGGTTACGCCTTCGGTCATGGCCTCGCCGACCGTTTCGCCGACGAAGGAGGTGACGAATTTTGTTTTGCTGTTTTCCGTCAGATCGGTCAGCGCGTCGGCGCTGCCTTTAATGAAGCCACCGGCGAGGGCTTCTTTGCTCAGGCCTTTTTCGGCCATGTTGCCGGCGATGCCCTTGGTTACTTTATAGCCGGCACGGATTGCCTTGCCAACGGCGCCTGTGCAGTTGGCAAGACCGTCAATGGCAGTATCGCAGCCGATCAGGATGACCTTGGCCGTGGTTTCGGCGATAGCCAGTTCCTTTTCATATTCAATGCACTTGGTCCAGAATTTGCCTTCCAGCTCGTTGCGTCCCATTTGCCGGGCGATTTCCGTCCGCAGGTTTTCCGGCGTTGTCTTATATTTGGCGCACAGCTTCTGGATGTATTTTTCATGCTGCTGCTTTTGTTCCTGGATTTTCCGCAGTTCATCCTGGGCTTTGCGACGGGCTTCCTGCTGGCGCGCCAGTTCTGCCTGGCGGCGCTGTTCGAATTCCCGGGCTGCCTGTTCATGCTGCAGGCGCTGCTGCTCTTGTGGATTCAGGGGCTGGCCGGGCTGCTGGGTCCCGCCTGCTATGCCGGGTCCGGCTCCGGGCTGGAGCGGAGGCGTGGAGCCTGTCTGGGACTGCGGGATCGTGCCGGTCTGGGATGGCGGATTAACGCCGGCCTGGTCCGGCGGGGTGGTGCCGGTTACCGGACTGCCTGGCGGCGTTGTCGGATCGACGAAAGTAAAACCACCGAAAAGACTGCTTAAAATGGAGGATGAGTAGAACCCGACCAGGCCGGCCAGTGAAGGGGGCAGGCCACTGAGGACGGCCGGGATCGCACCTTCGCTGGTGATCCAGCCGATCAGGGTGCCGCCGGCTTCGCGCCAGCCGCCATCGTCAGCCAGAACCTGGACAAGTGCCAAGTCGGAGGCCATGAGCAGTGTTGCTCCCAGGCTGACAATGAAAAGGATCTGCGCTGGCAACTGCTTGCGGGTGACGAGCAGGACAATGGCCGCGATCAGGAACAGGACCCATAAGAAGCTGACCAGGTAATAGATAACCAGGAAAAAAATCCCGGCATTGGTCGGAATCAGGGCTTTAACCAGGCCGATGATCATCATCAGGATGCCGGTGCCGCCAACTGTCATGAAGATGGTATCTTCATCGAGTCCCAGGCCGGGTTTATGCAGGATAAAATTGCGGATGTCATGGAAAATCATGCGCAGCATCTGGATTAAAAGGCTGCCGCGTCCCGTTGTGAAATTGAGGACCGAGGAAACGGCGATCATGCCGGCGACAAACGCGGTCAGGCCTGACAGCAGCCAGCTTTCAATGAAGAGGGAAACGGCGCAAACAAGGATCATGGTCGGCAGGATGCGGCCGTTCGTGGCTTTGTTCCTGGCCGCGATCTTCTGAGGCAGATGCACGATATCCGTCAGGCGGCGGCTGGTTTTACCGCCGTGACGGAAAAAATTGATGATCAGCGGGACCATGGCTCCGAGCATGAGCCACAGGAGCGTCGAGCTGATCAGCCGGCCCTGGACATTCAGGACGTTGCGGCCAAGCCAGGTGTCCGGTTTGAATCCCTCGTTGGCAAAAACGAGCAGAAAGGTATGCAGCAGCCAGCCCAGCAGGCCGAAGACCAGTGTCAGCGGCAAGGCTTGCAACAATCGCTCCGGGATCTTGCTCAGGATAAATCTGATCAGGCCCAGTGTTGTGGTCGGGTAGGTTTGCGAAGCAGTCAATCGCATCAACCTCCTGTTTATATATTGAATGGCATGGTCGAAGGCAAAGTCGAATGTCAAGGCCGGACGGGGTGTTTGAGTGCCGGCATCGGCTATGGATTTTTATCCGGGTCAGGATTCAGGAGGGGCGAACCGGCAGGGATCAGGTTTAGTCCCTGCAGTGTGCCGATCCAGATTCCCGGCCTGTCGTCTGGCGGGGTGACCGGTCCGTGTTGGGGCAGGATAACCTTGACCTCGTTGTCAGCCAGGCCGTTTTGTCTGGCTAATCGCCTGACCGGCAGGCCGGCCGGTGAAAAAATGGCCAGGCCGCTGTACTCCGAGCCGATCCAGAGTTGCCCGCTATCATCATAGCATAATGAACGGACTTTGGCGCCCGCCAGCCCGTCTTCCTGCCGGATCTGGCGCCTGATGAACCACTGGCCGTCAGCAAAGGCCAGTTCAGTGGCACCACCGCGGGTATACAGGCCGCCACCAGTCAGCATGCTGCCATCGGGCTGGCGGATGATTGCATTCAGATTGGCATGGGCCAGGCCGTCGGCTGTGCTGAAAGTCTGCCAGTGGCCATCTGCGTAGCGTATGCTCAATCCACCGCGTGGCGCCACATAGGAGCCAAACCAGAGCCCGCCCTGCCCATCCTCAGCCAGGGTGTTGACCATCGAATCAAGCAGGCCGTCAGCTTTCGTGATGGTTTGTTGCGGTTGCCAGCCATTGGTTGTAACTTGCAGACAGACCGCACCACCCCAGGTTCCAACCCACAACTGCTGCCGATGATCCAATAGCAGGGCCCTTACACGCTGATCGGGCAGTCCGTTGTCCTGATTCCAGGACTGGGCCGGCGCCGGGGCCAGGCCATTGGCCGCTGATGTTATGGCCGGCGATGGTTTGGATATCGATCGCATTTCGTCTGTTGGCGATGGTTCGGGTAAGGACGATATTCCGGATGCGGTTTCGCCGATTTTGTTTTCCCGGGTTCCCTGGGTTCCCTCGATCCATGGCCAGAAGGTCAGGCCTTCGTCGCAACCAATCCATAGGCCATCCGGTCCGGACAGGAGCGCGTTAACGTAGGTAAAAGAACCGACTTCGATCTCAGTCTGGCTTGCTCGATCAACGGCGAACAGGCCATCTGAACCACCGGCATACAGGATGGTCTTGTGTTGCGCCAGGCAACAGATATCGGTACCGGTCAAATAGGTTGCGATCCCCGTGTTGTTCGACCGGGCACCCAGTTGAGCGGCTAATTGTCTGGTTGCAGTCCAGATGCCCAGCGAGGCGAGGGCGGCCAGACAGATCACGATTATCAATCGCCAGGGTTTGTCTGACAGCAGGCAGTGCTTATGTTGCAGCAGCCAGTGCTTATGATATAGCAACCGGAATTGGTGACGGAGTGGCTGCCTTTGCTGGTCCAGCTGCCGGGTGGTGGCTTTATTTTGCCTGGCACGATCGGTTGGCGGCCCAGGTGGCTGGTCCTGGCTCTGTTGTGGTCCGGTCATGTTCGTTTCTCCCGGTATGTCAGCAGTTTATACACCGCGGCAATCAGGGCCAGCACGATCAGCAGCATGCCAAGGCACAGGATTGCAACTGTCTCTGAAGCACCATAATGCAGATAGTTGTAAATTTTAATGCTCAGGGTCTGAAACCCAGGTGGTGTGACCAGCAAGGTTATGCCAAATTCACCCATGCTGAAGGCTATCACAATCAGCAGGCTGGCCAGTACTTCGCGGCCGAGGCAGGGCAGCAGCAGGCGTATCTGGCTCATCGGGCCGATTCCGTCAAGCCGGATGGCGGCCAGCAAGTCCGGATCGAGCCGGGCCTGGGCAGCTTGCAAAATGACGGCTTCGATCAGGCAAAAGCGACAGGCCAGGGCGAAGGCCGGCATAAGCGGACTTTGATAAAGCGCTACACCGGGCCCCTGATTATAAAAATAAATCAGGGCCAGTCCACAGATGGGGGCTGGCAGCAGGATGGGCAGGATCATGGCCGCTTGCAGCCAGGTATGCAGGTCATTACTGCTGCTCAGCCGGAACAGGTGGCGTGCCTGAGACGTTGAATGTAGGCGCCTGGCCGGGCGCAGGCAGTTGCGCGGGTCGTTCGTCTGCGATGCAGGCTGGCGTATTCTGGCCGGGCGCAGGCGCATCCTCAGGACCAGTAACAGCAGCGCCGGGAGCAGACCGAAACAGGCCGCCAGCAAACTGGTCAGCAGCGAATAGATCAATTGTGGCAGGGCCGACAGCGTGTTCTGCCAGGCTGCCCGGCTGCCCCCTCGCACCGCTTCGCTGCCGAGGCTGAGCAGGGGAACGGCTACGAACAGGATCAGGATGACGAGACCTGGCCTGGCGAGATGGCGCAGCCAGGGCGCGCGGCGAAATGGATTGACCTTTGCTGCTGGTGATGTCAGCGTCAGATCATGGACTGGCAGCCAATCGGGTATCTGTTTTTGCATGAGCAACAAGACAAGCATGGAGGCCAGCAACAGTGGCCAGGCGGCCAGCACGACTGTCTCGAGCGGATCTCCGGCACTGAAACGGGCAAATAAATCGAGGGCGAGGGTCGGTACACCAAATACCGATGCGATGCCATAGTCCGTGCTTTGCATCAGCCAGATGAGCATGCCGGCTATGGTCAGCAGGGGCCATTGGGCGGGCAGATAGACGTGACGAAAGGTGGACCAGCTGTCCGTTTCCAGGCGACATAGATCCGCTTGCTCGGCAGGAACGCTGATTAAAGCAATCAGGCTGAGCCCGGCTGCAAGCGGCAGCCAGGCCAGGCTTTGCGTGAGGATCACCGCCGGGGCCCCGGTGAAATTGCGCCCCGGGCCCAGGATCCAGTCCAGCAAAAAGATCCAGGCCTGAACATGAATAAAAGGTGGAACCAGGATCAGCAACAGCATGACTGCAGCAGCCAGATTCGCCCGTGATCCGCCCCTGATCCAGATTGCCAGTGCAACAAGCCAGCCCAGCAGACAGGTCAGGCCTACGGTTGCCAGGCTCAGGCCCAGACTGCGAGCCAGCAGAACCGGATTGAATCCGAAGCTCTTGACCAGGTTGCCCAGGCCAGACAGGACGGCCAGACTATCCCGGCCTGCCTGGCCGGGATCACCAGTTTGCCAGATGAGCTGACCAATATATGCGAACATGCGGGTAAAAAGCACCAGAAAAGGTGCTGTCAGAAGGACTGTGACCAGCCCTGCCACCAGACAGAACAGTAAATTCGCCGGTTGCTTTGGCGTTCGCTTTGGTGTTCGATTCAGAAAATGCAAATCTTGATTCATCCGCACCAATATTTTCGATACAACATATGAAGAAAGCCCGGACCGGGATGCGTCAGCGCACGAAGATCGTGCTCATGTCCGCTTTGGACTGTTCGTAGCAAGCGAAAGCCGCATTGAAATCGACCGTCATCAGATGCACGGGACCCGTTGCCAGGCTGGCTGGCGGTTTGACAGCAGCATGGACCGGGAGCTGGATCCAGCCGGCATCAACCAGGCTTTGTTCTGTCGTCCGGGCCAGCAGGAATTCGATAAAGGCGTCAGCCGTTTCCGGATGGGGCGCGCCACGGATCATCGCGACTGAATTGGGTATCACCATCGTTCCCATGCCGCCTGGCTGCTGATCCAGTAAAACGATTGCCAGATCAGGATTCCCGGCCATGGCGGCCAGCGCATCGTCCGTGTCGGTCAGGCCAAAAGCCAGCTTCCGGGCACTGACGTAATCCTTGACAACGCTGTTGCCTTCCAGAACCTGGATTCCGCCTGCCTGAAGACTGGTAAAAAACTGGCGGGCCTGACTCTCACCCCACATGGCATACAGGGCAGCGGCCTGAGTAGCAGTCGTGCCAAAAACCGGATAGGCCATGCCGGCTTGCTGCAGATGGGGATAGCTGGCCAGGTCCGCGAGCGATCCCGGGCAATCCGCCAGCTGGATCAGAGACTGATTAACGAGCAGGACCCGGGCCCGGCCACCGAAGGCAAACCAGGTCCGGTCCGTATCGACAAATGACGCCGGCAGGTCCGCTGCGGCAGCAATATCGGCTGGCGCCAGCACACCGTTAGCTTTCAGGGCCAGGGTCTGGACAATTTCCCCGTTCCAGAACACGTCGGCCTGGGGCTTTGCTTTTTCCGCAATCAGCCGATTGGCCAGGCCGACAGTCTTGGCAGCTTCAATATCATAGACCGGCTTGACCGTGAAGCCGGTCTGCTGGCTGAATTGCCGGAAAACCGGTTCGGAATAGACCTGGTCAACAGAGGTGTAGACGACTACGACTGGTTTGGCCTGGCAAGCTGATAGCAGGGCAGGCAGATAAACCAGCAGCAGGCTGGCGAGGACCAGTGTCCTGGCTGCCGGCCAGGAGCTGAAGCGGAGAGATTTCGCCAGAAATCTGCGGAGCGGTACAAGAATAGGGTATGGCTTCGCTTTTATCATCAGTAACTGTTAATCATGTCGCTGATAGCTGGTGCCAGTACTGCACCGAAGATAATAAAAACCAGGATCGAGATGGCCGAGATGATCAGCCCCAGCAGCAGGACGGCCTTGGCATAGTTTTTCTTGTTCAGATTGGGCTCAGAACCAAAGGCCCAGATCAGCAGAAAGATAAAGCCAATGATTCCCAGACTGGCAATGATAAACATGCCGATATACTGGCCAACCGTCAGTGGCGGGCTGTTCTGGGCCTGGTAGCCGCCAGACGAGGTGCTGTATTGATTGTAGGTGGTCTGATAGGTCGGCTGCGGCTGTGGCTGGGGCGCTGCGGCATAGACTGGCGCAGGCTGCGGGGCGGCTGTATAGACGGGCGGTGCTGCCTGCACCGGGGCGGTGGCCTGGACCGGCTTGCCGCAAGATGGGCAGAATACACCGCCATTTTCGATGCGCGTTCCGCAAGATGGACAGAAAGTGCTTGGCATAGATGGTTCCTCCTCTAAGTTGGGCTCTCTTGATAAGTGCTGATACAGGTCTGCCAGCTGACAGTGCGGTATATCATTTTATCATAAATTGAATGCTGAAATAGCTGGAAATTGGTAAAATAACAGCCATTCTGAAATCATGGCCAGAATGAAGATAAATTCTGGATGTTTTGCTGCCAATCATAAAGCCCGGCCGGCTTTTTTTCAACGAAAATCTTGCTGGATTGGCTGACAATAAAAAATCATGCCGGTTTGCTCCTAACAGATGTTGACAGACGGTGAATTATGCTATAATCGCGATTGTTTACTAAACGGTTTTATGTCGCAATGTTCCCAGATGTTAGAAAAACGGTAAGACATCATGCTTGCAATCGCTGATTAAGCAGTAACAGATGTCCTGTGCATGGTTATTGGCTGTCTTATGCGTTGTAACGGATGCTCTTGTTTCTTTGGTTTTCCTGTCAATTCTATTCTGTCCATTCAGGAGGTCGTACCAGAACAAAAATGAAAAAATGCGTGGTTAGTGATTTGCAGTTGACGCACAGCGCGTTAGTCAGCCAGAAAATGGATGTGATCAGCCATGGGTGAGGTGAGGGCCCGGCGGGGGACCATGAAAAGCCGTCACGCACGTGCCCCGCTCTATGAAGCACTTGAACAATACGCCCAGAAGGACATTGTCCATTTCGACGTGCCCGGACACAAGAAACGCCTGCGCACGGGCCTTGGTGAATATTTCGGCGAAAAGATCATCCGGCTCGACGCCAATTCAACGCGTGAACTGGATATGCTTTCCAATCCGGATGGCATTATTTACGAGGCTGAACAGCTGCTGGCTGAAGCCTATGACGCTGACTATGCTTTCATGCTGGTCAATGGCTCGACATTCGGCATCCAGGTCATGATCATGACCGCCTGTGGCCCGAAGGACAAGATCATCATGCCGCGCAACGTGCATAAATCAGCAATCAATGCCGTCATCATGAGCGGGGCAATCCCGGTTTTCATCGAGCCGGAGGTTAATCTTGAATATGGCATCGCCAACGGCGTATCCTATGAAAGCGTGCGCAAGGCTGTCCAGGACAATCCGGATGCCAAGGCGCTTTTCATGATCAACCCGACATATTTTGGCGTGGTTTCTGACCTGCAGGCTATTGTCAAGCTGTGCCGTCGTCATCACATCATTGTGCTGGTTGACGAGGCCCACGGCGCCCATTTCCCGTTTCATCCTGATTTTCCGGACAATGCCTCGACGCTGTATGCCGACATGGCTACGGTCAGCCTGCATAAGACTGGCGGCTCACTGACGCAGAGCTCGGTTTTGCTGCTTAATGACCGCTCGATCCAGTACAGCGAAGTGCGCACGATCATCAACCTGATGCAGACGACCAGTGCGTCCTATCTGCTGATGTCCAGCCTCGACCTGGCCCGGCGCAATCTCGTGCTGAATGGCCGCGAGATTTATGATGAGATTCTCAAGGCGGTCGCTGTTGCCAAGGCCGAGCTGTCCACCATGCCCGGCATATCGGTGCTGACTTGCGACGATGTTGATGGCCATGGCATTTATGACTACGACGAGACCAAGATTGTCATGCGGGTCAACGACCTTGGCCTGACCGGTTTTGAAGTTTATGATATACTCAAGAAAGAATTCGGGATCCAGCTTGAACTGGCGGAGACCTACGTTGTGCTGGCCGTCGTTGGTATCGGCGATGACCAGGCGACACTCAATCAGCTGGTCTCGGCGATGCGGACTTTGACTCATCGCTATGCTGGCAAGAAGCCGTCCCTGAGTCTGCAACAGATGCAATGGCTGCATGAGCGGCCCATGTCTGTTGTATCACCGCGCGACGCCTTCTACAGCCCGAAGCGCATTATTCCGATCAAGGACGCGGTCGGCGAAATCTGCGCAGAGTCCCTGATGATTTACCCGCCGGGAATCCCGCTGGTCATCCCCGGCGAGAAGCTGACCCAGCGGATCATTGACCACTACAAGTTCTATCAGCAGCAGAAATGTACGATCATCAACAATGCCGAAGATCCGGAGCTGATCCAGGTACTGGGCGAACCGTCTGACTATTGACCGGACGCTTGACCGGGCGCTTGACCGGGTGCGGCAGGCCCGGCGTGCAGCAACCGGCTGAATACTGAAAAACTGCAGGGGAAGTATGCTGATGTCCGATTTTACAGTAGCTGAAATCAGTCAGATTCTGCGCTGGATCGTAACCACGGTCGGTATTCTCCTGTTTTTACTCCTGCTGCTCAAGGGCCTGACCTGGCTATTGCGGCGCTTTGTGCACCGCCAGGTCGGCCAGACCGATCTCGACCTGATCGGCCTGGAAGCGACCGTGATCCGGTCCATTCGTCCGCAAAAGGTCGGCAAGGTCAAGTGCAACGTCGCGGGCCGTCCAGTCATTGTTGCCGCCGCGGGGATGATGGCCCTGACAGTTGGCCGTCGTGTCTTGATTACGGCGATGGACAAAGGGACCGCCCGCGTATCACCCCTGGAAAAGCCGGCGCCGGCAGACGCTGCAGAGCCGGCAGAAGCCGGCCGGACCCCGGCCCGGCGTTTATGACTGGTCCGGCCAGTGCTAACCGGTCCCGGCCCCTGGTCGCGCTGGTCGCCTGCAATGCCCGGTTTGCCCACAGTAATCTGGCCTTGCGCCTGCTGGTCACCTATGCCCGGCAGCATGGATTTCGTGCGGCTGATTTCTGTCTGCAGGAATACACCATCAATGACCGGCCGCTGTCGTTGCTGCAGCGGCTTTTTGGGTTGCAGGCCAATGTCTACGCTTTTTCCTGTTACATCTGGAATATTCAGCTGATCAGCCAGCTCAGCGCCTGGCTGCGTAAAATCCGGCCGGATTGCCGGATCATATGGGGTGGCCCCCAGGCCAGCCAGGAAGCCTGCCAGGTCCTGGCAGCCAATCCGGCTGTCGACTGGATTATTGCCGGGGAAGGTGAAGTTGGCTTCCTGTGTTTGCTGCGTCAGCTGTTCCCTGAATCAGAACTTGAACAATCAATTAGCGATAGACCTGGCCAGTCCACGGACGACTGTGAGGACGGCCCGGCTGGCGGAGCGCGCGGTGTTTCTGCCGGCGGCTATCAGGACTGCCCTGCCGGCGGATCCTCCGGGCTTTCCACCGGCTATTTTGCCGGACAAGCTGCGGAATCGATTCCCGGCCTTGTCTGGCGCGATCCGCGCACTGGTCAGGTTCGCCAGAACCAGCCGGCTGCCTTGCTGAGCGGGGCAGGCTGGACATTCCCCTGGCAGGCGGACGAACTTGAACGGTTCAGGGAGCACCTGGTTTATTATGAAACTTCACGGGGTTGCCCCTATCGGTGCACATACTGCCTCTCGGCGCTGGACAAGACTGTACGCGATCGGCCGCTTGAACTGGTTTTCCAGGAGCTTCACCAGCTGATTGCCGCAGATTTGCGCCAGGTTAAACTGGTTGACCGGACCTTTAACTGCCAGCCGGCCCGGGCCCTCGCCGTCTGGCAGTTTCTGCTCGCCACCTGGCAGCATCAGCCATTCCAGACCAATTTTCACTTTGAAATCATGGCGGATACCCTGGATGATGCCGCTGTTGCCTGGCTTTGTACAGTACCTCCCGGCCTGTTCCAGCTTGAAATCGGCGTCCAGAGTGTCCAGCCACATGTCTTGCAGGCGATTCGCCGCCCCTGCAACCTATCCCGATTAGCCAGGGTGGTCAGGCAATTGCGCCATGGCAGCGCGGTGCACCTGCATCTGGACCTGATTGCCGGTTTGCCGGGTGAAACACTGGCAGAATTTGCCCATTCATTCAATACGGTTTATGGCTGGCAGCCGCAACAGCTGCAGCTGGGTTTCCTGAAAGTCCTGCCCGGCAGCCCGATGGCGGCAGATGCGCGACGCCTGGCCTTTGTCTGGCAGGATGAGCCACCTTATGAGATCCTGGCGTCCGATGGGATGACCTACGCGGAGCTTGTAATCCTGAAGGAAATCGAGACCCTGGTCGATCTGTTTCATAACAGCGGGCAGTTTGGCTGCAGTCTGCCCTGGCTGATCCGGTTCTGGCCGACACCCTTTGACTTCTATCAACAGCTGGCAACCCTCTGGCGCCATGCGGGATATTTTGACAGGCCTGCCGCCCGTGATGCCACCTGGTACTGTCTGCTGCAGCTGGCGCGAAACAGCAGGATCGGTCAGCCGAATCAGATCCGTCCGTCTGGTGATTCCGAACAATCCAAACAGCCAGGTCAGATCACCCGACCCGGTGAATCCGGTAAACCCGGTAACCCCGGTCAGCCTGGACAGCCCGGTCAGGCCGGTCAGTCCGCCGGGCCAACCCGGAATAACTTGCCGGCTGCTTTTGCGCCTGCGCCGATCAGCGGGCCTGACCCGCTGCGGGTGCTGCGTGACTTGCTGACCTTTGATTACATCATGAATGGACAGAAGGACCAGCCATCCTGGATGGACAGCCTGGAGAGCAGTAAAGACCCGATCCGCCGCGCCCGCCTGGCTGCTGGCCGGCAGCGCTTGCGCCAGACCCATCCCCAGTTGCGGCGGGGCCGGCTGGAAGACTTCAGTGTTGATCCGGCCATGTTGCCGCAATATGGCTCCGTCTGGTCTGGTCCGGCTCTGACATCGGTTGACGCGCTGTCTGCTGGCGCACCCGCTGTCTGTCTGGCTGCCTTTGACCCGGGTGAGCCCATCCCCCGGCTGCTGTGGACGATTCCAATCGATGATGCCGAAAACCAGCCGGGATGAAGCCGTTCAGATACCGCGCCCACGATGCGCGGGCCCTGGTCTGGCCAGCTGGCCAGATTAAAAATACTCAGCTGTCTGCGGCCAGGCGGCCAGGATACGGCGGGCATCATGGTAGCCCAGTTCGATATTGGTATCGACCTGGTTGGCCTTGATCTCCAGTGTGCCGCCCAGCGAGTGACCCGGCTTGATCGTGATAACATCCGCCAGGTTGTGATTATAGCGGCGGACGACACCAAAGCCGCCGATCTCAACCTCCACAATATGGCGGCAGCCGGCCGCCAGCAGCATGGTCGTGGGCTTGATATTATACATGGCGCCGTCAATATAACGCTGGCCGTCAATGTGCACGGCCTGGAAAATGGGCAGGCAGGCGCTGGCCATGATATAGTCGATCAGCTGCCCTTGCGGGATCGCCTCAATAAAAAGCGGCAACGGTCTGCGCTCTGACAAGTTATATGTCAGCAAGCCATAATGAACCGGCGATCGGCGGATTTTCTCCTCGTCCAAATACTTCTGCAGCAAATGACGCAGGGGCGTCGTGTCGAGCCCGCGTTCCTGGATTGCCAGGCGGGTAAGCAGCCGGAGATTGCGATGGTCAAAGATATTATCCGGAAAAGGCAGGGCTTCCGGCAGCTTGAAGAGATCCTGCGGCCGCACCTGGTGCCACTGTTCCCAGGCCACATCAAAAGCGTCCAGGCAGATCAGGGCACCGTTGATTGCCCCGATTGAGACCCCGGCGACAGCCTCGATCGGAACATGCGCGTCACGCAAGGCTTGCCAGACCCCGATCTGGTAAGCACCGCGCGCTCCGCCGCCTGCCAGCACCAGGCCGATAGACCGGCTGGAAAATGTCCGGTCCATATTGTCACCTCCCATTGCCCGAATCAGCGATGATTGCGCAAAACAAGTAAAATGCCCCTTATTTATTGTAAAAAAGTTGTATCTTGTTGTCATTTACCATAGATGCGGCTATTTTCGCAAGTCGCTTAACTTGCAGATACCCTGTGATTTGATTATACTGAATTTATATTTGATTGGATCTTGTATACTGAATTTTATTTATTGACAGGTCGCCAGATGAAAGGGAGGAACATGCCATGCTACAGTTGGACATCAGCAATGCCCGGAACTTTATCCGCCCCGAAGAACTTGCCTATATTGCGCCACAGGTTCAGTTGGCTCATCAGCAGCTGCATCAGCGCAGCGGTGCCGGCAGTGATTATCTGGGCTGGCTCGATCTGCCCCTCAAGTATGACAAGGATGAATTTTCCCGGATTCGCAAAGCAGCCGCCAAGATTCGCAAGGACTCGGACATTCTCGTGGTGATCGGCATCGGCGGTTCATATCTGGGGGCCCGGGCGGCGATTGAGCTGTTGTCCCACTCGTTCCATAATTCCCTGCCCAAGCGCCAGCGCAAGGCGCCGCTGATTATTTTTGCGGGCAACAGCATCAGCTCGACCTATATGGCGGATCTGTTTGACCTGATCGAAGGCCACGACATTTCGGTCAACGTCATTTCCAAGTCCGGCACGACCACTGAGCCGGCCATCGCGTTCCGTATCTTCAAGGCCTACATGGAAGAAAAATACGGCAAAGAAGGGGCCAGGGCCCGGATTTATGCAACGACCGACAAGGCGCGCGGCGCCCTCAAGGGCCTGGCCGATGAGGAAGGCTATGAGTCCTTCGTCGTGCCTGATGACGTGGGTGGCCGTTACTCGATCCTGACAGCGGTCGGCCTGCTGCCGATTGCGGTTGCGGGGATTGATATCCGCGACCTGATGCTGGGTGCGCGTGACGCGGCCAAGCTTTACAAGAATGTCAATCTGGAAGAGAATCCCTGTTACCGTTATGCCGCAGCCCGCAATATCCTGCTGCGCAAAGGCTACAACATTGAAGTCATGGTCAATTATGAGCCCAGCATGCATTTCTTCACCGAATGGTGGAAGCAGCTCTATGGCGAGAGCGAGGGCAAAGACGGCCGCGGCATTTTCCCGGCCGGCGTCGACAATTCCACCGATCTGCATTCGATGGGCCAGTACATCCAGGACGGCCAGCGCCAGCTGTTCGAGACCCTGATTTCGGTTGAGAAGGCGCGGCGCGCCATGCCGATCCCGAATGATCCCGCTGACAAGGACGGCCTGAATTTCCTGGCCGGCCTGGACATGGCCGAGGTCAATGCCAAGGCCGCCCAGGGCACGATCCTGGCCCATGTCGACGGCCGCGTGCCCAATCTGCGGGTCAGCGTTCCGGAACTGAGCGCTTACTTCCTCGGCCAGCTGGTATATTTCTTCGAAAAGGCCTGCGGCATCAGCGGTTATCTGCTGGCGGTCAATCCCTTCGATCAGCCGGGTGTTGAAGATTACAAGAAAAACATGTATGCTCTTCTCGGTAAGCCGGGCTTTGAGGCCCGCAAAGCCGAACTCGAAGCCCGCCTGAAAGGATAAGCGATCACAGTCACAAGGCCGGCAACTGTTGCTGCAAGCAATCGCCGCTGATCTGCGGTTGTTGCGACACGAGGTAATGCCGCCGCGCAGCCGTGGTCGCCAGGTTCCTGCCCCGCCTGACAGGCCAGGAGACCCGCTGAAAGGAAATTGCATTTATTCATGACAACTGTTAACCTGCCCCGCCACCTGTTGCAGTCGGTTGAGAAGCCGGCGCGTTATACCGGAGGGGAATGGAACAGCGTTCAGAAAACCGTGCCGGATGCCGCCGCCCAGGCGCTCCGGCCTTTTCTGCGTTTTGCCTTCTGTTTCCCGGATGTCTATGAAATTGGCATGTCCAACCTGGCTTTACGCATTTTGTATCACCTGATCAATGAGCGCCCCGATGCCTGGTGTGAGCGTGTCTTTGCCCCCTGGACCGATATGGCGGCCGGGATGCGCCGCCTTGGTCTGCCCCTTTTTTCGCTTGAGTCACGGACGCCGGTCCGCGAATTCGACATCGTCGGGTTCACGCTGCAATATGAGCTGTGTTATACGACGGTTCTGGATATGCTGGACCTGGCTGGTATTCCCCTGCATAGCGCCGCGCGGACTGCGGCTGATCCGCTGGTCATTGCCGGTGGCCCGGTTGCTTTCAACGCAGAGCCGATGGCAGAATTTTTCGACCTGATCCTGATCGGTGAAGGCGAGGAAATGATCAGCGAGCTGCTGGACTGTTACGGTGCCTGGAAGGCTGGCGGCAGTGCCTCGCGCGAAGCGCTGCTGCTGGCCGCGGCCCGGATCGAAGGCGTCTATGTTCCGTCTTTTTATGATGTCACCTGGCAAGATGACGGGACCATTGCCCAGATCCGCCCGAACCGTCCCGGCGTGCCGGCGCAGGTTCGCAAGCGGATCGTCCTCGACATGGACCAGGCCTATTTCCCGACGCGTAACCTGGTTCCCAACACGGAAATTGTCCATGACCGGATGTTTCTCGAGCTGTTCCGGGGCTGTACGCGCGGCTGCCGGTTCTGCCAGGCCGGCATGATTTACCGGCCGGTCCGTGAGAAAAGCCCGGATTGCCTGCTTGAACAGGCCCGGGCCCTGGAGGCCGCGACAGGCTATGACGAGATCGGCATGTTATCCCTGTCCACCAGTGACTATTCGGCCCTGGCTGAGCTGACCAATGGCCTGCTGGACGAGCTGACCCCGCATCATACCAGCCTGTCCCTGCCATCCCTGCGCCTGGACAATTTCTCGCTGGAACTGATGGAAAAAGCCTCGCGGACCCGCAAGAGCGGCCTGACCTTTGCCCCGGAAGCCGGGACCCAGCGGATGCGTGATGTCATCAACAAGAATATTACCGAAGATGACCTGCTCAGGGCCATGGAGCTGGCCCTGCGCGGCGGCTGGAGCGGCGCCAAGCTTTATTTCATGCTCGGCCTGCCGACCGAGACGCTGGCTGACGTCGAGGGAATTGCCCATCTGGTCAAGGCCATCGAAGCCCGCTACAATGCCTTGCCGCGCCAGCAGCGGCCCCGCCGCCTGGAGATAACTGTCAGTACAGCCATGTTCATCCCCAAGCCCTTCACGCCGTTTCAATGGGTGGCCCAGGCTGACCTGGCGACGATGCGCCAGCATCAGATCCATTTAAAGGAGCTGATGCGCAGCCGCGCCGTTAAATATCACTGGCACGAACCGAAAACCTCTTATATGGAAGCAGTCCTGGCCCGCGGTGACCGGCGCCTCGGTCCGGTCATCCTCGCCGCCTGGCAACAGGGAGCCTGTTTTGACGCCTGGGATGAGTGCTTCAAGCTGGACCGCTGGCTGGACTGCCTGGCCGCGGCTGGTCTCGATCCGGCCTTTTACGCCAATCGGATCCGCACGCGGGACGAGATATTCCCATGGGCCCATATTGATTGCGGTGTAAGCGAAGATTTTCTCTGGCAGGAATACCAGCAGGCCCTGGCCGCGGCGACCACGCCGGAGTGCCGTGTCGCCTGCAGCGCCTGTGGGGCGCAATGCTTTGGAGGAGGTGTCTGCTTTGGCGAATCTGCAAGCCATTCAAGCCCAGTCGGCAGCTGACGCGGATATCGGTCTGTCTGCCACCGCGCCGGTCGCTGAGCAAGCCCAGCTGTGCCGGTTGCGCTTTGCCCGCCGGGAACCGGCGATCTGGCTGGCCCATCTGGATATGATGCGCACCTTTGAACGTTCGGTCCGCCGGGCCGGTTTGCCCATCGCCTGGTCGCAAGGCTTCAATCCGCGGCCCCAGCTGTTTTTTGCCTTGCCAATTGGTGTCGGCATGGCTACGGAGGATGATTACGTCGATCTGGAGCTGACCGGACCGCTACCTGCCGCCGAGGTACAGAGCCGCTTGAATGAGAATCTGCCGGCCGGGTTGGCGGTGCGGGCAGCTGCCTGGGTGCCGGCGACTGGACCGAGCCTGATGAGCCTGATCCGGGCGGCAGAATATGAGCTGATCAGTCCTGGCCTGGCTCTGGCTGTCCGCCAGCTCGACCAGCATCCCGTTCTGACGGTCAGCAAGTTCAGCAAAGGCCGTCAGATTGAAGTTGATATCCGGCCCCTGATCCTGGTGGTGGATATCGTCGCCGAAGATCGGCTGCTGATCCGGGTCAAAGCCGGTAGTTCGGCCAATCTGCGCCCGGATCTGTTCCTTGCGGCATTGACCTTGTATGGTGGCTTGCCTGAGCTGGCTGCCGCTGATTGTACCGTGATCCGGCGCCGGCTGCTGATTTCCGATCCACAGCAGCCGGAATACCTGCTCAGCCCGCTGCCACTGGCCGGTGAGGAAGCTATTCGCCAGGCCGCAGTGCCGGATCTGGCAGGCCGCAACGGATGAACCCGGCCGATTACCAGTCCCGGGATCATCGGGCGTCCGCCGAATCGATGGAGTCCGGCAGCCGCGAGCCAGGCAAGCCGGGTATCGGCCACGCCCGCAAGCCGGGTAAAAGCGAGTCCGGTAAACCAGGGGCCAGGCCGCCGGTGCAGCCATCCCTGGTGGCCGGTCCTGGCCGGCGTGACATTCTGATTTTCCCGGCAACCATTGACTGCGCCAGCGACCGGTCCGGCAGCCAGCCAGATTTACTGCCAGATGCAGAGACAAATGCCCAGGCTGTATTGCTGGAGGATGACCAGCCGGTGGAGTGGCTGCGTCCGCCGGCTTCCGGTGAGGCGTTGCGCCAGGATATTTTCCTGGGGCAGGTGGCCCAGATCCATCCCGCCCTGCAGGTGGCTTTCATCGATATTGGCCTGCCCCTGCAAGGCTGGCTGCCGCAGAGGCAGGCTGCGCCCGGCCTGATTTGCGGCCAGCCGGTCGTCGTCCAGATTCGCCGCCTCGCGGCTGCCGGCAAAGGCCATCAGCTGACCGGCCGGCCGCAATTGCCCGGCCCTTTCGCCGTGCTGGATCTGGCCCTGAACCGTTGTATACGGCGCAGCAAGCTGGCGGCTTTTCCGGTAGCTGAACAAGACAAGTTGTTTGCTGCGGATAGTCAGCGCCTGCAGCAGCTCTGGCAGCAACTGCTGACGGAGGCAGGTCACGGCCCGGTACCGCGCCGTCTGGCCCGCTTCGCTGAGCCGATTCCCCAAGCCTTGAACAACTGGCCAACCCAGAACCTGGCCAGTATCCAGGTCGAAGGCGCCGATCTTTTTGCCAGGGTCGACCGGCTGCTGCAAGCGACAGAGCCCTGGCTGCGCCCGCTGCTGCGCATTCATCCGCAGTCGTCCGACTATAGCCTGGCCGCGCTCTTTCGTATCAGTGACCTGGCCGAACAGACCACCAGGCGGCGGGTCATGCTCAGTCATGGTGGCTGGATCGTCCTGGATCCCACCGAGGCGCTACTGGCCATTGATGTGAATTCGGGCAAGGCCAGTGCCCGCGACCAGTCTGAACTGCATCGCCAGACCAACCAGCTGGCGGCCCGGACCATCGCCCGCCACCTGCGCTTGCGCAATGTCGGCGGGCTGGTGGTGATTGATTTTATCCGGCTTGCAGCGGCAGACCAGGCTGCCCTGCAAAGTGATTTTACCGCTATCCTGGCCCGGGATCGCGGCCGGATCGATATCGGCGGATTTACCACGCTGGGCTTGTTCGAGCTTTATCGCCACGCCCTGTAATCCATCCTGTTTGCAACGTTCTGCGGCGAAAGGCTGCAAATACGGCGTTTGCAGCCTTTTAACCCGTGCATATCATAAGAAAAATCACCCACCGTTTATGCATCCTGCATAATTTTGTCTGGAAACCTTGCGCCAATTCGTCGGTTGACTTCACGCCGTCGAGCGAGTAGATTGATGCCATATATAGTGTCAGGCTTGTAGTAACCACAACATATAGTGTCAGGCAGTGTCAGGCACATACTGGAAAGTTTGCTGGTCCTTTGTCAGGCATAGGCCAGGCAACCGGTCGGGGAACCCGAACCAGACGCTGCGCATCTGGTGCCGGGCACCGGCTGGGGCTGGATACAGGATCGTGGAGGAAATTGTTATGATTACGCGTGTTGTCAAGCGGGATGGTCGGGAAGCGGCTTTCAACATTGAGAAAATTGCCAATGCCATCTACAAAGCCCTGGAGGCTTCAGCAGAAATTCACGACCGGGATCGCAGCCTGACCCGGACCCAGCTGAGCATGGATCTGGCGGCCCGGGTCGCGGAGTATCTTGACCTCACAGCTGAGCGCAAGCCCCACATCGAAGACATCCAGGACATGGTCGAGAAAGTCCTGATGCAGGCTGGCTATCAGGACACAGCCAAGCGCTATATCCTGTACCGGGCCGAGCGGACACGGGTGCGTGAGATGAATACGCGCCTGATGAAGACTTATCATGATATCACCAACAGTGACTCGCGCCAGAGCGACCTCAAGCGTGAGAACGCCAATATTGACGGCGATACAGCCATGGGGACCATGCTCAAGTACGGCTCCGAGGGTGCCAAGATGTACTATGAAATGTACATGCTCAAACCTGAGCACAGCCGGGCTCATCAGGACGGGGATATCCACATCCATGATCTTGATTTCTATGCCCTGACCCTGACCTGCTGCCAGATCGACCTGCTGCGCCTGTTTGCCGGCGGCTTTTCCACCGGTCATGGCCATCTGCGCGAGCCGCGGGACATCCGCAGCTACGCGGCCCTGGCCTGCATCGCCATTCAGTCCAACCAGAATGACATGCACGGTGGCCAGTCGATTGTCAATTTCGATTATGCCATGGCCCGCGGCGTGGCCTGCACCTTCCAGAAGGCTTACCAGACCAATCTGGCCAAGGCTCTCGAGCTGGTTGCCGGTGAAACGAAAAGCCGGGAGACCGTCTGCGAATGGCTTGATGCGATTGAGCAGCAAACCGGCCTGGTGCCCCGGCTGGTGATGGATCCGGCCTGGGCGGCGGCCGAGGCCAGCTTCATCAGCAGCGTGGTGCCGGATCCGGCGGCCGTTGTGCGGATCCAGGACTTTGCTCTCCGCCATGCCACGGTTGAAACAGAGAAAGCGACCTACCAGGCGATGGAGGCGCTGATCCATAATCTCAATTCCATGCACAGCCGGGCCGGCGCCCAGACACCCTTCAGCTCGATCAATTACGGGCTTGATACCTCGCCGGAAGCCCGCCTTGTGATCCGCAACCTGCTGCTGGCTACCGAAGCCGGCCTGGGCAACAATGAGACACCCATCTTCCCGATCCAGATCTTCCGGGTCAAGAAGGGTGTCAACTTTGAGCCCGGCGAGCCCAATTATGACCTGTTCAAGCTGGCGATGCACTGCAGTGCCCGGCGGATGTTCCCCAATTTCGCATTCCAGGACGCGCCATTCAATCTGGCTACCTACGATCCGCATAATCCGGAAACGGAGATTGCCTACATGGGCTGCCGGACACGTGTCGCTGCCAATTATTACGACCAGGCCCGCCAGCTGACTTATCGGCGCGGCAATCTCAGTTTCACCTCGATCAATCTGCCGCGCTGCGCGATCCTGGCCCGCGGCGATCTCAATCTGTTTTACCGCCGGCTTGACGCGATGCTCAACCTTGTGGCTGCCCAGCTGCTCGAGCGCTTCGAGGTCCAGGCCCGCAAGAAAGTTTACAATTTCCCGTTCCTGATGGGCCAGGGAGTCTGGATGGACTCCGAGAAGCTGCAGTGGGATGAAGAGATCCGCGAAGTCATGAAACACGGGACGCTTTCCATCGGCTTTATTGGTCTGGCGGAGACGCTGACCTCGCTGCTCGGCCGCCACCATGGCATGGATACCGATGCCCAGCAGCTTGGACTGGAAATTATTGGTACCATGCGCCAGTTCTGTGACCGGATGTGCCGGCGGACCGGCTTGAACTTTTCATTGCTGGCTACACCGGCCGAGGGCCTGTCCGGCCGTTTCCTGCGCCTGGACCGCAAGCGCTTTGGCAAGATTGCCGGTGTTACCGACAAGGATTACTATACCAACAGTTTCCATATCCCGGTCCAGTTCCCGATTTCCGCTTATGAAAAAATCAGCCTTGAGGCACCCTATCATGCGCTGACCAACGCCGGCCACATCACCTATGTGGAGCTGGACGGGGACACGAGCCAGAATCTGGAAGCCTTCGAAAAAATCATCCGGGTCATGGCGGAGAAGGGTATCGGCTATGGTGCGATCAATCACCCGCTCGACCGCGACCCGGTCTGCGGCTATAACGGCATCATCAATGATACCTGCCCGGCCTGCGGTCGCACTGAAACCGAAGACAGCGTGCCCTTCGACCGCATCCGCCGCATCACCGGCTATCTGGTTGGCACGCTGGACCGTTTCAACAATGCCAAGCGCTGTGAGGAAAAAGACCGCCGCAAGCATGGCCTGCGTGACTGAAGCGGGATCCGGCCGATGTTATTGCGCCTCTATGGCACACATCTTGAATCAATCACGGATGGCCCCGGGATTCGCTACGCAATCTTCACCCAGGGCTGCCCGCATGACTGTCCGGGTTGTCATAATCCGGACAGTCATGCTTTTGGCGACGGCTATCTGCGCGATACAGCCGGGATACTCCGGGAGATCCTGGCCAATCCCTTGCTCGATGGCGTGACGTTCAGCGGCGGCGAGCCCTTTATGCAGGCTGAAGAGCTGGCCGGCCTGGCCGCCGGGGTCAAGGCGGCCGGCCTGAATCTGATCGTTTTCAGTGGCTATACCTGGGAAGAGCTGATCAGCCAGTCTGCTCACCGGCCCGGCTGGCCTGATTTGCTGCACCTTACGGATATTCTGGTTGATGGACGCTATGAGGCGGCCCGGCGCTCTTACAATCTGCGCTTTCGTGGCTCAGCCAATCAGCGGGCAATTGATGTCCAGGCGTCACTGGCTGCCGGCCGCGTGATCGCCTGGCCGTTGTAGCCGGCGGTCATGAACGGCAGCAGAATCCGGAAGATGGATGCCGCCGGCTGATACCTTTTCCGGCCGGGTGTGCGTTGCTATGTGATCCGGCAAACCGTTCAAAAGCCGACAAAAGATGGCTGGCAGGTGATGGTTTCATTTGTTTTCTTGTACGACGGTAACAAATGGTTTGCCAACCCGGATCCTTTTGTAATATAAATATATTATGACCACTTTTCATAAAAAAACTGAACACGCTGTCAGGCAGTTTTTCGGGTGCCTTTTTCCGCAAAGGAGGCGATTGTCCGAATGAAGTACCGTCAAACGATCCGTTCCACGCCAGTTATCCCAATCAGAATCCTGGCCGCAGTCCTGATCATGATCTGGCAATTGTCATTGCTGACAGCCTGTTCATCGCCCGATAATACGACCGGCGGACAGACTGCCGCCAGCACCACACGCGGACCGGCGCTGACCGCCCTGGCTTATTTGCAGCAAGTGAAAGCCTCTTTCAAGCCGATTGATGAACTGCTGGCTGACAAGGAGCTTGACTTGCTGGGTGACGCGCAGGATCAGGGTGAAGCACCAACTGAAGCCCAGCTTGCCCATTATTCAGAGCTGCTCAAGGGCTATCAGGTTGACCTGACGGCTGCCCGGCGCAATCTGGCCGGCCTCAATGTGCCAAAGCAGCCTGATCTCGAGCAATGCAACAAGGCCCAGCTGGCCCAGCTTGATGTCGCTTCATCCATCGTGGATGAGTATCAGTCTGTCCTCAGCTATACGGACGGCCTGTTCACGGTCAGCAGTTACCTCGATGCCCTGGGCAACACTTCAACTGAAGATCTGGAAGCGATTTACCAGGCTTTCAACACCAATCTGACAGCTGCGATCAAGATACTGAAAGATAACCCGGTGCCGTCCTTCCTGGAGAATACCAATGCCAACCTGATTGCCAACCTGGAAGAAATGAACGCTGCGGTATTGTACATGCTGCAGGCCTTCAGTCTCAACGACCCGCTGCGTACCGATGCCGCCACCTATCGGATGGATATGCTGACGCGCCGGCTGGACGCGACAATGAGCGGGATCGAAAAAGATATGACTGAACGCGAGGCCAAGCTCAAGGAAGAACTGGAGAATATCCAGACGAAACAGAAACAGTTGCGAACATGGGTTGATGATAACATGCAGACCCTGCGATAGAGGCATGATCGAGGTTTGCGATAGGAGGTCATCCTGATGAGTCATTTTTGTTATCAATGCGGTCAGCCCCTCGAAGCAACAGACCGCTTCTGTATTCACTGCGGTGCGAAAATCCCGGACGCTGATACACCCGTAGCTGTATCACAGGCTGCGCAGATCCCGCCCGCCGCACCACCACCGGCTGCACCACCCGCTACACTACCAGTCGCGGCGGTCTCCCAGGCACCGGCCGCCGCGCCCCCGGCCGCACCCCCGGCCGTACCCCCGGCCGTACCACCGGCCGTACCCCCGGTCGCGCCGGCCTACCAGGCACCCCCGGCCGTGCCGCCTGCTGCTACGCAATCCGGGCCCCGGCCTGCCCAGGCTCCCGGTGTGTCAAATGCCGGTCGCAAAAAGGTTAACTGGCTCCTGGTCGTGCTGGTCGGGGTCATAGTCCTGGGCGGTGTGGGTGGTGTGATCGCCCTGCTGGGCAAAGTCATCCCCGGAAATCCAAAAGCAACGACTGAAGCGGTCGGGACTACCGTTGAAAAATCACCCAATGCCAATGACTTTTCAAGACTATCAGCTTTCCCGGGCCCGCTGGCCGCTGAAACAAAAGTGAAAGTCACCTGTCATTATGATGCACCCAACATCATCATTCCCGCCAACTACCGGTCTTTGCCGTATATTGTTTTCCTGCGCTGCTGGACCAGCCAGGGCCAGACCGACGTCCTGGTCCAGGCAGAAATCCCCGGTTTTACCCAGGTCTACGAGAAAAAGGTGACTGTCACCCGCGCTGAGACCGAGATGAACATCCATCCGCCGCTCCTTGGCGGCATATCTGCCTCGCTGAACTCGGCCAAGGATGCCCAGCTGAAGATAACCGTTAAAGACCAGGCTACTGGTGAAATATACCTGCAGGAATCAGCTCCGGTCCGCCTCTATTCATTTTATGACATGCAATGGGTGGATTCGGCCGGTACGCCCTATTATGAAAATATCCTGGCCTGGGTGACACCGGAAGCACCGGAGATCAGGACCTTGCTGCGCCAGGCTGCGGATTCCTGTTCTGAAATAACCAACGGCCAGATGGAGTCGATTGTCGGTTATCAGGAGATCGGCAATTTCTCGCACGAGGATATCACTTATATTCAGACTCTGGCGATCATGCACGCGATGGCAGCCAGGCTGAATGTCAAATATATCATGGCTCCATTCAGCTCAACAGATACAAATCTGCAGCGGATCGCAACTCCGGCGCAGGTCATCAACAGCCAGGGCGGTTTGTGTATCGAAACGGCGGTCACGCTGGCCTCGGCTCTGCAGGCTACCAACATGCATGCATTTATCATCATTCTGCCGGGCCATGCCCAGGTGGCTGTGGAGTCCTGGACTGGATCCGGTCAGTATTATCTGGTCGAAACAACGGCTTTGACCGACGCGGCCAATTTCAATTATGACAATGTCGTCAACTATAAGATGACGCAGGACGACTGGGCTGCCTATCTTTCCGAGGATGGCATGCTGGCTATTGACTGCAACCTGGCCCGTGAACTGAACATCACGCCGGTCGAGTAAAGTAAAACGCAAAATCCGGTACAGCCTTTGCGTTGCCTGGCCGGTGAACGGAACATCATGTCAGGCTCGTCAGGTCGCAGCGCCAGGCTGGCCGGATAGCAGCAACATCGCCGGACCAGGCCAGCTGACGGAGCGATTATCTGGCCGGAACATGGCGAAACCGACATGTTCCCTGTTTCCGGCTGGTTGTCGGGATGGTTTGTTCGGGCTATAATGAGGGCAAGAACGGGTTCGTCGACTGGCTGTCAGCTGTCGCAAGGAGTTCATCGTGGTTAAGCAACAGATTTGGTTGCCTTCGTATTTTGCCCATGGCATGATCCTGCAGCAGCAGGTTATTACACGAGGTCATGGCCGGTGCCAGCCGGGCTCATCCCTGCAGATCCGGCTGGATCGCTTCCCCGGTGATGGCCGGCCGGTTTCACCACTGGACAATCAATATGGAACGGTATTTGAAGGCCAGGCAACCAGTGACCCGCAAGGCCTGTTTGCGTTTGAATTGCCGCCCTTTGGCGCATCCTATGATCCTTTCACCCTGACTATAACGGCTCAGGAAAGCCAGGTTATGGTTGAGCACATCCTCTTCGGCGAGGTCTGGCTGTGGGCCGGCCACGACAGCGAATTGCTCCAGCCTGCCGGCAGCGCTCCCTCATCCGATGCCGCATCAGGCACTTTGCCTTATGTCCGGTTTTTCATCCAGCCAGCCAATGCTTTGAATCCAGGCCAGTCAGCCGCCGCAAATCCGCGCCTATCTGATGCAACCGGTTCTCAGTGGCTGACCGGGCAGGCAGCCGGGCCAGATGCCCGTCTGCACAACCCCGGCTGGCAGTTTGCCCGCGAGCTGCATCACGATTTGCGATGCCCAGTTGCCATTCTGGAAGCAAGCTGGCCGGAATCGGATTTACAGGCCTGGATTCGTCCGGATCCTGAAGCAACTGGCGCGGACCTGCCAGCGGGCGGCCAGCAGCCGGGGCGGTTGTTCGATCTGAAGATCGCGCCCCTGACTGGCCTTGGCTTGCGCGGAATTGTCTGGTTCAATACCGATGCTGATTGTCAACAGCCGGACCGTTACCACGATTACCTGTTACAGCTTGCCAGACTATATCGCGGCTTCTTCACCGCACCCGGCAACCGTCTGCCGGCTTTCCTGATGGTTGGCATTCACACCTGCTTCGCTGGCCAGGCCACTTTTTATGAGCGGGCCTTCATGAATGAAGTCCTGACGGCGGTCCGGCACCAGCTGCCGCCGCCGACTGCCCTGATCCCGATCCATGATATATCCAGCGCGCTTGCAGTCGAAACAGCCGGATTATCATTGCCAGCCGTCAGCCTGCCACAGACGTCCCGCCAGCCCATTGCCCATCGCCTGAAAACGGTCGCCCTGGGCTTGCTCTATCAGCGCAAGGCACCAGCCTCGGCTCCGGAATGTACCTCCATTGAACTGGTCGGCAACAAAATGATGCTCTCCTTTAATAATACATTGGAAGGGCTGCGCCTGAGTGGTGAGGATACACGTGTGCGCGGTTTTGCGATTTGTGGACCGGACCGGATTTACCGGGAAGCCCAGGCCAAGATCCTTTATGGGGTGCGCGTGCTGGTGTGGCATGACCAGATCCAGGATCCTTGTGGCGTCACCTATGGTTTTTATGACCTCAATCAGCGGGCTAACCTGATCAGCCGGGACCAGATTCCGGTGGTTCCTTTCCGTTCGGATCAGGAGCCTTCCCGGTATTGCCTGCCCAGGGAGTGGCTGCACTGTGATAGCCTGGAGTCAGTTTATTGCCAGGCCAATCCGGCCCGGCCCGGCCAGCATCAGCTGGTCAGGCGGCCAGTCTGGCGAGCTGATCGCGGCCAGATCGAGTTCGTACTCGAAAAGGCCAATAAATCAGAAGGGGAAGGCTCATTATTAATCCGCTACCGCAGTGATCCGGGGAGCCTCGTCTGTTTTGGGCCGGATCTGCTGGATCCAGCGCAATTTCCGCCGCTTGACCTGGGTGACTATTCCGCCATCAGCGTTGACGTTTTCAATTCGGAATCACAGACCAAATACCTGAGCCTGGAGCTGCGCACCGATCCGCCTGATCAGGACCATGGACGGCAGTCCGGCCAGTCCGCTCAGGCTAATCAGTCTGCGCAGCCCGCACCAGCCAGTCTGCCGGATCAGAGTCCTGCGGGCCGTCGCCGGGCGGCGATGACCAGGCGCCAGCCGGTCTTGCCTGTTTTACGCTGGCAAACCATTGTCTTCACACTCGACGATTTGGGAATCGATCTGGACCAGATCCGGACCTTGTCATTCTGGCTGGACGACCGCAAGAACCGTGGTACCTTATACGTGGACAACATCAGGCTGCTGGTCCGTGATGCTGCCGCCAGGCCCGATTAGCGCAATCAATCCCTGTTGCATTTGCCCGTGATCTTGTGTAAGATAATAACAATTTTCAAAACACCATTCCGGTGTTGATGGGGAAGAGTAAACCTTTTCCGGGCCGTTCAGAGAGTGGGATTTCCAGGCTGCAAGATCCCTCGGCACCGGTCAGGCTGAAGGTCGCCCCGGAGCAGGACGTCACGTCGCCACGACAGCGCGGCAAGAGGGCCTGGCATCCTTTTGGCGAAGGATCTGCCAGGAATACTGGTGGTACCACGGAAGTTGCCTTTCGTCCAGTGAATCTGCGCAAGCAGTCATCTGGCGATGGGCTTTTTTATTGGGTTTATTGGCGTTGGTCCAAGTTAGCGTTAATAGGGAGAAAAGCTGATGAGTAAAACCGTTATTCTGATTTTGCGGATCCTGGGCCTGACGATATCTGGTCTGGGTATCTTCATAGTCTATCTGGCCCCCAGAATTGTGGATCATTATGGCCTTGCGGCTAAAAAGCAACTGGATCCGCGCCTGCTTGAAGCGCTGGAGCCTGAGCAGCAGGAGAAATACCGGCGCGACGCAGCCATTCTTGATGTCAAGCTTCGCGGCCTGCTGGTTGCCTCGCCCGGTTTCGCCCTGATCCTGATCGCTTTCCGCTGAAGCAGCAGGCGATGAGGATATGTAATCATCAATGAGCAAGAAGCATGGCCGTTCTGAATGAGCGAACAGACAGCCCAGGAGGTTAACAATGTCCCGGATTGATGCAATTCCCAAATCTTTTGAACCACGCCTGATGGAGGGTCCGATTTATCAGCGCTGGCAGGACGGCGGCTATTTTACTCCCCGGCCGGATCCGGCCAAAGAGCCGTTCACGATCGTGATCCCGCCGCCGAATATCACCGGCCAGCTGCATATGGGCCATGCCCTCGACAACACCTTGCAGGATATCCTGATCCGCTTCAAGCGGATGGCCGGCTTTGCCGCGCTCTGGCTGCCCGGTACGGACCACGCCTCGATTGCCACGGAGGCGAAAATTGTCGAGAAAATGCGCCAGGAGGGTGTGACCAAGGAGGACCTGGGCCGCGCCGGTTTCCTGGAGCGGGCCTGGGACTGGAAGCATGTATATGGCGGCCGGATCATTGAACAGCTCAAACGGCTGGGCTCGTCCTGTGATTGGAGCCGGGAGCGCTTTACCATGGATGAAGGCCTGTCCGAAGCCGTGCAGGAGGTTTTTATCCGCCTTTACGAAGATGGGCTGATTTATCGCGGCGAGCGGATTATCAACTGGTGTCCGACCTGCCTGACATCGATATCCGATGCCGAAGTGGATTACGAGGAGAAGAATGGCTCGTTCTATCACATCCGTTATCCGCTGGCCGATGGCAGCGGCTCACTGACCCTGGCTACCACCCGGCCGGAAACGCTGCTTGGCGACACCGCCGTGGCCGTACATCCGGAGGATGCGCGCTACCAGCACCTCATCGGCCGCTCTGTCATCCTGCCGCTGGTCAATCGCGAGATCCCGATTATTGCCGATACCTATGTGGAACAGGACTTTGGTACTGGTGTGGTCAAGATTACCCCGGCTCATGACCCGAACGACTTTGAGGTGGGCTTGCGTCACCATTTGCCAGTGCTCAACGTCATGACTGAAGACGGGCACATCAATGAAAATGGCGGCGCTTTTGCCGGCCTGACCCGGGAAGAAGCCCGCCGCCAGGTCGTGGCGGCGCTGGAAAAGGCTGGCCTGCTGTTGCGTGTGGAACCGCACAAGCACAATGTCGGCCACTGCTATCGCTGCGCGACGATCGTTGAGCCGCGTGTGTCCTTCCAGTGGTTCGTGCATATGAAACCGCTGGCCGAGCCGGCGATTGCCGCCGTCGTCAACAAGCAGACCCGCTTCGTGCCGGAACGCTTCGAGAAGACTTATTTCAACTGGATGGAAAATATCCGCGACTGGTGCATTTCGCGCCAGTTGTGGTGGGGCCACCGTATTCCGGCTTATTACTGTGATCATTGCGGCAAGATCGTCGTCAGCCGAACCCCGCCGGCGGTCTGCCCGGATTGCGCAGACAACCATTTCCACCAGGATGAAGATACCCTCGATACCTGGTTCTCCTCAGCCCTCTGGCCGTTCTCGACCCTCGGCTGGCCGAATGAAACCGAAGACTTGAAATATTTTTATCCGACCAGTGTGCTGGTGACCGGCTACGACATCATCTTCTTCTGGGTGGCGCGGATGATTTTCTCTGGCCTGGCCCATACCGGCCAGGCTCCGTTCCATACCGTTTTCATCCATGGCATCGTGCGTGACAGTGAAGGCCGCAAGATGTCCAAATCGCTGGGTAACGGGATTGATCCGCTGGAGATCATTGATGAGTTTGGCGCCGACGCCCTGCGTTACGCCCTGGTCACCGGCAATGCGCCCGGCAATGACCAGCGTTTCCAGAAAGAGAAGATCGAAGCCGGCCGCAACTTTATCAACAAGATCTGGAATGCCTTCCGTTTCGTGCTGATGAATTTCGACGATGAAATGGATTTTAGCCAGGTCAGGCCAGCTGATTATACCCTGGAGGATCGCTGGATCCTGTCCCGCCTGCAGGATCTCAAGCAGGAAGTGACAGCCAATCTCGACAAGTACGAACTGGGCGTGGCCCTGGCCAAGATTTACAGCTTCCTGTGGGAAGCGTTCTGCGACTGGTACATTGAAATGACCAAAGCCCGCCTGAATGAGGCTGGTTCGACCGGCCGCCGGGTGGCGCAGTCGGTGCTCAACACCGTGTTGCGTGATAGCATGCGTCTGCTCCATCCGTTCATGCCGTTTGTGACGGAGGCCATTTATGATCACCTGATCCATGAAGATACGACGATCATGACCAGTACCTGGCCGGTAGCCGAGCCAGCCCTGATTGATCCGGCTGTAGAAGCGCAGATGACCATCCTGATGGAGGCCATCCGCGAGGTCCGCAACGTGCGGACCGGCATGGGTGTGCCGCCAGGCCGCAAGGCCAGCCTGATTGTCGTTGCGCCAGATGGGGCGATCCGCCAGATGTTTGCCAACGGCCTTTCATTCCTGCAGCGCATGGCCAGTGTGTCTGGCCTGACGACCCAGGCGGACAAAACCGGTATCCCGGCCACCGCGGTCACGGCGATTTTCCCCGGCGGCGAAGTTTACATGCCGCTGACTGACCTGATAGACCTTGGCAAGGAGATCGAGCGGCTCATTAAAGAGCAAGCCAACCTGACCCAGGAACTGGCCCGCGTCGCCGGCAAACTGGCCAACGAGGCTTTTGTCAGCAAAGCCCCGGCGAAAGTCATCGCCACTGAACAGGAAAAACTGGCCCGTTACCAGTCCATGCTGACTAATGTCAATGATCGGCTGGCGCAGCTGCGCAGCCTGGCCTGAACGGGGACCTCGCTGTTTGACAACGTCGATAACGGTCTGCGTTTATTGATCCGTAATAACTCGAGGCAGTGCGATAAAAACGAAAAATCCGGAATGACAGGGAGGAGTGGCTGCCATGAAAACCCAGTGGAACTTCCAGGATAAAACTGTTCTCATAACCGGTGGGGCACAGGGAATCGGCCGCTGCCTGACCCTGCGCTATGCCCAGGCCGGTGCACGCGTGGTTTTTGCCGATATCCATGAAGCCGCCGGCGCCGAAACCGTGGCGCTGCTGGCTGCTCATGGACTGACGGCAACCTTTGTTGCTGCTGACGTCAGCAGCGAAGTGAACGTCCAGGCGCTGGTGAGCGCGGCGACAGCCTGCGACCCGCAAGGTGCCCTGCATGTCCTGATCAATAATGCGGCGATCGCCCGGGCTGACGCGGCTCATGTTTTCAGTGCGGATCTGACAGGCTTTGACCAGGTTCTGGCCGTCAATTTACGCGGGCCCTTTCTGGTCTCCCGGCTGGCTGTACCGGCCTTGCAGAAGGGGAAGGGCTGTGTGATCAACATCGCCTCGACCCGCGCTTTCATGTCTGAGCCGCGGACCGAGGGCTATGCGGCCAGCAAGGGCGGTGTGATCGCCTTGACACATGCCCTGGCTATTTCGCTGGGCGGCCTGGGTATCCGCGTCAATGCAGTTTCACCAGGCTGGATTGATACGACTGAATGGCAGCCTGGCAACCCGCCGCCGGCTGTCTGGCGCAGTGCTGACCACACCCAGCATCCAGCCGGGCGAATCGGCTGGCCGGATGATATCGCGGCTGCCTGCCTGTACCTCAGTTCGGATGACAGCGGCTTCGTCACAGGCGTCAATCTGACGGTCGATGGCGGCATGACCCACAAGATGATCTATCTGGAGGATTGAACGCACCGGATGGCCGATCTGGAATACCAGACCTGATTTGACTGGAAAATCCAGTTTCATGGATCAGATTTGGCAACTGACATCTGGTGCCGGCACGATTATCTGGTTGACGCCCGCCGGTATTAAACGTAAAATGAAGTTGTATGATCTGGCACGCTGCAAGATCATACACCGCAGTTTTTCTGTGAATCTCAACAATGAAGGAGTTGAAATTATGCCACTCGTCAACACCAAGGAACTGTTCCAGAAAGCCTACGAAGGCGGCTATGCCATTGGCGCTTTCAATGTCAACAACATGGAAATCATCCAGGGTATCACTGAAGCGGCCAAGGAGCTGAAAGCTCCGCTGATTCTCCAGGTCTCGGCTGGTGCCAGAAAGTACGCCAACCACACCTATCTGGTCAAGCTGGTTGAAGCCGCCTTGATTGAAACCGACCTGCCGATCGCACTCCATCTGGACCATGGTGACTCCTTCGAACTGTGCAAAGCCTGCATCGATGGCGGCTTTACCTCCGTCATGATCGACGGTTCGCATCACAGTTATGAAGAGAACGTCGAACTGACTAAAAAAGTCGTTGAATATGCGCACGCCCGCAACGTAACGGTTGAAGCCGAACTGGGCCGCCTGGCCGGTATCGAAGACGACGTCAACGTCTCGGCCGAGGATGCTTCCTACACCAATCCGGACCAGGTTATTGACTTCGTCACCCGGACCGGCTGCGACTCCCTGGCGATCGCCATCGGCACCAGCCATGGCGCTTTCAAGTTCAAGCCCGGCGTCAAGCCCCAGCTGCGCTTTGACATTCTCCACGAGATCGAGCGCCGCCTGCCTGGTTTCCCGATCGTTCTCCATGGCGCCAGCTCGGTTATTCCTGAATTCGTTGACATGATCAATGCGAATGGCGGCAAGATGGATCACGCCGTCGGCATTCCGGAAGAAATGCTGCGTGAAGCGGCCAAGAGCGCCGTCTGCAAGATCAACATCGACTCTGACCTGCGCCTGGCCATGACTGCGACCATCCGCAAGTACTTCGCCGACAACCCCGGCCACTTCGATCCCCGCCAGTACCTCGGCCCGGCCCGGACCGCGATCAAGAACATGGTCGCCCACAAGATCAAGACCGTGCTCGGCTGCGACGGCAAAGCCTGAGGATTGGACACCTGACACCTGAGACCTGACATCACCCCTGCAGCTGCTCATTGGCTTCCTTGCCATCGACAGCGCAAGCTTGGGGATCAATACCTTTTCTAGTAATTTAATCAGCCATATGATGGGAAAGGGATCGCCCGGCGATCCCTTTTCTGCTGGATCAGGTGTAACAGACCACTAGACAGGGCAGGTATAACCCTGAACAATCTTCATCCTGATGCACACATATAACCCTGATCAATTTTTGTCCTGATCTTCACGCTGGGAGAAAACAAAATGAGACATTGGCTCCTGCCCAATACCGACCTCTGGATTTCGGCAATTGTCATGGGAACGGGCAGCTTTACCCTGGCCCACGAAAAAGACCACCACCGCCAGCTTGAACAATATGCCGAACTCGATGGCAATCTGATCGATACGGCCAGTATATATGGTCAGACCAGAAGTGGCGACACCAATCATTGTGAGCAACTGATAGGCCGCTGGCTGAAGGAAAGCAGCCTGGCTTCCGAGGTGCTGATCAGCACCAAGGGCGGCGCGCCACTTATTGACGACCCGCGACAAAGCCGGCTGAATCAGGCTGAAGTTGAGGCTGACCTGGATGCCAGCCTGCAAGCCCTCGGTCGCGAGGCCATTGATATTTATTATCTGCATCGTGATGATCCGCAGCAGCCCGTCAGTGAATTGCTGGGCCTGTTGCAGACACTTCGCCGCAAGGGCAAGATCCGTTATTTCGGTCTGTCCAACTGGGCGCCTGAACGTGTCGCAACAGCCATTGCCACGCTGAAAGACAGTGCTGACCCCGGTTTGGTGGCGATCCAGAATCGCTGGAGCCTGGTCCGCTTCAATGACAAGGCCGCTTGTGACCCGGCCCTGGTGTCGATGAATGAGGCATCCTGGAATCTGCATCGCCGGGAAAACCTGGCCATCATGCCCTACTCGTCAATGGGCAAGGGTTATTTCAGCAAATACTTGCAAAATACCAGTGACCTTACAGAGAAATTGCAGCGGGCTTATCAGAATGCACTGAATCACCGGCGGGCTGAAGCGCTGCGCCACCTCAGTGCCGAACTGAAAATCAGCATCTCCCAGCTCGTGCTGGCCTGGTTGCTGCACCAGCCCATGCCCGTGTACCCGGTCGTCAGCTTCAGCCGCCTCGACCAGCTGCGCGATGCGGTGGGTGCCGCCGGGATCAATCTGCCGTTTGATGTGATCGAGCGCATGAATGCCGGTTCAAACTGGTAAAATCATCCGCTGAACCAGCGGCTTGCTGAGTGACTGAACCTGCGTCATGCTACGAGAATGATTCCTCTGAATGCTGCGCGACCAGCTGGCTCAGGCGATGCGATTCCTCACGGATTTTCAGCCGGTATTCGCGGCGCAGCAGCGCATTTTGCCATTCGCGCTCCTGGATGATGCCTTGCGGGACAAAAGGCTTGACTGGTTTCGGCCGGCCATTATCGTCCACAGCAACAAACAGCATGTAGGCCCGGTTAACCAGGGATTGTTCGCCGCTGAGATGCTCGACATAAGTTTCGACGCGAACCTCAATCGATGTCCGGCCAGTCCATGTCACTTCAGCCTGTAAAACCAGCGTGTCATTCAGTTTGACCGGCGCAAGAAATTCAAGCGGATCGACGGCCGCCAGGGTGACATCGCTGAATGCATGCCGTCGCGCTTCAACGGCCGCTGTGACATCGATCCATTCCATCAGCTGGCCGCCAAAAAGCCGATTCGCTCCATTGACATGACTGACCATAACAATTTGCACGTGTGTTGTTCGCATATGATGTACCTCCCGTTCCAATACTTTCTATCTTAACAGGATTTTACCCGATTAAAAGAATAAACCGGAATATTAAATGGAAGACTGACCGGTCTGAATGTAGGGATTATCATGTATAGCACCATACCACCTGAAAATCAGCTGCCGCCTGCAGCCGACATCGCCCGGGAAAAAGCTGTTTTGCGCCGGTCCATGATCGAACTGCGAGAGAAGCAGAATATCGAACAGGCAGCTTGCTGGTCCGCACTCATGGTGAAGCACCTGATTCAGGATCTGCTGACTGAAAATCAGCGCCTGGCTGCGCTTGTTCAGTCTGATGAGCCACGCTTCCTGGGGATTTATGCTGCAATCCGCGGTGAAGCGGACTTGCTGGCTGTGATCAATCCGGCCCGGAATTTGGGCTGGACACCTTGTTTTCCACGGATTGTACCAGCCATAACCGACAAACCTGCCGGTCTGGCGTCGACCCCTGCAACCCAGCTGGTCTTTATTGCCTTGCCCCCTGATCAGGGTGTTGAAGATTTCCTGAAACCAGGTCGCTTTGGCTTGCGTGAACCACCAATCCCCCTGCATAACACCGATATCTGTCAGCCGCAACTGATTGTCCTGCCCGGGCTGGCCTTTGATCGGGCCGGACATCGGCTCGGCTGGGGCAAGGCCTATTATGACCGTTATCTGCTTGCTCAGACCGGCTCCCGGCCAGCTCCCCGCCTGCTGGGTGCTGCCTTCCCCTTTCAGGTACTGCCGGCTATCCCGGTTGCTTCTCACGACCAGCCAGTCACCGCCCTGCTGACGCCGGACGGTCTTGTGCCATGTGGGATGGAGTCTGTCTGAAGCGGCCTTACGGCGGTGACAGACACACTTAATCCGGAGATCGGGCAGGATGGTAACAGAACTGTTTGCTCACCGGATGGTAACAGTGCCAGTTGCTCAAATGGATTCATTGCGTTAAGATTCAGTTATCAGCCTGATCTGTCAGCTCCGATCAACCTCATCAAGCTACTATAGCATGACCGATATGATTATGGCTGGAATGACTGATATGATTCGCATGATTCATGCTGATCATTCGTGGATCGCAGGCTACAGTTGCAGAGGAGATCATTATGAATCTGACAATCCTGGGCGCCAACGGTGCCTTTCCCGCCCCCGGTGGTGCAACGTCCGGCTATTTACTGGAAATCAGTGGCCACCATATCCTGATCGATTGTGGCAGTGGCGTCCTGAGCAAGCTTTTTACGCAGATCCGTCTTGACCAGCTGGATGCCATCATTTTAACCCATCTGCATTTTGACCATATGAGTGATATCCATGTCCTGAAATATGCGGTCGACTTGTCGCGGAAATTTGGCCAGGACCTGCAGCCGATTCCTGTATATGCGCCATCTTCACCGGTGGCCGTGGCGGCCAGCCTGGCAAGCGAAGGCAATCTGGATATCCGGACGATCCATGATGGGACCGAACTGATACTTTTTGGCGCGACGATCCGTTGCCTGGCCATGGATCATCCGGTGGAGACCTATGCCCTGAGCATTCAGCATGAAGGCCGCAAAATGGCCTTCACAGCCGACTCCATTCCTTGTGTTAATCTGCAGATCCTGCTTCAGGATGCCGATCTGGCTCTGATGGATGCCGGATCGCTGGAGCGCTTTCGCAAGCCGGTCATGCTGCACATGACAGCCGCCGAATGCGCCGACCTGGCCCGGGCCTGCAATGTCCGCCGCCTGCTGCTGACGCATCTGCTACCCTTTTTCAATCCCCAGGAAGTGCTGGCTGAGGCCCGTACCTCCTATGACGCTGCCGAACTGGCCAGGGCCATGACAATCTATCAGATCTGAAAGATATCCTGTTGCAAACTGACTGAGAGGTGACAATATGAATGAGCAAGCCAAGAAATCTGCCGTGATTACCGTCGTCGGCCGCGACCGGGTCGGGATCATCGCCGCCGTTGCCGTTTTGCTGGCCGATGTGCAAGTGAACATCAATGATATTTCCCAGACTATCATGCAAGACGTTTTTACCATGATCATGCTGGTTGACATTTCCCAGATGACCATTGACATCAAGGACCTGGCGACCCGTCTGGAAGTGCTGGGTGAACGTATGGGGCTGTCGATCCGGATCCAGCACGCCGACATTTTCAACGCCATGCACCGCATCTGAAAGCCCGGCAGCGTCAACAAACAAGATTGTTGCACGGGCTTTCACTTTCGAAAGGAACGCTATGCTTAACGAATTGGAAATCCTTGAAACCCTGAGCATGTTTCGTGATCAGCACCTGGATGTGCGGACCATTACGATGGGTATTTCGCTATATGACTGTGCCACCGCCAGCAGCGGTGAAACATGCCGGCGGATCTATGACAAGATCACACGCCTGGCTGAGAACCTGGTCCGCACCGGTGAAGATATCAGCCGTGAATATGGTATCCCGATTATCAACAAGCGGATCGCCGTGACTCCGGTCGCGATGATTGCCGCCTCCGGCGAGACGAACGACTATACCTGCTATGCCCGGGCGCTGGACCGGGCAGCCGGCACCGTGGGAGTAAACTTCATCGGTGGCTTCTCGGCGCTGGTTCACAAGGGCTATACTCAGGCAGACCGCAATCTGATCGCGGCCATTCCGGAGTCTCTGGCAACCACAGACCTCGTTTGTGCCTCGGTCAACCTGGCTACCACCCGCTCCGGCATCAACATGGATGCTGTGCGGGAAATGGGCGAGGTGATCCGGCAGACCGCCAGTCTGACCGCTGACCGCGATGCTTATGGTTGCTGCAAGCTGGTCGTCTTTGCCAATGCTGCCGAGGACAATCCTTTCATGGCCGGCGCTTTCACCGGACCCGGCGAGCCGGAAACCGCGATCAATGTCGGCGTCAGCGGCCCGGGCGTGGTCAAGGCGGCGATGGAAGTCGGCCGTGGCCAGGATCTGGGTCATCTGGCTGAGATTATCAAGCGCTCGGCGTTCAAGATTACCCGCGTTGGCCAGCTGGTCGCCCGCGAAGCATCCCGGCGGCTGAATGTACCCTTTGGCATCATCGATCTGTCGCTGGCTCCCACCCCGGTGGTCGGCGACTCAATTGCCCGGATCCTTGAAGAATTCGGTATTGAAACCTGCGGCGGCTGGGGGACAACCGCGGCGCTGGCGATGCTCAATGACGCGGTGAAGAAGGGCGGAACAATGGCTTCATCCTATGTGGGTGGCCTGAGCGGTGCCTTTATTCCGGTCAGTGAAGATGAAGGCATGATTGCCGCGGTCAACGCCGGCACACTGAGCCTGGAGAAGCTCGAAGCCATGACCAGCGTCTGTTCCGTGGGTATTGACATGGTGGCCATACCCGGTGATGTGCCGGCGACCACGATAGCGGCAATCATTGCTGACGAAATGGCGATTGGAACATTTAATAACAAGACAACTGCCGTTCGGATTATCCCGGTGCCGGGCAAGTCCGTCGGCGATATGGTCCACTATGGCGGCTTGCTCGGCTCGGCGCCGATCATGGCTGTCAATCCTGCCTCGGCCAGCGCGTTTATTGAACGGGGCGGCCGGATTCCGGCCCCGATCCACAGTATGAGGAATTGACAGACATGGCTACCGATTTTCAAATCAGCCAGTTTTTTGAAAAAAAACTGGACTTGCGGGCGCTATTGCTCGGCCAGAAGCAGCTTTTCCCATTTCCTGGTGAGGCTGACAGTCCCTGGCTGCGCCTGTATCGCCTGATAGAAATTGCCTTCCTGCTGCGGCGGGGTGATTTCAGTCAGGCTGCCCAGGTCCTGCAGCAGCTGCCGTCGCCTGAACCGACGCACTTCTGCCATCGGGCGCTGCTGATCTGGCTGAAAGGGGAAACCGAGGCCATCGAGACAGCTTATTCCGCTTTGGATGACCTGATTGATGAGCTGCAGGATGCCCGCCAGCCATTCCGGCCGCTGCATTGGCCCCGTCCGGTGGATAATCAGGATATCCGGTTCGCCCGCAAGTGGGCGCCAGTTCTGCGGGTCTATTTGACAGCACGCCTGCCGGAAATTACACCGGCGCATATTGACCAGTGCCAGCAGGACCTGGCTATCGCCCGCCATGCCGGCATTGCGGAGGCCACCCTGGCTCACCTGACCTTTCGCCTGCGGATTGCGCTCTCGCGACAGCGCCGCTGTGTCGATGAGGTGCTGGCCGCCGCTCGCGAATGGCAGACTTTGTGTCAGCAATACCCGGAGTATGGCAATGGGGATGAGTATCTGCTGGAGGGTGTCCTGGCGCTTGAATTCGATGGGCGTTTCGATGAAGCACTGCAGTGGATTGCCGAGGGGCTGGACCATCTGGAAGCCGCATCCATTGCGGAAAGAAAAGACATGATGACTGAGCCGGACGAAAAGTCAGTTCCGGAAACGGTGACTGAGCCGGAAAGTGTGCTGGGGATTCAGGCACCGCAATCTCCAGCGGTTTCGCTGCCTGTCGCCAGCCAGCAGGAAATGCAACCGGAGACGACTGAAAATACCGGTTCAGCCAGCAATGAAATGATACCCGAGGCCGGCACGACTGCCGGCAATGGGTCACAGCCGGAAACGAGTCAATTCAGTCAGATGCAAAAATCAGAACAGATGGATCAGCTGGCCTTGCTGCTGATTGTCAAAGCCCGGATTCTTAAGCGGATTGGCCGGGTCCTGGAGTGCATTGCCATTTCCGACCAGCTGATCACCCTGCTCCCCGATGATTTTTCCGGATATGTTCTGCGTTCCAATGCCTTTTTCCTGATCGGCTCCTTTGACAAAGCCCTGCAGGATGCTGAATTTGCCTGCCAGGTCGAACCGGAGAATCCCAATAGCCGGATGGCCCGGGCCTTTGTCCTGATGCAGATGGACCGCTATGAAGACGCCCTGGCTGATTTTGAAGAGGCATTGCGTCAGGATCCGGAACGTTATGACGCCTTGCGCGGCAAGGGCAAGTGCCTGTCGCTGCTTGGCCGCGACCATGAAGCCCTGACCTGTTACCAGCAATTACGCCGGGTCTGGCCGACGGACCCCGATATTTTCTACGAACTGGCAGATATTTTATTCTCGGCCGGCTATCTCGATGACTGTGAGCGCATCTGTCGCAAATGCCTGGAGCTTGATGATGAATACGCCAATGCCTACGTGATTCTCGGCATGGTCGCCATGCGACGCAATGAAGATGACAAGGCTCGCCGGTTGCTGAGCCAGGCCATCGACATTGAGCCGGACAATCCGTTCGCATTAAACGAGTTGTCTTACCTGACCCATCTTGAAGGTGATGATGACACGGCGATTGAGCTGGTCAACCGGGCGATTGCCGAGTCGCCGGAATACGCCGATGCTTTATGCAACAAAGGGGTCATCCATTATTTTCGCAGTGAATTCGAGCAGGCGGCTGTCATTTTTGAACGAACGCTGCAACTGGCACCGGATCATGTGGGCGCCCTGGTTGGCAAGGGCAACACCCTGACTCAGTTATCCGACTTTGAAACGGCACTGGCCTGCTTCGATATTGCACTTGAACTGGATCCGGCCAATGTCGATGTCTGTCATGGTAAAGTCATGCTCTATCGCATGCTCGGTCTCGACGATGAGGTCCGTGAATGGCAGGAACGGGCCTGGCAACTGGAGAAGGCCAGCGGCGATAATGATGATGAGTCAGAGGATGCCCGTGATGGCTACACCTTCAATTGACTAGTCCCCTCAGATGATCAACCCTCGCGATGACTCACCTTGTCAGAATCGCCGGCGGGCGTTTTCGATCGCTGCCCGGACTGCTTCGGGGGCCGGCGCGCCGGCAATCCGCCGTTCATTCACGCAGGTTTCCAGGCTGATGGCCGTGTAAATATCGGCTTCAATACCTGCGTAAGCCTGCTTGAATTCATCCAGAGCCAGATCTTCGAGGGCGCAGCCCTTTTCGAGGCAAGCCCTGACCAGTTTACCGGATACCTCATGAGCCTGCCGGAAAGGCAGGCCTTTGCGCACCAGGTAGTCAGCCAGGTCCGTGGCATTGGTAAAGCCACCAGCTGCGGCCTGGCGCATCCGGCCAGCCCGTACCGTCATGGTCTGCAGCATGCCGGTAAAGGCTGGCAGGCAAAGCCGGACAGTATCCAGGGCATCAAAGATTGCCTCCTTATCTTCCTGCATGTCTTTATTATAGGCCAGCGGCAGGCCCTTCATGACAGTCAGCAAGGTTTGCAGTGAACCAAAGACCCGGCCGGATTTGCCGCGGGTCAGCTCGGCCACGTCCGGATTTTTCTTCTGGGGCATGATGCTGCTGCCGGTACTGTAGGCGTCATCCAGTTCGATGAAGGCAAACTCCTGGCTGGACCACAGGATGATTTCCTCGCTGAAGCGGGACAGATGCATCATGAAGATCGACAGGACGCTGGCCAGCTCAATGGCAAAGTCGCGATCGGAAACGCCATCAAGGCTGTTCTGGGTGATGGCGGCAAAGCCCAGTTCAGCGGCGACCATGGACCGGTCAAGCGGATAGGTGGTTCCGGCCAGGGCTCCAGATCCCAGGGGCAGCACGTCCATGCGCCGGACACAGTCATCGAGACGGCTGATATCGCGGGCGATCATTTCCACATAAGCCATCAGGTGGTGACCGAGGGTGATCGGCTGCGCCCGCTGCAGATGGGTGAAACCGGGCATAATAGTCTGGACATGCAAGCTGGCCAGGTCCAGCAGGACCTGGTAGAGTTCCAGCAGACTGGTGCGCAAAGTCGCGCTTTCGTCCTTCAGGTAGAGACGCAGATCGAGAGCCACCTGGTCGTTGCGGCTGCGGCCGGTGTGCAGTCGGCGGCCGGCATCGCCAATGCGGCGGGTCAGTTCCGTTTCAATAAACATGTGGATATCTTCTGCTGTTGGGTCAAAGGCCAGGCGGCCTTCATCAATATCATGGCGGATTGCTTCGAGATTACTGATAATAGCAGCGGCATCTTCGGCACTGAGGATACCGATGTGGCCCAGCATCCGGGCATGGGCCTGGCTGCCGCGGATATCCTGGCGATACATCCGGGCGTCGAAAGCGATTGATGAATTATAAGCATTGACGGCGGTGTCGGTCGCCTTGGCGAACCGGCCGTCCCAGAGTTTTCCAGCCATACCAGCCATAACAGGCTCCTTTTATAATCATGCTAGTCAGGAATTTCTTCTGACCGGGCTTCTATCACAAGTTCCTTCACAGCAAAGAGCCCTGCCATGACAGGGCTCTTTGTCCGATCGGCCGGGGTCTGTCTCAGAGCAGGCCGTTGCGTTTCTTCATGCCGGCGACCACTTTCATCGGCAGGCCAAAACAATTGATAAAGCCGGTGGCATCGGCCTGGTTGTAGACATCATCTTCGGCAAAGGTCGACAGCGCTTCCTCGTAAAGGGAGAACGGTGATGTCGAACCGGCCGGGAAGACATTGCCCTTGTAAAGCTTGAGCTTGACCGTGCCCGTGACGGTTTTCTGTGTTTCGTTCACGAAAGCGTCAAGCGCTTCGCGCAGGGGGTGGAACCACTGGCCAAAATAGACCATCTCGGCGTAGCGCTGGCCGACCAGGTCTTTGTAATGCAGGGTGTCACGGTCCAGGCAGAGCAGCTCGAGCTCCCTGTGGGCCGCATAGAGCAGGGTTCCGCCGGGAGTCTCATAAACCCCGCGCGACTTCATGCCGACCAGGCGGTTTTCTACCATGTCAACGATACCGATGCCGTTTTCGCCGCCAACGGTGTTGAGGTATTTTAGCATTTCCACCGGATTGAAGGCCTGGCCATCGACACGGACCGGAATGCCCTTATCGAATTCAATTTCGACATAGGCCGGCTGGTCCGGTGCCTGCTCCGGGGTCACACACATTTCGAGGATTTTCTCGTATTGCGGTTCGTTGGCGGGGTTTTCCAGATCCATGCCTTCATGGCTGAGATGCCAGAGATTCTGGTCCATGGAGTAATTATTGGCCTTGGTTACCGGCACCGGTATGCCGCGGGCGTTGGCATAATCGATCTCCTCGTCGCGCGACTTGATATCCCAGAGGCGCCAGGGAGCGATGATCTTCAGTTCCGGAGCCAGGGCCTTGACGGTCAGCTCGAAACGGACCTGGTCGTTGCCCTTGCCGGTTGCGCCGTGGGCCACGGCGGTGCAGCCTTCCCGCCTGGCGATCTCCACCATGCGCTTGGCGATGATCGGGCGGGCAAAAGAGGTGCCGAGCAGGTACTTGCCCTCGTAGACGGCATTAGCCTTGAGGGTCGGATAGATGAAATCAGTGATGAATTCCTCGGCGATATCTTCAATAAAACAGGCAGACGCGCCACATTTCAGGGCTTTGGCCTTTAATGCCTCATGATCGAGACCGATCCCGACCTCGCCGGCCATGGCGATCACTTCACAGTCATAATGCTCAAGCAGCCAGGGAATGATGATCGATGTGTCAAGGCCACCGGAATAAGCCAGCAGGATTTTTTCTTTAGCCATTAGATACCTCCTGAGTATAAAGTATGCATAAATGTGCATAAATATTAGCGAGTGTCAAAATTTCGAAGTAATGTTCCGCAATATTATAAATCCTTGACGCTATATTTGTCAAAGCAAAATCGATGTCCGGCCATGATTGCATAATTATAAATCAACGGCTGTCTGCCGCCACCCATCCGGCGCCAGGTTCCAGAACGGCACACCCATCCGGCACCAGGTTTCCGGTCAGCAACCAGTCATACGGGTTACCGGTCAGGTGCCAGGCACGCCTGCAGCGGACCTTGTTTACTGTTTACTGAACATCAAACCGGCTCATGTCCGAATGGTTTATTTCCATCTGATAATATGCTATAATACCATTCCTGAAGCCTGAACGGCCTCAGATGAGTACCCGCTGAGGAGGACAGAACGATGCCGTATCCGATTGTCGATGCCCTGGCCGGGACCAGGATCATGGCCAATGGCCAGTTGCTGGCTGCCGATGAGCCGGCAGCAGCTGATCTTTTTTTGCCAACAGATGAAACCATGTATTATGAAGTCATCCGGGTGACAGAGGGAATCCCCTTGTTCTGGGAGGATCATCTGGCGCGACTGATCCGCTCGGTCGCTGGCCAGTTTCCCATACCCGGATCGCTCTATGCTGAAAGTCGCCACCTGATTGCAGCCAATCCGCCCGGGCCGGTCAATCTGCGCCTGGTCCTGACGGCCCGGAACCGGGTTATGCACCTGACGCCATCCTATTATCCATCCCCGGCACAAATGACGGCCGGTGTGCCAACCGGCCTGCTGGCCTGGGAACGGGTTGACCCCCAGGTCAAGATCATCCGCGCTGATTATAAAGCTGCCGTCGCCGCCCGTTTTGCCCAGCCGGGTCCCTTTGGTCCATGCTTTGAGCTGCTGCTGGCAGACAGCCACGGCTATCTGACCGAGGGATCACGGTCCAATCTTTTCTTTATTCGCGGTGAAACATTCCTGACCGCCCCCGATAACAAGATCTTGCTGGGTATCACGCGCAAGTATGTGATGCAGGCGCTGGCTGCAGCCGGCGGCCAGGTGCAGACCGGGATGGTGACCATGGAAGATATCAGCCACGGACGTGTCGATGCCGCGTTTTTATCCGGATCACCGATCGATCTGCTGCCGATTTCAGCTATCGAGACCATCCAGCTGCCATCCGGACACAATCCGCTGTTCCTCAAGGCCAACGCAGCCTATCAGGCCATCGTCCGGACTTACCTGGACAGTCACCGCCAGATGCCGGAATAGACCGGACAAGGCCCGGTCAATACGCGGGGATGGCGAAGCCGCATAGGTCCCGATTCAGCAAGCTGCCCGGATCCGGCAATAAGCCAGGATACAGCAAGCTGTCCCCATGCGGCAAAGATCCTCAAATCAATATACCTGACAAATAATCCAGTCATTCTATTCATTTTATTCATTACAGGAGGGAATCCAGACATGATCAATGAACGTGGCAATGTTTCCGTCAGCACGGAAAATATCTTCCCGATTATCCGCAAGTGGCTCTATTCGGATCGTGATATTTTCCTGCGTGAGCTCGTCTCCAACGCGGCGGACGCGATCGCCAAACTCAAGCGCCTCGGGGCCATCGGTGAAATTGAAGCGGTTGACGCCGCCGGGTTCCGGATCGATGTCCGCTACGACAGTGAAAATGGCACGCTGGAGATCGAAGACAACGGCATCGGCATGACCGCCGATGAAATCCGGGCCTACATCAACCAGATCGCATTTTCCGGTGCGATGGACTTTGTCGAGAAGTATAAAGAAAAAGGTGCCGAGACGACCGGCATCATCGGCCACTTCGGCCTCGGTTTCTATTCAGCCTTCATGGTGGCCGACCTGGTCCGCATCGATACGCTGTCTCATCAGGCCGGCGCACAAGCAGCCAGCTGGCAGAGCACGGACGGCATGGCCTATGAGATGGGCGATTCTGACCGGCAGACCCGCGGTTCCTGCATCACCCTGACCTTGTCCGAAGAGGGCAAGGAATTCATCGACGCCGGCAAATTGCGGGAAATCCTTAATAAATACTGCAATTTCATGCCCTATCCGATTTATTTTTGCGATATCGTAGCCGATCGTGAGGCAGCAGCCCAAGCCGCCGCGAAAGCAGCCGCCAAGGCTGACCAGAAGGCCGGGACCGGGGATGATGATACCGCGGATGAGGCAGATCTTGATGCTGGCCTGGATGATGAAGACAGCGATGAGCTCGCCGGCACCGGGGCCCAGCCCAAACCGATTAACGATACATCGCCGCTCTGGCTGAAAAAGCCCAGCGAGTGTACCGATGAGGAATACAAGAGCTTCTTCCGCAAGACCTTCAGTGACTATCGCGATCCGCTGTTCTGGATTCACCTGAATCTGGACTATCCGTTCAATCTCAAGGGCATCCTTTATTTCCCGAAGTCCGACAATGTCTATGAAAGCCTGGAAGGCCGGATCAAGATCTATTACAACCAGGTTTTTGTCGCTGACAATATCAAGGAGATCATCCCCGAGTTCCTCTTCCTGCTCAAGGGGACGCTTGACTGTCCGGACCTGCCGCTCAATGTCTCGCGCAGCTTCCTGCAAAATGACGCTTATGTCGGCAAGCTTTCCGCGCATATCATCCGCAAGGTTGCCGACAAGCTGACCTCGCTTTTCAACAACCAGCGCGAAGAATACGAGAAATACTGGCAGGATATCGGCGTCTTTGTCCGTTATGGCATGATGCGCGAGGACAAGTTCTATGACAAGGTCAAGGATATCGCCATCTTCAGGACGGTTGACAATACCTTTAAAACCCTGGCCGAGCTGGGCGACAATATCTACTACACACCGGATCCGGCCAAGCAGGTCGCCTATGTGGAGATGGCCAAGGCCCGCGGCCTCGATGTCATCGTCATGGACCACGAGCTCGACAATCATTTCATTTCGATGATCGAGTACAAGAACCATGGCAAGCATTTCCGCCGCGTCGATGCGGAGCTGGGCAGCGAAGCCAAGGACACCAGTCAGCTCGAATCGATCACAAGCCTGTTCCGTCAGGCGACCGGTAAGGAGAAGCTGGAAGTCAAGGTCCAGTCGCTGGGTGCCGAAGCTTTGCCGGCGATGATTCTCGAGTCGGAAGAGTCGCGGCGCATGCAGGAAATGCGCAAGCAGTTTGAACGCATGCAGGGCAGCGGGGGCGAAGCCATGGATATTGACAGCCTGTTCCCGTTGCAGCAGACCCTGGTCATCAATGAAGACCAGCCGCTGGTCAGCCGCCTGCTGGCGTTGTCCGAGCTGCCCAGCCAGGAAGCGCGGGCCCGTGAACTGGCGATTCATGTCTATGATCTGGCCCGCCTCGGTCATGGTTCCCTGGCCTCGGCCGATATGGCTGCCTTCCTCAAACGCAGCGCCAGCCTGCTGCAGGATCTGGCCGATCAGCCGTTATAAAATACTGAATCACTCAGCAAGGCGTCCGGACCCGCGAAGTTCGGGCGCCTTTTCATTCCGGAACATCATCAGCTGTCAGAAGCCGATTCTTGAAAAACGAAATTGCAGACGCGTAAAGGAAGGAATCTATGGAAGACATTTCACAGGTCAGGCGGATTTATGTAGTCAAACGCCCCGGTTTTGATATCGAAGCGACGGGCCTTCTGAAGGATATGCGGGAGAATCTGGGCATTGCGGGCTTGCATGGCCTGCGCATATTCAATCGTTATGATGTCACCGGCCTGACAGATGCCGAGTACCAGCTGGTTCGCACCCATGTATTTGCCGAGCCGCCGGTCGATGACATCGCTGACCAGGCTTTTGACTTCAGTCCCTATGATGCTGTCCTGGCCGTAGAGGCCTTGCCCGGGCAGTATGATCAGCGGGCCGACTCGGCCGCGCAGTGTATCCAGATCATGACCTGCGGCGAGCGGCCACTTTGCAAGACAGCCCGTGTCTATGCGCTGTCCGGCCAGCTGCAGGCCGACGATCTGGCGCGGATCAAACGCTGGCTGGTCAATCCTGTGGAAAGTCGCGAAGCCGACATGGCAATCCCGGACAGCCTCGAGGACATCCTCGATCCACCGGCCGACATTGAAGCCGTAACTGGCTTTACGACCATGACCACCGCTGAACTGGCCGGCCTGCTGCATTCCGCGGGTTTTGCCATGTCGCTGGCTGACCTGCAATTCACCCAGGCCTGGTTCATCACCGAAAATCGCGAACCAAGCTGGACCGAACTGCGGGTCCTTGATACCTACTGGTCTGATCACTGCCGCCATACCACTTTCCTGACCCGGATCGATGACGCCGAAATTGACAGCGCCAGCGCCATGGGCCGGCGCCTGCAGGCTGTTTACGCCGACTACCGCCAGCGGCGGGCTGAACTGTATGCCGAACGGCTGCCGGAAAAGCCCGTCTGCCTGATGGACCTGGCGACCCTGGCCATGAAGGAACTGCGCCGCCAGGGCAAGCTGCCGCTGCTGGATATTTCCGAGGAGATCAATGCTTGCAGCATCCGGGTCAGTATTCCGGTAAATGGCCAGCAGCAGGACTACCTGGTGATGTTCAAAAATGAAACGCATAATCATCCGACGGAAATTGAGCCGTTCGGCGGCGCTGCCACCTGTCTGGGCGGCGCGATCCGCGACCCGCTGTCCGGCCGCTCCTACGTCTATCAGGCGATGCGCGTAACCGGCAGCGGTGATCCGACCGTCCCCGTGCAGGCCACGCTGTCCGGCAAGCTGCCGCAGCGCAAGATCACGACAACGGCTGCCGCCGGTTATAGTTCCTATGGCAACCAGATCGGCCTGGCGACCGGCCTGGTCGATGAGGTCTACCATCCCGGTTATATTGCCAAGCGCATGGAAATCGGCGCGGTCATCGCCGCGGCCCCGGCGGCCAACGTTCGCCGCGAAGCGCCATTGCCCGGGGATGTGGTTATCCTGCTGGGTGGCCGCACCGGCCGTGATGGCTGTGGCGGGGCAACCGGCTCTTCCAAGGCCCACACCGAGCAATCGATTATCCAGTGCGGTTCAGAGGTGCAGAAGGGCAATCCACCCACTGAACGCAAGATCCAGCGCCTGTTCCGTGATCCGTCCGTATCCCGCCTGATTAAGCGCTGCAATGACTTTGGTGCCGGTGGTGTTTCCGTCGCGATTGGCGAACTGGCTGACGGGCTGCGGATTGATCTGGACAAGGTCTTGCGCAAATACGAAGGGCTGGACGGCACCGAACTGGCTATATCCGAATCCCAGGAACGGATGGCGGTTGTCGTCACGTCTGCCGATGCTGCCGCGATGATGGCCGCAGCCGAACGGGAGAACCTTGAGTCAGTGATTGTGGCTGAGGTCACGGCTGAGCCGCGCATGATCATGCAGTGGCGCGGCCGTACCATTGTCGACCTGGCGCGGGCTTTCATCGATACCAACGGTGCGCCCCAGCAGGCCACTGCCCGCATCGTCCTGCCTGATTTTGACCAGAATTACTTCACTACCCGCCAGGCTGACAGTTATCAGCCGGTGATTGCACCCTGTGATGATTGCTTTGCCCTGGAGCTTAAGACCCGCCTGACGTCCCTGGCGGCCTGTTCACGCAAAGGCCTGGTCGAGCGCTTTGACAGCACGATTGGCGCCGGCACCGTCCTGATGCCGTTTGGCGGCCGCTATCAGCTGACGCCGGAGGAGGGGATGGCAGGCCTGATCCCGGTTCTGGACGGCCAGACGGATGCCTGTACCCTGATGACTTATGGTTTTGATCCGGATCTGTCCAGCTGGAGCCCTTTCCACGGGGCCTACTACGCAGTTTTGCAGTCGCTGGCGCGCCTGGCTGCCCTCGGTGGTGATCACCGCCAGGCCTACCTGACATTCCAGGAATATTTTGAACGGCTGACCACGGCTGAAAAGTGGGGCAAGCCGCTGGCTGCGTTGCTCGGCGCCTATCAGGCCCAGCTTGATTTCGGTGTGGCGGCCATTGGCGGCAAGGACAGCATGTCCGGCTCGTTCATGAATCTGCATGTACCGCCAACGCTGGTGTCATTTGCTGTGACCGTGCAGTCGGCCGGGCGCGTCGTTTCGGCGACCCTGAAGCAGCCGGGGCAGGCCGTCTGGCTGCTGCCGGTTGCCGTTGACGATTTGTACCTGCCGGTTGCCGATACCTGCCTGGCTCGCCTGGACCTGGTTCGTGACTTGCTGGCGGCTGGCCAGCTGCAGGCGGCGGCGACCGTGCAGGGCAGTGGCGTGGCCGTCGCTGTCACCAGGATGTGTTTTGGTGAGAAACTGGGCTTTGCCTTCGATAACGACCGCGAACCACACGATTTGTTCAGTCCGCAACCGGGCGCCCTGCTGGTGGCATGTGCGACCAGCGATGTGGCCACTGCAGCTGTTCTGGCTGAAAACGGCGCTGTTTCTATCGGCCAGACTCTGGCCGAACCCGTCCTGGCCTATGGCCTGGAGACGCTCAGCCTGGAAGCGGCCCTGACCGCCTGGCAGCAGACACTGGAAAAAGTCTTCCCGACCCGTGCCGATGTTGCCAGCGTATGCCCGGACCTGACCTTGGCGACAGTTGACCGTCCGGCTCCTGCACCGGTTGTGCTCCGGGCCCGCCAGGCACAGCCTACTGTCTTTATTCCGGTATTCCCGGGAACCAATTGTGAATATGATACCGCCCGGGCATTTGCCGCCGCCGGCGCCCGCCCCGATGTCCTGGTAGTGCGCAACCTGACGGCTGCAGCCATTCAGGAGACCCTCGCTGAAATGGAGCAGCGGATCGCCCGGGCCCAGATCATCATGATTCCCGGTGGTTTCAGTGGCGGTGACGAGCCGGAAGGTTCCGGCAAGTTTATCGCCGCGGCCCTGCGCAATCCGGCGGTCACCGAACAGGTCCGCCGCCTGCTGCAGCAGCGCGACGGCCTGATGCTGGGCATCTGTAACGGGTTCCAGGCCTTGATCAAACTGGGCCTGCTGCCCTATGGCGACATCATGGAAATCGAATCAACCAGCCCGACACTGACCTTTAATCAGATCGGCCGCCATGTTTCCTGCTATACCGCGACGAAAATCGTGGCAAATCGCTCGCCCTGGCTGCAGCTGACCCAGGTGGGTGACATCCACCAGATCCCGGTCTCCCACGGCGAAGGGCGCTTTGTGGCCAGTGCCGAACAGATCAGCGACCTGGCTGTTCGCGGCCAGATCGCTACCCAATACGTCGACCTCGCGGGAAATCCGTCCTATCTGACAGCCTTTAATCCTAACGGATCGCTGGCCGCCATTGAGGGCATCACCAGTCCCGATGGCCGGATTCTCGGCAAGATGGGTCACTCGGAACGTTATAATCAGTATCTGGCGCAAAATATCCCCGGGTCGAAAGACCAGCAGCTGTTCGCAGCCGGTGTCGCATATTTCCGGTGATAGGATCCATTAAAATGACCCTGCTAAACGGATTGCCTGTATCCGGACTTTACGATTGGCTTTGACGGATTGCTGCCGGATGGACAATCCGGCAAATCGCCTGATATCAGGCTTCATCCGACGACAAGTGAAAGCTTCGGCCTTCACTTGTCTTTTTTTGTCGAGAAATGTCGCTGAAAAGACCAGCCGCTCCTGATTTCACTTCGCTACAATGACAACAACGCCAGTCAAGCATAACGGCCAGCACCGGCGGGTCGCGAAAAGAGCTGTGACAGCTTGAAGAGGGGGGAACAGGATGGTTCGTCTGATGGATTGTCTGAATGAGGCAGATCGGGTCAACCCGGCCTGCAAAAAGGATCAATCTGGCCCGCACCATGAACGGTCGGCAAGCATGCGAAAAATCACAGGCCTGTTAAATCCCATGCGGATCATCCGGGGCTGCCTGGGCGTTATCTGGCTGGCAGGTTGCTGCCTGGAATCAGCCTGCTCGATTATGCCAGGGCAGGTGAATCTCCCGGCCCTGGCAGCCGACAGGGCTGGCCTTTATCCGGGCAGCCTGGATTCTGCCGCCAACCTGACTGAGCATCCGGTTATCGAAAAGACTGGCGATCCGGATGCTCTGTCGACAACAGCGAACCGGGAAACTGCGCCATCAGAAGCAGCAGCGGCCCCCCTGGACGGGCAAACCGCCATTGTGCCGCAAAAGATTTCTCTGAATGCTGTTCAGAACATGGTGAAATTGTTACAGGCGAATTGTCCGGATCTGCCCTGTGCGATTCAGTTGCTTTGGCCTGATCCAGCCTTTGATCGATACTTTCTGGTCATCGCTCCGGATGTTGCTGCAGCCCGGGCCTTCAATTGCTACTTTGCCTGGTTTTTTGATTTTCAAAAGCCAGAACCCGGGCAGTCCGATCATGAACAGGGAATGCCCATGCAAACAGCAGCGCCCGGATCAATGTCCAGTCCAGTCGGCGGCGACGTCAATCCCAGGCCAGTTACGATTATTTTGCAGCTCGATCATCTTTTCCCCCAAAACGAACGGCAGCTCGTCATCGAAAACGGTACCTACAGTCACCCGCAACTGGTTCATCTCCTGACCCAAAGCCTGCAGATGCTATTTCCGCTATCAGAAACCCAGGACCAGAACGATCTGGCACGCTTTATTCTGGCAGCTTACCGCCAGGATTTTGACAGTCGCCTGCATGCTGGCCAACAGGCCGGTTCCTGGCAGCGATCCGCCCGCTTTGGCGAACTGGAGGTGACCTATCATGCGACTTTGGGCAGTTATTGCGAATTTAAAACCAAGCCTGCCGCCAATGAGTAAAACAAGGCAACCGCAAAACACGCGGCATCCTGATGGCAATGTACCGGCCAGATGGCGGTTGTTGATTATCACGGGTCTGTTTGGCCTTGTTTTATATTGTCCGGAAGTTCTGGCCAGCAGTTACCCCGGTGCAAGCAGCATCCCCCAGCCGCCAACCAGCCAAAGCAGCTTTGAAAGCTGGCTTTCAGCAACCGGCCGGCCTGTTTATAGCCGTTATAATGGTTATGCAGCAAACTATTCAACTTATAAGACCTACAAGATGCTGGTTTATGGCAAGCCAACCCAGGTTCCGGACAATGAATATGACTCATTAGCCCGCCAATATGCCTATCTCGGTTTTTCATACGATGAACTGACGGTAACCAATTCCCTATACCGGGATGACGGCAGCGGGGTGACGACAACCAGCCCGTGGGATTGGGAAGAACTTGAACTGGGCGCTCCAGCGACCCTGTCCTGGTCACGGCTGTCGGCGAGACAGAAAACATTCATCAAATTGTCGCTTCTGACCTACCGGGGGAATTATTATGGTGGAATGACTTACAAATTGCTGCAGTTCTCCGAATTGAAGACATTGGTTCTGACCGTTCCGGCCTGGCATCTGAATTTTGCATTATATACCCGGCATTATCATCCGATCTACGGCACCTTGCGTTATGCCACGTTCAATGGCTTTGGCGGCGGCGGCCTGAGCCTGGCATGTAACCTGAGCGTGCAAACACCACCATCTTCAGCTGGTGCGAATATCTACGATATTCCACCCGGCCAGGATTATCTGGATCTGACTTATGCCGTGAGCGGCAGCATCAAGGACTGGTATGGCCTGGCCCTGGACAGTGATATTGCCTATCGCGGGGCCGGAAATGATCTGGGCTGGGTACAAGGCAGTGGCAACGGGCCATGGACCAGCATTATAACCCAGCGAGTTCTGCTGAGCGACCTGGCCGGTGCGGCTGAAATGCCGTTTACCTTAAGCGGATCAGCCTGGAGTGTCAGCCAGATGGGCGATATTGAAAAAGTAGGCGCCAGCAAGACGATCACCATCCGGTCACCACCCGAGTCCCCGCCATTCCTGGTTGATTTCTCGGTTGTTGGTAATCTGGCGTATTTTGCCAGCCGGGTCAGCCTGGTCGGCCGCAGTATGCCCCGCGATCAGCACCGCTTCCTGGGCCTGGAAAAAATAACGTTCCGGATGCGCTTTAATCAGGTGCCGGAGAATATGACCATTGATTTTCTTGGCCAGACTTATAATCTGAATGGTCAGGACGACAATACGGATTATCGTCTTGATGTTCGCCTGCCGGTCATGCCATCGACCTTGAGCTGGACCCATGAGCGTCTGCAGACACCGTATGAGGCTGTTCTGCATGCAAAAGCCCGTGATTTCCCTGAACTGACCTTGGAAAGTCGTATTCAAGATATTGAAATCACGGGCGATATTCACGATCTGTATCACGTCCAGGCTGGCTGACGAGAGGCCGGCCATCTGCACAACGGATGATGCGTGCTGTGCACAACAATGGAAGTTGTGTGGCATGCCGCGCTTCGTTTACATCCGGTCAGCAGACGATGCGTGCCGCGCACAACCGCTGGACTGGCGAATATTACATAGCAACATCATGTCGGTCATCGTTCGTCGGTCAGCGGGCATTGAGTGCCGTACGCAGGCGGGCCAGCACGTTCTCTGGCGAATCCTCATCCAGAACGGCTGCCGAAGTTCCATTGACAACGGGCATGGACCAGGAAGCAACGGACGATGAGGCCGGATTTGCCTTCAGGTCTGAGCGGTCCGTTCTAGGCCAATTGGCCGCGCCCCAGGGAATTGGCGATGAGCCATAGGCTGTACCGGAAGTTGAACCAGTCGCTGAACCGCTGGATGAACAGAAAGCTGAGCTGATGAATGAGCCGCTCGATGAGTTAGAGGAGGGCTTGTTCGCTGAACCACTGGACGAACTGAAGGCTGAACCCTTTGGTAAACTGCTGGATGGGTGATAGGACGTAGCCAAGGCTGAATCATTGGCACCTGTTGTTGATTCCGCTTTCAGTCCCGTGCTAGCTTGCCCTATGGAGGTCGGCCAGTTATTTCCGTTACTCACTTGAGCCGGACGACTGGCTGCCTGGTTCGTTTCAGGACCGGCTTTTGACTGCAACATTGGGCCTTTAGCTTGTGGTCCACCGAATGGACCTCCGGGTGGCTGGCCCGGTCTGTCATCAGGGTGGTCATCGGGATGCCCGTCATCCATGTTGTCAGCAGAAGTTTCTTCATTCTGGATTACTGAATCAGTTATTGGCGAACAGTAAGTATGGCAGTAATTATTCTCGCCGTAATATACATAAAAGTAAGCTGTCGGCACCTTGGCCTGCCGATCCACAAAACAGAAAATCGGGTGCTTGAGCTTGCGGGCCGTCTGGACCATGGCGCGGAAATCCCTGGTTGTAATACACCATTCTGGTTCCCAGGCTTTATCACCGATCACCATCAGCTGAGGCCGGGCCTGGCGCATCATTTTGCGGATCTGGCGTTCAAATTGATTTTTCTGCGGAGCGCAAGTCAAGGTCAGGAGCAGGGCCAGCAAAATCAGGAGCAAACCGCCAATGATCGGATAGACAAAGAAAGGGACCGCGGCGATGGTCAGCTGATACTGCAACTGGCGCTGCAATATTTTGGACGGCTCCGCGATGGTGGTGCGTCCGATTTCAAAGGTTGCCGTATCCAGAGGCAGTGTGAGCGTCGTCAGATCGACAACCTCGAAAGGTCCACCCTCTACGTCTGTCTGTGCTGTCGTCTGCAGGCTGATCAGCAGATCAAAACTGGTCTTCAGGCTGGACTGGGTCTTGAAAGCCTGGATGAGCTGCCGATAGGGAGCCAGATCGACGCGAACGCCCCGTTCCACTGCAAATGACCGGGCTGTTGCCGATCCTGCTTCTGCCGGCGCGACAACAGCACTTTTTTCAAACAGGATCCGGGTCGGGTCAGCCTGGTCCTTGACCCGCAGCTTTGTGATGACCTGTGACTGCCATTTCAGGGGCATAGAACGATCAGCCTGCCAATTGTATTTAAAAACGGGAACGATGGCCTTGGTATACGCATCCGCATACACCTGGCCCATACCGAGCGGTGCATTGCCGGAAATCGGGTTGGGGCTGGTTTCAACCTGATACGTAACATCGCTGCTGCGACTGTATTCAAAGACATTCCTGGGCCAGTTCAGAACCACCGGCCTGAGTGCCGCATAACCGGCCAGTATCGTTGCGGCCAGCAGCAGCAAAGTCAGCAGGATCAGGCTGGTACGCAGGATCCGATTGATGGGCTGGCGCTGGAATTTGCGTTTTGGACGGGATTCCTCATATTCCTCGGACATCGTGGCTGCTGGCTGCTTCATGATTGTGGGCGGCCTCCTCTCGTCTGTCTGACATTTATGTTACAAATCCATGACAGATTGTAACATATCGGTGCAGTTTTTAAAATGCCTTCTTTGTACCAGAATACGTCAGGTTCGGGAGATTCTCTATTGACCGGGACCGTGCAGTGGCACATTCCCGGTCAATCACTGACATTCACCAGACGGCATTCACAAGGATACAGGCCTCAAGCTGTCACTTGAGCTGTCAATATAAAGTATCTATATGGCAGTTGTTTGACAATGAAATCACAAGGTTCGTATAATGTTAAGTGTATTCAGATCCCGGCCCTGCTGGCGGGCTGACTGATCCCCAATTCTGACGCAAGGAGCCAACAGCATGGACCTGGCTCAAACCAAGGCGCTACTGGCGCAGTATGACATCAGGCCGACCCGATCGCTTGGCCAGAATTTCCTGGTTGACGGCCGGGTCGTTGCTCGTATCTGTACCCTGGCCAATTTGCAGCCGACTGATCTGGTCATTGAAATTGGCCCGGGCATCGGCCACCTGACCCGCAGTTTAAGCCAGCTGGCCGGGCGGGTCATCACCATCGAGATTGACCGGCATGTCCTGCCGGCCCTGACTGCCGTGATGGCCGGTCAGGCGAACTTTAGCCTGATTCACGCTGACGCGCTGCAGGTTGCGTTTGCCGACCTCACTGCAGGCTGGCCCGGGCCAGTAAAAGTCATTGCCAATTTGCCCTATTACATCACAACCCCGCTAATCACCAAGATAGTCCGGGAGATTCCGTCGTTTACCAGACTGGTCTTCATGGTTCAGCTGGAAGCCGCCCAGCGCCTCCTGGCGCAGCCAGGATCCAAAGATTACGGTCCGCTAGGCGTTCTGCTGCATTGTCTGGGTTCGGTCCGGCGGGCGATGAATGTATCAGCTGCCGCTTTCTGGCCTCGTCCCCATGTTGACTCAGCCGTCATTGAGATTGAACCGCGGCCATCGCTGGTCGCCGCGGCCGACTGGGATGCGTTCATCCGTTTCGTTGAGGCTTGTTTTCAGCAAAGACGCAAGACACTGGCAAACAGCTTGCGTCATGATTGGATGAACGATACGGGCAGGGTAGAACCGCAGCCGCTGGTTGCCCATCTTGCAGCCCTGGGTTTGCCCGCCCGGATTCGTGCCGAAGCAATGACACCAACGCAATTTGTCCAGCTGTATTATGCAATTGCCGGCCAGGAAAGCCCGGATCGGTTTTGGGCAGGTTGAACAGCAATAATTAGAATCATAGTTTACCGATGAGAAAATACCACTTCGGAAACGATTAAGACGGCACATTGCCAAGAAAAACTGTTGAAATATCACAATAAATATGATACGATCTAGTTTGAATCGTCCAAATATACCGATTATCTGGATGAAAATCAACAAGATTTCCCGCCGGAGCGCGTCATACCCGCTGGACGAGCCGGGGATTATCAGATGCTGGAAGGAGTCATTTCATGAGCAAAAACAAAAAATTGCAAGCTTGGATTAAAGAAGTTGCAGAAATGTGTCAGCCCGATCACATTTACTGGTGTGATGGTTCACAGGAAGAGAATGAACGCCTGTTGAAACTGATGGTTGACAGTGGCAGCGCGACCCCGCTCAATTCCCAGACCCGCCCTGGTTGTTACCTGTTCCGTAGTGACGCATCCGACGTAGCCCGCGTCGAGAACCGGACTTATATTGCATCCGTCAAGCAGGAAGATGCCGGCCCGACCAATAACTGGATTGACCCGGTTGAGCTAAAGGCAACCATGTCTGACCTTTACAAAGGCAGCATGAAGGGCCGGACCATGTATATCATTCCTTTCTCGATGGGTCCGATCGGCTCGCCGATTTCCAAGATCGGTGTCGAAATTACCGACAGCCCCTACGTTGTTGTTAATATGCGCATCATGACCCGCATGGGCCAGGCCGTTCTCGACGTCCTCGGCGATGACGGTGATTTTGTTCCCTGCCTGCATTCGATTGGCGCGCCGTTGGCAGAAGACCAGCAGGATGTCGCCTGGCCATGTGCCCCGATTGAAAAGAAGTACATCAGCCATTTCCCCGAAGAACGTCTGATCTGGTCATACGGTTCCGGGTACGGCGGCAATGCCCTGCTCGGCAAGAAGTGCTTTGCCCTGCGCATTGCATCTGTCCAGGCCCGTGACGAAGGTTGGCTGGCCGAGCATATGCTCATCTTGCGCCTGACCAGTCCCGAGGGTGAAGTCAAGTACGTCTGCGGCGCTTTCCCGAGTGCCTGCGGCAAGACCAACCTGGCCATGCTGATCCCGACCATCCCGGGCTGGAAAGTCGAAACCATTGGTGACGACATCGCCTGGATGAAATTCGGTGCCGACGGCCGCCTGTATGCCATTAATCCGGAAGCCGGTTTCTTCGGCGTGGCACCGGGTACCTCGGATGACTCCAACTACAACGCGATGCGCAGCATCGACAAGAACACAATCTTCACCAATGTCGGCCTGACCGATGATGGCGATGTTTGGTGGGAAGGCATCGGCAAGCCGGCGCCGGCTCATCTCGTTGACTGGAAGGGCCATGACTGGACGCCGGATTCCAAGGAACTCGCCGCCCATGCCAATGCCCGTTTCACCGCTCCGGCTTCCCAGTGTCCGGTTATCGCTCCCGAATGGGAAGATCCGGCCGGTGTGCCGATCTCCGCTATCCTGATCGGTGGCCGCCGCAAGACCACCATTCCGCTCGTCCACGAGAGCTTTGACTGGAATCATGGTGTCTTCCTCGGCTCGATTATGGGCTCGGAAGTGACCGCCGCCGTCATCAGCGACAAGGTTGGCCAGGTCCGCCGTGATCCGTTTGCCATGCTGCCCTTCTGCGGCTACCACATCTGCGACTATCTCCAGCACTGGCTGGACATTGGCACCAAGTCCGACGCCGACAAGCTGCCAAAGATTTTCTATGTCAACTGGTTCCGCAAGGATAACAGCGGCAAGTGGCTCTGGCCCGGTTTTGGCGAAAACAGCCGCGTCCTCAAGTGGGTCGTCGAGCGCGTCTCCGGTCACGGCACCGCGGTCAAGACCGCTATCGGCTATATGCCGACCCTGGATACCATCGACACATCCGGCCTGGATGTCAGCGAGGCCGATATGGCCGAGCTGCTCAAGGTCAGCAAGTCCGAATGGCTGAATGAAGTCGAGTCGATCCGCGCTCATTACCAGACCTTTGGCGAGAAGCTGCCGGTCGAGCTGGCGCACCAGCTCGATGCCCTGGAAGCCCGGCTCAACGAAATGGCCTGATCAGGCCATCCCGCATCCGTCTGCACCCTGACCGGTAAACATGCATCAGGTCTCTCTCATCCGCTGTACAAGACTGTCCGCCGCAGCATTGCTTCCGGCGGGCAGTCTTTTATAAGGCTATAACCTCTTGATCAGTTTACACGTTCATATCCTCAGCAGTTCCCATGTTTTCCAAAATGGACTTTCCACCGGCCGGTCGGTTCGGCAACTCCTGATCAGCGGGTCATTTCTTGTATTTTTCGTCTCATTTGGACATTCTCTGGCAGTTTCAATTTGCCGCCGCCTTTTTCCTGGATTATACTGATATCATAAGCTGGATAATCAGACCTGAACGGATTAGCCGGTCTGTGGGCAGCCTGATCTTGAAGGAGTGAGAATGACTGTGGCTGATTCAACCAAACGGATTCCCGTAAAAATAGGGGGCATCACCTACCAGCTGGTTGCCTCGGAAAATGAGGCTTATATCCGGCAGATGGCTGTCATGGCTGATGACATGATCCGTCGAGTCATGCACATGCATCCGCATCTGAGCCAGAACATGGCAAACGTTCTGGCTTTGGTCAACGCGATGGACGAATTGCAGGCCAGCCAGAATCAGCAGGATCTTCTTGATCAGCAGACGCTGGCTTTTGAGAATCAGCTGGATGAATTACGCCGGGAAATCATGACCTTGCGGGAGCAGAATTGGGAACTGAAAAAGGAACTGCTGTTTAAAAATAACCTGATTAAAGAATATGAGGAGATGCTTGACCAGTACACCCGGGTGAGCCCAGCCGGTGAGGGTGCGGTATCAGGAACATTATCTGGTACAGGTGAAGGTATAGTATCAGGAACATGTTCCGGTGCATTATCGGGTGCAGGTTCAGGCAACGGTACAGGTTCCGGGGCAGGGCAGCTGGCAGCTGGTCAATCGGGACACCCATCTGCGCCACCCCCCCTTACAGTATCCGGGCCAAACACGACTGTTCTGCCCGCACAGGCGGCTGTATAGTTTAATACATGGAGGACTCCCGACATGTCGGATATTTCCTGGCGTCTGCCGGAATTACTGGCTCCGGCTGGTGACTGGCAGGCTTTGCAGACCGCTGTTAAAAACGGCGCGGATGCAGTTTATTTTGGTATGAACCAATTCAATGCCCGCAATCAGGCCGCCAATCTCTCCCCTGAACAACTTCCGGAAGCGGTTGCCTTTTGTCACGAACGATCAGCCCGGGCTTTTTTAGCCCTGAATACATTGTTGCGCGATGACGAACTGCCCGCAGCCCTGGCAATTGCTTCAGCCGCCTGGTCTGCCGGGATTGATGCCCTGATTGTCCAGGATATCGGGCTGGCCCGGCTGTTGCATCACCTGCTGCCAGATCTGCCATTGCATGGCAGCACACAGATGACCCTGACCAGTGAGGCTGATCTGCGTCTGGCTGCTGATCTTGGTTTGCAGCGGGTTATTCTGCCCCGTGAGCTATCTATAAACGAAATTGCGGAGCGTACCCGTCAGGCCAGCGTATTGGGACTTGAAACCGAGGTTTTTGTCCATGGTGCTCTTTGTGTTTGCTATTCAGGTCAATGCCTGATGAGCGGCTTGTCTGGTGGACGCAGTGGCAACCGTGGCACTTGTGCCCAGCCTTGCCGGCTTCATTATAGCCTGGAAAAGCCTGGACGCCAGCATCCGGCCAAGAGGCCCGGTACGGAATCCGGGCCGGGCCAGCCTTTGTTAAGCCCGAAGGATCAGGCCTTGCTGGCCAATTTGCCGGCTCTATTGCTCAGTGACGTCACCTCGCTGAAAATCGAGGGCAGAATGCGCGGCGCCGCTTATGTCGGTCAGGCGGTGGCGATCTATCGCCGGGCACTTGATCAGCTCGATACCTGGCTGCGTCAGGGACTATCTTTGCAGACGCTGATTGATCCGGCCCTGACCAATTTGGACTTGTTTTCTAAATTGAAAACGCCCGGCGCAAGGACCAGCGAGGCTGAATCAGCGATGTCGTTTGGCCCCTTTGATTCTGCCGCAGCTGCTCAATCAGCCTGGCAAGCGTGTGTTCAGGCTGATTGGCCCGCCTTGTTGCTGGCCTTTAACCGGGGCGGCAGCTTTACCGATGCCTATCTGACTCAGGGAAGCCGTGATACCTTTACATCAGGGAATTACCCGGGCCGTTTTGGGATTGAGGTTGGCACCATCTACCGGATCAATGCCCGGCAAGGGCAACTGCAGATCATGCAGTCGGTGCAATCAACAATCCTGCCAGCCCGCGGCGATGTATTGTCGGTGCGGCGACAAGATGCCCGGCAACAGGATCAGGAAATTGCCAGTGCGCCCATCGGCAATATTACTCAGCAGGGCCGCCTGCTTCTGGTCCGGGGTTTTCACCCGGATAACCTTGCACGTTTGCAGGAGGGCGACACCGTTTACCGCATGAATGATGGGCAAGCGGAAAATCAGGTTTTGCAGGCTGATCAGCGAAAAACGGAAATTGACCTGCATCTGCGTGTTATCGATCATGGTCCGGTTTTGACAGCGATCGTGGTGCGGGGTATTTTCAGTCAGCAAGCAGCCCAGGCTACCTGGTATGAAATTGCCGATTCTGAGCCGGCGCTGATCCAGCCGCTGCTTTCCGAGCGGGTCTCGCAACAGCTGATCCGGACTGGTGGCACGCCGTTCCGCGTTCGCCGGGTAATCTGTGACCAGCTGCCAGCAGTATCCATTGCCCAGCTGAACAGCTTGCGCCGCCTGGTCCTGCAGCGCCTGCAGACCCGCCTGCAGCAAATCAGCAGCCGGCCCGCCATGGTCTGGCCGGCAATCCTGCCGGCTGCCAGTGAATTGCCACCCTTGCGCAAGTCATTGGCCAGCGACAGCCGCATGGCAGACAAACAGCCAGCCCGGGCTGAAATGGCCGTGTTCTGGCATCAGATACCTGCCGGGCCAGCTGATCTGGCCTGTGGAGCCGACCTGTATGAAGTACCCCTGCAAGGTCTCAGCAACGAGATCATTGCCTCGCATATTTTGCCATTAAAGGCCGCTGAACCCCATTGCCGGATCTATGCCTGGATTCCGGCCGCCCAGACCGGTCGCCTCAGTTCAAACATACCCCTACAGACCAGGCAGTTATCGGCCTGGCCGATCGATGGCCTGATTGCAGCCTGGCCGGCCTACCAGATGAGACCTTTCACTGAACAACCGCCGGCTCATTTTGGCCTGACTGCCGACACTTCAGCTAACTTGTTTAATCATTACAGTCTGGCAGCTGCCCTGTCAGGTGGCGCCGATACCGTTTGCCCGTCACTGGAACTCAATAATCAGCAACTGACTGAAACCTTGCTGGCCTGGCCTGTGTCCGGTCAACGACTTGAATTAACAGTTTACGGCCGGCTGCGCCTGATGAGCAGTGCTTACTGTCCCATTGGCCAGAATCGACCCGGCTGCCGGTTCTGTATTCAAAACCAGTTGCTGCAGGCCGGCCAGGCTGATGCTGGCCAGGCCTACCCCTTGCTGGACCGTCGCCAGTCCCGCCTGCTCGTCCTGACCCATCCACAAACCTGCCATATTGATTTGCTTCAGGCCGATCTTCTCCATGCTGCCGCAGCGGTAGCCGAAGTGGCTGACAATCTGCTCCAGTCGGGCAGCGCGTTACCAGTCTGGCGGATCCGCCTGAATTGCCTGGAAGAGACGGCCGATGAGCGGCGATTGCTGGTGGAAGCCTGGCGCCGAGTCATGCTGAATCTGGCGAGCGCGGATCGTCCGGCCGCGCTCTCTGCCGTCGAACAGATCACGCACCGGATCGCCAGCCGACTCGGTTGCCGGTTGACGGAGGGCAATACCCGGCGGGGTGTGCAGTAAAGGAGATTATTATGACCGAAACCGATTCCCAATCCGTTGCAGCCAACCAAGCGGTCAACCAGGCTGCCGTTCAAGCGGTCAACCAGCCCGCTGACCCGCTGACCACAGGCGCTTTGAATCATGCAATCCCGACTGTGCTGGCTGCACCGCGTGTATCTGTGCCGATCCGGATTGAAGGTCAGGGCCAGATTCCCTTGTATGCTTCCTGCCTTGCTGCCGGCTGTGACCTGTTTGCCACCCGGGACATGATCTTGCGACCCGGGGAAACCCGCCTGATGCCGCTGGATCTGACCATCGCCCTGCCACCGGGTGTGGAAGCCCAGATTCGACCACGCAGCGGCCTTTCCCTGAAAACCGACCTGCGACTGCCCAACGCACCTGGAACAGTGGACGCCGACTATCGTAATTCAGTCGGCGTTATTTTGCAAAACATCTTTAATCCCGCACATTTACCAGGCCTGATCGCTGCAGACCCCAGTCTGTTATTGCGTATCTGCCGGACCCACCGGCCAGTCCGACTTGGTGAATTTCTGCAGCGCAGCCGGCCGGACTGGACTGCGCAACTGGCTGATTTATTGTCAGCATGGCCAGGTGATGGTCTTGCTGGTGGACCGCTCGCTCCCTTGCTGGACGAGACGCTCTTTCTGGACACCGAGGAAAATCCCTACGGGACTATCTATATCCAAGCCGGCGATCGGATTGCCCAGATGGTTCTGGCCAGTCATCTGCAAGCAGATTTTGTTGAACACCCGGCCCCCGAAACGATCGGCGCAGATCGGGGCGGTGGTTTTGGATCGACTGGCCTGAATACATCTTCAAGCAACATTGGCGGACGAACCGGTACCTGACCGGGCTTCAGACGCGGGCCGGATGCTGCTGATTCGGTGCCAGGTATCGGAATGATCGCCGGCATGCTGTCTGTCAGGTTGTTGACAGACAATTGCGATCATGCCTATAATTGAATTGTTGCAGATTGACCTGCGCCCGTTGTTAGGTGAGGCTTCTGTGTGAATAAATGCTGCTGCCCGGAAACGTCGAGAGACGCCAATGGGTCAACAGGTTTTGCCGGATTAAGGCTTAATCTAACGCAGCTGGACCGGTGATATAACCGCAGGCCAACGTCACGCAGTGCCAAAGCTCGATCAGGAGGGGTATGCCTTTGCAGTCGCCGCCGTCACTGGCGTTTGGACCGCAGTTGCCTTTACTGACGAACACCTTGCAGCCGGACCGGCGCAAGGTGTTTTTTTAGGAGGGGTGCCGGATGCTGGAGATTTTCACCACCCAGATGAAAGAGGTCAATGGTCGGATGGTCAGTGAGCTGAAACGGCTTGAGACCATTGAGAATGACTGTTGGGTCAATCTGACTTCACCCACCGAAGATGAGCTCAAACTGGTTGAAACCACCCTGAACCTGCCCCCCGAGTTTTTACGTTATCCGTTGGACGAAGAAGAACGGCCGCGTATTGACCAGGATGATGAAGCTCAGAGCCTGCTGATCATTGCTGACTTCCCCTATATCCGCCGCGAGGGCAGCAATGCCAAATATGAGACCCAGCCAGTCGGTATTGTCCTGGCTGCGCACCGCTGCGTGGTCACCGTTTCATTGCGCGAAGCCAGTGTGCTTGAGAATTTCCGTAATAACCGGGTCCGGGATTTCGTAACGGGATTTCGTACCCGCTTTACCTTCCAGATCATGTATGCCGGCGCCAAGGACTACCTCAAGTATCTGCGCTACATGGATAAGACAATTGATTCGGCCGAGCACCAGTTGAGCAAGTCAGTCAGCAACCAGGAGCTTTTCAAGCTGATGGAACTGGGCAAGTCGCTGATTTATTTCTCGACCTCGCTGAAATCTAATGAAGCTGTGCTGGAGAAGATGATGCGCGGCAAGCTGATCAAGAAGTATGAGGAAGATGAAGACCTGCTTGAAGATGTCATCATCGAATACAAGCAGGCCCTGGAAATGGCCAATATCTATACCTCGATCATTAACGGCACCATGGATGCCTATGCTTCGATTATCTCCAACAACCTGAACGTCGTCATGAAATTCATGGCTGCCATGACAATTGTCCTGTCCGTGCCGACCCTGATCAGCAGTTTCTTTGGCCAGAATGTCACGTTCCCTTTCGATTGGTCAGACTTTCTGCAAAATCCATTTCCGTTCCTGACGATTACCATACTCAGCCTGACACTGACTGTCGTGACGATCTGGTGGTTCAAGCGGCGCGGCATGTTCTGACTTCAGTACTGGCCGTCAGGACCCGAAATAGCGCTCCAGATACTGCCGCAATGCCGCCAGATAGGCCTCCTTGTCATGCAGGTAACCGGCTACCGTCCCTGGCTGATTGTCTTTGTAAACAGCAGTCGTATCTGGATGCAGGCGCAGTCGTTCGCGGACCAGCGGCTCGATGGATCGGGCACCGACCCAGTCATCTGCCGTGCTGTAGGCCAGAAAAACAGGGCGCTGGATCTGGGACAGGGTTGTAACCAGGTTAATCTGTCCGGAGGTGCTTGCGGATAAGCGTACAGCATAGGGCACCGTAAACTGCATGATCAGGCGATCGAGCAGATTTCCGTGCCGGAATTCGGCCTGTATGTAATCATCCGGTGAAATGCAGGGCGTGTCGAGCAGGACGCCACGGACATAGGTCCGGTCAAAGCCCAGCCTGGCAATGACCGGATCCAGGCCGGGGCTCAGTTTTTCGCTGTCTTCAGGCAGGCGCGACCAGGCAATCAGGCTTGAAGACACGCCACTGCCGAAACCGTACAGCAAGACATCCCTGGTAACGGTATATTTCTTGGCATACTGGATGGCGGCCAGGACGTCTTCCCATTCCGCATAACCGTAGGCCGATAACTGACCTTCCGATTTGCCGGCGTGACGCAAGTCAAAAGACAGGATATTGAAATGCTGGTTGACCAGGAATTCATACAGTGCGGGCATGTCCAGGCCGAATTGCAACCGGTTGGCCCCGTTGTCGTGGACGAGGATCACTGTGCTGATCGGCTGGCCGACGGCCGGGAAAAACCAGCCGCTCAGGCTGGTCTGCTCATCCAGTGAATTGAAGCCGACCAGCTGGAATGAAGGCAGGATGTTGCTCGAAAAGGTTTCCAGAGGCCGGGGCTGGCGACGCATCAGATCATTGGCGGCACTAAATGAAGCCGCACCAATCAGCACGAGCAGGATTGCCAGGATCGAGGCGATCATCGCCAGCCGCCGGATCAAAGCGGCCGTGCGGCTGCGGTGAGGAATATATTCAACGCTTGCTTTAGCAGTCATGTAGTCTCCTTGGATATTGCTTCCTGCATTATACCACTCCGTTTCAGTGCTGGCCATTCATGCACGGGAACTGGCATACTGGCGCGTGGCCCGTGTTCTGGGTGCAGGTGATGCCCATGCACAGAGGCCAGAGAAGTCAAGCTGGTAACAGATTGAATATTGTTGTATGATTAGACAGGTTCATGGCTGCTCAACAATCCCGCTACCGCAATGGGAGCGGCCAGATTGCTGCCCAGACTGACCCTATTCAGTCGAACTTCCCATTGCAGAAAACGCATCAGGACAGAACAGAGCCTGACAGAACTGAACAGAAAAACCGGGGGAAATAAAATCATGAATCTATTGGAGGCGCTGCTGCTTGGCCTGATCCAGGGTGTTACCGAATTTTTGCCTGTCAGCAGTTCAGGACATCTGACTTTGTTTGGCAAGATCTTTAATATGAACACTGCTGACGCAACATTACTGTCGTTTACGACCATGTTACACATGGGCACCCTGATATCTGTCTTCATCGTAATGCGCCGGGAGATCCTGGCGATCATCCGCAATATTTTCGGGCCGCGCACCTGGCAGCTGGTCATCGCGACCATACCGGCTGTGCTGGCTGCCCTTTTCCTGGGCGACTGGATCGAATCCCTGTTTGGCGGACAGCTGCTGGGCTATGAATTTCTGCTCACCGGCATTATCTTGCTGACCACACTGCTGGTGAAACCCAATCCTGATCCTACGAAGGATGTCGGCTATCCGGAGTCGCTGGCTGCCGGGGTCGGCCAGGCTATTGCCATCGTGCCCGGGGTATCCCGTTCGGGCGCGACGCTGGCCGCGATGCTTTATCTGGGTGTCAATCGTCAGAAAGCGATCAGCTTTTCGTTTCTTATGTCGATTCCGGCCATTCTGGGCGCTTTTTTGCTGGATATTCTTCATATGCTGGACAGTGAAGGCTCCATTCTTGGCTCACTCAGTATGCTGAATGTGGCCGTCGGGGTGATCGCCGCCGCGCTTTCTGGCTGGCTGGTGATGCGTTTCATGCTCAAGAAGCTGACAGCACGGGGAATCCTGGTCTGCGCCCTCTATGTCATCGGCCTGGGCAGCCTGATCCTGCTGGATCAGACCTGGCTGCACCTTGTTTTCTGATCCGGGGGCCTGACGCATGGTAAATTCTGCTCACGAAGCGCTGGCCGGCAAATTACATGACTCCCGGTCTCCATCCGGCCAGCCGGCGTCCGGCAGCCCGCTGCCCAGCCCGGAAAAGAAGACAGTCCGCCCAGACCCGTCCGGGCCTCACCTGATCCTGGGGATTGAATCCTCCTGTGATGAGACAGCTGCCGCTGTTGTGGCCGACGGGCGGACGATTCTGTCCAATGTGATTGCTTCCCAGGCTGACTTCCATCAGCAATTCGGGGGTGTAGTCCCGGAGATTGCTTCACGGATGCATGTCGAAGCGATTTTGCCGGTTATCGATCAGGCTCTGCAACAGGCTGGTGTTGGCCTGGGTGACCTCAGTGCCATTGCCGTCACCCATGGGCCCGGGCTGGTTGGTGCCTTGCTGGTTGGCCTGTCCGCCGCCAAGGGTCTGGCAGCCGTGACCGGCAAGCCCCTGGTCGGGGTCCACCATATCGTCGGTCATATTGCCGCCAATTACCTGGCAGATCCGGAGTGGGAGCCACCCTATCTTTGCCTGGTTGTGTCCGGCGCACACAGTCATCTTGTGCATGTGGAAGACTATCAGCGCTTCCGCATCCTGGCCCGGACGCGTGATGATGCAGCTGGCGAAGCCTTTGACAAAATAGCGCGGGCCCTGGGTCTCGGTTATCCGGGCGGTCCCTTGTTGGATCGCGCAGCCCGGGGCGGCCAGCCGCATGCGCTGAACCTGCCGCGGACCCGGATGGCTGACAGCCTCGACTTTTCGTTCAGTGGCCTGAAAACAGCGGCCCTGAATCAGCTCAACAGCTTGCGCCAGCAAGCCGAACGCCAGGGACTGACCTGGCAGGACCTGCTGCCCCTGGCTGATTTTGCTGCCTCCTTTCAACAGGCTATTGTCGATGTGCTGGTTGATCATACCCTTGAGGCGGCCGGACGATATGATATCCGCCGCATCGCGGTTGCGGGTGGCGTATCGGCCAACAGCTGCCTGCGCGCCACGCTTGAGCAGAGAACCAGGCAGGCCGGCCTGGCCTTTACGCAGCCGCCGCTCATCCTTTGCACGGATAACGCGGCGATGATTGCCGCAGCTGGCTATTATGCCTGGCGCAACGGCCAGCAGGATGATTTATCGCTCAATGCCGTCCCATCACTGGAAATCACCGCGCGAGCGGACCTGCCATCACCAGGCTGTCCCGGACAGATTTGCTAAAAAATGCTGTCAATGACTTGGCTGTCTGCTGACACCTGGTTGGTCCGAGTTTCAAATTGTCCATATGGCCACTGCATATCAGACTGTATATACACCCGGCGATGTGGAATATTCATCGGCGCAGATTGTGGATAAAAATCGACAAAATGCGACAAAGCTTGAGAAACAAGGATCACAGCGGTTGCTTTCAGTAACTGGCTGTGGATAACTCTGTGGATAGTGTGTATAAATCACTGTATAAAGACAACAGGAGCAAGAACCATGGATAATGAAAAAGGCAGTAAGCTGATTGCCGAGAATCGCAAAGCTTACCATGACTATCACATAATTGAACGGATGGAAGCTGGCCTTGAGCTGAGCGGCACCGAAGTCAAGTCGCTGCGCCAGGGGCGGGTTAATCTCAATGACAGTTATGCCGCCGTATCTAATGGCGAATTATGGCTGTACAACCTGCACATCAGCCCCTATGAGCAAGGGAATCGCTTCAATAAGGATCCCCTGCGCACCCGGCGCCTGCTGATGCATAAACGCGAGATCTTGCGCCTGTTCGGCCTGGTTCGCCAGGAAGGGCTGACGCTGGTACCGACGCGCCTTTATTTCAAGCGGGGCCGTGTCAAGGTCGAAATCAGCCTGGCCAAAGGCAAAAAGGATTATGACAAGCGCGAATCATCAGCGAAAAAAGAAGCAGAACGCGAAATCGACCGCCGTCTCAAAGACCGCGGCCGACGCATGGAATAATTTCAATATAATCGATAGGGTTTTTCTGTTGTTTTGTCGCAAAGACCGGGCTGGCCTATGAACCGCACCAGACGAAATTATACGCCAGGGAAATGACGCGTTATTTCCAGGTGATATTGCGGCTGTTCGAGACCACGCCGATATAGGTCTTGCCACGGTTGAGCAGCAACGGACTGCCATCCGCCCGGGTGAAAACGAATTTTGCCCTGGTTGCGCCCTTTTTCCATTGAATGGACTCGATTTTGCCGCCGGCTATATAATAGCCCCGTCCAGATGTCAGTCTGGCATCCATGTGGCCTTTCTTGTCAACGATTGATATCGATGTCTTGAGCAAGATGACGTTGGTAAACCGCAGTGGCTGCTGATTGGCTTCATCGATCTGCAGCTTGCCGAACTGGTTCTTGGTATATTGCTGGAGCGTTGCATCGTAATTGAAAACCGCTGTCACATAATTCGAATAGGGAACGGTCACTTTTTTAGCTGCCTTGCCCACCGCGGCTATCACCGCAGTGTCCGGCTGGAAATTGAACGTCAGGGCCGTTCTGGACTTGCTGGTCAAGCGCAGTCCGGATCGTTTCAGCGCCGCCGCCAGCTTGATGCCACTGGTCTTGACACTGTGCACCGAACCGCGCGACCGGCTCCAGGCAGCATCCCGCCAGAATGTTACATCGTGGGTCATGCCGTCAATGTGGGGGGTGCCCTGGGCGCGGATCTGGTCGTAGGCGATATTGGATGCACCGTAGTGAATCACGATCGCATCGAGGGCACCGGCAAAGTCTATGAAGTCGTGGCGCAGGCTGCGGATCGCCCCGATCTCCGGTACATCGTTGACATCGGCAAATACCGCCATCATCCGGGTTATACCGCCTTCGACCACCATTTCAAAAAAGAGGTCAGCTGCCGTAATCCCGGTTTGCGGTGTCGCAGCCTTGAGATTATTGATCATGATCGCAACCGGTCGCCGGCCGGCATTCCTGGGATTCTGGAGCGGCAGCCCGGTCAGGGCATTGAGCGGCGGCGTGGGCGTGGGTGTTGGAGCAGGCGCAAGCGTCGGTGTTGGTAAAGGCGTGGGTGTGGGCAGCGGTGTCACTGTCGGGCTGGCCGTTGTTGCCGCTGCAGCTGCTGAGGTTGCTGCGGGCTGCGCCGTTGTCAGGCTGGTGCTGGAAATCTGATTCTGACAGCCCGTTATGAAGCCTGCCATCAGCAGCGTGATGGCCAGCAGCATGAAGCTCAGCCGCAACACCGCGGGTCGGCAAGAAAATAATACCGGGTGGCGTCGGGTATGATGCTTGCCACACCCCGGCTGCGGGCATCCGTCCGGCCTTTTTTTGAGATTCGGGCTCAATCGATCCATATCCGCTCCTCCAAGTAAAAGTGATCCTGACAAGTGATCCTGATGGTATGGTCCTGACCAGTAATCCTGATTATTGAATAATATCTTAACCTGTACTTTACAAGAAAAACAGATAGAATCGGTTGCAAATTGATTGCATTTTCATAGGGCAGGAAGGTAAAATCATATCTATGGGTACCGGACCTGGCCGGTCATCTATCTGATCCACGCAAAGATCCGGCCGGTCATCAATCCGGCCGGATTATCCCCAGGCATTCAGGCGTCAGATAGAAATGAGGTAAGCACATATTCCCATGAAACATATGATCAATTTAGTGGCCTGCGTTGTCGCTATTTTTCTGCTCAGCTATATTTTGCCCAACCAGATCAGTATTGCCAGTTATCCGGCCCTGCTGGCAGCTGGCTTGCTGCTCTGGCTGGTCAATACCATTATCCAGCCGGTACTGAAAATCTTGTCCCTGCCGGTGACGATCCTGACCCTCGGCCTGTTCAGCCTGGTTATCAGTGCCTCAATGGTCATGCTGACTGATTCCCTCATTGCCGGCGTTTCTTTCGGCGGATTCTGGCCCAGCCTGCTCCTGGCTCTGACTGTTTCCGTCCTGCAAGTTGTCCTGAACAAGATATTTGAAGAATGAATACGACCAGACCGCGCCTGACCCTTCCGGGACGTTTGCTGCTGATGATACTTGGCCTGTTCAGCGGCCTGTTTCTGTCGCTGGTCATCGTCCTGGCCACCGCCCATCATGTCAAGGTGCCAATCGTCAAAGCCGGCAGCCAGTCCACGGTATCGCGCGATGACGTTGTCCTGACCGATGCTGACGAGGAGCCGGCCGCCTGGGGTGCAGGTGGCCGCACCCGTGTGTTTGTCGATCCTGATTTTCCGATCGAGCGAGTCAGGCAAAAAAGCAGCAACGTTGAAAATGTGCTGGTTTTCGGTGTGGACTCACGCAGCGCCAGTGAAGTTGTATGCCGCGCTGACACCCTGATTATCATGTCAATCGACCGCAAGAATCAGGCAATCAAACTGACGTCGGTCATGCGCGACACCCAGGTCAAGATTGCCGGCCGGCACCAGCCGGACAAGATCAACGCAGCCTACGCCTATGGCGGGGTCGGCCTGCTGATCAATACGATCAACCGCAACTTTGACCTGGATATCCAGCGCTTTGTGATGTTCGACTTCTGGAGCGCCGCCAGTCTGATCGATGCCGCCGGCGGGGTCAGGATCGATGTCAGCAAAGCGGAGTTACCCTATCTGAATCATAATCTCAACGAGCAGAACAAGCTCGTCCCGGAGGCCAGCCGTTCACCCAAGGTTAGCAAAGCCGGCAAACAGCTGCTGGATGGCCGTCAGGCCATTGCCTGGGCCCGCATCCGCAAGCTGGACTCCGATTATCAGCGGGCCAGCCGCCAGCGTACCGTCATGCTGGCCATGCTGGCCAAGCTCAAGTCCGGCAATCCCCTGGCTTTGATGCGCATGACTGGTCAGGGACTGCGTCATCTTGAGACCAACCTCAATGGCCTGGACCTGGTGCGGCTGGGCTCGGCTGCAATGCCGCTCGTCAGCCGGCGCATGCTGCAATACCGGTTACCGGAAGAAGGTCTCTACACGGTGATTGAGAATCCCTGGTCGATGCAGGTTGACATGACCAAGCAAATCCCGGCCTTGCACCGTTTCATCTGGGAAGACAGCGCATCCGACTGAGGCAGTGCCAGGTCCGCCCGGGATTTGGCCGCGATGCACCTCGGCAGGTGTTTTTCCAGCAGCACACCGCCCAGCGTCCACTTCCCGAAAACCCTTGCAAACGGATGCCCGCGATAACCACTTCCAATACCTCTATGAAACGAATGCCCGCGATAAGCACTTCCCAAAACCTCTTTGAAACAGATGCTGCCCAACGTCCATTTCGCATAACCTGTTTTGCTGCCTTTCTGGGGGTTCAGCCTCGCCAGATTAAAAGGGGGTTATCATCATTGCCAGAATGATTGCCGTCGCTGTTGCCAGTTCAGGTCCATTGCGCCCTTGTCAGGAAGACCGGCTGTTTTTGCTGGACACCGTTTATCCGGGCGATCCAGTCCGTGACGTCGAGCAAACAGCTGCCAGTGATGAGCCGGTTCAGTTTTTTGCTGTTGCTGACGGGCTGGGTGGACCGGGTGCCGGCGACCGCGCCGCCCGGCTGGTCCTGGATCATCTGCATCGTCAGCGCCGTCAGCTTCGGCCTGACCAGCCCCTTGATTTTGCAGCATTCAGCCAGCAATATATCAGCCAGGCACATGCCTATATTCGCGAAACGCTCAACGGCCAGTCCGGTTTGCCCTGCGGGACGACCATCGCCTTGCTGGTCCTTGATCACCGCACCGCTCATCTGCTCAGTCTGGGTAACAGCCGGATCTATCTTTTCCGGTCCGGCCGGCTGCAATGCCTGACAACTGATCATGTGGTTGCCGACGGCGAAAATGTCCGCTTGTCGTGCTATCTGGGAAGCCAACCTGCTGCAGTCACATCCGATCAATCCCATCCTCTGGCTGGCGCGAATGATCGGGCTCCGGGGCAGGCGGCTGCTGCCAGCAATCCAGGTAACAAGCGAATCGTCAGCCAGGCAGATTATGCGAACCTGGACTGTCCGGCCTGTGTTCATTATTTGGAGCTACAACGAGGCGACCTGATCTTGTTGTGTACGGATGGCCTGACGGCTGCCTTGTCAGATCCGGAGATTGAGGCTGTTTTGCAGACCCCGGCGGCCTTCATCCAGCAGATTCACCAATTGCGTGACCTGGCGCTGAGCCGCCCGGTTCATGACAACCTGGCGATGATTGGTATCAAGATCCAGCAACTGCCACCAGAAACCCAGCCGCGTCCTGAAACTTTGCGGCAATTCAAAAAGATGCGGCAGATCCTGCCATTTACGCATATTTATTCACGGCTAGTCCGGCAGCGACCCAATCCGGTCTGGCGCTGGTGTCAGGCCAGCCAGCCAGCCTTGTTATACTTTGCCTTTGTTTTACTGGGTCTGCTGCTGGGCCTGCTGATATTCTGGCTGCCTGTCTGATACACCTGCCCGGATCTACGGCCGGCCGGATCCTGCCTTGCGGTTTCCCTCTTGCAGCCGCTTTTGAGATTTTGACGGGAATGCTGGTAATCTGTAAAGGATTTGAAAAATTATCCGGTCAACATAAGCATTTGTGATCCGGTTAGGTTATATTATCGGTTGGGAAGTGTTAGAATAGAAAAAGATACTGTCTGACAGAATGACTTTCCAACAAAGGAGCCTGACTGATCATGAAAAAATTATTACTGATAATTGACTACCAGAATGACTTTGTCAAATCAGATGGCCTGTTGACTGCCGGTGAACCGGCCCAGGCGATCGAAGGCAGCCTGGTGCAGCGAATTAACGTCTTTTCTGCAGCCGGGGCTGACGTCCTGTGCACCATGGATACCCATAATGAAGCAGCCTGGCAAAAAGGTCATCCGGAGTCGATGGCGTACAATCTGCATTGTGCCGAGAATACAGAAGGCTGGCAGCTGTATGGTGCCCTCGCTGATCTGGGTCTTGAAACCTTGACTAAAAGTTCGTATATTCTCGACTACACGGATATTGACTGGCTTATCCGGCAGTACAATGTCATCGAACTGGCCGGGGTCGTGACCGATATCTGCGTCCTGCAAAATGCCATGGCGCTTTATAATCATGCAGCTAATCAGAACATTCCGATTGCCTTCCAGGTCAGCGCTGACTGTGTAGCGTCATTTGATCAGGCTGCCCACCTCTGGGCCCTGGACTATATGCAGCGCCTGCTGGGCTTTGCCATCCTTGAATCTGCCCTGACGCCGCTGGCCTGATTGCCCGAGCCTGGTCCGCGTCCCTTTACCTGGCGGTGACCCGCCAACCAGAGAATCCGGATATTTCCTGTTTACTTAAACCCTATCAGGTCCCTTTGCCCCCATCCGGATGTTTCCGGGTGGGGTTTTTTACTGCGCTTTCGGCCCTGATCCGGTGGTGCAATCAATTCGATCCATCCTGCTTTCGACGCGACCTTGCCACCTTGTCAGCTTTGCCGATCCGCGCTATAATATAGAACAAATGTTCTATGCAGCCTCCCGCTCATTCATCCTGATCCATGCTTTCCCCCTGGACCAGCCTGTTGTTCCATCCGGCTCCACGGTCGCCTTTTTACACGCGTCCATCCTGTGCAGAAAGGAAGCAGTCTATGGCCCGCAAAGTCTTTGTACGGGTGCTTGCAGAATTTGACGAAGCCGGCAAGATCCATCCCCGGGTTGTCACCTGGGAGGATGGCCGCAGTTTTGTCATTGACCGGATTCTTGATGTCCGTTTGGCCTGTTCACTCAAGGCAGGTGGCGCTGGTATCCGCTATACCTGCCGCATCAGCGGCCGCGAAGTCTATCTCTACCAGGATTGCGGCCAATGGTTCATGGAAGGATGCGACTGAAGACCCATTTGCAGAACCGCTTCGCAGGACAGCATCACAGGACGGTTCGCAATCCGGTTGCGCAGGACGGTTCGCCTGAATAAGCTTGACTTCTATTGCTGATTCGGAATGCACTTGATTTTATTGCTAATAGTTCTGAATAAGCGGCAAGAATATGCAAATTGTTAAAAAATATAGCCGCTGTTTCTAAATAGGCTTCACTTTTATTGCTGTAGACGATGAAATATTCGTGATTGTACAGCAATTTTTCAAAAAGTTTGCTATAATTTGACATTAGTTCAGCAAAGCCAGTTTTAAGCCATACGTTTAAAGTTCATCTGACATCCCAGGCTGGTCTTTGCGATATAAATAACCCTGTACGGGGCAAATTACATTGTACTGAATGGAAGGGAATCGACAAAATGCCACGTGACCAGTATTTTGATTCCGGCAGCTTTGGCCGCCGCCTGCGTGCCGCCCGCAAAGCCGCAGGCCTGACGTTGCAATCCGTCGCCGACGCGCTCAATCGTGATTATGGGACGAATATCAACAAGGGCACAATATCCAAGTATGAGAACGGAATCCATGAACCCAACGCGACGACTGTGTACTGTCTGGCTCAACTGCTGAAGGTCAGTCATGATTATCTGATGGGCAAACCGGCCCAGCAGATCTCCAGTCAGACAAGCGAGACCGCTCTTCAGTATAAGGTCGCGGATAACAGCATGGCGCCGCGCTATCTGCCCGACGATATTTTACTAATCCAGCCCTGGTCAGAAAGTGTCAATGGTCTGCCTTGCCTGGTTGAGATAACCGGATCCGCACCGATTGTACGCAAGGTGATCATCAACAAGACCGGCTGGCACCTGAATCCCTTGAATCCAGAATACCCCAGTCATTTCCTGCCGCACAACCTGGCAGATAACCGCGAAAAAGTCCCGGGATCTGCCAGCGATCATCAGGACACAGCAGCCGGCGGTGCAAGATCCGCCGAGTCTGGCGATGAAACGGCCCGGCCCCTGGCCCATCATGGCGAGCAAGCCAGTTCGGCTGCTTTACCGGCCCAGCTGACCATACATGGCGTTGTCGCTGAGATTCGCCGCCGTGAAGTGCTTAAGCCTGAGTAAAATCGCCAGACACCCGATGGCAAGATGCTGGACTGCAAAATGCCAGCTATGGCATCAGGATCTGGATAATCCGTTGACAACAGTCTCAAGCAATATGAAAAGTCAGCCTGGGATGCCGGCAGTAGCTGCCGCCACGAGGCTCATCGGATTTTAGCAGGCTAGCCCAGGCTTTTCTGGACGGCATCGGCCGCCAGCTTGCCAGTCATAATGGAGACCGGCAGGCCGGAGGGGCTGAAGACCCATTGACCTGCCTGGTAAATATCCGGGAGAGGTGTACGGATCGAACGGGCAATTTTCTTGAAATGATTTTCTGCCGGCAAGTCCGGGCTGCCAAAAGCCCAGCCGGTGATTGCTCCCTGGTCATTGCCGCTCAGGCGTTCGATGGTTAGTGGTGTTGCGCAGAGCACACCACTGATTTTTTCACGAAAACCCTGACAAAGTGACCGGTTTAAAACATCGATGATCTGATCAGCGCAAAATTGCTTGAATTCATCGTACCAGCCACTGGCGCGGATGGCAGCGGTCAAGTTGTAGTCCAGCAGGGTACTGACGATCAGTCCAGTCTGGCCGGGCGGGGCCAGACTGGCATCACGCAAGGCCGGGCATGATATTTCATAGGTGGTATGCTGCAAATAGGCAGCCAGCCATTGCCTGACGGAATCCTTGCTTCGGGGCTTGCTGACAGGATCAGGCGCGGTGGATGTGGCAGATGTGGCTGGAGCCGGCGTGTTCAGGGGTGCGATACAGGACAGGCCATCCAGGGTGGCTGTATAAAAAATATGGGCTCCGGCAATACTGGCGAACCAGACTGGATCCAGATCAATGGTTAAGAACAGAGTCAGAACGGAATCGCCACCATGATGATTCATCACCCGCTGTTTCTGACGCTGGAAAAGAGCCTGTTGCCGGTGGCCCAGGCCTGTACCATCGACTCTTGCATAGAATGTTTTCTGGTCTGCCGTCCAGATGAGCCTGCGATAACCAAAGGTGCGACCATCCGCCGTCCGGACCTGGTGACCGGCCACGTCGACTGCCGACACGGGCGATCCATAGCGGATTTCGCCCTTGTTCCGGGTGATGAATTGGACCATCTGATCCGCCAGGGTCCCTGTGCCACCAACCGGATAGCTGTAATCAAGATACAGGCTGAAGTAGCTCAAGGCAAAGAAGGCCGGCGTATTTTGAAAAAAGTGCTGGGTAATCATGTCAACCAAAGCCTGATTTGCGGTCAGGCGACGCAAATAGGGGTTGATGGGCTCCTGCAGCCGGCTGACCTTGCGCATATTGACCTGGTATCTCAGCAGCCAGGGCAGGAGCGTCTGCATCAGGTAGGTCCGGTCTTTGGCTACATCAATGAACAGCGGGTTGTCAATGCCATACAGGACATCCATATACTGCATGACCTTTTTGATTTCCTGGATAATCAGCCGGATATCCGCTTCATTTTGTGGAAACAGCCTGGTCAGCAGGGCCTGGTAATCAGCCAGGCTGTCGGGACCGGTCAGTTTGACCATCTGGTCGGCGATGCCGATCGCAACGGGGTTATTGACCCATGTCAGCTCAATGCCGAGGTCCTTGAGCATGGGCCTGATAATGCCGGAATTCTCAAAGGCGCGGATCCCGCCATCAAAAGTCAGACCCTGATGGACAAACGAATTGACCAGGCCACCGGCTTGCTCGTTCTTTTCACAGAGCAAGACCCGTCGCCCGGCCCGGCTCAGGTAGGCCGCACTGGTCAGGCCGGCCAGACCGCCCCCGACAATGATCGCATCATAAACAGGTGTATCAGGCATCACGATTTCCTCTCGGTGACCCATAACAGGCTACCTCATTGCCAGGCTGTTATCGAGGATCGCTCCGATCACCTGGCGGATCTGGACCGGTTGTGCCACCGTGTGATTCAGAATACAGTTGTTCTCGCAGACCAGCAAGGCTTGTTCGCGGCTGGCCGGATCATCAGCCTGCAGACCTGCCTGATGGATCAGTTTCCGCGCCCCTGTCAGGTTACCAACGGTCATGCGCCGCATGATGCCACGGATGTCCAGGCTTTGGCCCGCTGAACAGCCGGGGTGCTCACACAGCTGACAGGCTGACGCCAGACGCATGATGGTCTGCCAGGTCGCCGGATAATCGCGATAGCGGTCTTCATCCCGGAACGGTTTGGGTACAATCCGGACATGGTTTTTCATGTCCGGCTGGTAGACAAAGGATGACCGGCCCAGTTTACGCAAGATGGCGTTGGCGGCGCTGATGCCGGAAGTCGTGACTGTCGGTGTGCCGGTACCCATGATGGTCGATTCACCGCAGCAGAAAAGATTATCCCACTCGCTGCGGATGTGCAGGCGCTTGAACAGGTGCTGGCCAAGCATCTGGCGCGGGCCGGCCACCGCACCGCCGTTCTTGAGGGTGTAGCGCTCGATGGTGCGGGGTGTGGCGACTTCAGCGTAATGGACCGCCGCCGCAAAGCCGGGGAAACGCTTTTCCAGGACAGCAATCAGCCGATTTTTCTCAAGCTCCTTCTGCTGCTGATAGGCATCCGGATTGTGGTCCCAGCTGGCAAAGGTCGGGCCGATGGCGATCACCACCTGATGGTTCTCGTCGCACAGGGTCCGGTCATCGATGCTCAGGATGTAGGCGGTGACTTCACTTTCGTCGACCCGGTCGGGATTGCCAACCAGCATCTCGATCGGCGCCGTATCAGGCGGGAAGACCGTCCTGGCGACCAGGGCATAGAGAACCACGCTGGGGAAGGTGGGGACCTGCCGGGCCGCCCATTCGATTCTGGATGGCGTCAGGTACTGCGGCTCAATCAGCTTCCCGTACAGATTCCAGACCGTCCCGGCATAAACCAGGTTATCGGCCAACATGGTTTCGCCGCTAGCCAGCTGAACCCCGGCCGGCCGCCCATCCTGGAATACAATCCGGACCACTTCCTGCTCCAGCAGCATGTCACCGCCATGCTCTTCAATGATCTTCTCGAGCTTGCCCGGTAAAAACAAGGTTGAGCCGGCCGGATAATAGCTGCCGCCGACGTGATTATCAATAAACATGACGGCAGCGAGAATGGCCGGGGCTTCTGCCACCGTCGCGTAGCAATAAGTCGAGGTCAGCTTGTCAAAAAATTTGAAAATTTCCGGATCGGTAAAGTAGCGGGCCAGCAAGTCCCGGGCGCTCTGGTTCAAAAAGCTCAGGAAGCGGATATAGGAGAGAGGGTGGCGGAGCAAACCGCGCAAGGCATCCTGGCGATCGGTCTCGTCCGGTGTTGTGTAACTGGGAGTTTCAACCATGACGTGCTGGTAAATCCGGGCCATGTCGCGATAAAAGCGCCGGATCTGGTCCTTCTGATGAGGGAAAACCGTGGCCAGCTCGGTCGCGAACTGATCCACATCCGGCCAGAAACGGACGCGGTGTCCCTGGAAATTGACACAGTAAAGCAGGTCGTGCCGGATGATGTCGATGGGCTCCTCCAGGCAATTGAACACAAAACGGTGGGCGTTGAAACCCTTTTCACCAAAGCCAAAGAGCATGGCTGCCCCCTGGTCAAAAATGACGCCATTGCGTTTGAAGATCCCGCAGGAGCCGCCCGGATTGTAGCTTTTGTCAATAACCGCCACTTTCAGGTCCCGCTTGGCCAATAGACTGGCGGCAGTCAGCCCGGACAAGCCACCACCAATGATGATTGCATCATACTGCATAAGCGCCAACCTCCAGGATATGATATCTTGTCCTTAATCATGTCTAAAGCGATCAATGCCCTGTTAAAATACATTTTTCGAGCAGGATATGTGCAGCCCGGGCTGCTTATAAAAATCTCGCGCGCAACTCACCGGCAGTGTCCGGGCTCAGCAGGCCGGGTGCAATATCAAATACCGTCTTGCAGCCCGTTTCACCCTGGCGATTCAGGCGGCCGGCCGCCCTGGCATAAGCAACGAGCACACTGGCTGTGAATTCCGGATTGGAATCAAGCTTGAGGCTGTACTCGATCACATGCTTGTTCTCGCCATTGGCGCCGGTCTGGCCGGAGCGGATCACAAAGCCACCATGGGGAATGCCGCTATGCTCGCGCTGCAGTTCCTCCTCGCTGATGAAGTGCACAATGGTATGGTAGTCAGCAAAATAATTGGGCATCTGTTTGATTTCATTTTCAATCGCAGCCTTGTCGGCACCATCCTCAGCTACGACAAAGCATTCACGGATATGCTTGTCACGGGTGGTGAAGGCCGGATTGTTGCCCGCCCGGACACTTTGCAGGGCAGATTCGACCGGAATGGTATATTGCTTGCCGTTTTTGACACCCTTGACCCGGCGAATCGCGTCAGAATGGCCCTGGCTGACGCCTTTGCCCCAGAAGGTGTAGTCCTGGCCCTGCGGCAGGATGGCGTTGGCATACAGGCGATTCAACGAGAACATACCCGGATCCCAGCCGACCGATATGATGCCGACCTTGCCGGCCGCCCGGGCTGCGGCATCGACCCTGGCAAAATGGGCGTTGGTATTGGCATGGGTGTCATAGCTGTCCACGACATTGAACAGACCTGCCAACTGTGGCGTTTGTTCAGGCAGGTCGGTCGCGCTGCCGCCGCATAGAATCGCGACGTCGACCTGATCCTTGAGCATTTCAGCCGCTTCCATGGCATAAACCTTGACGCCGGGTGTCTGCAGCTGCAGCATAGCCGGATCGCGTCTGGTCAGGACGGCGACGAGCTCTGTATCCGGATTCTGGGCGATTGCGTACTCCACACCGCGCCCCAGGTTGCCATAACCAATAATTGCCAGACGAATTGCCATGTTGAATGCCCTCACTTTTCTATTTGCCTGCTATTTGCCCGCTTGCTTGCTTACTTGCTTGCTTATTAACCAACCAACCAACTGACCAACTGACCAACTGACCCGCTCACTCACTGAATGAATAGACTATTGCCTGAAAAGATGTTTGTTCAGTATACAACTATTTGATTGCGGCCGCTATTTTTGGCCTCGTACAGCGCCTCGTCTGCCCGCTTGATCCATTCATGACGGGAAAGTCCAGCCACATATACTGCGACGCCACCGCTGATGGTGATAGGTTTGTCGCCACAAAAAACAGTATCGGCAACCATCTGCCGCAGTCTCTGGGCCATCGCCAAAGCCTTGTTCGCATCTGTATAGGGCAATACAAGGAGGAATTCCTCCCCGCCCCAGCGACAGAGAATATCAGATTCCCGAATGTTGGCCTGCATCACTCTGGCCGCATCGACTAAAACCTGATCACCGCGATCATGGCCATGCGTATCAGTTTTCACGCACCTTTGCGTATTTAACCGCTTGCCCTGATATCCGCATACTGAGTGTCCAGATCGCGTCCGAACTCACTGGTGGTTCAGCTTGCCCCGATATCCGCATACTGAGTACTTCCTTCAATCATAATTATATGCTATGAACCCACATAATTGTATACAAAATAAGACGCGATATTCAACTGAGCAGACATAAAATAAAACGATAAAACATCACATTATCCATCTTGCATGTTCCTGCAATATATGTTAAAATGAACTGCTGGCAAAGAGTGCTGAATTTTATTTGGTCAATCTGTTGCCAACCCGGTATACGGGGGCGTACTGGTTTCGACGGGGTCGTTGAGACTGGGGAAGCGGGTAGAGGATCCTCGTTGGCCTCTTAAAAAAACGAGGACTTTTTAACTGCCAATAAACCGGCACTCGCAGCTGCTTAATCCCAGTTGCCGTCAGGCCACCCGATCTGCTGGGTGGGTCCCTGGCGTCAGATAGCAGACCTTACACGTCGGCAGGTCAAACGTGACAACGGATCAGTTTAAGCTTTGCCATTGATCTGTACTCATGAAGCTACCGGACGGCCAAGCCTGTCAATGGGCACGGCCAAAGGGGAATACTCCATACATTGACTGCACCCGGAGATGCTCCAGAGGATAGGGTTTCGGACAGGGGTTCGACTCCCCTCGCCTCCACCAAAATGAATACCATCAATTGATAAATAGTTTTTTATCGGTTGGTGGTTTTATTTTGCCCTGAAAAGGTTTGAAACAATCTGTTTCCCGGAGATTCCCGAGGGGTCGCTTGTTTCAGTTTTTGGGCATTGTCATTTCAGGTTTCTATTGTTCGCCGGTTTCTGAAGTCAGTAGCGTGGCTTCAAATAGTTTGACAATAGGTGGGATGCGCATTTTTCAAGCAAATCGTTTGACACTTGAGGTAATCGTTGAACATTAGGTCATAACAGTTCCTAAATTATGATATGCCCATTTTCTTTTCTCCACTCATATGTATCCCACAATACTGATACGGTCAGTGTCAACATTGGCGTTCGTTTTTGTTTTTAGTAATAAAGCATGGGTTATTGCTACTTGATTATTTTACAGTCTGAGAACTATGCGCTGTATCATACAATTCTTGAATATCTTTAGGCAGAGCATTGGGAATCATATCCATAATGCGGTCTTCATTGCCGTCTTTGATTGCCTGCTCATAATACCAATGCTTGAATTTTATCATGGCTAAGGTTTTTTCAAGACGTTCAATTTCGGATTTAACGACCTTTTCCTGTTTCAGAAACAGTTCTTTGCGCTGCTGGTATGTTTCGCTGCCCATTGTGCACCACTCCATAAATGTCTTGATATCTTTGATTTCCATCCCGGTTTTTTTCAGGCACTCGATCACACGAAGTGCCTCGACTTCCCTATCGCTGAAATTGCGAATGCCCGATGTGCGTTGTATATCAGGGAAAAGCCCTTCTTTATCGTAGTAGCGTAAAGTTGAAATAGGAATATCAAACATATCTGAAATTTGGCCAATTGTATTCATATGATCACCTCAAAAAATATTTCTTGGAAAAATGCTTGACCTAAAGTTAGGTTTAGGTTTTATGATAGTAACATAGACGAAAATATTAGTCAATTTAAGGGAGAATAAACAGATTACAACTGAGCCTGGGGATCTGATTTTATATCAGGGGAATTCCTTTGTAATTTATTGCGCACCGAATTCTTGGAACTTCACCAGACTCGGTAAAATCAATGATGTCACACAAAAAGAATTATAAGAAGCACTTGGAAATGGCGATGTAAAAGTCACACTTTTATTGGATTAATAGTTATCAATATACAAAACCCGAAAGGAGAATCTATTATGATTTTACAAGAAAACTATACACTTAGTAACGGTGTTACTATTCCGAAACTGGGATTGGGTACATGGTTTATCGAAGGCGAAAAAGCAGTGCAGGCTGTCTGTGATGCGGTAGAGCTCGGTTATCGTCACATTGATACAGCACAGGCATATGGAAATGAAAAAGAAATAGGAGAAGGTATCCGTAAATGCGGAATTAATCGTGAAGAGCTTTTCATAACAACAAAACTTGCAGCTGAAGCAAAAGACTACCAGACAGCGACTACTGCTATCGAAGGTTCTCTTAAGGCCCTTAATCTGGACTACATTGATATGATGCTGATTCATAGCCCGCAGCCCTGGATGGCGTATGGCGACGAAGCGGATCATTGTTTTGATGGAAACAAGGAATCTTGGCGTGCACTTGAGGATGCGTATAAGGCGGGTAAGCTTCGTGCCATTGGTGTTTCCAATTTTAAAGAAGAAGACTTAGAAAATATTCTCACATCCTGTACGGTTGCCCCAATGGTGAACCAGCTGCTTGTTCATGCGAGCAATACGCCGTTTAAACTCATGGAATATTCGCAGAGCAAGGGTATTCTAGTGGAAGCCTATTCCCCAATTGCTCATGGAGAAGTGTTAAAAAATCCGAAAATAGCGGCAATTGCTGAGAAATACGGCGTGACGGTTCCTCAGCTTTGCATTCGTTATACATTACAGTTGGGAACACTGCCTTTACCAAAGACTGCGAATCCCGATCATATGCGCAGCAATGCACAGGTCGATTTTGTGATTTCTCATGAAGATATGGATGAGCTTAAGAAAATGGAGCAGATAAAAGACTATGGCGATTTTGGATTTTTCCCTGTCTATGGCGGAAAATTGAAATAAAGAACGCATACACACCCCTTGTCTTTAAGTCTGTGCTTACTAGACAGGGGTGTGCATATATAAAATGTTACTGATCATGAAAACAATCATATTGAATGGCGGAGCATGAAGCTGATTTTGTAATTTATTTATTTTCCGGTTTATTTTTGGACTATTACAGGCCAAATGAAGAATGCGGTAGGAACAATAAAAAGGAGGGAAGGAAAGTGAATAATAAAAAAACGCTAGATGTCGTGAAATATTAGAAACTAACAAAAGGAGCCAAGGCATGGGCGGCAATACACATAGCAAAAGAAGTTTATGAGAGGTAAGCATTATGAAAAAGATTTTGATAATATCAACTAGCCTTCATAAAGATAGCAATTCTGAATATCTGGCGAAGGAATTTGAAAAAGGTGCAATAGAAGCTGGTAATGAGGTAGAGTTAATCAGTCTTTCTGGAAAAACCATCGGCTTCTGTACAGGCTGTCTTGCATGTCAAAGTACGCAAGAATGTGTAATTCAGGATGATGCTTTTACAATTGCCAAAAAGGTTCAAGAAGCAAACGTACTTGTTTTTGCCACACCTATATATTATTACGAGATGAGCGGCCAGATGAAGACACTGCTCGACCGCTGCAATCCACTGTTTCCGTCAGAATATTCCTTTCGAGAAGTTTATCTGTTAGCCACGGCGGCAGACGAGGACGAAGGTGCGATGGACGGCGCAGTTAAGGGAATACAAGGATGGCTTGACTGTTTTGTCAAAGCACAGCTCGCTGGTGTTGTTCGCGGTGTCGGGATTGGTGAAAGCGGTGAGGTAAAGAATCACACCAATCTGCTTTCTAAGGTTTATACCCTTGGAAAGAAGGTGTGATGAGAAACGAGTTTATTTGTTTTGCTGATAACCGTCATGCTTTCCCTCTCTGCTTTCGTTGGAAATACAGAGGAGAGCCATACTAACGAAGCCAAAACAGCACAACTGATAACACCGGGTGCATCCATATCATCAAATGCGAGCATCTGAACAGAAAATACTGGTGTTACAAATCCACAAGATAATTCACAAATTTCGATTGCGACGCAGCAAACGAACACACAAGTTGTAGACCAAACTAACGAAATCGATCAGTCAGATAATTCGAAGGAATCCTTACCGATGAAGAAATTGCAAAAGAGAGGCTCGATCAAATTGTATCATTTTTTTCGTTATATGGAGACAGTTTTGATGTGCTAAACCCCATTTTCTGTAGACAAGCCATGTTTAGTGGATTTAAATAAATGTAGAATTATTCTATATGGTGAGATATGATGCAATAGACAGATCAGCAACCCATTTATATGAAGGAAATAATTGAAGAAATGAATCAATCTGATACCTTCAATCCGAAGGCCATTATAAAATATGCTGGAGCTTTTATCGCTTGGGTCATTGGCTCGGGATTTGCAACAGGGCAGGAAGTATTGCAGTTCTTTACAAGTTTCGGATACATGAGTTATGGCGCTGTATTGCTTAACTTAATAGGCTTCTTGTTTTTTGGACAGGTTTTTGTTGCTGCTGGTCATCAGAATAAAAACGAGACACCCTTCAACCATTTCAAGTTTTATTGTGGCGAAAAGTTGGGAGCGATTTATTCGTGGCTAGTCCCTGTTACTTTAATACCAGTTATGTCCGTTTTAATCTCAGGTGCTGGTGCTACGCTTTCCGAATATTATGGAATAAATAAATATATTGGTTCAGCCGTTATGGCTGGTCTGGTTTTGTGCGTCTATTTAATCGGATTTGAAAGATTGGTTAGAATAGTTTCATTTATTGGTCCTTTCATCATTGTTTTTTCTTTGCTCGTTGGAATGATTACAATAATCCGTGATTATGGCAATTTATCAGAAATTCCTCAGTACCAACCGATGTTGAGTCAGTTACATTCAGCACCTCACTGGATTATTAGCTCTGTTTTATATTTATCATTAAATTTTATGAGTGGAAGTGTATATTTCACAGCACTTGGTGCATCCGCAGATAATCTAAAAGATGCAAAATACGGAGCAATATTAGGGTCGATTGCTATTGTTCTAACCATTGCGATTATGAATACAGCAATCTTGCTTCATGCGAAAAATGCAGCGTTCTTAGACATCCCCGTGTTGTATTTAGCCAAGAAAATTTCCTATATATTGGGAGCAGTTTTTTCGATTGTGTTGATATTTGGTATTTTTTCATCTTGTTCCGCTATGATGTGGTCTGTGTGTCATCGTTTTACGGTAGGGGGAAAAAGAGCGAATCAGCTATTTGCAGTTTTAGTTTCAGCTATAACCTTCGTATTAGGATTATTCTCATTTAGTAAATTAGTGTAAGCGCCGCGCTCTGGCGTCGCTGGGCTACCGGGTTTGCCTGTCCAAGAGTTGCCGGATATAATTACTGGTGGCAGCAAATCTGAGCAAAAAAAGACCCCCCAGAGTTGGCTGCTCTTAGTTACCAGCTAAGAACACTCTGAGGGACCAAAAAAAATCACGTGATTAATGTATCACATTTTGCCGTTCTCGAAAAGGGGGATGGCCGTTTGTAATTACGGGGATGGAGCAAATTCCGTGTCCGCACTGCCAGGAGCGGCTGCGGCCATACGACCGGCGCAGCCGTAAGTACGTGGATATCGCAGGCGACTGGCGAGTTCTGGTCATCCGGCGTCTGCGGTGCAGTAATCCACGCTGTCGGCGCATCCACGCCGAACTGCCAGAGTTTGTGGTTCCGTACAAGCGCTACGGCGTCGGCAGCATCGAGGCTGTCCTGACCGGTGTGGCCAAGGCCGCTCCGGCCGAAGAGTCCACGCGGTGGCGCTGGCGGGCCTGGCACCGGCAGCTGCGCGAGCATTTTCTTGGCGTGGCCAGATCAGTCTGGCGGCACGGTGCAGAAATTGCCCGAACTTTGCTTGCATCCCCGACTGAATCGTCATCAACGACCCGGAATTGCATTGTCTGGCCGCTGGCTGCACTGGTCAGGCTGGCCGTCAATTCCGGAAATTGGATCACCACCCGTTCGGCGATGGTGACCGGGCCGCTGGCCTTGTAGAATCAAGCGCAAAACCTTGAAAAGTGAGGATTTGCCCATGCAAGACCACCGCAAAGCTGACCAAATTGCCACCGAACGGGCTGAAATGCTCGGTCCACTCCTGACTCCGGGGCTGGATCCGGCCAAGCGCAGCCAACTCATCCGGGAGATCAGCGGCCGCTGCCAGATCTCTGAGCGAAGCATCCGCAGATATCTGCAGGCCTACGAAACTGCCGGCTTTACGGGGCTGCGGCCCCAGGAGCGGATCTACCACGGCAAGCCCGGCAGCGTCGACGACTTTCTGGTTGACCAGGCCGTTGCCCTGCGCCGCGAAGTGCCAACTCGCAGCATCCGCCAGATCATCCGGATCCTGGAAATGGAAGGGCTCGTCGGCGAAGGCCAGATCCGGCGCAGTACTTTACAGGATCGGCTGGAAGAGCGCGGTTACAGTGCCCGGCAACTGCGCATGTATCACAGTTCCGGCGGCGCGGCAGCCCGGCGCTTTGCACATCGCCACCGAGGTGATTTATGGCAGGGTGATCTGAAATACTTGCTGGTACTGCCGGCGACGGCCACCGAAAAATCACGCCAGCTGTATGCTTCCGTCTTCATCGACGACGCCACCCGCAGCATCGTGCATGCCCAGGTTTACGAGAAACAGGATCTGTTCTGCGTCCTCGACTGTTTTCGTAAAGCTATTGAGAAGGCAGGCCTGCCCGATGCCGTTTTCGTCGATTATACCGAAGAAAAAACTATGCCGAAAAGTCCCCTGGAAACCCTGCGGCTAAAGGTTTCTTCAAGCGAAGTATCGGCATAGTTTCTTCTGTTTCTACAGCCGATATATTTTGGCCAAGATTTCCTTGTTATTCCACTTCTTGACTGACTGACTTCCATTAACCTTTTCCATCGATTTTGAAAGTGTTTCCAAAGTGGCAAAGGCATAGAATCCTGATGTGGTTGATAAATCTTCATGGCCAAGCAACTGCTGGATATGGGTAAGAGGCACTCCGTTTTGGTACAAATCCATTGCCCGAGTTTTCCGAATCATGTGGCAATGAGGGTTAGCCGGCATTTCTATTCCGGTGGAAATACATTTCTTGGCGTATCGCTTGAGCATGACCTCCATGGTATCCGTCGAAAGTGGATGCTGTTCTCCATGTGTAATAGCATAAAATAGTGTGCAATCCGATCTTAGCGGATCGTGAAATTCCTTCAGATAACGATTCAGGTGTTGATGCGTTTTACACATCAACGGAATATTCCGGTACTTACGACCTTTCCCACAAATCATAATGTATGGAATTCTTGAATTTAGATGCAAACTGTTCACTTTCAAATTTAGGATCTCAGATACTCTCGCAGCAGTATCATACATTAGAATCAACATCATTTGGTTCCTGCGTTCTGTTTTCATCGTTGTATCAGGCACAGATAATAATGCCTTCATCTGAAGCGGTTCAAAGAATTCGATTGGCTTACCTGAGGGTTTGATATTTTTTACACTGCACACGCTAAGGTAGGATGACATCAATTCTGAGTATTCGTTTGAAGCGTATTCCAGAAGTGAACGTATCGCCGTAAGCCGAAGGTTGCACGTTTTTGCTGCCAATAAGCAATCATTTTTCATCCAAGCCATATACTCTTTGATACTGTCACGGTTAAAATCAGCGAACGCGATGTTTTTCCGAACACATTTTCTATTCTGCTCAAGATAGTCTATATAATGATTCAAACAGCTCTGGTAGGCTGCTGTGGTATTGGGACTGGCTTTTCGGACATCAGACAGATAATGATAAAGATACACTTTTGCTGTATCCCAAAACACGAGACTGCTGTTGAGATTATCCTTCTTCATATGGCACCTCTGGCAGAATCGATTCCAGTGGTTTTGACAAATCTGCAAATACCGGAAAGAAATCTGGTACAAAACGGAAATAGTACAAGGTGCTTTTAATATGCTGATGTCCCATATATCTCATTAAGTAGGGAAGCATGACATTGACGTCTATTCCATCCCGCGCCCACCGGTTTAGATTAGCCCAGACAAAGTGGTGTCGAAAATCATAAGCTCTTGGTCTTGACGATAAAGTAAAGTCCGGAAACGCAATCATCCAGAACCGCCTGAAGTTGACATTGATAGCCTTACAACCATAACAGGTATCGTTCCTAGAAGGGAAAAAATACTTTCTTCCCGGATACAGTAAACAGATGGAGGCCTCATAACTTCTAAGGCACATTGATAATTCAGCACTTATGTATATCCTTCGGCTTTTCGGGCCTTTAGATTGGATGATATCAAGAAAACAATCATCCGCATGTACATTTTCATGCAACAACGTTCGTGCCTCCTTGCATCTTAAACCGCAACAGTATAAAAGTCGAAAAAGTACAGGCATGACGAATTCTCTGCCTGGAAAGCTCGGGTGCAGCTGAATGGAATCGCAGGCTACGAAAAAATGTTTGATTTCCTCGGCTGTAAAAAAGTATGGTGGATCAGGAACGAACGCGGGATAACTTTTTGCCGGAATGATATAGGTATCCGTGTACCCTCTATTCGAAAGATATTTTCCAAATTCTCTTAGGATAGCCGTTGCATTATATAGGGATCCGGGCGAATCAGATAATGTATCCAAAAATTTAGTAATAGTCTCTTTGTCTGGAATGTTTATTCCCAGCGAATGATTTTCAGCATAGATAACGTAATTAAAAAGATATGATCCTTGAGTTTCATAGATATAACCTATGTTCTGTTTATAGCTAATGAATTCTTCAGCCAGTGAATGGAGAGATTTATTAATTGGCATAGAAATCCTCCTTTCCCGGAAGAGGAAGGGTGCATTCAACCAGTTTTGCATTCTCTGTAGATAGATAAATCATTACGCTGTTAGGATTCCCATGGCCAAGTGCTTCAGAGATTACAGATAAGGGAACTCCTTTTCGCAGCATCCTGGATGCTGTACTGTGTCTTGTTATCCTGGTTCCATAGATTCTTCCGTCGGCTTGAATACCAGCATTTGTAACAGCATGGAATAGAATGTTTCGGCAGCCAGAATGGGAGTTTAGCGAGGCAAATGGTGCTAAATTTTGCAGAAAAACGTATTCGGAATCAGTTGCAGGTCTTTCTGAAAGCAAGTAGTCGGCAATGGCATTGCCATAAGATGCTATGAGAGGAAGATTTAATATTCTTCCTGTTTTAGCCTGGACAATATGTATGCAGTCATGCTGCCAGTCTATATCCTGGAGTTTAAGATTACATATGTCAACAGCACGCAATCCTGTTTCCAGAGATAATAGGCAAATGG
>CAYVHB010000007.1:61256-112568 GCA_964450865.1 uncultured Oscillospiraceae bacterium | reverse complement strand
ATTCAGGCCGAGGACTTCATGCAGCAATTTGATCAGCCCGTAGCTGGCCAGCATGATGAAGACAACCAGGATATAGTAGCGAACCAGCGCTTTTTTACTGTCACCTTTATGTTTAAAAACCAGATGGCGATTGATCAGGTAATTGACAAATGAACTGCCGGCGCGGGCGGTAATGACGCTGGCCAGCAACTGGTTGGGTAAAGCCAGGCTCATCAGCACGAACAATGTGAAATCTACAAGGAAGGCAAAAGCTGAGGAAAAGATGAACTTGAACATCAGGCGGTAGATGCGCAGCGAATCGAGGAACGGATTAAAGTGGGATGATTCGTTATTTTGCAGATAGACTGTTTCAATGGGGATCTGCACGACTTTTATTTCATTGGGCCGGATGGCCAACAGCATATTCATTTCAAATTCATAACGCTCGCCGCCCAGCGACAGGAAGAGCGGCAGGTATTGACAAGGCAAACCGCGCAGTCCAGTCTGGGTATCCTGGATATCTTCACCATTGATCGAGGCAAAGACCGAGCGGGTGATGTTGTTGCCCAGGCGGCTGCGCAGTGGGATCTGGCCGCTGAAGTGCCGGACGCCCAGAACCAAAGCCTCTGGTGTCTCGGCCATGGCTGCCGCGATCCGCAGGATGTCGGCCGGCGTGTGCTGGCCGTCGGCGTCGGCGGTGATGATGCCATGATCTGCCCGGTGGTGTTCCAGCCCGTAATTGATGCCCGTTTTCAAAGCCCGTCCTTTACCCATGTTGATCATGTGATGCAGGACGGTGCAGCCCAGCGCCCCGGCCTGCCGGAAAAGATCGGCATAGGCCGTACCGCCGCCATCATCGACGACGATGATGTTGGTCAGCTGGGCCGCCAGCAAGGTTTCGATCAGGTCGATCATCTTGTGATCGGGTTTATAGGCCGGGATCAGGATGCATGGAGATTCCATAATATGTCACCTTTATATCATTGTCGCTCTGTGTAGAGGGCTTGCAGGAAGGACGCCTGCCGGATGCCAGAAAATGTGGTCTTTGCGATGGGTTTATCGGGTTCATGCGGTGGATCAGGTGGGCTTTGGGGCCAGACTGATCATGAAGCAAGATCAGGCGGGGCGGGATAACCAGCGGATCTCAGGACCAGGATTTTTGATAAAAATACGAACGACGGGCTCCTGTAAAATCCGGAAGACAGGCCTTCTGTATAAAATCTTAAGCACTTTTGCAGCGGTTGGCAAGTGAAATTATTTTCCGATTGTTTTCAGCTGAAATTCAGGTAAATTCGCAGTAAACGTGATATAATTCTAGTGGTTTGCGCTTTGTATCCAGGCCATCCGACTTACCATGATTTGTATCCAGACAATCGCACTTGCCATGATTGGATTCGTTTTAGCCATCATTTGATTCATTTGAAGGTCAGTTTATGAAAAATTCCCAGCGAAATTATGATAATACTCAGCCGCAAGACCAAATGCTGCCGTCAGACCAGACGTTGCGGCAAGGTCAGGGGCTGCCGCAAAGCCAGAGACTGCCGCAAGGACAGGGGCTGCCGCAAGGCCAGAGACTGCCGCAAGGACAGGGGCTGCCGCCAGACCAGAGACTGCCGCAAGGACAGGGGCTGCCGCAAGGCCAAAGACCGTCACAAGATCAGATGATGCAACTCGATCAGAGGCAGGCACAAAGCCAGAACCAAAGACCTCTGCAAGACCAGAGACCGCCCCGTCGCGACGCTGGCGGCGTTTATCCGGTCGATCGGCAGCGCCACAGCTATCCAGGCCCAGGCCAAAGCACATCATCGCACCGCCGGCCAGGGCGTCGTCGCCCATTGGCTTTGGGCTGGGTGATCTTGTTTGACACAATCCTGCTCGGGGTTGGCCTGGTGGTCTTTGCCTTATTTCATCATGTGCTGCCCCGTGAATTAGACTCGACCGGCCAGGTCTTGCCCGGGCTGACGGATACGGTCAGTTCCAGTAATTCGACCGAACAAATTGCAACGTTGCCAAACAGCGGCGCCAGTGCCGCGACCGATGCCACGATACCGCCAGGCCCGACGTCAGCCGAAACCTCTGCCACGCAAGCGGCGACCCAATCCGGCAACCAGGATCCGGGTGATCCTGCTGCTCAAGGCGGTATGTGGGTTGCCAAATTCCCCGGCCGCTTTACCAGCGGGGCGGTGGAACAGACGGACACCTCCTATAAGAGCGCCCACGTCAACGTTTCGCTCAAGAAGGTGCAAGGTGGCGGCGTCACCTATTATCTGGCCGATATCTACCTTAGCGATTTGCGTTATTTCCGGACGGCCTTTGCCAAGGACAAATATGGCCGGGGCTTTGCCGAAACGGTGGTGGAGATGGGCCAGAAACATCAGGCGATCCTGGCGGTCAATGGTGATTATTATGGCATTCGCAATCAGGGCGTGGTCATCCGGAACGGCGAACTCTATCGCCAGACGCCTTTTCGCGATGTGCTGGTGATGAATAACGATGGCAGTATGCAGACCTTTGCCGAGGCTGATTTCAATATCAAGCAGATCATTGCCAGGGGCGCCTGGCAGGCCTGGTCGTTTGGGCCGATGCTGCTTGACCAGAAAGGACAACCCCTGACGACGTTCAACAGTGACGTCAGGGTCGCCAATCCGCGGACTGCGCTGGGATATTATGAACCCGGGCATTACTGCCTGTTGCTGGTTGATGGCCGGCAGCCCGGCTATTCGAACGGCTTGAGTTTAAAAGACATGGCGCAATTGTTTTCTGACCTCGGCTGCAAGGCGGCATATAACCTGGACGGTGGCCAATCATCGGTTATGACCTTTATGGGAAAGGTTGCCAACCAGCCTTACAATGGCGGCCGCAAGAGCAGCGACATCGTATACGTTGCTGATCAGTGAGCGCCAGCCGCACGTTCCATACGCCGTCAACTGTGAATTGTGGAGAATGAACCATGCTCAAATCGATTGCCCCGCATCTGTCCCTGGTTATGTCGGTCATGATGCTGGTGTTTTTTGTCATCGATCGAGTCAACGAGGCGATGAACTTCATCGGTAATGATACGTTTGATATCACCTTGCTCATTTTCAGTATCATCACCATTATTACGTCCGTCTACCTGATTGCCGAAAATCGACGCCGGCGCCGCTAAGAAAACCGTGAACTATGATATCATTACCCCACTGTGTGAGACGGCTGAATATCCGATCTGTTTAGCCATGGCTAGTACTCTGTAATATCTAAATCAATAGTATTAAATGCTTTAAGATGCCTTTGTGTGGCTACTTTCGTGCCACACGTTTTATCAAGAATTAGAGTTTACAACGTACTAGTGGATCGTTCTCTAATTCCTTGCATTTGTTATTGCGTGATCAATGCCGATAAATTGGTTTTTTGCTGACTATCATATGTGCGGATAATTAGAGAACGTTATACTAGTTGGACCGATCGTAAAATGAATTCGTTCGGTGACGCAAAGCAAGTTTCACTGCTCTTTTATAGCGTCTGCTTATGGGAATTCTATCGCCGTTGCTCAAGACCAGTTCGGTCTGCAGTACTTCTCGAATTTCCCTCACATTGACTAAAATTCCCCTATACGGTTTAGTAAAACCGTTTTCCGTTAAGGTTGCTTCAATTTCTTGCAAAAAAGATCTTCGACGGGTGAAGTACATATTACTTTTGGTGCGTATTTTATTCTCACCCATCCGATGTTCAATATAGAATATCTCCAATATCTTAAGGTTCATCAAATTGTTTTGTGATGTTTTAATGGATATTTTTTTATCAGTTTCCAATATTTTATTATATGCAGCCTGTAAGGCTTCAGCAAGATCTGTTTGTAAGTGGTCTTTGGTGATGTAACGAAAGGTCGTCAATCGAGTTGCACGCAATGCATAATCCGTGAAGGCTGTAATAAATATAATTAAACAATTCTGATCAACCCGGCGAATAGCTTGAGCAGTCGATTCGCCATCGAGTGTGGGCATAAGCCATTCTAACGTTATGAGATCGTAGCAATAACCGTTAAATATATCGTTAATTAGATTTGATCCGTTTAGATATTGTGTAACTTCAATATCTAAATCGGATGATATCTGATAAAATAAATTTTTAGTTATTTGCATGAGATCATTCAGAAATAATTCATTGCTATCACACATTGCGATTTTTAACATGCTGACTCTCCTTATTGAATGAATGAAGCAATTATATCATATATTGATTATTCAATATGATTAATATAAAAATATTTCTTTTTGCTAAACATGAAATAGATGAGGCTTTTCAATATTTTAAAGGAAGTTTACATAAAACTTCATGGGATGTTGCCTGTTATTCAATTGTTCCGTCGATGATTTGGATTGTTCGTTGGCATTTGGCAGCGACATCTGGATTATGTGTAGCGATTATAACTGTTTTACGTAAAGTAAAAATATAATTCAGAATAGTATCTTCGGTTTTGCTATCAAGAGCCCCGGTTGGTTCATCTGCTAGAATGATTTCAGGATCGTTGACCAATGCGCGTGCAATTGCTACTCTTTGACATTCGCCGCCGGATAGTTCAGCCGGCCGCTTTTTCATATGCTGTTCAATATCAAGTTCGTCAAGTGTTGATTTTATTATTTTACTTTTTGCATCCCTTGACATGAGCGCGTGATCAAGCGCGAGTGAGACATTTTCATAGACCGTTCGATCATAGAGGAGCGCATAATTTTGAACGACAAATCCAACTTTCTTGCGTCTAAACTCGCTAGATTGGTTAATGTTCGATAGTTTCAATGGAATATTATCAAACAAGTAAATGCCACTGTCAATGGTCGTCAATCCACCAAGTATGTTTAAGAGTGTTGTTTTTCCTGAACCGCTTCTTCCCACTATAGCCACATGTTCGTTTCTTCTGATTAATAAATTTACATTATTCAAAATGTTAGTTTGGTTATTTAGTCCGTATGATTTGCAGACTTGTTGTAACTCAATCATAGTTTGACCCCCTTATTTAATAGTTATATCATCTACTTTTATAAAAAAGCTTGTAGTAAAAACTGCAGCAAATGAAACCAATGCGACAAGTATATTGATTCGAAATTGAAAGGCAGGTCCAAGCATTGTGAATGCGACAATAAGACTGATAAGAAGAGATACTATGAAAAGAATCATAATTTCAGTAATGGCAATCCACTTGATTTCACTGTTATTATATCCACATAGTAATAAAATCTTGTATATTTTGATATTTTTAATTAGTTTATATTTGATAAAATATATCAATGAAATATTTAAATAAAAGAATAATATTATAACTATTTTTAACATATTGTTAAAACTTTCATAGGAAGCGGCTTTTAATAAAGTGAGAGTTATTTCACTTTGGGCCAGAACGGAAAATTCAAAAGTAATCCCATTCGAAAGACGGCTGTTCTCCAGATGGTTCACAAAATCAGTTAGTGTATATCCTTCGCGCAATACCACGGTTCCATTGACTTTGTTGAGATAGGCTGCGCCCTGTGTGAATAACTCTGTTTCGCTTGTTGGTTCGCTATTCCAATTGAGTGAAGGCATTACAATATACCGGTCTAAATATGTCATTCCTCTTCTTTGTATGATTGCCGAATTTTTCTCAAGGATACCGATAACATTTAGAGAATATTTTGAGCCAAGATAATTTGCTATCAGAACATCTCCAACATGATAGATTCCGCTATATTCATATCCCAATAAAACAGGTATTCTGTCTTGTGAAACAAACATGTCTTTTTCACCAAACAACCGCCCCTGATCGACATATATTTGAAAATATCGAAGTGAATTCTCATTCAACTGAACTGCTTTGACATCTGAATAGGTAATTTTATCAACATTGTATGGTTGACTTGGGCTACCTTCTTCATAGCCGCACAAGAACTTCGCCTGGCTCGTAAAATCAGCGACTTGGCACATTTGCCGACTACATTCAAGGTAGATGTAATTGGTGTTTGACAAGAGATCACTATAAAATTTTTTTAGTTCCATCAAGCTGGACGTATTATTGAGATAATCATGTATCGCTTCGTCTGACGCCTGGTCTGATAGTGTATATCTTTGAGAATCGTCAAAATGATTACTGAATCGTTTGTGACTATGAATCAGCGAATATAAAATATTAATCAGTAAGATGATTAAAGTAAAACTTACAGTCAACTGTATTAAAAGCAGACCGGTCATGATGGGATGCCTTCGAAGTCCGAAAAACGCTTCTTTAATAAAAATATTCATATTAGTTCCATTTCTTTAGACTGCTAATCAAATCGGTTTTCAAAATTATTATTATGAATATTAGACAAGAAATAAATGTTAAAATTGTTGAGACAACCAGATATCGTATGAAGGATACTAGATGGTAATAAGGTTGATATAATGCTACAGACATTATGGTCGTTCCGATAAGAAATCCACCCAATATACTGAGTAAATATGGCCAAATTAGAAAATGTATAATTTGAGTCGGATTGTATCCCATTAGTTGATAAATACGCACAAGATTTTCGTTTCTAGCAACAAAAAAATAAGAAGCAAGCAATAGTGTCGTGAAAATACATATATTAAAATATACCATCATTGGCTCAAGTACATTCCCACCTGTAACACGGTTCACGCCACTTGTGTCTCGGTCGAAAATGCTAATTTTGTTTTGTGCTGTCAGCTTAGTTACGTCCGGAGAATTTTGTGAACTAGAGTCAATTGTCCAGATATTTTGAGGTTGAATCCATAGCGTAACGTTTGGGATGCTAAAAAACAACATTTGATCTAATAAACTGCTATTTAGCAAACCGATTACACCAATGACTTCAAAAGCTTTCCCTTTATAATTGAAATACATTTCTTCATTTATAGTGTATGTATTTTTAATATAGTTTTTTCCGATCACAGTGAAATTGCCGGCTTGACTAAAGTCACCGGGTTCAAAAAATCTACCTTTAATCATTGGATATTTGATGGTATTTGAAATAAAATAAACAGCTCTGACACTTGTTGAATCAAGTTCGGCAAAGAGTATTTCTTTTTCTTTAATGTTATTCATATAATCTTCAGCGTACTCATTAGACCCAGTCCATGAAATAGAATGATCACTATATAGATAATTAGATATTAATTGAAGATAATCTGTTTTAAAACTCATGAAAGAAACAAAACTTGATATTGCACCGAAACTGCAAAAAAATAGACTGATCAAGACTGCTGATATTCGCTTCATATATTATCTGAAGATACCCCTTTAATATTGTCAGAAAAGATAACAGTCGATTTATCATAATGATCATTCCAGCAAACCTTGTCTGAATCATTTGAAAAATGCAATAAAGCAGCCAGGAAGGCCAGACCCTAAAAATGGTTTTAGAGTGATGTTAGAAGAACTGGGTGATCTTTTCAATTTGTGCCCCAATAAGGGCGCATTCCATATAAGAAGTCGTTATTATACCAGCCTTCACTGGCAGTAGTTCGATATGTGCCCCAAATACGACCAGAGTCTCCATATATTGTACTGGTAATAATATTAATTACTTTTACTCTACTATAGTGATAAACCGCATTATTAGAGCTATTATAGACCTCGGCTTGTGTTGACGCTTCTCTTAGATTGATAGACGAATCATACAACCACCCCGACCTGATTTGCCCATGATAAATATCTGAGCCTGTCAATTCAACCCATCCACCGTAATCAGCCAAAACAATTGCGCCCATTAAAGCAATCATAATGAATGAGATAAGTAATGCGGTTATTATTTTGCTATGCTTATTTCTCATACCATTCTCCTTTAACAAAATAAATTATACAATATAAAATATACCATTATAAGAATATGTATTTCAATAGAGTTGCATTAAGAGGTTCATTTCGTGTATGAAGTGGTCTAACAGATAGGGTTAGTAGCCTAAGGGCATTATCATAATGAACCGATTTTCAATCGATTGATACTTCATTGAACAAGAATAAAAGTCCAGTGGCGGCCCTGTTGTCAGGGGACACTGGACTTCGTTTTTCTATGTTGCATATCGAGATTGGATTCTTCTATGGTATTGATCGATAATGGATTGGTGCTGATCTTTGTTGATCAAACTGGTGATTTAACCAAGTCGCTGATTTGGCCAGGCAGCTGATTTTGCGAGACTGCTGAGATCGCCAGAAAGCTGGGTTTCAGTTCATCTAGCCGCATGCGATTGCAAAGCCTTGTGTGGATCAGCGTGAATCTACGCAGATACACGTGAGTCTACGCGGATCATTGTTTCTTTTTTGTTTTGTAGCCTGGTCGATCTAACGAGTCTGCATGGCCAGATTTTGCAGGTTTAGCAGATTTTGGGGATTTAACAAATTTGTCAGACTTATCGACAAAGTCGGCAGGATCGTGCTTTCCAGAATGATCATGTTTTCCGCCATACTCGTGCTTTCCGGTATGACCTGACTTTTCAAATTTGTAAGTTCGATCTTTGTCAGACTTACCGGCTTTATCCGTGTGATCGAACTTGCCGGCCTTATCAGGCTTATCGGTTTTTCCGGTTCTGTCAGACCTTTCGCCCTTGCCTGTTTTGTCATACTTGCCGGCTTTATCTGATTTTGGGCCAGATGATGGCATGCCGCCGATTTCCACCCGGGCGATTCTGGTGCCGATTTTCTGGTAACTGAGATTGCCGGCTACCTCGTTGGCGGCTTCGGTGGGGACGTCCACGAATGTATACCGGCCGTAGATCGCGATAGCCCCGATTTGCTGGCGGTTCAGGCTGGAGCGCGCGCAGATGGCCTCGACGATCTGGCGTGGCTGGACTTTATCATCTTTGCCAACATTGATGAATAAACGCGTCATGCCCGGCTCGATTTTCTTGCTGCCCCGTGAAGCACGCTTGCCGGTGTCCGCTTCAGCTTCACTGTCGAAATCCTGGCTGTCGCTGCGCATATCATCGCGATTACGGCGATCGGCGGCCTTGTTATCACCTGGCCTGCTGTCGCGATAGTCGGCGCTGCGGCTGCGCTGGCCGGCGTCGGTGCGAAAATCGCTGTTGCCCAGAGCGGTCCGCAAGAGGTCACTTCGGCCTTGCCTGGCCTGCTGCGGGCGCGAACGGGCGATCATGTCCAGATAAGGGGTGACTGGCTCGATTTCCCGGGCCTGGTGAAAGGATTCGCCCAGCGTCTGGCGCAGGAGGGCGGCGGCGACATCGGCCGTGGTGTAATAGGTGTTTTCCGGACTGGTGACATTGAGACCTTCGACGAATTTTTCGATGTATTCGAGGAAAGTCGTCAGCTCCTGGCTTTGCAATGTCGTTTTGGCATCATCCAGGATGGCGGCGACCCGGCTTTCCGTCACATCCATCAGCGTAGGCGGCTGGGCGCAGACGATATTGGATTTTGTATAGTGCTGGATGTTTTTCAGCTCAATGATTTCGCGACCGACGACAAAGGTATAGGCTTTACCGGCTTTGCCAGCCCGGCCGGTGCGGCCGATGCGGTGGACGTAGTATTCCTCGTCTTGTGGCAAATCATAATTGATGACGATCTCGATGTCGTCGACGTCGATGCCGCGGGCTGCCACATCGGTGGCGACCAGCAGTTCGACCTCGCCACTTTTGAAGCGATTCATGACGCGGGTGCGGGCCATCTGCTTCATGTCGCCGTGTAAGGCCTCAGCGGAATAGCCGCGGGTCTGCAGCTTTTCGTAAACTTCGTCGACTTTACGCTTGGTGTTGCAGAAAATCAGGGCCAGCTTGATCTGGTCGGCTTCAATCAGGCGGCAGAGGACTTCGAGCTTGTTCGATTCGCGGACCTCGATATAAAATTGCTCAATGTTGCTGACCGTCAGCTGCCGCGGCGTAATCCGCACGTGAATCGGGTCATGCAGGTATTTTTCCGTCAATTCCAGGATGCCCTGGGGCATGGTGGCCGAAAAGAAGACTTTATGGATTTTTTCCGGCGTATCAGCCAGGATCGTATCGATGTCTTCCTTGAAACCCATGTTGAGCATTTCATCGGCTTCGTCGAGAATGATACCGCGCAGCGCGTCGAGACGGATGGTTTTGCGGCGCATGTGGTCCATGACCCGCCCGGGCGTGCCGACGATGATTTGCGGTCTTTTCTTGAGGGCGAGAATCTGGCGCTCGATGGGCTGGCCGCCGTAAACCGAGAGGATCCGGATGCCTTCTTTATATTTTGTGACTTCGTGCATCTCGTCGGCGATCTGGATGGCCAGTTCGCGAGTCGGAGCCAGGATCAGATACTGGATCTGGCTGTCGTCGATATCGACACGCTCGATGATCGGAATGCCGAAGGCGCAGGTCTTGCCGGTGCCGGTCTGGGCCTGGCCCAGGATGTCGCGGCCTTCGAGAATATAGGGGATTGATTCGGCCTGGATCGGGGTGGCTTCTTCAAAGCCCATATCCTGGATCGCCCGCAGGACTTCATTGGAGATCGGTAATTCGTTAAATGCTGTAATTTTCAAGAGACACCTTACTTTCTGGGTTATCGGGAAGAATGAGGATACACTGCCGGTTGTTGGCTGGAATGGCTGGCCTGATTGCCAGTCGCCGCCCAGGCACAGCCGGTATTCGTGATCGTGCCGGTTGTTGGCTGGAATGGCTGGCCTGGTTGCCAGGGCAGACAATTGTTTATCTTAACACAGGCACGTGGGGATGTCGAGAAATTGCTGATCGGATGGGCAAAACAGCAATTGGGAATGGAGAACCCGGAATGAAGCGGCGATGCTTGCGCTTGCGCTTGTCACTGATCATGGGTGAACGGATCATCCAGCTGTTTTGATCTGGAGTATGAACTTGAGAAAAGCGGGGGATACCGACAGGACAAGGAAGATCATGATATAATGAAAGCTCACGAGATTGACTGTCGCTGACAGCAGGGCGCTTGATTGTACAGGCGCCAGACACTCAGGAGGTCGGAATAATGCAACGGATGCCGGTCATGTTTGTCGGCCATGGTTCACCCATGAATGCGATTGAAGATAATGAATTTACCCGGGAGTGGCAGTCGCTGGGCCAGCGCTTGCCGCGTCCGACCGCGATCCTGGTTATTTCTGCTCACTGGTATACGCAGGGAACGCGGGTGATGGATGATCCTCAGCCGCGTCTGGTTTATGATATGTATGGTTTCCCGCGGGCCCTTTATGAAGTGCAGTATCCGGCCCCCGGCGCGCCGGACCTGGCCATGCTGACCCGCGGGCTGATCGAAAGTGCCGCGGTGACAGTCGATAATAACTGGGGGATCGATCACGGTGCCTGGTCTGTCTTATGTCGGATGTATCCGGACGCCGCTATCCCGGTAACCCAGTTAAGTGTTGACCGCACGGCCGCGGCAGCTGTTCATTATCAGATCGGCCAGCAAATCCGGCCGTTGCGCGAACAAGGCGTATTGATCCTGGGCAGTGGCAATGTTGTTCATAATTTACGGCAGGTCGATTTTGGTAATCCGGGCGGGACTGCGTGGGCCGGGCAATTCGACCAGACGATCGCGGACCGGATCGGGGCTCGTGATTTTGCGGCGGTGATTGACTATAAACAGCATGGCAATGCCGCCCTCTTGTCCGTACCGACGCCGGATCATTATTTCCCCTTGCTGTACATCCTGGGGGCGTCGGATGATAACGACCGGCTGATGGTCTTTAACCAGCGGTGCCAATATGGTTCGCTGTCCATGACCGGTTACCGTTTCGGCAGCGATTCGGACTGACTTTCGGGTATTTGGTTCTTTGTCCCCGGTTGAGATCAGGGCTGCGCCAGCGCAGTCGGGGTGAAATTTCCGCAAGGCGTGAAGGCGTGCCAGGCGGCCAGCTGGATCAGGCTGCACCTAACCGGCGACCTGGAGTTTTTTGATGAGACGGGATATTTCATGGATTCGGATCATGAAGCCATGATCCCGGAAACAATTTGAAGGAGAAACGGCATGACTTCTACGTTGAGTTCATTGTTGATTGCGGCCGGTGCTGTGACGCTGGCGGAAATGGGCGACAAGACCCAGTTGCTGGCGATGGCCTTTGCGACGCGCTATAAAGCATCCAAGGTGTTACTCGGGGTGTTTGTCGCAACCGTCCTCAATCATGCTTTGGCCGTTGCTGTTGGCAATCTGATCACGCGTTTTACCGCAATCGAGGTCTGGATCCAGGGACTCGCGGCCCTTTCCTTTGTCTTTTTCGGACTGTGGACGATTCGCGGCGATAAACTGGAGGGCGAAGAGAACCGGACGACGCGTTTCGGGGCGCTCATGACGGTGGCAATTGCTTTTTTCATCGCTGAACTGGGCGATAAAACCCAGCTGGCGACGATTGCGCTGGCTGCGCGGTTGCCGGATCACCCTGTGGCAATCCTGATGGGTACGACGACCGGCATGCTGATCGCCGATGGCATCGGGATTATCATCGGCGTAGTTTTGTGTAAACGCATTCCGGAAAGGACAATCAAGCTGATTTCAGCGGCCGCGTTCATCCTGTTTGGCTTCATTGCGATCTATCAGGTCGCTACCGGCGATCTGGGGCTTGCCCTGCCGGTGACGCTGGCTATCCTGGGGGGACTGGCCGTCGTGACCGGTCTCATTGCTTATTTTCTGATTCGCCAGAGCGCCAGGATCGCTGCCAGCGAGCCGTCAGCCGATTTTTGCCGGGTGCGGGCCGGTGAGCAAAAACCAGGCCTGAAGAAGGAGTCGTGAAGCCGTGATCAATCGGCCCAGGCTGACCAGGCGGCTAATCGAACAATGGATAGCTACCAAAGGCTGGCTGGCCCCTGGCCGTCTTTTTCAAGGCTGAAACACAGGTCGCAGATGAACGGACAGCCGCCATGGTTGGCTGGCTCCGCAGTCTTTTTCAAGGCAACGGCCCAGGCTCAAATTGAACGGACAGCCGCCATGGATTGACTGTCCCCGGTGGTGTCAGTCTTCTTCGAGGGCCAGCCTCCGGATTGCCCATGTGGTTCTCGACCAATTTAAGGTTGTCCCCGGTGGTGTCAGTCTTCTTCGAGGGCCAGCAGGGCGGCCGGGAAGGGCCGTAGCGCCCGCGGCAGGATACCCATGACCCTGGCGATCAGCATGCCGTAGTTAGTAATGGCTACGCCGTGTTCGCGGGCCAGGGCGATCCGGTACTGCATTTCTTTGCGGTTGAGCATGCAGCCGCCGCAGTGGACGATGACTGCATATTGCTCGATGTTTTTCGGGTATTGGACGCCGGAGGCCCATTCAAACTGCACGTCACCGCCAACGATCTGGCGGATCCAGCGCGGGATTTTGACGGTGCCGATATCATCAGACTGGCGATGATGGGTGCAGCCTTCGACGATCAGCACCTTGTCGGCTGGCTTGAGCTGTTCGATCCGGCGGATCCCCTCGACCATGGCGGTCAGATCACCTTTCTGCCGGGCGAATAAAATGGAGAAGGAGGTCAGCGGGATGTCCGGCGGCGTATCTGCCGAGACCTTGAGAAAAGCCTGGGAATCAGTTATGACAATAGCCGGCTTTTCCGACAACCGCTCAAGGGTGCGCTGCAGCTCGTGCTCCTTGGTAACGACGGCAATGGCGTCGGATTCCAGCAGGTCGCGGATGACCTGCTGCTGGGGCAGGATCAGGCGGCCCTTGGGTGCGGCCTTGTCGATCGGGGTGACCAGCACCGCTATCTCACCAGGCCGGACCAGGTCGCCGATGAGCCCAAGCTCGGTATCATCGAATCTGGCATTTTCGATGATCAGCTCCTTGAGGGCGCCAATTCCTTCACCTGTTGCGGCACTGACGCTGATCAGTGGAATGGCCAGGCGCTGGCGCAGGTCACGGATCATCGTCTCCGCCACTGGCTGAACGTCGGATTTGTTAAAAACGGCTATCAGGGGCACCTGGCGTTTTTTGAGATCCGCGATGAAATGGTGCTCGAACTCCGTCAGGCCCGTTTCGGCACTGATGACGACGATGGCCAGATGGGTCTTGCGCAAGACCTCATAGGCTTTTTCGACACGTAAATGACCCAGCTCGCCGACATCGTCGAGCCCGGCGGTATCCACGATCACGACCGGGCCGATGGGCAGCAGTTCCATCGTCTTATAGACCGGGTCGGTCGTAGTCCCGGCCACCGGCGAGGTGACTGCAATGTTCTGGCCAGTTATCGCATTGATCAGCGACGATTTGCCGGCGTTGCGTTTGCCAAAAATGGCGATGACCACGCGATTGGCCATCGGTGTTGTATTCATGAAACTTCCTCCTGTATCGGGCTTAGCAATATTGCCCGGTCGCTCGGCTATTTACTGCCGGGAATGCCGGGACTGGTCATGATTTCGGCCCGCAGGATGCTGTCGAGGCGGTCACGGGGGATCAGGTCGCCAGCCTCCAGCAAGGCGCGCACGCTTTGGCCGGTCGCCAGGCTGGTCTTGGCCAGCTCGGCGGCCTTATCGTAACCGATATATCCGGTCAGGCCCGTGACCAGGACCAGGCTGTTCTCAACCAGTTCGGCACAGCGCTTTTCATCGGCTGTGATCCCGGCAATACAGCGATCGATGAAAACCGGGATGACATGGTCGAGCAGGTCGAGCATCTCCAGCAGATTACGGGCAATCAGGGGCAGGAAGGCATTTAATTCCAGCTGGCCAGCCTGGGCGCCGAGCGTAATCGCCAGGTCATTGGCCATGATCTGGTAGGCGACCTGGTTGACAGCCTCCGGAATCACCGGATTAACCTTGCCGGGCATGATCGACGAGCCGGACTGGCAGGCCGGCAGGTGGATTTCGGCCAGGCCGGCCCGGGGCCCGGAAGCCAGCAGGCGCAAGTCATTGGCGATTTTCGTCAGGCTGACTGCTGCCGACTTGAGCAAGCCGGATACTTCAACGAATACGTCATTGTTCTGGGTCGGATCCATCATGTACTCAGCCCGGGCCAGGCCCAGGCCAGTAACTTCCCGCAACCGCTCGATCATGGTGAAGAGATACTTGCGTGGGGCATTAATGCCGGTGCCGACGGCGGTACCGCCGATATTGACCTGGCGCAGGCGTTCCTCGACTTTATACAGACGCCAGCGGTCGCGGGCCACGGCCTGGGCCCAGGCCCCGAATTCCTGGCCGAGCGTGACGGGTACGGCATCCTGCAGCTGGGTACGTCCGACCTTGAGGATAGTGGCAAAGGCCTGTTCTTTGACCTGCAAGGCGGTTTGCAGCCGGGCAAACTGCTCGCTGACCGACTTGAGCCGCCAGATTGCGGCGATGCGCAGCGCGGTCGGGAAGACATCATTGGTCGACTGATAGCGGTTGACATCATCGAGCGGATGGATAAGGTGATAATCGCCTTTCTGGCCACCGAGCATTTCAATCGCCCGGTTGGCGATGACCTCATTGACATTCATGTTGGCTGAGGTTCCGGCTCCACCCTGCAAGGCATCAACAACGAACTGGTCAGACAGTGATCCGGCCAGGATCTCATCACAGGCCCGGTTGATAGCCTGGCCAATCGCTTCGCCGATGAAGCCATGGCTCAGGTTGGTCAGTACAGCTGCTTTTTTTACCATGACCAGGGCCCGGACCAGGCCCGGATGGATAGCCTGACCGGTTATGGGGAAATTATCAATGGCCCGCCGGGTCTGGCTGCCATAATAACAACTTTCAGCGATAGTCACTTCGCCAAGCATATCCTGTTCAATTCGCATGAAGCAAAACCTCCGTCTGGCATGCAATGGGCGTCAGTTGACAAACTGCAAAACTGCGAAGTCTCCGGGCTGCCGATTTTCGGCGCTGGACGCGACGTCTGCCAGAAAACAGTATAGCGCATCCGTTTCGCCTGGGTATGTTGCCTTGGTTACCAAGCAGACAAACTAGCCATGACGACCTGCCAGTTCACATATTTTCATTGCTCGTAATTCCACTGTCTTAGTAAATTAATCAGCCTGAGTTATTTCCGGATAAATCAGCGAAGGCATTCATAATGTTCTGATTGAAGTCTTCATTATTAAATGCACTCAATTTAAACGTGTGGATACACACGGATGTTATTGTATTTTTTACGGTTCCGGGTCAATCAACTGTTGGCTTATGGGAATTTTATGAGTATAATATTAAAAGCAACTGAACTTTCTATTAATAAATGGCAGCATACCGGGATTACATGCCGGTGCTGGCCGGGATCGGGTGGCGGCGCTGGCCGGGCCTGTATGAATAAATCCGGCCGATTAGACAGAATGGGGTTCTTGTTTGGCAGATTTGGCAGATTCTGATCAACAGAAAAACCCGGTCCCGGACTGGCTCCTGGCAGACCCAGCCCTGATGCGGGTTCGTATCCGGCCGCATTTTCTTTATAATGCGCTGGGCGCAATCAGCAATCTCTGTCAGAAGGATGATTTGCGCGCCAGTCACTTGCTTGATGACCTGGCCGTCTATATGCGCAATTGCCTGGCTGAATATAATCCTGACAGCCTGATCACGCTGGATGCTGACCTGGATTTTGTCCATGCCTATCTGCACATTGAACAGGCCCGTTTTGGTCAGCGGATTCAAGTCCTGTACACAATCGATGCCTGGCCGGAATCGCTGCTGCCAGTCCTGGTGCTGCAACCGCTGGTTGAAAACGCTGTCCGTCATGGGATTGCCCGTCGTCCGGCGGGCGGCCTGATCCGGGTGCAGGCAGCTGTCGTGCCGGGTGGTGTTCTCTATCAGGTTCAGGATAATGGTGTTGGCATGATGCCAGATCAGATTGACACTGTTTTTCAGCCTGATTTGCCAGCTGGCGGGGGAACCTTACGCTATATACATGCCCGTCTGCTGCAACTGACTGGCAAAGGCCTGACCATTGACAGTCAACCCGGACAGGGTACACACGTGGAATTTATGGTACCGGAGGTATGCGACCATGCTGCGGATTGCGGCCATTGATGATGAGGCTCATGCCCTTGAACGCTTTGCCCAGCTTGCCAGACTGATCCCGGAATTTACGTTATGCGGGTTATTTGCTGACAGTGATTCTTTTCTCGACTGCTTGCGCGAGTCACCGCTCGATGCCGTCTTTCTTGATATTGAGATGCCGGACCAGAAGGGGCTGGCCCTTGTTCAGCAGATTCTGCAGATTGCGCCGGAAATAGAAATTGTATTTGTGACGGCCTATCCCCAATATGCACTTGATGCGTATGAAGCCAGCGCCATCGATTATATCCTCAAGCCGCTGACAGAGGAGCGGCTGCGCCGGACTGCACAACGCCTGCTAGGCCGGCCCCGGCAGGCAAGTGGCGAAAATCGTCCGTTTTTTCAGTGTTTTGGCAGCTTTGATGTCTTTGTAGATGGCGTGGCCCTGACGTGGAAGAATTCAAAAGCCAAGGAAATCCTGGCCTACATGACCCACCACCTGGGGATCCCGCTGAACTGGGACCGGATTACTGAAGCCATCTGGCCAACTTTTGATTATCGCCAGGCACAGACTAATTTCCATGCGACGATGTATCTGCTGCGCAAGCGTCTCATTGAAGTCGGACTCAAGGACATCCTTGAGAACAGCCGTGGCAATTATCGGCTCTTGCCGGATAAAATCAACTCCGATATTATAGAATACGAACGCCATCTGGCTGCAGGCAATACCAGTCGTATCTTGCAGATTTGCCGGCGTGGGTACATGGAAGACAATGGCTATGCCTGGGCTTATGCCCGCTCCACCGAGATCGAGAATACCGTGCGCAAGCTAACCCTCAACAAGGGCCGCAAGTAGACAGTCCGCCTCCAGGGCCAGCCATATGGTCGGTTCCAAGGCCGGCCTGGCAGCCCGCTGTCAACGCCCGTTTTCACTACCGGCTTCACTTGTGCCGATTGCCATCTTGTGGCCATATTCAGCATTGCATCCGGAGACACAGCCTGGCCATCATGATTGATCATCAACAAATCACGGCATGAACCGCTGCCAGGTCAGCCGGTTCATGTTCAGGGCCGAATCCCAGGAGGCTCATTTGCCCATGCACGCAGTACCGAGCAACGTCCCTGAATCCTTCCTGCATCAGATATTCAATGCGATTCCCGATCCATTCTATGTTATTGATGTCAAGACCCGACAGGTTATCATGGCCAATCAGGCAACAAAGTCACGCCCTGATCTGCTGGCTACCTGTCATGCCCTGACCGGACCCAGCCAGGCAGGTTGTCACTTCCAGGACCATCCCTGCCCGCTGGAAATGGTCATTCAGAGCGGCCATCCGGTTACCGTCACGCATACACGGCATTTACCCGATCAGACGGTGCGGACCTTTGCCGTGAGCGCTTTCCCGGTTTTCGATCCGCAAGGGCAGATTACAGCCATTATCGAGCATTCAATTGAGACAACTGAACAGACACAAACTGCCGCGGCGCTCCTGTCGGCCCAGACAGCCCTCGAAGCGTCCAACCGCCTGCTTTCTGCCAGTCAGTCCAGGCTGATCGAAGCGCAGGCCCTGGCCGGCATGTGCAGCTGGGAATACGACCTTGCGGCGGACCGACTGACCTGGACAGCCGGCCTGAAGAGCCTGAAGGGGCTGGCCAATGGCCGCACCAGCCTGAAACTGGCAGAATACCTGGCTCATGTGCATCCCGATGAGAGACTGGCAGTCGATCAGGCTATCCAGCACTCTATACAACAGGGCCTGCCCGGGGCGTTCACTTATCGTATCCGGTTAGACGATGGCCGGATCATATGGGTCCAGACCAGCTGGCGGATTATCTGTGATCAGTCGGACACGGCGGTGCAGATCCTCGGTGCATTACTGGATATTACTCACTTGAAAGAAGTCGAGAAGCAGCTTCTTGACCAGACGGAGCGGGCTACGCAGCTTTCAGCCGTGGCTAAACAGGCAAATCGCGCGGCGGATGGTCTGGTTTCCCAAGCCGGCGCTTCTGCCCCGGTCACCGATCTTTATCAATGGAGCGACGCGCGAAATCTGGCTGGCGAATTTTCTGTCCCAGCCCAGGTTACTTTGGAGAGTGCGGCCCGGACTGAACCGGATCAGGTTCCTGGCACGGAGGCCTGGCACCGGTTGCAGGGCGTCAAGATTCTGCTGGTTGAAGACAATCTGATCAACCAGGAGATTATCATCCAGATGCTCCACGCTGTCGGGGCCATCGTGACGGTTGCCGACAATGGTTTTCAGGCTGTTGAGGCAGTTCGTCACGAGAAATATGATCTGATTCTGATGGATATCCAGATGCCCGGCTTTGATGGACTGAAAGCGACGCAGGCTATCCGGCGCCTGCCCGGCTGGGCTGACGTGCCGATTATAGCCCAGACCGCCCATGTGATGACTCGTGAACAGGACAATATGCTGGCCAGCGGCATCAATGATATCATTGCCAAACCCATTCATGCGACCCGCTTATATCAGGTGCTCGGCCGCTGGATCAGTCAGCAGCCGCTGAACCGGCCACGGATCAGCGGCCTTGACATCGATGCCGGCTTACGCCAGATTGAAGGCGACTGGTCGTTTATGAGCCGGCTGCTGGTCAAGTTCTATCGCTTCTATCAGCAAGAATTGCAGTCAATGAAGCAAATGCTCGCCGAGGCACAGTACCGACAGCTTTATCAGCAGACACACACGCTGAAGGCTTTATCCGGCACCATTTCAGCGCGGCAGATCTATGATATCAGCGAGCAGCTGGATAAGCGCCTGAAACAGCTGCTCACCGAGTCAGACAAGCCTGCCGAGCAGCAGGATGCAGCGGAAATCGCCAGCCTGAAAAACAGCCTGCCCGAGATATTTGAACATCTGACGCAAAGCATGCAAAATCTTTTCATCAGCATGGAACCGCTGGTCCAGGCGTTACAGGATACGTCGGCTGGCGCTGAAAGCGAACTGCAGCCGGCTGCTGGCCTGGCGAATGGCAATGGCAGCCTGGCGATGACTGACACGCTGCGGGCCAGTCAGGCGCTGGCCTTGGCGGACGCCAGCATCCTGGCCCAGTTGCAGGAATTTCTGACCCTGCACGATGTTGCAGCCTTGCCGCTGCTTCAGCACCTGCGCCAGGCATGGCAAGATCCGGCTGGCCGGGTCTGCCTGTCTGCAATTTATGAACAAGCCAGCCATTATAATTTCCCGGCTGCCAGCAAACTGCTGCAGGCTTACACCGGGCAGAACGCAACGGCTGGACTCGAGCTGCTCTAGCGTCGTCAGGTCGCCAGTGAGGCCATCCGTCGCCAGGCTGAAATGAGACAAGGATAGTCTGACTCGTCAACTGGAAAATATACAAAAAGCCTGAAACCGCTTTGGCAGTTTCAGGCTTTTTGGCAAGTTCTTGTCACGGCCCGGATGTCGGAGGGAAATTCTGTCACGGCCCGGATGTCGGGGATGTCGGAGAGAGGTCGAGTCGCCAACGTGTTGTCTGATATTGTTTCGCGTTTACGCTGTGGCGGCTATGTTTTAACCGGTCAGTCTGGCCAGACAGGCTCCATTCAGGCTGGCTGGCAAATAAAGTCCGGACTTCGGGCTCAGCCTTTTTTCTTGCGGGTGGTGACGTCGAAGACAACGGCTGCAACCAGGATGATACCGCGGATGATGTACTGATAGGAGATATCCGTATTCATCAGGTTCATGCCGCTGGTCAGGGAGGCCATAACCAGAGCACCGATAATCGAGCCGGTGACTTTACCGACACCACCATTGGCCGAGACACCGCCGACATAAGCGGAGGCGATGGCATCAAGCTCGAACAGGGTACCGGCTGTGGTGGTGGCTGATTGCAGACGGGCGGTGAAGAGGATGCCGGAAAGGGCGGCCAGCATGCTCATTGAGGAGAAGACAAAGTAGGTGATATTCCTGACGCTGATACCGCTGAGGCGGGCTGCTTCGGGATTGCCGCCGACGGCGTAGATGTGACGGCCGAGCACAGTCTTGGTGGTCATGAACTGATAGATGGCTGTGATCACGATGACGATGACGATGGTCCAGGACAGCCCGTTGAAGCTGGCAAGGATGTAAGAAATGTAACCGATAATGATAGCCATGAAAACCAGTTTGGCGTAGAAAATCGGCATGGATACGACTTCAAAGTTATATTTGATCTTGTTGCGGCGGGTTCTGATTTCGGAGAGAACCAGGGCCACGATGGCGAGCAGGCCAAGGAGCAGGGTAACGGTGTGTACGCCACTGATCAGCGGGATGTCCGGGATGTAGCCGTTGCCGATGGCATTGAAGCCGGCGTTGTCAATGATGATGGTACCGCTCTTGACCGTGACGCGGAGCAGGGCGCCGCGGAAGATCAGCATGCCGGCCAGGGATGAAACGAAGGCGGGGATGCCAAGCCTGGCAACCAGGATACCGTTGAACATACCGACGACTGCGCCCATGATGAGGATAATCGGGATTGTCAGGTAAACCGGTATATTGAGCTGGGTCAGGAAAATGGCAGCCATGGCGCCAAGGAAACCGGCGACGAAACCAACTGACAGGTCAATATGCTGGATAACGATAACCAGTGTCATACCGACAGCCAGGACAGCGATATAACCGGTCGAGTCAATCAGCTTGCTGATGTTACGGGAAGAAATGAAAGTGCCTTTGGTCAGGACGGCGAAAACCATGATAATAACGAACAGTGCGATGAACATACCATAATCGCGGATATTTTTCTTAAGCAAGTCTTTTAATTCAGATGCAAAACCCATATTCGATCCCCCTGTTTGGTTTTTATGCAGTGATGCTGGCCGGACTGGATGATCAGACAGTGGCCAGGGCCATGATTTTATCCTGCGTCGCTTCCTCAATGCTGAGCTCGCCGGTCACTTTGCCTTCCGCGACAACATACACGCGGTCACTCATGCCCAGGACTTCCGGTAATTCGGATGAAATCATGACAATGCTCATGCCCTGAGCGATCAGCTCATTGATGGTCGAATAGATCTCGAATTTGGCACCGACGTCAATACCGCGGGTCGGTTCGTCGAGAATCAGGATATCAGGCTTGGTGAAGAGCCATTTGCTCAGCGACACCTTCTGCTGGTTACCGCCTGAGAGCTTGCCGGTCTTCATTTCGATGCTGGGGGCTTTGATCGTCATTCTCTGTTTATAATAGTTGGCGATTTTGATTTCTTCGTTTTCATCGATAATACCATTCTTGGCCAGCGCTTTCAGGTTAGCCAGGGTGATGTTCTGCTTGATATCATCGATCAGGATCAGGCCATCGCCTTTGCGGTCTTCTGTAACGTAGGCGATGCCGGCCTTGATAGCATCACTGGGCTGGCGGAAATTGGCTGCCTGGTTCTTGACTTTCATTTTGCCGTTAATCTTATAGCCGCGCGGATTGCCGAAGATACTCAGGGCCAGTTCGGTGCGTCCGGCGCCCATCAGGCCGGAGATGCCGACGACTTCACCCTTGCGGATATTCAGGTTCATATTCTTGAGAATAGTGCGGCCAACTTTGGGATCGAAGGCGGACCAGTTTTCAACTTCGAGCACTTTCTCGCCAAATGCTTTCTTGGGCCGTTTGGGATAGATGTCATCGATGGCCCGGCCGACCATGTTCTTGATCAGGGCCGGCTCGCTGACTTCGCCACGATGGGCGTCCAGGGAGCAGATCGTCTGGCCATCGCGCAGGACCGTGACGGTATCGGCGATGGAAATGACCTCCTTGAGCTTGTGCGAGATCATGATCGAGGTGATGCCTTCCTTGCGCAGGCCCTTGAGGAGTTCGAGCAGGTTGGCCGAGTCATCTTCGTTCAGGGCAGCGGTCGGTTCGTCAAGGATCAGGAGCTTGACATTCTTGCTGAAAGCCTTGGCAATTTCAATCAGCTGCTGTTTGCCGACGCCAAGGTCCTTGACCCGGGTCTCCGGATTGACTTTGAGCTTGACCTTGCTGAGCATCCCGCCGGCCTGGCGAATGGTCTCATTCCAGTCAATGGTTGCGCCACGCTTGATTTCATGACCCAGGTAGATATTTTCGTAGACGCTCATTTCGGGAACCAGCGCCAGTTCCTGGTAGATGATGGCGACGCCGGCCTCTTCACTGTCATGAATGCCGCGGTAGGTCTGGACCTGACCGTTGAGGACAATGTCACCCTCGTAATTGCCATTGGGATAGACACCGGACAGGACCTTCATCAGGGTCGATTTGCCGGCGCCGTTTTCACCGACCAGACAATGAATCTCGCCTCGCTTGACGCGGAAATTCACGTTGCTCAGGGCCTTGACACCCGGGAACTCCTTGGTGATATTACGCATCTCGAGGATATAATCTTCAGATTGATTGGCCATCTTATTCCAGCACTTCCCTTCGTTGGCTGTTTACAAGGTCAGATCGTGGCAGTCTTGCGGCTGCCACGATCCGACCAGCGAGCGCGATTGACGAGATTTACTTCAGGTTGGTGAAATCAGAGGCGGCATAGTAGCCGGAGTCAACGAGTTCTTTCTTGACGTTGGCGGCATCGACGACGATAACCTTGGTCTGCATGGCCTTGACGTCGACTTTCTTGTTGTTGTAAGAACCAGTGGTGGCCGGCTCTTTGCCTTCGAGGATGGAGAGGGCCATGGTGATGGAGTCTTTAACCAGGTTGCGGACATCCTTGAAGACGGTCATGCTCTGCTTGCCATCGATGATGTACTGGATGGAAGCTTTCTCAGCGTCCTGGCCGGTGATGACATAGGACTTGACGTCTTTGTCAGCTTTGAAGGTGTCGGCGATGGAGCGGGCGGTACCGTCGTTCGGAGCGAGGATGAAGACATTGCCCTTGTCGGCGGCGGTCGCGGTGGTCAGGTGAGCTTCGGCTTTGTTCTTGGCTTCGTTGAAGTCCCAGTTGGTGGTGACCTGGCCGATGATCTTGGCCATTTCGTCACGGGTCAGGGTCGCTTTGTCCTTGAGGGCGAGGGCTTCGCTGGAGTTCTTGATCACGAAGGTGCCATCGGCGATCTTGGGCTGGAGAACTTTCCAGGCGCCTTCGAAGAACAGGAAGGCATTGTTGTCGGAGGCCGCGCCGGCATACAGGTAGAGGGGATTGCCGGTACCGGTGGCTTTGTCGACCAGGTACTGGCCCTGGGCGGCGCCGACGGCGATGCTGTCGAATGTGACGTAGTAGTTGACGGCATCGGTGGAGGTGATCAGGCGGTCATAGGAGATAACCTTGACACCGGCAGCCTTGGCGGCATCGGCGGCGGCAGCGGCAGCGTCACCATCCTGCGGGCAGATGATCAGGACTTTGATGCCCTTGGTGATCAGGGTTTCGACGTTCTCTTTTTCCTTGGAAGACTGGCCCTGGCTGAAAAGGATTTCAACCGAGTACTTGGTATCTTTCAGGGCGTCTTTGAAACGGGTTTCGTCCTGGATCCAGCGGGGTTCGTCTTTAGTCGGAAGGACAATACCGATATCTACGGAACCGGAAGCTTTGGTGGTTTCGCCAGCTTTGGTGGTGGTGGTTTCGCCAGCTTTGGTGGTGGTGCTGGTGCAGCCGGTCAGGGCCAGGATGGCGGTGAAGAGAGACATGACAAGGATCAGTGCGAGAATTCTTCTGGTTTTGGTCATCTTCAAATCCTCCTTTTTTTTCCGACAGGGCCAATCCCTGTCTGGTACGTTTTTATATTATCACACTGAATCCGCATTTGCTTGTCCTGTTTCTGATTTTTTTTTGGATATTTTTAACATAATATTCATAGTACAGGATTATTTTGTCGGTGAAAATGTGCTACTCAGATGAATAACAGCAATACCGGCCGGATAGCGGGCGGTGCCCGTCAAAGTGCATCGCCGAGGCCTTTGTGTTACAATAATGTAACTTGATAAATTTGTTCGATAAATATATTCAAATAGTGTGGAGGCGACAGAATGAGGTGGCAGGGGCGGCGCCGCAGTCAGCAGATTGAGGACCGGCGGTCCGAAGGTGGTGGTACAGGAAGGGCCGGCAGCGATCCGGCAGGCACCCCGTCCGGAGCCGGCAGAACGGATGGTCCAGGCAACGATGCAGGGGATAATGGCCCTGCTTCGCCGGTTCGTCGCCTGCGGCGCGTTATCCTGTCAGGCGTTCTGGCGTTTCTGCTGATCGTCCTGATGCTGGCCGGGCCTTTGTTTTTACCTTTGCTTTTGCCGCTGCTTGCAACGGCAGCATCCGGCCGTCAGGCAGATGCTAAGGTCAGCAGTCATGCAGCCACCCGGCCGGCCGCTTCGGCCAGTTCTGCCGCTACGACCGCTCAGGCCCGGGAACATGAGGATTGGCCGGCTACGACCATGCAGCGTGATATGCCGGAAGAGACATTGGCCAATTTTGTGGCGGTCGTCCTGGCAGATACGGAGACTGTCTGGACCCGGCTGCTGCAAGCGGAGGGACTGGCTTATGCGCCACCCACGCTGGTCCTGTATCGTAACCGCATTGATTCGGCCTGCGGCGGCAGCGAGACGGTATCGGGTCCGTTTTATTGCCCGGGTGATCAGAAAATCTACCTGGACCTGCAGTTTGCCGCTGACCTGGAGCAGCGTCTGGATGCGCCCGGTGACTTTGCCCTGGCTTATGTGCTGGCGCATGAGGTCGGGCACCATATCCAGCATCTGCTGGGAATCAGCGCCCAGGCTGCCGCACGGCAGCCGGATCTGTCCGCTGACGAGTGGCGCGGCTTGCAGATCCGCCTGGAACTGCAGGCTGATTATCTGGCCGGCGTCTGGGCCCATCATGCCCGGTCGATGGACCTGCTTGAGCCCGGCGATGTCGAGGAAGCCTTGCAGGCTGCGGCCGCGGTTGGTGATGACCGGATCCAGCTGCAGACCCAGGGTTACGTGGTACCGGACAGCTTTACCCATGGCTCCGCCGCGCAGCGGGTCATGTGGTTTCGCCGCGGCCTGGACAGCGGCAACCTGGCTGATGGTGACACGTTTAAATAACCGGCTGGAAGAGCCGGCCGGGGAGGGTGCAGACCATGAAGTATGAGGAGCTCGTCGATTATTTTGAACAGCTGGACCGGTCGGCCTTTATCGAGACCGAGAGCAAGGCGCTGGCCACCATTGATGCGGCGTTGCCAATCGGGTACGGCCAGACTATATCGCAGCCCAGCCTGGTCCTGGCCATGACCTGGCAGCTGCGGCCGGAGCCGGATAGCCGGGTCCTGGAAATTGGCACGGGTTCCGGTTATCAGACTGCCTTGCTGGCGGCATTTTCCGGCCGTGTTTATACCATGGAGCGGATCAGGGAGCTGCACGACAGCGCTCGCCGGCGCCTGGCCGCCATGGGTTACGAGAACATCGAATATCGGATGGGCGATGGCAGTTCAGGCTGGCCTGAGGAAGCCCCTTTTGACCGCATCATGGTTACAGCGGCAACCGAGCGGATGCCTGATGACCTGATTGCCCAGTTAGCCCCTGGTGGCAGGATGATTGTCCCGGTCGGCCCCCGTGACTACCAGGACCTGCTGCTCATTACCCGCAGTCCGGCCGGTGTCCTGCACGTCCGGTCGATTGAAGCAGTGGTGTTTGTCGAGCTGCGGGGCAAATACGGCTGGAGCCATCGCGATTGAGCCGCTCGCACACCGGTCGGAGCCATCGCGACTGAACCGCTCGCACACCGGCTGGTCTCAAGATAACCAATCTGGCTTTTTATGGTAATAGGGGCACACGGCAGAGGAATCAGCATTGCGTCCGATTGATGGAAGCCGGCTGGCAATCGGCACGCATGATTTCAGACTGACTATCTGGCTAAAGGAATGGCCGTCTGGCGTTTGAGATTTGGGGATTTACAGAATTGTCGTTTCGGACTGTTTCAAGTTATGATGTTATTTATAGAGCCGACTGGTGATCCGTCAGTCGGCCAAGTATCCAAATCAGCAGCAGAACCGGAGCTGCGCAGTGGTCAGGAGCCTGTTTATGCCTGTTAAACTCATTGTTACCGATCTCGATGGTACCGTATTTAATGAAGATAATGAAATTTTGCCGGAGGTGACAGCCGCCTTCCAGCAGGCTGGACAGGCCGGGATTCCGGTTGTCGTTGCAACCGGCCGTACAGAAACGGAAGCCAGGGACGCGGCTCTGCTGATCGGGGCTGATCACTATATCATCACCGTCAACGGTGCGTATATTTACGATTATAAACGCCGCCGGCCACTGAGCCACCAGCACATGCCTGTTGACGCCGTCCTGAGCTTGCTGCAATATCTGCAGCGCTTTGACAGAATGTATTTTCAGGTCTATTCAGATAACAAGCCCTACGCCTCCAGAAAATCAGTCGCGATTGTAGACCAGCTGGAGATTCCGGAGGGTTACAAGGCCCATTATCACCTGACTCATGTTGTACTCGATGATCTGGCCCATGCCGTCCGGACTGGCAAGATCCAGGTTGACAAATTTTTCATGGCTTCCGATCAGCCGCAATATTTCCCGCAGATCAGTGCGCATGCCAGGTCAATTCCCGGCCTGCGCAGTCTGATGTCGATTGAATTTGGCCTGGAAATCGTGCCGCAATCCGTCGACAAGAGTTTTGCGATCCAGCAGCTCTGTGACCATATGGGGATCGATGTGGCTGATACCCTGGTCATTGGTGACAGTGAAAATGATCTGGGCATGCTTGATATCGGCGGGATCAGTGTGGCCATGGGTAATGCGCCGGCTCATGTGAAAAGCCATGCCGACTGGATCGCCCCATCCAATCAGTACGCCGGTGTGGCCGCTGCGGTGCGGCGTTTTGTCCTGTCGCCAGATGCGGCGAAATATGAATTGAGACACCGGGCCAGCCGGAGCCGTTCACAATAGACCCGGAGAGGTATACAGGCAATCCATTCATTCATTAATAATGACAGAAATACGAACCGCCGGTGAGAACCGGCGGTTTTTTGTTCGCAAAGTCGCGTGATTGATTTATAATGAAATTGAAAGATAAAACGTTTGCCGGACCGGACATGAATGGCTGCCAGGTCCAGGCAATTCCCCAGTATTACGGGCAATGGCAATTTTTCTTGCCAGGTTGTGTTGTATGTGAAAAATAGAAAGCTGGTGACTGATCATGACGACTTCCCGACTGACCCAGGACCACTTTTCCGGCTGCCTGCTGGGCGGAGCCCTGGGCGATGCGCTTGGCTACCCGGTTGAATTTCTCAGCCTGGCTGCGATTCGCCAGCGATTTGGTGAATCTGGTATTACGGATCTGGTTATTGATACGTTGCAGAAGGTCGCGCTGATTTCGGATGATACACAAATGACATTATTTACGGCGGATGGTATCCTGGTCGCCAGTGAAGCGCCCGTTGCAGTCGACAGCCACCATTACACGACCTGCCTGTATCATGCCTTCCAGCGCTGGCTGTATACCCAGACCGGCGTACGGCCGCATCATCTGCCGGCGTCCGTTCTGGAGTCGGATATCCTCAATGAACGGCGGCTCTATGCCAGCCGGGCACCTGGCAATACCTGTCTGGCAGCCTTGCGCCGGCATGAAGGTCATCTATACGGGACCATGGACAGTCCGATCAACGACTCGAAGGGCTGCGGCGGTGTGATGCGTGTGGCTCCGGTCGGCCTGTACTGGCATGCAGATCCAGACCTGGCTTTCCGTCTGGCCGCTGTCAATGCGGCAATTACCCACGGCCATCCTGACGGCCATCTGTCTGCGGGCTGTCTGGCTGCGCTGATCGCCGGCATTATCAGCGGCCAGAACCTGGCTGAGGCGACAGCCGACACGATCCGGATTCTGCAGGGCTATCCACGTCATCAGACGTGCCAGCGCCTGCTGGATCAGGCCCAGGACCTGGCCGCCGGCAGCAAGCCGGCCGGCGAGGCTATTGCCAGCCTGGGTGAAGGCTGGGTTGGTGAAGAAGCCCTGGCCATCAGCCTCTACTGTTCACTCGTCAGTGACGGCAATTTCCGCAACGGTGTCATTCTGGCCGTTAATCACAGTGGCGACAGCGACTCGACAGGTTCGATTACCGGTAATCTGCTGGGCGCGCTGGTTGGCCTGGGCCAGCTGCCGGCATCCTGGTGCCATAGTGTTGAACTTGCCGATTTTATTCTGCGGACAGCCCGGCGCCTGTACCTGAATCAGCCGGTGGAGGGCAGGAAGGTCGAAGCCAATCCGCTGTAATGTGACGGTGGACCTGGTTGCCAGGAGTGGCTGGTCAGCAGACGATGCCCGGCGTGATGGCCAGGAGGTAACGGCGTGGATTCTCTGGATAAATTGCTTTATACACCTAAAGAACAGCCGATCGAGCTGATTGTCCCGCCCTTGAAGTTCTTTGTGATTGAAGGCACGGGCGATCCCAACGAGTCTGAATTCAGTGAAGTCGTTGCTGCTTTGTATACCATGGCCTATACCGTGCGGATGGCTCCACGCAAGGGACTGATCCTGCCCGGTTATTGCGAACAGAAAGTCTATCCGCTTGAAGGTGTCTGGGATCTGACCACGGCCGGCCAGGCCCTGGCCGGTCCAGAACCATTTATCATACCGGATAAACAGCTGCTGGCCTATCGCATGATGATCCGCCAGCCAGACTTTGTCAATGCGGACGTTTTCCCCCGGATACTGGCTAAAGCCAGCCAGAAAGAGACCAATCCCCATTTCGGACAGGTTCGTTTCGAAATCATTGCGGAAGGCCGCTGCGTGCAACTGATGCATATCGGTCCCTATGACGATGAACCCCGCAGCTTTGCCCGCCTGCAGTCCTATTGTCAGGCTGCCGGGCTCAAGCGGCGGGGTCATACCCATCGTGAGATTTATCTGTCGGATCCGCGTCATGCCGATCCGGCCCGCATGAAAACAGTATTGCGCTGGATGGTCGAATAGCGAAAGCGTCAAAGTGCCCTCTCATATTGATCCGGCCCGCATGAAAACAATACTGCGCTGGATGGGCGAATGGCGGGTATTGATTATTTCGGGAGAGACATGTCAGGGACCGGCGTGCCCGTACTCAGGCGAGGGCGTAGCGTTCCGGATTACGTCGCCAGCGGGCGACGAGTTCAGCAAAGGTTTGCTCCATCAGCTCATGCCCCCGCCGGTTGGGGTGAATACCATCAGCACAAAGCAGGGACGGACTGTCCATCCGGGCCAGGAAAGCTTCACGGATCGGAATATACAGCGCTCCCGTCTCGGCAGCTATTCGGGAAATGGCTAGAGAATATGATTCATGGAACCGATAGATCTGTTGTTCATCCCCGAGGAAACGCATCAGCTGTTCGCGACTCAAGCCCTTGCTGACCAGGAAGTCAAGATAGCCGCGGCCACTGATCGGCGGCAGGGACATCAGGAGCGGCGTGATCTGATGCTGGCGCAACTGCCCGATCATCTGAAGAAGGATAGTCCGGAACTGGCCAAGTGGCGTGCGCGGCTGATGGGGGTAGTCAGGCCGGGCCGCAACAGCTGGCCAGTTGAAATCACAATCGTTGCCGCCATATTCAAGCAGGACGGCTGAGCAGTCCAGGCCGCTGGCCAGGGCCCGTTCCAGCTGGCGCTGGCCTTTTTCAATGGTACTGCCAAACTTTGATTGATTTAATATGGTCAGGCCGTGCCGGTCGACCATATGGTGCGCACAATTATCAGCCAGCACTTCATAGGACTGACCGGATGCGTCGAGCACGACTCCCTTGAGAACGGAGTCGCCCCAGACACCAATGGTCCGTTGCAAGTCAAGCATCGTTGTATTCCTTTCTGGATCGCAATCACGCAATATCATGAATGCACTTAAATCGCATCTGAATAATGATTTAATGTGATAATCAATACTGTATATCATAATATAAAAAATGTCAATATATAGTAATAGAAAGAGGGTGAAACAGGTGACATCATCAGGATCATCAGCCATACATGATTCCCGCTTATCATCTGGACCGTACCCGGTGCTGGCCGGATTTCTGATTCCCCATCCGCCGGTTATCGTGCCGGAGGTCAGCCATGGCAGCAATGAGGCGGGGGCAACGGTTCAGGCTATCCGGCAGGCGGCAGCCGACCTGGCTGAACTGAGCCCGGACACGGTTGTTATTGTATCCCCGCACGCGCCCATGTTCGGCGATTATCTGTATTTTTATGACGCCACTACCTTGAGTGGCGACCTGGCCCAGTTTGGGGCGTCACATGTCAGCCTCAGCTGGGAAGCTGACCGTGAATTGCTGGAGGCTATCACGATCCGCTTGCAGCAGCATGGCATTGACGGCGGCATCCTGTCCGCACAGCAACAGCGCCAGCATCATATCAGCCGTTCACTGGATCATGGATGCCTGGTGCCGCTGTATTTTCTGCAGCAAAAAGCCCGGCCGTTCCGTCTGGTGGCCCTGGCCAGTTCGGATTTGCCCTTGCCCCAGATTTATGCGGCAGGCCAGGCGATGACCGAGGCGGCAGCCGCCCTGGGCCGGCGGGTGATCATGATTGCCAGCGGTGATCTGTCGCATAAAGCCAATGCGAACAGCCCATATGGCAGCTGCCCGGAGGGGGCCACCTTCGACCGGACCCTGATGGATCTGCTGGCTGCCGGTGACCTGCCCGGCGTGCTGGCCATTGATGAGCAGCTGCGGGAACGGGCTGCCGAGTGTGGCTATCGTTCGATTGTGATGCTCTGCGGTGCATTCAGCCAGGTCGGCGTTCGCAGCAAGGTCTATCATTATGAAGCTCCCTACGGCATCGGGTATGGTGTAGCCAGCCTGGTTCCGGATCCCCGGCAACCGGTTCCGGCAATCTCGGCCATGGACCAGGCCATGCAGCACCGGATCGACCGGCTGCAGTCCGCCCGGGCCCAGGCATCGCCGCCGGTGCAGATCGCCCGGCAGACCCTTGAACACTATCTCAAGACCGGTCAGCGCCTGACCCGGGCTGATTTTCCGCAATACGCCCATGAGCCGGGCTATTTGCAAGACCGGGCTGGCGCCTTTGTATCCCTGAAGAAATTGGGCGACCTGCGCGGCTGCATCGGGACGACACAAGCCACGACTCCCTCCTTGCTGGAAGAAATCATTCAGAATGCCTTGAGTGCCGGCCTGGATGATCCCCGTTTCGATCCGGTCGCGCCGGCCGAGCTGTCCCAACTGACTTACAGCGTGGATGTGCTCAGCCCGGCTGAACCGCTCGGCGTTCATTCCCGGCTCGATACAGCCCAGCTTGACCCGGCCCGCTATGGTGTGATTGTTCGCCAGGCCGGCCGTTCCGGATTGTTGCTGCCGGATCTCGAAGGTGTCGATACCGTGGAGCAGCAATTGTCGATTGCCTGCCGCAAGGCCGGGATAGATCCGTGGTCTGATTATCAGGTTTTGCGCTTCACCGTGCAGCGTTATCACTAGGTCCGGGCGGCATATGGCCGGCCGGAAACGAAGGTATGGCATGCAATAAATGACCGGCCGGAATTGATTGCCCGGTATGCAGTAGATCAACAGAAAGAAGGGGATCATGATGACTGAAGCGAATTTGCAGCATGAAGCCCGCTATTATGAGAAATTGCCGGACCAGGTCGTGCGTTGCCTGCTGTGTCCGCATCGTTGCCGGATCACGCCTGGCCGGTCCGGCCTGTGTATGGGGCGGGTCAATCATGATGGCCGCCTGATCGCTGAAAGCTACGGCTGCCTGACATCAATTGCCCTGGACCCGATCGAGAAGAAACCGCTGCGCCGTTTCTACCCAGGCTCGTATATTTTGTCAGTTGGCTCATACGGCTGTAATTTACGCTGTTCCTTCTGCCAGAACTGGCAGATCTCGCAGCGCAAGGCCGACTGGCAGTATATCGCTCCGCCAGAGCTGGTCCGGATGGCGATCCAGCAAATTCCGCGGGGCAATATCGGTCTGGCATTTACCTATAACGAGCCGCTGATCACCTTCGAATATGTGCTCGACTGCTGCCAGGCTGCCCGGGCGGCCGGCTTGAAGACGGTCCTGGTCACCAATGGCCTGATCAATCCTGAACCAATGGCTGAGCTCTTGCCCTGGGTTGATGCCATGAATATTGATCTGAAAGCCTTCAGGCCGGATTTCTACCGCCGGATCTGCCGTGGCGAGCTGGCCGATGTGCAGAAGATCATTGCCCTGTGTGTTCCGGCCTGTCATGTGGAGATTACCACGCTGCTGATTCCCGGTCTCAATGATGCTGACCAGGAAATCGAGGACCTGGCGTCCTGGCTGGCTTCGCTGGCTTCGCCGGTCACGTTGCACCTGACCCGGCATCATCCGGATTATCAGATGCCGCAACCCCCTCCGATCAGCCTGGCCCGGATGAAACATCTGGCTGAACTGGCTGGACGCCACTTGCCGGATGTGCTGCTGGGTAATGTCTAAAGACCTGGAAAAGACTGGACCGGTGTCCGGTTTCGTAGCCTGTGAACTTGCACGGGTTCCGTTCCACTGGTAAAATCAGACCTAGCTGAGCCGGTCAACAGATCCGGGCTGATTACCAGAAATGGAGATGCAAACTGAAGCAATATGACCAGACAAGACGACAGTTGCCAACCCGCTGCCGATGCATCCGTCCCGGGCCCTTTGCCAGCCCCCGGCCATAGAGTCCTGGTCGCCATGAGTGGTGGAGTCGATTCAGCGGTAGCCGCTGTCCTGCTGCAACAGCAAGGCTATGCCGTGACCGGCGTGACCCTGAAGCTGTTTGACCGCCCGGATGATGAAGAACTGATGCTGGCCCGTTCCTGCTGTTCGCTGGAAAGCATCGAAGATGCCCGGCGGGTCTGTCATCAGCTCGACATCGACCACCATGTTTTCAACATGACCCGCTCGTTTCGCCGTCAGGTGATAGAGCCATTTGTTGATGCTTATCGCCAGGGTCTGACGCCCAATCCCTGCGTGGACTGCAATCGCACGATCAAATTTGCTGAACTGCTGGCCAAAGCCCGCTCTTATGGCTTTGATTATGTGGCTACCGGACATTATGTGCGCAATGTATACGATCCGGCTGATGGCCTGTATCACCTGAGCCAGGGCCTGGACCCGCGCAAGGATCAGAGCTATGCCCTTTACATGCTGGATCAGGAACAGCTGGCCCATTTGCTTTTCCCGCTTGGTGACCTGACCAAGGATGAGGTCCGGCGAATCGCCGCCGCTGCCGGCTTGCGTCTGCATAATAAGCCTGACAGCCAGGAAATCTGTTTTGTGGACGGTCACTATGGTGACTTCTGCCGGGATTTTGCCAGTGACCCGGGCGAAGCGGGGCCGATGGTCGATCTGGACGGACACGTGGTTGGCCGGCATACAGGGATTATCGATTATACCATCGGCCAGCGCAAAGGACTCGGAGCATTCGGCCAGCAGACTTTTGTCATCGACAAACAGGCTGCTACGAACACCCTCGTGGTTGGCCCGGCGCATGCTTTATTCAATCATTTTTTGCTGGCTGGAGAGGTCCATTGGATCGGGCCGGTTCCGGCTGATCCGGCTCAGTTGGTCCAGGCGAAAATCCGCTACTCAGCCCGGCCGGCCGAATGCCACCTGACTATCCTGGCGGATGGTACCTGGCTGGTTCGGTTCACACAGGCCCAGCGGGCGATTACCCCAGGCCAGCGCGTCGTATTTTATCGGGGATCCGAGGTCCTGGGTGGTGGGATGATTATCAGCGGACCACGCTTCCGTTCGCCGCTGCCACAACAGGCGTGACGGCCACGGAAGAACGCGTGAAACAGGACTGCGGCCACGCGTGACGTGGCAGAATCGGGAAATAGCGGCCATAAATGGGAAATCATAGCCGGGAGCAGCAATTTTCATTGAATACAGGAGGATGACATCATGATCAGAGAACTGCAAGATAAAATTATCGCCCTGAAGCAGGAAAAAGGCATCTGTATTGCGGCGCACAGCTATCAGGCTACCGAAATTCTCGAGATTGCCGATATCAAGGGCGACTCGTTCCAGCTCAGCCTGGGAGCGCAGCAAAGCCCGGCCCGGACCGTGGTGCTGTGCGGTGTCCGTTTTATGGCCGAGAGTGTCAAGCTGTTGTCACCGGAGAAAACCGTCATCCTGGCTAATCGTGACGCGGGCTGTCCGATGGCCGAGCAGATCAGTCCGGAGCGGGTTGTCGCCTATCGGCGGGAACACCCGGACCAGCCAGTGGTGGCTTACATCAATACAACAGCGGCCCTCAAGGCCGTCTGTGACGTCTGTGTAACCTCATCAACCGCCGTCAAGATTGTCTCCCGCCTGCCGGAAAAAGAGCTCCTGTTTATCCCGGATTGCAATCTGGGCGATTATGTGCAAAAGCATGTTCCGGATAAGAAGATCAACCTGTGGCTCGGAGGCTGTCACGTTCATGTGGCCGTCACTGAAAAGGATGTGCAGCTGGCCCGCCGCCAGCATCCGGATGCCCTGGTTCTGGTGCATCCCGAATGTGTACCGGAGGTCGTTGCGCTCGCTGACTTTGTTGGCTCGACTTCGGCGATCATGGACTATGCGATCCAGAGCCCGGCCCGTGAATTCGTGATTGGCACTGAGATGAGCATCACCGAAACGCTAGCCTACAAATGCCCGGACAAGCAGTTTTACAATCTTTCCAAGAAGCTGATCTGTCCGAACATGAAAATAACCACGCTGGTTGATGTTTACCAGGCATTAGCCGGCACTGGCGGGGAAAGCATCGAGCTGGATCCGGAAATCATGGTTAAAGCCCGCGGCTGCATCGACCGGATGGTCGAGCTCGGCCGCTGACGCAGTCCCTGGCGGCCTCCTCCCGGGCAGCGGTGACCGACTACACAAGGCCTGGCCGGGCTCCTGGGCAGCAGTGACCGACACCCGGTCCTGGCTATCCTCGCTGGTTATCAGAACCCCACAAACGAACCGGATTATCCGACAAAGCGAGCTGACCACTCGCTTTTTTCTATGGTACGATCATGTTAATCAAACGAACGCCAACGGGAGGTTTTTAAACATGACAATTGAACAACTGATCAGCGCCCTGATTCTGCGCGCCCTGCAAGCCGGCCTCATTGAAGCGGCCGACCAGGTCTATGCCCGCAACCGCCTGCTGGCGATGCTCCGGCTGGATGCATACAGTTATGGCCGGGATGGGCAGGATCTTGCCCCTGTCCCGGCTGGTGCTGACTGGCCGGAGATCCCCGAGCTGATCGCTGACCTCGTCGAACAGGCTGTCGCCAAAGGGCTGATTGAAGATCTTTCCGATATGCGGGACATTTTCGCCGCTAATCTGATGAATGTCTTTGTCAGCAAACCGTCCGAGATTGACCGCCAGTTCTGGTTGCGATATGTCCAGTCTCCCGCTTCGAGTACGGAATGGTTCCATACGCTGAGCCAGGCGACCCAGTATATCCAGACGCGACGGATTGCCCGCAACATCTGTTATCAGGCCCCGACCCGCTGGGGTGAGCTTGACATCACCATCAATCTCTCCAAGCCTGAAAAGAATCCGCGTGACATCGCCGCGGCCCGGCTGGCACCGAGTGCCGGCTACCCGGCCTGCCTGCTCTGTGTCGAAAATGAAGGCTATGCCGGCCGGATCAATCATCCGGCCCGGGCCAATCATCGGATGATCCGCCTGACACTGAGCAGCGAACCGTGGTTTTTCCAGTATTCGCCCTATGCTTACTATAACGAACATTGCATCGTGCTCTCGCGGGATCATCGCGACATGCGCATCAATCACGCCACCTTCCAGAACCTGGTCGAATTTGTCGGCCAGTTCCCGCATTATTTTGTCGGCTCCAATGCTGACCTGCCAATTGTCGGCGGTTCGATCCTGACCCATGATCATTACCAGGGCGGCCGCTACGAATTCGCGATGGACCGGGCAACGGTCGACCGGACCTTTACCTGGCCCGCCCATCCCCATGTTTCCTTTGGCATTGTCAAATGGCCGATGGCCGTGATCCGGGCCCGCAGTGCCGATCCGGCTGCGCTCGTTGCTGCCGCGGATGATATCCTTGCTGCCTGGCGCGCCTACAGTGACGAGTCGGTCGCGATCCGGGCCTGCTCCGGCGATACCCCGCATAATACGATTACCCCGATTGCCCGCCGCCGCGGCACCGATTTTGAACTGGACCTGGTCTTGCGCAATAACCGCCAGGATGAGGCCCATCCCATGGGTATTTTCCATCCGCATGCCGATGTCCATCATATCAAGCAGGAAAACATCGGCCTGATCGAGGTGATGGGCCTGGCCGTCCTGCCGGCGCGCCTGGTTGATGAGCTGGCCGCCGTTGAGCAGTATCTGCAAGATGGCAAGACTGACATAGCCCCGATTCACCAGGCCTGGGCCGGGGAACTGCGCGAAGCAAATCCGGGTGTCACGGATCCAGCCGAAGCCAGCCGGATCGTGCGGGCCGGTGTGGCGGCCAAGTTTGCCAAGGTCCTGGCCGATGCCGGTGTCTTTAAACAGGATGAGCCAGGACAGGCGGCCTTTGACCGGTTTATCACCAGCCTGACCCGGGTCTGACCTGGGCTTGCACATGTCACCTTCGTGTGATCCGGCCCGGCCGTTCTGTGCCGGCCTGACCAGATAGACAGCCCCGCAGCGATGACGTACAATAAAACCAGTCTGACGACTTTTCCAGCCCGGTTCAATCTGGCCTGGTCCGGTCCATTCAGACTGGTTTTTTAAATGCAGCAAGCAATCAAGCTGGAGGTATCGTATGAAAATCAACCCCAAACGGGTCTGGCTCCTGGTCCTGGTAATCCCCCTGGCGATTATCATCCTGGCCATTGGCCTGACTGCCGGTTTTACCGTCAAGGAGAGTGAGCAGGCCGTTGTCACGACATTTGGCCGTTATACGCGCACGGTTGGCGCCGGTCTTAATTTCAAACTGCCCTGGCCGATCCAGTCTGTCAGTATTCTGCCTGTCAACCTGACGCAGAAGATTGAGCTGGGCTATGTGCAGAATCCGGATGGATCGTACAGCAGCATTCCTGAAGAAAGCAACATGATTACCGGCGACATGAACATCGTCAATATTGATTTCTTCGTCGAGTGGAAAATCAGTGACCCCTACAAATATCTTTACACCACCGACAACCCCAACCTGATCCTGAAAAACATGATCCAGGGCAGTGTCCGTTCGGTCGTTGGCACCCGGGGGATTGACGACGTGCTGACTATTGGCAAGATCCAGATCCAGGCCGATGTCAAGGAGATGCTGACGGGCACGCTGATGAATAATGACATCGGCCTGATGGTTCTTGATGTCAAGGTCAATGACAGCGAACCGCCGACTGAAAACGTCGCCAAGGCATTCCGTGACGTGGAAACAGCCAAGCAGCAGAAAGCCACGGCCATCAACCAGGCCCTCGAATACCAGAACAGCCGGATCCCGGCGGCCAGGGCCGAGGCTGACAAGATTGTCAAAAATGCGGAAGGCGCCAAGCAGGCCCGCATCAATGAGGCAGTCGGCGAGCGGGACCGCTTCCTGGCGATGTTCAATGAATACGTCAATTTCCCCGCTATTACCCGCCAGCGGATGTATCTGGAAATGATTGAAGCCGTCCTGCCCGGAATAACGGTCTACATTGACGACGGAACGGGTACGCTGAAGCTGCTGCCGCTGGAATCACTGACCGGCCAGGCGTCGGGCAGCGGCAATTGAATCTAGGAGGTGACAGCCATGACGACCAGTCCATTCCCTGTGAAGCGGGTTATTTTTTCAGTCGTTATTTTCCTGCTGGCCCTGATCCTGTTATCCGGTTCACTTTATACCGTCAAGGAAGGTGAGTACGTATATATCACGCAGTTTGGCAAAATCGGCGCGATTGAGACCACGGCCGGCCTGAAAGCCAAGGTGCCGCTGATCCAGGATATCAACCGCCTGACCAAGAAGCAGATGATCTATAATGTCAATCCGTCGGAGGTTCTGACGGCTGACAAGAAGGCCATGATTGTTGACAGCTATTCGATCTGGGCCATTGAGGATGTCACGACCTTTATCCGGACGGTCGGCAATATCAATGAGATGCAGAAGCGTATTGACGCCAGCACCTACAGTGTGATCAAGAACGTCATGGGCAGCCTGCAGCAGAGTGAGATCATCTCGGATGGTGAAGGTAGCCGGACCTCCCTCAATAAGCAGATCACTGAACAGGTGGCAACCCAGCTCAAGGGCTACGGTGTCCGCATCCAGTCAGTCGAAATCAAGCGTTTTGACCTGCCCAGTGATAACGAAGCCGCTGTTTATGACAGGATGATCTCCGAACGGGTCCAGATGGCAGCTTCCTTCAAGGCCGATGGCGAATACGAGGCGGCCAAGATCCGCAACGAAACGGACAAGACCGTCGAGATCCTGCTTGGCGAGGCCAATGCCCAGGCCCAGCGCCTGACTGGTGAAGGTGAGCAGGAATTCATGAAGACCCTCAAGGAATTGTACAATGATCCGGCCAAGGCCGATTTCTATGTCTTTGTCCGTGAATTGGAAGCGATCCGCAAGTCTCTGCAAGGCGAGAAGACGATTATCCTCGGCGCCGATTCGCCGTTGGCCAAGATCTTGAAGAACCAGCCCCAGGGATGATCTGGCTGTTATCTGTACAGCCTGGCCGGACAGCCGGACGGTTGGACGCTGGCCCGGCAGGGAGGTGCCCAATTCATGCGCCTGTTTTATGCGATCGAAGCGGACCGGGAGATCCGCGCCGCGCTTGCTGCGGCCGCCCACGCTTATGAGCCATTCACGGACCGTGCCCGCTGGACCCGGCCCGACAATCTGCATCTGACCGTCCATTTCCTGGGTGAATGCGATCCGGCGCAGCTACCCGTGCTGATTGAGATTCTGAATGCGGCAACGACCGGGCCGGCGCCGTTCTCCCTGGCTGTCAGTGGCGCCGGTACCTTTGGCCGGCATCATGATATCCTCTGGCTAGGGCTGGCGGGCTGTGCCACGCGCGCACATCCCCTGCAAGTCCTTTACCGGCAATTGCAGCAGTCGCTCATCCAGGCTGGCTTGCCAGACGACAGCCGGCCATTTGTGCCGCATATCACGATTGCCCGGGATGTGCGCCTGAAGTCGCCTGACCGCTGGCCTCAGCTGACAGGCCCAACCGACCCAACCAGCCAGAAGTCCAGCCCGGGATGTTCAGCTGACTCGGAGCACTCAGCAAGCCTGGCGAAAATGGCGGGCCCGGCTCTTTCATGCTTGCCTGATTTATACGCACCGATTACCTGGCCGGTTACCGGGCTGTCCCTGATGCACAGTGCCCGCGTGCAGGATCGCCTGACCTACGTCCGCCTGGCTGGCAGTCAGCTATACAATTTGCCCTGAATCGTCTATAATGCCAGCATATCAAATTGCATTTACCGCATATCGAATCGCAATGCCAGTATATCAAATTGTATTTACCGCATATCGAATCGCAATTCCAGCATATCGAATCGCAATTCCAGCATATCGAATCGCAATTCCAGCATATCGAATCGCAATTCCAGCATATCGCATCCGCCTGTCCGGCAGTTCGATTCGCATTTCCGGCAAGACCGGTCGCATTATAGGAGTCACGAACCATTATGAGCTGTAATCATGAACCCCATATCAAAATCAAACTCCTGTTTGCCCGTAAACCGGTTTATATTTGCCGGCATTGTGGTGAAACTATTGAGCTGATTGCGAAATTGCGCAATATCAACCGGATCCTCGGTGCTGTATTTGTGGCAGTCCTGCTCTTTAAGGCGCTCAGTACCGGCAAGGGTGAGCCCAGTGTCAGACGGATCATCATTGATCTTTCCATCATGGTCGGCATGATTCTATTCTATCTGGTCGTGGAGTATCTGCTCTTGCGTTTCGGAAAGTACGAAACGGTTGAGCCTGATGAACCGGCACCCGGCCCGGCTGGAGTCGCTGATGAAGCAGCTGGCCGTCAGGCTTCGGCAAGCCAGGCTGATCAGGCGACGGTCCAGGCGCCAGCTGCAACGTTGGGTCAATCAGCCGCCGCCCGGGATGGATCCGGACCGGATGCTGCCCCGACTCAATATACCCAGGAACAGCTTGACCTGATGGCCATGTACGCAGCTTATGAGCGCCAGGCTCAGACTAATGCTGAATCTGCCAGGCCCGGTCAAGCCGGCCAGTCCGGCAAAAGTGCGCCAGCGGGCCAGCATTCATCTGCTGCTGCGAACCAGCCGGGCCCGCAAGTCGAGACTTGTGCGCACGTACCGGTCAAATCCTGGAAGAATTATATCCCCAGCCGCTATGATTTCGTCTGCGCCCGCTGCAGTCAGCCGATCACCTTCAATACCCGGACCAAGCGCAGCATGAATATGGCCTATCTGGCGATCATGGCCCTGATCCTCCTGCCCACTTTCAATAATCAGGCTATTAATTTCTGGCAATATGGCTTGCTGACACTGGCCGCCTTTGCGATTGCAACCGTCATGCAGCTGTTCTTTCTCAAAAAGAGTACATACGTCCTTAAATCAACGGACGCCCGCAAGTAATCAGCTTGCCAGTCAATAGCCGGATGTCGCCCGCTAGCAATCAGCTTGCCAGTCAACAGTCAGTTTGTCAGGCAAGTCCAGGCGTTTTTGCTGATTGTGTCGCCAGGCGGATCTGGTCTGCAGATAATCAGTTGTCCTGCATGGACAGGAGTGGAATACAATGGCCAATTTGATCGCCAGGCCAGAATCAGCACAAAAAACAGGCACTGAGCGATTTCAGACCTCAGATAAGAAAACTCAACCGGCCATGCCCGGCAAGGCCCGGGCCGGAAACCATTTGCGGCGCCATTGTTTGCTGATAGTCTGCCTGTTTATCGTGATCATGACGGCCAGCGGCTGTCTGGATTTAAATCAATGGCGTGATTCAGTTCACTCCGGGATTGATCGCTTCAGTGAAGGCTGGTCTTCGCTTTCTGACCAGGTCAGTTCCCTGGCATCCTCCATGGAATCCGATACCCCTGCCGGAGACGAACAAACCACTGAGCAGCCTGGCCAGGACCTGCCGGACGATGCCCTCGCCGGACACCTGCAGGCTTTGATCCAGGCTGGCATTGAGGATTTTTCGGCTGAAATCATCCTTGACAAGGCCCTCGAGGGATACCAGATTTCCGAGCGGCAGAGTGATGCTGTTGTTAAACTGGTATATGATGTTTACGAGAAGGTCTATCGCCAGAATCCGCAATTTTTCTGGCTGGATGGCTCAGCCAAACTCAATTATACCTTTCAAAAAGGCCTGCGGACCCGGCTCTCGGCCATGACCTTGAAACTGGGTTATCTGGACGAATACAAGCACTCATCCGCTGCAGAATTGCAGGCGCGCCAGGACGAACTGTTCACCGCAGCCCGGCAGATCGCAGCCAAGGCTGAAAAGAAGACACAGGCCTGGCAACAACTGCAGGTGATCCATGATACCCTGGTCCGCCGCATCGTCTATGACCAGACACTGAATCAGGCTCATAACAATGCAGCCAGTGCGCTCCTGGACCAGATTTCCTTGTGTCAGGGCTATGCCCAGGCCTTTCAGCTGATAGCCAGTGAGCTTGGATTCCGGGTTGAACTGATCAATGGCCAGGCATCGGAGATTGATCATGCCTGGAATCTGGTCTGGATCGCTGGCCAGCCTTACCATCTGGATGTGACCCACGATGATCCGGTTCCTGACGGCGGCTCGACCGACAAGCCGGATCATGTGAACTTTTTGCGATCTGACACCGTGATGCGGGAAACGCATGACTGGAAAGCCAGTGATTATCCGGTGTGTGCAATCGACGGTGCCCATTATTATCGTGAGCAGGATTTGCTGGTCTCCAGCCTGGATGAATACAAACAGAAATTCCGGGCCTTTGTCAATGACTCTGATCTGGGTGACCAGACGGTCGATCAGCTGGAACTGCTCTATACGGGTTCTGATCTGCCCAGTCGCAAGTCCGTCGAGAAAATTGTCGTATCGATCCTGACCGATCAGGCTGGGGTAAGGGCTTTGTCCTATCGGCTGGATGTCAGCAAGCAGGTTATCATTGTCGAATTAATGCCGGCCAGATGAATCCGGGTCGAATATAAGCCGGCTGGATGTTTCGGGTCGAATGAAAGCCGGCCGGATGAGACCGGACAGAACCCATGGAGGATTTATGCCGTCGATTATTTTCGCGATCAATCCCGGCTCTACATCGACCAAGACGGCTCTTTTTGCTGATGATGCCTGCCTGCATGAGGCCGTCATCCGTCATGATGCCGCATCAATCCTGGCCTGTCCCAATGTCACCAGCCAGCTGCCCCTGCGTCTGTCTGCCATTGAGGCGGCCTTGCTGACCGGTTTAAGGCAAGCCAGCCTGGCTGGCCTGCCAGCAGTTGATGCCTTCGTTGGCCGGGGTGGCCTGATCCACGGCGTTGCCAGTGGAACCTACCTGATTAACGCGGCTATGCTGGATGATCTGCGGCGCAATCGATATGGTGAGCACGCCAGTAACCTGGGTGCGCTGATAGCGGCCCGCCTCGCTGCCCAGGCCGGCAAGCCGGCGTTTATTGTTGATCCGGTATCTGTGGACGAAATGATTGCGCTGGCCCGGTATACCGGCCTGCCTCAATTTCGCCGCAAGTCGACCTTTCACGCCTTGAATCAGAAAGCGGTTGCCAGAATGGCTGCTGCACAGCTGGGCCGGTCTTATGAAACTATCAACCTGGTTGTAGCCCACCTGGGTGGTGGCATTTCTGTCGGCGCCCATCGCCGCGGCCTGGTTATCGATGTCAACAATGCGCTGGAGGAAGGCCCCTTTTCGCCAGAACGGGCGGGCAGCGTTCCCAGCCTGCAATTACTGGACTTCTACGAGTCTGGCAAGGCCACGCCAGCCCAGATCCGGCGTATGCTGGTCGGCCAGGGTGGCCTGATGGCCTATTGCGGCACGACCGATGTTCAGGCGATCGAGACCGCCGCAGCCGGCCGCGCCGATTATGCGGAATGCCTCGATGCGATGGCTTATCAGGTCGCCAAGCAGATCGGCGCCTCGGCGACCTGTCTGGCTGGCCAGGTTGATGCCATTGTGCTGACGGGCGGCCTGGCGAGGAGCCAATGGCTGACGCGGGCTATTACAGCCTTGATTCAATATCTGGGCCCGGTCATGATTTTCCCCGGAGAAAACGAACTTCAGGCGCTGGCTGCCGGAGCCAGGCGCGTCTTGCTGGGACAGGAGACTGCCCGGATCTATGCGCAGGAGCCCGGACCATCGAATCTGGACAGCCATTGATCAGACAGCTGCAGGACAAAACAGCCAGAAGGGGGATCTAGCATGGAAAAACTGGAACAGATCGAGACACTGCTCACGGGTCGGCCGCCGGGACGCATTGCCGTTGCCGCAGCCCATGATGATCATGTGCTGCAGTCCCTGCACGACGTTTACACCAAGGGATACGCTGCCCCGATTTTAATCGGTGACAAGGAAAAGATCTTCGCCTATGCGGATGATTTGCAAATTGACGTCTCGCGGATGACGATCATCAAGGAGCTCGATCCGCGGCGGGCTGCGGACATTGCCGTCAACCTGGTCAATAGTGGTGAAGCGGATGTCCTGATGAAGGGCCTGATGCAGACATCGGACTTGTTGAAGGCGGTTCTGGAAAAGGAAAAGGGTTTGCGCACCAATCGTTTGCTAAGCCATATCGGCGTATACGAAGTCGAACACTACGGCCGGCTGCTGTTCATTACCGATGCCGGTATCAACATCACGCCTGACCTGCGCCAGAAGGCCGATATCATCCGCAATGCGGTCAATGTCTGCCGGGCCCTCGGCACGGCCCGGCCCAAAGTCGCTGTCCTGGCAGCCGTGGAAACCGTTAATCCGGCCATGCAGGCGACCCTGGATGCGGCGGCCCTGACCATGATGAGCCAGCGGGGCCAGCTGACTGACTGCGTCGTTGATGGTCCGCTGGGGATGGACAATGCGATCAGCAAGGAAGCCGCTTTGCATAAAGGCATCAGCAGTCCGGTGTCCGGTGAAGCCGACATTTTGCTGGTGCCTGATATCGAAGCCGGGAACATCCTGGTCAAGGCCCTGATATTTCTCTATCAGGCCCGCTCTTGCGGCCTGATTACCGGTGCCCGCGTGCCCCTGGTCGTCACGTCCCGGGCCGAAAGCGCCGCAGCCAAGTATTACTCGATCCTGATGGCACTGGCCATCCGCGAGTCCTGAACGGAGCCGGGCGAAGACAAGTCTTTCAACAGGAGGGGAATCCATGTCAAGATATCGTAAAACCATTTTATCGGTCTGGGTTGAGGACCGGGCCGGTGTTCTCTGGCACGTCTCCCAATTATTTGGCGAGGCTAATTGTAATATTGAAAGCCTGGCCGTCGGGGCGACCGAGAAACCCGGCGTGGTCCGCATGACAATCATCGTCGACGGTGATAACACCGCCGTTGATACGGTTATCAGCCGTCTGAACCGGATAACCGACCTGGTCAAGATCAAGCGGATCGACAACGATGAATCAGTCCTGATGGAATTGTGCCTGGTCATGGTTGATGCGCCGGATGACAAGAAAACAGACCTGATCAATCTGGTCAATGTATTCCGGGCCCGCATTGTCGATGTGGCTTTCAATACCCTGACGATTGCGATTTCCGGTAGTCCGGACAAGATCCAGGCCCTGACCGACTTGCTGCATCCTTTCGGGATCCTTGAGATTGTTCGCACCGGGACAATCGCCATGGATCGCGGCCGGCGGACTTCCGGCTGATCAGGGTGCCTTATATCTGGTCCATGATACGTGTCTGGCGCATTATAAATGAAAGATAAATAATAATTGTCTTTGTGCCTGAAAATACTGCAGAAGGTTCAAAGAACGTTAACATTTCAAACTACAATAAGTCACAGACGATTGTTATGATCAAGTCATAGAAAAACAAAGGGTAAGCGAGAATCCTCCTCATTCTTCATAGTTTCCTCCTTTAGAAAACAAAACCCCGGGAGTGGTGCCCCGGGGTTTTGTTTTCTGTGAAATGATGAGCTGCGCCGGATTACCAGCCGGAACATGTCATTCGTAGCGCAGGGCTTCGATGGGCCGCAGGCGGGAGGCCTTGGCGGCCGGATAGATGCCGAATACGACACCGACAATGATCGAAAAGCCGAGAGCCAGCAGCCCGACAGCCGGGGTGATGCCCATCGCGGTATCCATGACCTGTGAGATGACCTGCATGCCGATCATGCCCAGCAGGATTCCGAGCAATCCGCCCAGGACTGAGATAAAGACGGCCTCGATGAGGAACTGGATCATGATATCGAGACGCTGGGCCCCGATCGATTTGCGGATGCCGATTTCCCGCGTTCGTTCGGTGACCGAAACCAGCATGATGTTCATGATACCGATACCGCCAACCAGCAGGGAAATGCCGGCAATACCGCCCAGCATCAGGGAAAGCGTTGCTGTGACCGAGCTGACGGTCTCGAGGATCGTTGTCTGGTTGAAAACGGAATAATAATCGCTATCTCCGGTAATCCGCAACAAAAAGCTATTGATGGCTGTTTCGGCCAGGTCAACGGTTTCGGCTGATTCGGCTGAAACATAAAAAGTCGAAATCCGATTGACTTTTAACAGACGCTGGGCAGTGGAGAAGGGTATGATAACGCGATCATCATTGGAACCGAATGACGACCTGCCTGAGGATTGAAGGACACCAACGACGAGGAACTGGCGGCCGGACAGCTCGATGGACTGCCCCAGGCACTGGTTTGTGCCGAACAGCTCGTCAGCGACGTCGCTGCCCAGGATAGCCACATGGGTACGATAATCCTGGTCGATATCGTTGATAAACCGTCCGGATTCGACCGTCAGGTTGCGGATTTTATCAAATCCTTCGACCGTGCCTTCAATCGTGGTATCGTATGTATTATCGCCGCCCTTGGCGGTGACGCTGGACGTCACGACCGGGGCAATCCCGGCAATGCCCATGGTACCTTGCAGGCTTTCGAGGTCGTCCAGATTCAGATCCACTGGTCGCTGGGTGCGAATATTGGCGGTCAGCAGATTGGAGCCAAGATTGGCTATCCGGCTGGTGATGTTGCTGGTTGTGCCCTGGCTGATGGATACCAGCATGGTGACCGATGTCACACCGATGATAATGCCGAGCATGGTCAGAAATGAACGCATCTTGCTGGACAGGATCGATAAAATGGCCATTTTGAACGCCTGGGTCAATTTCATGCGTCGATCACATCCTCACTGAGCAGCTGTCTGGAGCTGTCCGGCTGACTGGCGCCGGTTCCGGAGCCGCTTCCGGCTCCTGGATGGCCAGCCCCGGCGTCTTCACTGACCACACCATCATAAATGATCACCCGCCGGGCTGCCGCTTCAGCAATATATCGATCGTGCGTAATCATGACAATGGTGTGGCCTTCGTCGTGCAGCCGGTGCAGCAATTCCAGGATTTCCCGCCCGGAACGGGAGTCCAGGTTGCCTGTCGGTTCGTCAGCCAGCAACAGCGCCGGCCGTGTGACGAGCGCACGGGCGATGGCCACACGCTGCTGCTGGCCACCGGAGAGTTCATTGGGTTTATGCTTGACCCGGTCAGCCAGGCCGACGCGAGTCAGTTCGGCCAGGGCCCGCTGGCGGCATTCATGAGCGGCAACCCCCTGGTAGACGAGCGGCAACTCGACATTTTCCAGGGCCGAAAGCTTGCTCAGCAGGTTGAACTGCTGAAAAATAAAACCGATTTTGCGGTTGCGGATAGTAGCCAGCTGGCGGTCGCTGCATTCGGCCACGTTCTCACCATCGAGGTAGTAATCGCCCTCATCCGGCTGGTCCAGACAACCCAGGATATTCATCAGCGTGGATTTTCCACTGCCTGACGGACCGACGATCGCCACGAATTCATTAGCCTTGATTTTCAGGTTGACAGACTTCAGGACCAGCAGCGTCTGATGGCCCATGCTGTATGCTTTGGAAATATTGGTCAGCTCGATCATCGCCCGTCCGTCTGCGCCAGCCCCGGCGGGCTGTGGACTCCGGGTGACCAGACCATTGCGGATTTTGCCCATAGTATCTGCTCCTTTTACCGGCCGGAATTAGCTACCGCCGGCACGCTTGCCGACAAATCCGGTGTTTTCAGTATTCCCCTTTTCAGCCACCCGTGCTTCTGCCGCTCTGGTTCTGGCCACCCGTCCGACTGGGAAACGATCCGTCAGGTGGCCGCTGACCACTACCTGTATCACCAGCCAGGCCACCCAGCCCCGGCATCATGGTGTTCGTATTGGCGTCAGAAGTCGTGATCGGCACCAGGATCTCATCGCCGGTATTCAAGCCGGTCAAAATCTGGGCGTAGGTGTCGTTGACGAGCCCGATGGTGACTTCAACCCGTGAATAGCCGGTTGTATCACTGACAATACTTTTTCCGGCGTTTGCTGAATTCCTGCCGCCTGACGGGCTGTTGCTGCCGGAAGCCGATGTGCCGGCATTGCCAGCTGGACCAGCAGAACTATTCGTAACCTGACTAGTGCTGGTGTCTGACGTGCCGCTGCTGCCGGAAGCTGACGCGCTCCTGGCCAGCACATAGCGTTTGCCGCCACTGGACTGCAAAGCGGCGATCGGAACCAGAACGGCATTGTCGGCTTGCTCAATGACGACCTCGCAACTGGCGTTCATCGCTGGCAGCAGGCTGTCCGGATTCTCGATTGTGATGGTGACATCGTAGGTGGTGACCGAATTGCTGCTGGTACCCAGGCTGGAAATCCGGCTGACCTTGCCGGTGTAAGACTTATTGTTAAAGGCATCCACTGTAATGCTTGCAACCTGGCCCAGCTTGATGTTGGCAATATCCAGCTCGTCGACCGGGATAGTCATGATATACTGCTTCTCCGGGTAAAGCGTATAAAGGATATCTCCATCTTTGACAGATTGCTCGGCCGATACCGCGACGGAGCTGATGATTCCAGGCTGTGTCGCCTGCACCGTCGGCTTTTTCAGCAAGGCCCGGGCTGTCTTCAGATCGCTCCAGACGGCTTCACGCTCGGCCATGAGGTCAGAAACGCTGCTATTGATGATCGTGCCATCAAGCTTGAATAAACTGCGCCCGGCGTAGACGTATTTGTTTTCGTAAACATAAACGGACTGAATCGAGCCGGTCGCGGCGATAATCGGCAGTGGCTTGTTCACCGCGAGGCGACCGGTACCGGCAATCTTGTTTTTGCTGGTTTTGATGGTGACTTTCCGGCCTGCCGTATAAGTGTCCTTGTCAATGACGGCCACCAGCTGACCTGAATCCGTTACATCGGTGATCAGGCCGCTTTTGGTGGCTGAACCGATTACGACCTTGACTTTGTCACCAATGGCCAGTGTTACGCCGTCAACTGGTGTAAAGGTGACTTTCATCTGGCCGTCAGTGGAAATCACGCAAAGCTGGCCATAGGTATCCATCACCTCGGCGACCAGGTCATCCTCATCCGCCTTGAGCAGCTTGATCCGTCCTTTGACTGGAGCTGTCACATAGGTTGAGCCCGTGATGCTCTGCTGGCTGGTCAGCTGGCTGTTAAGGCTGGCCAGGCTGGTTTCGAGCTGGCTAATATGATCGCGTATCGATTGCAGATCATAGGTCAGGATGACATCACCGCTGGCTACGGTATCGCCGGCGGCAACCTGGATGTCAGCGACCATTGCCGCCGCAGCGGCGCGGATCGACAGATCAGCGCCCGGATCGATTGTGCCGGTGGTCTGCACAGACACCGTCAACGTTCCGGTCCTGGTCGAATATGTCTGATACTTTTGCGTCGACTCGGTCGATTGCTGACCGGATTGCGTCAGATAATACCAGAGTCCCCCGCCAGCGGCCAATGCGATAATCAGAACTACAATCAGGACCGTCCATTTTTTACGCGGATTTTTCACTTCATTATGCCTCTTTTCCCGATTCATTGCCGGAAGTCATCTGTCAGTGGCGGTTGCTGTCCGGAAGCCGGCCAGAGTCCGGATTGCCGTCTTCCGGATAAGCCATCTGTCAGCGGCGGCTGCTGCAAGTCCCGGATCACTGCAAATTACGCCATTAAAATGCTATCAGAATCATGTTATGATAGCTGTGTGAAAAGCATGTGTGCATGAAACTCGCCATTCTGATCCTTTTGTGAATTTTATGTGATTAACAACAGGCAGACGGTCGCCAATCATGAACTGTCATCATTATACACGGAGGTGCAGCGTGAACGTATTAGTTCTTGAGGCCAGTACGACTTCGGCCAAGGCCATGATTTATTCAGACAATGCGGGCATTGTGCAGCTGGTCAGCATTCCCTATCCTGATACGGTACGGCAAGGGGCCAATCTCGAAGCAACAGGGATCTTTGAGGCGATTACCGCGGTCGGCCGGACGGTGGTTGACCGCTTTGAGACCTCCGGCCAGTCCATTGATATCGTCGCCATTGTCAGTATCTGGCATAGCCTGCTGGTCTGCCGGAATCAGGTGCCGCAGACACCGGTCTATACCTGGGCCGATACCAGCGGGACCGCGATTGCCGCCCGCATCCGCGAGGACCGGGCGCAGACAGCTGACCTGTATCATCGGACCGGCTGCATGCCGCATGCGATCTACCCCGCTTATCGGCTGATGTATTTGCAGGAAACAGGTCTGCAGCTGGCCGGCTGCCAGGTAACGGATCTGGGCGGATACCTGCTGACTCGCCTGACGGGGGCCTATGCAACATCGGTCAACATGGCCTCCGGTACCGGTCTGCTCGATAGCAGAACGCGGCGCTGGGATCCGGACATGCTCAGCCTGGCCGGCGTCAGGCAAGACCAGCTGCCGGCCTTGTTTCCCGACCGCGGCAGCTTTCCCTTGGCCGCCCAGGCGGCTGGTCGCCTGGGCCTGGCGCCGGGGACTCCTGTTACCCTGCCGTATGCGGATGGCATGATGAATCAGGTCGGCGCCGGCGCGCTGCAGCCTGCCCGTCTGACCATCTCGGTCGGGACCAGCTGTGCCATCCGGACGGTTGTGAACCAGATGCCTGACCTGCGGCTTGATAGCGGTCTATGGTGTTATTGTACACCCATGGCGGATCGCTGGCTGGCCGGGGCCGCCACATCCGGTGGTACCAACACGCTTGACTGGTTCCGTCGCAAACTGGGCGCCGGCCGTTCGCTCCAGGAACTTGACCAGCTGGCCCATGTGGCCCCGGATCTGCCGGTCTTCCTGCCGTTTCTCTATGGTGAACGCTGTCCCGGCTGGAATGAAGCGCGGCGCGCGGCCTTTTCCGGTTTGCAGCCGGAACACGACATCGGGGATTTATACAGTGCCGTACTGGAAGGTGTGTTGTTTACCGTCCGGCAGTGTTTCGAGAAGCTGGCCGCGGTGACGCCTATCCGGCATGTCAATTTATCGGGTGGTATCCTGAAGTCAGCAGTCTGGAGTCAGATGGCTGCCGACATGCTGCAGCAGCCACTGGAGTTGTCGCCCAGTGAACAAGCGTCGGTCCTGGGGGGAGCCGCCATGGGGCTGTATGTTGCGGGGGCGTTATCAGATCTGGCCGACTTTGGCGGCGAGATTGCCAAGGTCATCAGGCCGGATGAAACCCGGAAAGCCTATTATGAACAACGTTATCAGCGTTATCTGCAGGTTTACCAGTCCGGCTCAATGTAAACAAATGAACGGGAT
>CAYVHB010000007.1:0-61156 GCA_964450865.1 uncultured Oscillospiraceae bacterium | reverse complement strand
GTATTCCGGTGCCAGCCACCTGGTCGGCTGCATGCCAGCATTGTTTCGGACAGGATATTTTGTATGATGAAGTCAAATGAGCAGCCGATTCTGACAGGACCGTCCGGAGCAGCCGGGCCGGCCGATGGCGGAAACCAGCGAATCGTATCGTTTGCGCCATTGGTTGATCATCGCAGTACGGTCCTGGTCCTCGGCACCATGCCCGGCGTGGCATCCTTGCAAAAACAGCAATACTATGGGCATCCGCAGAACGCCTTCTGGCGGATTGTCTTTGACCTCTGGTCAACGCCCCTGGCTGCTGATTATCAGCAGCGCTGCCAGTTCCTGCTTGGTCATCATGTGGCGTTGTGGGACGTCCTGCATGCTTGCGAACGCAATGGCAGTGCCGATGCTGCGATCCGCCAGGCAATAGCCCATGATTTTGTTGACTTTTTAAATGCATGGCCCCAGATTCGCCTGGTCTTCTTTAATGGCCACGCCGCAGCCAGCCTGATGGACCGGCTGGTCCTGCGTCCCCTGGGCTTGCGTGCAATGGATGGGCTGCGCGCAGGTTTGACAGCTTGCGAGCTACCATCCACCAGCCCGGCCCATACCCTGGGCTATGAAGCCAAACTGGCTGCCTGGCATGTGGTTCGCGAAACAGCGGACCAGCCCGTCCAGGCCAATTCCGACAAATCCCGGCCGGACCGGACCAAACCGTAACTTGACACACTTGAATAGCAAGGTTTAACATGAAATCGATCTGTATTATTACTGAACCAGTCCTGACACGATCCTGAACCAGCCCTGACACTTTTCTGAAGCTGAGCTGACCCGACTTGCACCGGACTGCATGAAGCCGGCCTGAAATGACAGAATGTATGGCCAGATTTAAATAATAGTCAGGAGTGATGTGAATGTTTCTTCGTTCCAGTGGTATTCTGATGCCGATTTTTTCTTTGCCCGGTCCCTGGGGTATTGGCTGCTTTGGCCCGGATGCCCGTCGCTTTGCCCGCAAGGCTGCCAAGGCTGGATTTGCGTATTGGCAGATCCTGCCCCTGACCCCCACCAGCGCCGGGGATTCGCCTTATCAGGGCCTTTCGGCTTATGCCGGTAATCCCTACCTGATTGACCTGCAGCAGTTACGGGACCGCCAGCTGCTGACCGACGCTGAACTGGCGACCGCAGCCTATCAGGGTGACCCGGCGCGTGTCGACTATGGATGGTTGTATTTTACCCGTGAAAAACTGCTCTACCAGGCCTTTTTACGCTTGTCCGAGTCAGATCGGGCAGCTGTTGCCGCATATAAATCCAGGACATCCTGGCTGACTGATTATGCCCTGTTCCGGGCTATCAAGCGCTTTTATAATGATGCTCCCTGGTGGCAATGGCCGGATGACGGCCTGCGCCGGCATCAGCCGGCGGCCCTGGCTGATTTTTCCGCCCGGCACGCCCAGGAGCTGGCCTACCATTCTTTTGTCCAGTATGAATTTGACCGCCAGTGGCAGGCCCTGAAAGCTGACGTCAATGGTCTGGGCATTGGTTTTATCGGCGATATGCCTATCTACGTCGCCCAGGATAGCGCGGACGTCTGGGCCCAGAATAACCTGTTTGAAATGGACGCGAACAGTCATCTCCTGCGTGTGGCCGGAGTACCGCCGGATTATTTCTCGGCTGACGGCCAGCTATGGGGCAATCCCCTTTACAACTGGAAACTGATGGAGCAGGATGGCTATGCCTGGTGGATTGAACGCATCGGGGCTGCCCTGCAGACTTATGACGTGGTGCGGATCGACCATTTCCGGGGCTTTGAATCCTACTGGGCGGTGCCAGCCGATGCCAGGACGGCGCGCGTCGGCGTCTGGGAAAAGGGTCCGGCCATGAAGCTGTTCGACCGCGTATTGGCGGCGTTCCCCGAAGCTCCGATTATTGCCGAGGATCTCGGTGACATTGATGATGATGTCCGGGCTTTCCTGAAAGCGACTGGCCTGCCCGGCATGAAGGTTATGCAGTTTGGTTTTGATGGCTACTTTGATGGGGCTGACCTGCCGCATCAGCATTTTGCCAACTCGGTTGCCTACAGCGGCACGCATGATAATACCACGACCATTGGCTGGTGGCATTCAGCATCGCCGGAGCAGATCCGGCAGGTCAATCGCTATGTCCGGTATCAGGAAAACCTGCCGGCTGGAGCCGCGCCGCTGCCTGAACCGACACCCGCCGAGGATCTGGCCTTCTGTCGCTGTTTCCTGCAGACCCTCTGGATTTCGGCTGCCCGCCTGGCTGTTGCGCCAGTCCAGGATTTCCTGGCCCTCGATGAATCCGCCCGGATCAATTTCCCGGGCAAGGGCGATGGCAACTGGCTTTTCCGCCTGACGCCGGCGCAGATGGAGGCGCTCGATGTTGCCTGGATGACTGACCTGAATAGAACCTATTTCCGCTTCAAACAAACCAAAGCCAAAGAAATGGAGAAATAAGTATGAGGTCAGGCAATAACCTGGACAGCTTGCTGCGCCGACTTGTAAAAATGGGTCTTCGTCCTGGTTGTACAGCTATCGTGATCCATCGTGGCAAGATTATTTTCGAAGGAGGCTATGGCTACGCCGATATCGCCCGGCGCCGGCCGATCAAGCCGGACACGATTTTCCGGCTGTATTCAATGACCAAGCCGGTAACGGTCGTGGCTGCCCTGATTTTGCTGGAGCGCGGGCTTTACAACCTCAATGACCCCGTCGCCGATTTCCTGCCCGATTTTGCCAACTGCCAGGTCCTGGAGACCCAGGCTGACGGCAGCACCGGATTGCGCAAGGCCAGGACAACGCTGCGCATCCGTGATCTGTTCTGCATGACTTCCGGCATCGCCTATGATGACTCCCAGACGCCAAATGGCCCGCTGCTGCGCTCCGCGCTGCGTGAACTGCTGAATGGCAGAAACGATGTCGAAACCGTGGATGTCCAGGCCCTGGCCAGAACAATTGCCCGGGTGCCGCTGGCCTTTGATCCGGGTGAACACTGGCTTTACGGAATGAGTCATGATGTCCTGGGCGCCCTGATCGAGGTGATCTCCGGCAAGCGGCTCAGTGATTTCATGCAGCATGAGATTTTTGACCCGCTGAAAATGAACAACACCGGCTTTCGCCTGCGCGAGGGCTGGACCGAGCGGCTGGCCGGCCTGTATACCTGCCGCGACCAGGCGTTTGCCCCGATCAAGGATCGCCTGTTCACTGATCCGCAGGATACTGTCGAGTATGGTGGGGCCGGCTTGCTCGGTACGCTCGAGGATTACGCCCGTTTTGCCCTGATGTTGCAGCAGGGCGGGACGCTCGATGCCAAGAAGATTCTTGGCCGCCAGACCGTCGCCATGATGACGCGCAATCACCTGAATGCGCAGCAGCTGCAGGACTTTAACTGGACGCATCTGGCCGGTTATGGCTATGGCCTGGGCGTGCGTACCTTGCTCGATCCGACGGCCGCCGGCTCTACCAGCCAGGTCGGTGAATTCGGCTGGGGCGGCATGGCCGGAACCTGGTTTTTTGTTGACCCGCAAGCTGAACTGGTTGGCGTCTATGGCCAGCAGCTCGTGCCGAGTGGCGAGGAGTTCCATGCGCCGCTGTTCCTGAATGTTGCCAGCAGCCTGATCTGATCCAATCTGGCGTACATCACCATCAGCCCGGGCCTGCCTGGTCATTGATCTGCCAGGCAGGCTCTTTTACTGGAGACTGGAAGCAACGACTGACGTTCTGCCGAACCGATATGCGATATGTGCAGCTGCAAGCAGCACAATCAATCAGATACGATATGTCCGGCAATACGTTCAGGAATGAAAATGGAGCTGACAAGGAGCCGGCATGGAGACTTTTTCCCTGCGCGAAGTGAATACCCTGCCAGATTTGAAAATCATAGAGACACTGGCCCGCGAAATCTGGCTTGAGCATTACACACCGATCATTGGTGAGGCCCAGGTCCAGTACATGCTGGCGCGTTTCCAGACTGCCGAGCGGCTGATGGCCGATATCGCGGATCACAACTATCATTATATCCTGCTGGAAACGGGTGGTCAGCCAGCCGGTTACGCGGCCTGGCAGCCTGATCCGCAGCAATCAGCGGCCTTCCTGAGCAAGCTGTATGTTCATGCCCGTTATCGCGGCCAGGGCCTGGGCCGCCAGCTGCTCGATCATATCTGCCGGCAAAGCGGTGCCCGCAAGATCTGGCTGACCGTCAACAAACAGAATGTCAACAGCATCCGGGCCTATCAGAAAATGGGCTTTGTTATCGCCGACACCCTGGTGTCTGATATTGGCGGCGGATATGTCATGGATGATTATCTGATGGAACTGGAACAGCCGGATTAATGATCGGGCCCGGGAAATCTCAGCGGGTGGCGACCAGTACACAGGCCTGGACGGCCGTCAGGCTGAGATCATCGATTAGAGCCAGCACCTCATCATCGTAGGTTCCCGGTTGCAGCCAGAGATTTGAAATCCCCAGTTGTGCGGCCTCCTGGACGTATTTTTTTGTCTGCTCTGGCGCGACGACCAGATTGATCACATCCGGCTTCCGGGGCAAGGCAGCCAGCGACGGGTAGCAGGTGTCACCGTCCACTTCTGCGAAATGCGGATTGACGGCATAGGTTGTGTAACCGCGGCGTTTGAGCTTCTGATAAATCATATTGCCATATTTACGCGGATTCTGGTTGGCTCCGATAACCGCCCAGATTTTTTCTTGCAGCATTTTTTCTTCGAGCAGCATTTCCTGTGTCATGTTCGATAATCTGCCTTTCTTCAATGGATCAGTTTATCAATGAATCCGCTGTCTCGTCAGCAGATGCGCGGCAGCCCCTCGTACCAGGGGATTGTCAGGCGCCTGCGACCGCCCACGCGGGTATTGATGACCACGCCCTCGCCCTGACAGACCGTACCGATCCGGCAGGCCGCTGCTGATTGCGGGCAGGCCTGGAGCAGGGACAGGGCCTGGTCAGCATCCCCGGCGGCAACAATTGCCACGAATTTTCCCTCGTTAGCCATGGTTAGCGGATCAAGGCCCAGGATATCACAGAACGCCCGGGTCTGGACTTGAACCGGAATGGCTGATTCGTCAATGATTGCCCCACAACCTGAGGCGGTCATCAGCTCATTGAGAACGGTTGTCAGGCCACCTCGTGTCGCGTCACGCAGGCAGTGAACCGCCAGGCCGGCATCCAGCAGGGCCCGGACCGGTTTGTGCAGGGGGCCGACGTCACTTTGAATCTGGTTGGCAATCTGCATCCGCTGGCTCAGGATGCAGGCCTGATGGTCGGCCAGATAGCCCGATATCAGGATCGCGTCACCCGGCCGGGCCAGATTGGCCCGCACCGGCTGCTGACAGACGACAGGCCCCAGACCGGATGTGTTGATATACAGTCCGCCGTGTCCTTCAATCACTTTTGTATCTCCAGCGACAAGCATGACATCAGCTTCCGCGGCCGTTGCGGCCATGCTGATCACGATTTTCTCCAGATCCTGCAGATCCAGCCCTTCTTCAAGGATAAAACCGGCAGTCAGCCAGCGGGGCCGGGCACCCATCATCAGCAGATCATTGACTGTGCCGGCTACAGCCAGGCGGCCGATGTCGCCACCGGGGAAGAAGATGGGCGTCACAACGAATGAGTCGGTTGTGTAAGCCAGCGGACCCCGGGCGTGAATCAGGGCAGCATCCTCCATCGGATTCAGCAGCGGATTGTCAAAATGTCCCGCGAAGACGGTCCGGATCAGTTCGCTGGTGGCCCCACCGCCGCCGCCATGGCTCATTTGAATCAACATGCAATGATCATCCTTTCATCCGCCCGGAAAGCGATAATGAATCCCGCAGACACCCTCGCTGGATACCATGCATGGCCCGATTGGATGATCAGGCCGGCAAACCGAGGCAAAAAGCGGACATTCAGCCGGTTCAATCCGGCCAAGCAAGATTTCGCCACAGCGGCAGCCATCGTCCCATGTCCGGTCATCGGAAACTGAAATAGGGGCTTGATCGGCTGCACCTGACTTGTCGACCGCATTAGTGGCAAAGCAGGCAAAGCGGGGCGCCAGCTGGTAGCCGGAATCCGCGATCAGTCCCAGTCCCCGCCAGACGGCAGGTTTCGTTATGAAAACTTCGGCAAGAACCGCCTGGGCCTTCTTGTTGCCATCCGGCCTGACGACCGCCGGGTATAGATTGACGACCGGCGCACGGTCAGCCGCCTGTTGCCGGCATTGTTTCACTAACATAGCCAGGCCAATCAGGACTTGTTCCGGGCTAAAACCGGCAATAACAAATGGTTTATTGTAACAGGTTGCCAGGTCGAGATAGGCATCACTGCCCAGAATGGCACTGACATGGCCTGGTGCCAGGAATCCGTCAATGGCAGCGGCGGGCTGAGCCAGCATCTCCAAAGCCGGTGGCATGCGGCGCAGGGCGGTCAGCAGGCGCAGATTGGTCAAGCCGGCGGCTTCGGCTCGCTTCAGGAGCAAGGCAAATGCCGGCGCAGTGGTTTCAAAACCCACAGCGGCCATGACAATTGTCCGATCAGGGTATTGCTGGCAAAGTGAAAGCGCTTCGAGCGGGGAGTAGACCATCTGGACCCAAGCCCCACGGGCCATGGCCTGGCTGAGGCTCCCGGAACGGCCCGGAACCCGGATCAGATCCCCGAAACAGGCCACCAGGTGCCCGGGGCGCTGGGCCAGTGCGCACAGTTCGTCAATGTAATCAGCTGGCGTGACACAAACGGGACAGCCCGGACCAGAGACCAGGCGGATTGATGGCGTGAGCAGGGATCGCAGACCGCTGGCGGCGATCGCGGCTGTATGGGTTCCGCAGACCTCCATCAAGGTCAGGCGCGGCCCCTGATCCTGCTGCAGGGCAAGGCGCGCCTCAGCCAGCGTCATCATGGCATGATTTCCCCGATAATCTCAAATATTTCAGCGGCCATTTCCGGGTCAATCCGCTCAATGGCACAGCCGGCATGGACCAGGACGTAATCGCCGACCTGAGCTTCAGTCAGGCCCATTTCCACAGTCAGGCCGTTGCCCTGAAAATCCACTTCAGCGAGATGATCGGCCAGCAGGCTCTTGACCCGGGCCGGAATTGCCAGACACATAATTGATATCCTCACATGTTAAAAGAATGAATGGTCACAGGAAAAATCCAGCTTGCGCATGTCCGGTTCAGGCACGTTCCCAATTTCTTGCAAATCACTGTGACTGTACCGCGTGTGTGGCCAGCAGTTGCCGGCTGAGCCAGATCTGACCCAGACAAATCCCGCTGTCATTGGGTGCGACCTGTTCATTCCAGTATACGCGCAACCCGGCTGCCGTCAACGCCGGATCGAGCATTTCGACCAGTACAGCATTTTGCATAACACCGCCGCTGAGAGCAATAACGGAAATGCCAGTTCGGCTGGCCAGCTCACAACAAATGGTTACGGTCATCCGGCATACGGCTTCGTGAAAACCGAGTGCCAGACGGGCGATGACCTCGGGCCAAAGGGCAGGTTCATGCTGCCGAGTCGCTGCAATTGCATCCATCATCGAAGTGAAAACGGGTGTGGCATCGGCCTGGAGTGGCCCTGCAGAACGGGGGGGTATCATCATTCCGCCAGATATACCGGATATACCTGCCAGAACTGTCCCGTCACTTGTCAAATGGCTACCCGGGCTGGCTGGCCTGTCCGGATCCGGCTGGCTGATTGAAAAATCAAGGGGCCAGGCTGGCCAGTGCCGTGATATTGCGTGCATGGCGGCGCTTTCCAGCTGGCTGCCGCATTGTCCTTCGTAATGGTTCATCTCACCCAGGCCCAGCAGGGCACATACAGCATCAAACAGGCGGCCCATGCTGCTGTTGGGCAGGGCATTGATGCGGTGCCGCAGCGCTTGCCGGGCAATTTGCCAGCGGGACGCATCCAGGCAGGGCAGCGCATTGTCCAAGGATCCGGCTGTCGCAGCTGTTGCGGGTGATTCCTGCAGCCAGACGGGAACTTCTGAATCAGCAGCGAGCAGGTAGCCTGCCAGGCTTCGCCAGGCGTCGCGCATACCACTGTCGCCAGCCGGCAGCAAGACCGGCTTGAGATGTGCCAGCCGCTGGTAATGATGCCCCTGGCAAATAAGAAACTCACCGCCCCAGATGGTGTCATCCGGTCCATAGCCGGTTCCATCAAAAGCTACGCCGATCACTGCCTCTTCCAGCCGGTGTTCAGCCAGTACTGAGGCGACATGAGCCTGATGATGCTGCCATGCCAGTTGTAAAGGCGCTTTGCCATCGGCTGGCTTATAGGCCTGGCGACTGAGATAGCCAGGATGCAGGTCTGCAGCCAGCAATGCGGGTGAGATGGCGAGCAACGCTTGCAGGTGCCCGATCTGATGGCGCCATGCAGCCAGATCGTCTTCACGGCCCAGGTCCCCGGCTGGTGGCGTCAGCCAGGCAAAACCATCCCTGTAAATAGCTGCCGTGGCCTTTAAATCACCGCCTAACGCCAGCATGGGTGACAAGGCAGGCAGATTATCGCCGGGGCCAAGATCAACAGCCAGTGGCACATAGCCCCGGGCCCGGCGGATGAACTGGCAGCGTCCATTGACGAAGCGGACGACCGAATCGTCCATACCGATGCGAATCGGCCGATTATGACCCAGAATACCGGCCAGATCCGGCTGCTCCTGCCAAAAAACCTGCAACATCTCATCCGTGTAAATCAGGCTTTCACTGCTGCGGTTGGCACTGGTCATGACGAGCGGTCCGCAAGTCCTGGCCAGCCAGATCTGGATGGGGGTTGATGGTAAAAACGCGCCCAGATAAGCACTGTCCGCGCAAACAGCAGGCGCCAGCGGCACCTGGCCGGCACGCAAAACATGGCGAGTCAGCAGGACGATCGGCCGGGCCGGGGATGTTAACAGCGCGGCCTGGGCTGATGATACATCAGCATAGGCCCGGATGCTGGCCAGGTCAGGAAAAAGCACGGCAAACGGTTTGTGATCCCGCTGTTTCATGCGGCGCAGCCGCTTGACGGCCTGGCTCTGATGCGGATCACAGGCCAGGTGATAACCGCCGGTCGATTTGACGGCAATGATCTGCCCTCTTTGCAGACAGGCAATGGCTGCGGGCATCACGTTTCCAACCGTTATCTGATCCCGGGCTGTCCAGGACAATGTCGGTCCGCAGTCCGGACAGGCGATTGTCTGGGCATGAAAGCGGCGGTCAGCTGGCTCGCCATACTCGCCAGCGCAGGTTGGGCATAGGGGAAATGCCTGCATGGCTGTCGTAGCCCGGTCATAGGGCAGGCGGTCAAGGATGGAATAGCGAGGTCCGCAATGCATGCAGCTGATAAAAGGATGTGCGAAGCGTCGGTTGGCAGGATCAAGCATTTCTGCTTCACAATCAGCACAAACTGGCAAGTCTGGTGCTGGAAAGGCCAGACTGCTCCACACTTCGCTAGGCCGGATCGCAAAAGGCTGTGCCAGATCGCGCCAGGCAAATCGCTTGACTTCCTGGCGCAAAAACACAGCAGGTGCCGGCCGGTCTGCTACCAGTTGCCGACAAAAATCTGCCTGCCCGCTGATTGTCGCATTGATCCAGACTTCAACCAGTCCGCCCAGGTTCTGGACGGTGCCGGCCAGGTTCAGGCTGCGTGCTAACCGGACTATATGGGGTCGCAGCCCGACACCCTGAACAATGCCCCACAAGCGAAGCCGCCAGGTAAAAAAAGGCGCAGGATTGGTCTTGTTCATATCGTGAGTCGCCTGGCTTATCATGGCCGGCAGCTTATTGATCAGTAATCGGCTCATGCAGCGGCAGGGTGGAAGCCAGGCGCTGGCGGAGCCAGTCCGCTACAGCAGCGAACCCGGCACCGCGACGTGCATCAACGGGCAGGACCGGGACAGCCGGATTCAAGGCCCGGACGCCAGCCATGAAAAAGGCCTCGTCAAAATCAACAAAAGGCAACAGGTCAGTTTTATTGAGCAGGATCAGGTCAGCCTTCTCAAAGGCCAGCGGATATTTGTAAGGCTTGTCACTGCCGTCTGTCACCGTTACAACCAGAACCTTGCAGTGCTCGCCGATCATGAATTCGGCCGGACAGACCAGGTTGCCGATATTTTCAATAAGCAGCAGGCCGGGTCCGGCCAGGTTGAAATCAGCAACGGAGCGGGCAACCAGGGTGGCGTCGAGGTGACAGGCACCGTGGGTATTGATCTGCAGGGTCGCAACACCAAGTTTACGCAGTGTCTGCGTGTCAAGATCGGATTCGATATCCCCTTCCAGCACATAATGCTGCCAGTCAGGCAATTCGCGGATCATCGCTATGATTGAGGAAGTCTTGCCGGCGCCAGGCGCGCCCATCACATTGAGCGTCAGCAGGCCGGCTGACTGCAGCAGCTGATTGGTTTGCCGGGCGAGGCGATCATTGACATCATAGATGGCCGCCATGACAGTGACCGATTCGACCTGATCCGGCAATGCTGGCGATGACGGCTCGGATTGATCGATGAAACCTGCAGCATGGTTATTTGCCTGCTCGTGGTCATGGCCGTGCCCGTGGTCGTGGTCGTGGTCGTGGTCATGAATGTGCTCGTGGTCATGGCCGTGCCCGTGGCCGTGCCCGTGGTCGTGGTCGTGGTCACCATCATGATGCTGCTGCTGGTCGTGGCCGGCCGTTACCAGCCGGCGGCCTTGGCCGCCGTGGTCGCGATGCTTGAGAGCTTGCGGTAAGATTCGGTTAACGAGCATGGCAGTGTCAGTCCTCCGTGATAGTGTTGCCGATTAAGTTATCGGACCTGCAGCCGGGCTCGAGCGGTCCGAAATCGATTGATCGAATATAAAATTCCTTGCCGATGCCAGTCGGATGACCCGTTGTGCCACATTCCGGACAGGCAAAGGAGAATGGCTTGCGTTCGAACAGACATTGACAGGCCGGGCATTGCAGCCGTGGCCGGATCCGTTCGATGGCCAGCATGGCATCTGCGCAGGCTGAATTGGCTGCAATCATTGGAAAATACAGCTCGATCGCATCACCAATGTAGCCGGCATCGTCACCGACGACCAGATGGATGGTCCGGACCGGCCGCTGGCCATGGGCCGCGGACTGGGCACAGGCAATTTCGACAATCCGCAATGTGGCAGGGTATTCGTGCATGATTTTCCTCTTGAACTGTCAGTTTTGATGGTCAGGCAAAGTGTTCTTCCATGCCCTTGCTGACAGCTGGTTTGGAAGGGCTCTGACGCATATACAGGCATTTCTTCGGACAGACCTCGACACAGCCATTGCACTGGATGCAGCGCAGCCGGTCAATGGCCCATTTCTTTTCGGTTTTAACGACCTCAATGGCATGCGTCGGGCATTTTCGGCTGCACAGGCCACAGAAAATACACAAGGCAATTTCAACTTCAATATGCCCCCGGGCCTGGTCAAACATCGGACGCTGGCGTAACGGATAGAGGCGCGTCGCTGGCTTATGTAAAATGTTTTTCAGAATCGTGCGGGCAAATGGTACGATCGGCATGTTCTTTACCTCCGCATACTGGGTGTCTGGCATACTGAGCGCCCGGTGCAGCTGATGCTGGTCCCATGATCACAGGATCGCGGGTTAAACGCCCGGCCAGGCTGGATCAGCGCTCGGTGCAGCTGATGCAAGGGTCAATGGTCAGGACGAGAATCGGCACATCGGCCAGCTCGGCCCCCGGCAGGATTTTCAGGAGCGGGGCCAGGTTGGCAAAAGTTGGGGTACGGACGCGCATGCGTTCCAGGAACTTGCTGCCATTGCCGCGGGTGTAGTAAATGACCTCGCCGCGCGGCTGCTCAAGGCGGGCGAAGTATTCGCCCTTGGGTGTGCCCACTACTTTTACCGCGATATCGCCATCCGGCATTTTGCTGAAACACTGGCGGATCAGGTCGATCGACTGGAGAATTTCCTCGGCCCGGACCATGCAGCGGGCAAAGGAGTCGCCTTCCGGTCGCGTAATCGGCGTGAAAGTCAGCCGGTCATAGGCGGCATAGCCCAGCTGGCGGGTGTCACGGGCAATCCCGCTGGCCCGCATCATCGGGCCGCAAGCGCCAAGAATCTGGGCCTCGTCCTTGCTCAGCATACCGACCCCGACCAGGCGATGGCGCACGGAAGGATCCTCGAAAAACACCTTGTTGATACTGCGGGTTTCACTCTCAATCCGGGACAATGTCTGCTGGAAGATGCCCTGCTGCTGCCAGTCGATATCCCTGCGGACACCACCAACCTTGCAGACGGAGAAGATGACGCGGCCGCCGGTGGTCAGGTCGAACAGGTCAAGCACCAGCTCGCGCAGCCGCCAGCATTGCATAAACAGGCTTTCAAAACCAAAGGCATCAGCCAGCAGGCCCAGCCACATCAGATGGCTGTGCATACGGGACAGCTCGGACCAGATTGTACGCAGGAATTTGGCCCGGTCCGGGATTTCCATGTTCATGATCCCTTCAACCGACTGGCAATATCCCATGCCGTGAATGAAGGAGCAGATGCCGCAGATGCGTTCGGCGACATAGACATAATCCTGGAAGTCCTTCTTCTCAACAAGTTTTTCCAGGCCACGATGGATAAAACCGATGGAAGGGATCGCCTCGATGACCTTTTCATCCTCAAGGACCAGGTCAAGGTGGATGGGTTCAGGAAGGACCGGGTGCTGGGGCCCGAAGGGGATAATGGTTCGCTTACCCATGCGGTCAGTCCTCCTTTGCCGGGTTTGGCGCGTATGGCTGTTTGACGGCGATCCGGTAGAAGCGGCCATCATAGTCCAGGCTCATGGCCGAGAAGCTGATGCCAAACAGGTCGTGGATTTCGTTCTCGTAAAAGGCTGCGCCCGGATAGTACATGCTGATGCTGGGCAGCATGCTGCCAGCCGGCGTGACCACCCGCAAGGTATCGAGGGGATCTTCCAGGGCCAGCGAGTAGTTGACTTCGATCTGGCCGGAGTCGTGCAGGGTGGTGGCATGCATCTGGACCAGCCGGTATCCCTGGCCACGGCATTGCTGGACCAGCGGCAGCAGTTCGGCCAGCTCCAGGGGAATGATGCGTTGGACGTTCATACAATCAGCCCTCTTTCAGGAAATGGATTATCTCGGAGAAAGGATATCTCCGGAGCGCTTATGCTTGCGTCAGACAGACGATTCAGCGGCTTTTTTTCAGGCGGCGGGATTTTTTCAGTTGAACAGATTTTTCGTCAAGAATCGACAGGGCCCGCACCACCCCGTCGATGATGGACTCCGGCCGGGCCGCGCAGCCTGGCACATAGACGTCAACCGGCAGCAGTTTGTCGACCCCGCCCATGACATTATAACATTCGGCGAAAATTCCGCCCGAAGTGGCGCAGATACCAACCGCTATCACAACTTTGGGATTGGGCATCTGGTCGTACAGCTGCTTCAGAACCGGCCGGTTCTGCTCATTGACCGAGCCTGTGACCAGCAGGATATCGGCATGCTTGGGATTGCCGGTATTGATGATGCCAAAACGCTCGACATCATAAAGCGGAGTCAGGCAGGCCAGCACTTCGATATCGCAGCCGTTACAGCTTGATGCATCATAATGGAGAATCCAGGGTGATTTTGATACTTTCATTTTGTTACCCCTCGCAACAGAGTCCCTCTATCAGGTCGCAGCCGGCTGTCCGTGCTATCTGTGCATGGACAGGATCAGCAGATTCAGCATGGCAAATGTTGCCGCCACCAGCCAGGACCCGATCAGGACAACCGGCCATTTGACACGGGCAAAGGTATTGTCGATGACGATCTCAACCAGGTAGACCAGGATGGTGACGACAACGCCGGCAACAATCCAGATCCAGTTCGTACAGGCGAAGAACAGGGCGACCATTGCCATGACCAGAATTGTCTCGTACCAATGGGCAACCTCGACAATGGCCAGATTGCGACCGGCGAATTCAGTCGTGATGCCCTTGACGATTTCCTGGTGCCCATGGTGAGAGGTGCTGAGGTCGAAGGGGGATTTGCGCAGCTTGATGGTAAGAATATAGACAAAGGCGATAAAAACACCGGGTGTGACAAGGATGGCCGGCAGGGGCCGGCTGATGATCTCTGCTACCACAAAGGATCCGCTTGCCATGTAAAAACCGACGGCCGTCAGCAGGATGGCCGGTTCATCGGCAAACATCATCAGCAATTCCCGCTCGGCGCCAACGATGCTGTAGGGGGAGTTGGCCGCGTTGGCAGCCAGCACAAAGAAAATACTGGTCAGGGTCAGCGCGAAGACCACCAGCAGCAGGTCACTGCCGAGAAAGAAAATGGCGCCGGTAAAAATCGCGAAAATCAGGTAAATCAGGAGAAAAAAGGTCTGTGAGTGATTGATGACCGCCGTTTCTTTCTGCCAGAGCTTGGCGACGTCATAGAATGGCTGCAGGATCGGCGGCCCGACCCGGCTTTGCAGGCGGGCGGTGATGCGGCGGTCGATGCCGGCCAGCAGACCGCCGGCCAGCGGGCCAAGAATCAGGTATGCCGCCAGCGAGAGCACACGAATTTGCAGATCGCTCAGTTCCATAAGCCACCTCCGACCGTGTAGACAAGCATGACCAGCATCACCGCAGCGGTCAGGCGCACGGTATAGGTCAGCAGGACTTCTTCACCGAAATAACGGCTCAAATACCAGTTTGACAGGAAGACGCGGGTCTCGCCGCCCATGGAATTGGTAAACATCCGGTTGTCACCTTCATTGACGCCTGCCATGTAAACGGATGTGATCTTGTCATCCATGGCTGAGAACAGGCGCAGGCCGAAGGGCAGAATGGCGATCATGCCCAGCATCATGAGCATGATGACCTGGTTGCCGCCGCTGATGATATCGACGTTCTGGCCCGGGAACATGGCCTGCAGGAAGGGGACGATAAAGTGATTCGAGACAAAGGGGAAGCCGACACAGAGGGCCACAACCATGGCACTCAGGGTGTAAAGGACGACCCATTCCAGGACGGGAACCTTGCTGGTGATCCGCTGGTCCCGGTGCAGGACTGCCACGAGGCGGCCCAGCCACTTGGTCCAGTACATCAGGGTGGCCGCACTGCCGAAGACCAGCAGCATGACGACATAGAGGTGACCGGAGTCTATGAAGGCCCGCAAGGCGGCCCACTTGGCTATCAGCATGCCGAAAGGAGCCAGGAACATGCCGGCGATACCAATGACCATGACCAGGCCGAGGCCCGGGTGCTTGACAATCAGGCCATGCATATCTTCAATGTCGCGGCTGCCCAGCGCGTGTTCAGTAGTCCCGACGCTCAGGAACATCAGGGACTTGGATACAGCATGGAAGACGATCAGCATGGCGGCCGCCCACAGGGATTCATAGGTCCCGATGCCGGCGCAGACCACGATCAGGCCCAGGTTGGCCAGCGTTGAATAGGCAAGGACCTTCTTGCCATCGGACTGGGCGATAGCCATCAGGGAGGTCATCAGGAAGGTCAGGCCGCCGACGATTATGACCAGCAGGCCGGCATTGTTGCCAACCAGCATCGGGCTGATCCGGATCAGCAGGAAGACACCGGCCTTGACCATGGTTGAGGAGTGCAGGAGAGCCGATGACGGGGTCGGGGCGACCATGGCCCCCAGCAGCCAGCGCGAAAACGGCAGCTGGGCTGATTTGGTCAGGGCCGCGACGGCCAGCAGGGTGGCCGGGACAATCAGGTCGGCTTTCCCGACTTCGGCAATGATCGAGCGCAGATCGGTCAGCCCCAGGCGTGTGCCGAGGAAAGCGATCGCCCCGGCAAAACAGAGACCGCCCAGCAGGTTGAGCTTCAGGGCCCGGCAGGCATTGGCATGGGCCTCCGGCGAATCCGGGTAACGGATCAGCAGATAAGAGCAGAGGGTGGTCAGCTCCCAGAAGAAAAACATCCAGATGAGATCGTCACTGAGCACGATGCCGAACATTGCCGACAGGAACACGAGCAGCAAGGCCAGGAACTGGGGGATGCGGCTGGGCTGGTCGTGATGATGGTGGTGGTGAACCTCAAGGTAAGGCACCGCAAAGACAATGATCAGGCTGCCGACGACCGCAATAATGGCGATCATCAGGAGACTGAGCTTGTCTATCATCAGGTAGCTGGCCTCGGTATGGCCGTGGGCGCCGAGCAGCTCATACCAGAGCATCACCAGCACCGAGACCAGGGACAGGAACGAAATCAGGGTCTGGCGCTGCCGGATACCGATACGGATGATGTAAACCGCCAGCAGGACCTCGATGCCCAGCATGATGAATTTGACTGCTTCAGATTGCACCGGGTAGTAGATTGCCGAAGCGTTGAAATACTGGATCAGCATCAGGACCGTACAGCCGGACAAAGCCAGGGCGGTGGTCACGGCCACCACCCGCTGGACCAGCGGATGGCGGAAGACGAGAACCAGGGCTGCCATAGCCAAAGGAGTGAACAGCAAAAACATGATGTTTTCCATGAAGGCCTCCTTGGACAAAATCGGTAAATGGCTTGACAAAACAGCGGGAAAAGGGTCCATAACAAAAAAATTATAGGCCGATTGATCCAGATATTCAATCAACATTTTTTAAGATGCATGAATGGATTATTTGTATTACAAGATAAGAAATAATGCCTGTTTGCAGGCATTTCCGAGATGAAAAGCAGCAAGGTCATTTTCATAATAACGCAATATTGGCTTTGTTGTTTGCGGCGTCACCGAGGGTCAGGGGCCCGTGCCTGCAGACAGGCAATCAGATTGGATCTGTGATAAAATAAAGCCGTTAAGGATGCGAGACTGCCGGGGGGGTTTATAAATATGAGAACACAACAGATTATTTTTTCAGAGGATGGCCAGATTACCCTGACGGCCTATTTGCAGGACTATACACCGCAAATGCCATTCTGGAAGTCACGTCCGGCTGTCCTGGTTTTACCTGGCGGCGGCTACAACATGCTTTCCGAGCGGGAAGCTGACCCGGTTGCCTTCAGCTTCCTGGCTGCCGGCTTCCACGCCCTGATCTTGCGCTATTCGATCCGCGATCGGGCGGCCTTCCCGCAACCCCTGCTGGACCTGGCCCGGGCCATGCGGCTGATTCGCAGCCAGGCCGCTGACTGGCATCTTGATCCGGCAAAAATCGCGGTCTGCGGATTCTCGGCCGGCGGGCATCTCGCCGCGACCCTGGGTACTCTCTGGAATCATCCGCTGCTGGAAGAGAAGCTGGCGGGCCCGGTTACGGACTTTCAGCCCAATGCCCTGGTTCTCGGTTATCCGGTAATCAGCGCAATTCATTATGGCCGGTTCAGTCTGTTCGGGGCGATGGCCGGTACCCGGGATCCCCAGGGCGTGCTGGACCTGCTTTCTTGCGAACGTCACGTCGGCGCTCATACCCCGCCCGCTTTTATTTTCCACACTTACGCGGATGGCCTGGTGGCCGTGGAGAACAGCCTGGTATTGGCCCAGGCCATGGCCCAGGCCAATCGGCCTTTTGAACTGCATATCTTCACCCAGGGCAGTCATGGCCTGGCGCTCGCCGATGAGCGGACCTCCAACGGTTTCCTGGCCACCATCGAGCCGCGAGTGGAAGCCTGGTTTGACCTGGCGGTCAGCTGGCTCAATCGTCTCTTTGGGACACCGGTCACGAGCGAGGTTGGCCCGAAGCCGCCTCCGGCCGAGCGGGCCAGCTGGGCGCAAAGCCAGCCAGCCATGAGACCCGCACCAGCCGATAAAACGCAAACCGCAAGTACGGCGGGCGAAGTTGCCGGCACGATGGTACGAAATCCGGCAGATACAGCCGGGACGTCCGGCGTGACTGGAACCAGCCCACAGGCCAGCGGCCGGCGGGGCAGCCTGCATATCACCAGCCCGGTGGTCGAACTGTGCACAGATCCGGCAGCCCTGGCTATTCTCAGACAGCATCTCGGCGATGCTGTTGACAGTGAAATAATCCGTATTTCGGGGCCGATGTCCTTGCGGGATCTGGCCAATTATACTGGCGGGCAGATCACCGAGCAGCAGCTGGCAGCCATCGAAGCCGGTCTGACCAGCTTGCCCGGGCAGCCCTGACTGTCAGGCGGGCAAGCCGGCGATCGGCCCGGCATAGCAGGCATCCACCAGAACAGCTGCGCTGTTACACCGGCTCCTCGTCGTTGTCACCGGCAGCCAGCATGAGGCCCATTTCAATGCAAACACCAGAAGAGGCCAGCTGTCATGAAACAGCTGGCCTGCTTTATCGGGGTAGTGTGATATTGCGGCTGCGGTGCCAGGCACCATTAACGGATCAGACTCAGACGTTGAAGAGAAGGTCGGAGTAGGTTGGCAGCGGCCAGTATTCAGCGTCGACGAGCGTTTCCAGTTTGTCGGCATCCTGGCGCAAGGCGCCCATGGTAGCAAACACCAGGTCACGATAGGCTTCAGCCTGGACCCTGGTATCACCATGCAGGCCGGCCGCTGTTTCGATCGAGGCCTCGAGACTAACCAGGTTGGCGGCCATTGATTTCAGGCTGGCGTTGATCCTGGCGAACAGCTCACGCTCGACGGTTGTATCGCCCTCGACGCTTTCAATGCTGGCAATCGAGGCGGCCAGGTCGGCCTTGTAGCTGATGACGGCCGGCAGGATCTGGCGCTTGGTTATTTCGACCATGGTCAGGGCTTCAATGTTGATCGTCTTGATGTAGATTTCATACTGGATCTCACAGCGGGACTCCATCTCAACCCGCGACAGCACGCCATGCTTTTCCATCAGCTGGATGTTCTTTTCGGCGCGGATGGCGGCAATCGCATCCACGGTGGTGCGGATATTGGGCAGGCCGCGGCGCGTCGCTTCTTCAACCCATTCTTCAGAGTAGCCGTTGCCATTGAAAATGATCCGCTTGTGCTGCTGGATGACCTCGAGGACGATTGTCCTGACCTCGGTTTCGACGCTGGCAGCCTGCTCCAGCCGGTCGCTGAACTGGCTGAGGATTTCGGCAACCATGGTATTCAATGTGAAGTTGCACTGGGCAATCGACTGTGAGGACCCGACCATGCGGAACTCAAATTTATTACCGGTGAAAGCAAATGGCGAGGTCCGGTTGCGGTCGGTGGTATCTTTGAACAGGGACGGCAGGGAGCCGGTACCCAGGTCGAGGGTGCCGCCGGCTTTGCTTTTTGTTGCGCCGCCGCCTTCGATCTGGTCAAGGATATCAGTCAGCTGGTCGCCGAGGAAGATCGAGATGATAGCCGGCGGGGCTTCGTTGGCGCCCAGACGGTGATCGTTGCCCGGGCTGGCGGCTGATACGCGCAGCAGGTCGGCGTAAGTATCGACGGCCTTGATGACGGCACCGAGGAAAACAAGGAACTGCAGGTTGTCATGCGGTGTCTTGCCTGGCTCAAGCAGGTTCTGGCCGTCATCGGTACCCATCGACCAGTTGTTGTGTTTGCCGGAGCCGTTGACGCCGGCAAATGGTTTTTCATGCAGCAGGCAGACCAGGCCATGCCGCAGGGCAACTTTTTTCATCGTTTCCATCGTCAGCTGGTTGTGGTCGCAGGCAATATTGGTGGTGGTGAAGATCGGGGCCAGCTCATGCTGGGCCGGGGCCACCTCGTTATGCTTGGTCTTGGCCGAGACGCCCAGCTTCCAGAGTTCATTGTCGAGATCGGCCATGTAAGCCGCGACGCGCTCCTTGAGCTGGCCGAAGTAATGGTCTTCCAGGTCCTGGCCCTTGGGCGGTTTGGAGCCAAACAGGGTGCGGCCGGTAAAAATCAGGTCCTTGCGAGCGTCGAAGAGCTTCTTGTCGATCAGGAAATACTCCTGCTCCGGACCCACTGTGGTGGTGACCTTCTGGGTGGTGGTATTGCCGAGCAGCTTCAGCATGCGCAGGGCCTGGCGGTTCAGTGCGTCCATCGAGCGCAGCAGCGGCGTCTTTTTGTCGAGGGCTTCGCCGGTATAGGAGGCAAAAGCGGTCGGGATGTACAGGCTGCCGTCTTTGACAAATGCCGGCGAGGTGCAGTCCCAGGCGGTGTAACCGCGGGCTTCAAAGGTGGCGCGCAGGCCGCCGGACGGGAAGGAAGATGCATCCGGCTCACCTTTGATCAGCTCCTTGCCCGAGAACTCCATGATAACGCGGCCATCGGGCGTCGGCGAGATAAAGGAATCGTGCTTTTCAGCTGTGACACCGGTCATGGGCTGGAACCAATGTGTAAAATGGGTGGCACCCTTGCTGATGGCCCAGTCTTTCATGGCTGAGGCAACCACTTCGGCGACATTGGGCTCCAGCGGAATGCCTTCCTCAATGGTCTTGCGTATGGATTTGTAAATGGCCTTGGGCAGGCTCTGGCGCATGACGGAATCGTTAAAGACGTTGCTGCCAAACACATCGACCAGATCAGGACCGTTCATCGTGAATGTGCTCATTTGTAATACCCCTTTCAATTCATCCAGTTGAATGTGACGTGCTGCCTGGCTGCCTGGCCGTGTGATTTTATTGAATCGCACATGGGCTGGCAGCGTGAAACAAAAAAAGTGAACCAATCCTCATGTGAGGCTTTGAAACACCTTTGTTTACCAGTGGCCATCCCCGCTCCAGTCACTTGCTGCCAGACCTGCCGGCGCAAAATGTGAACGCGTATCGGGTACAACCGTCACGTTATTTGATTTGTCTGCCATTAGTGTACCATAAATGTGAAATTTTGCAAGAACAAATACATAAAATTTCATTTTATTGTTCAAACAAGATTTTATGCTGCACTTTAGCATTCTTTGTGAAATTTGTCAATGCGACGGCTGCACAACATATTTGCGCTGCCCGCGCGCCTGTTTTCCAGGCTGATGGCGCACCCGTAATCCGCGCTGCCCGTGCATACCTCTTCCTGGCCAGTTCCGGATGTGCCAGAATCAGCGTGGTGCTTGCGCCGGCTGCCTGTTCGCGGTTAAAATACTTTTAATGATAGGGGCCTGCCAGACAGCCCAGGCCTTTTTTGTCTTGGAGGAGGTGCAAGCATGCTTGTTGGTGTACCCCGGGAAATCAAGAACAATGAGAATCGTGTAGCCCTGACACCCGGTTGCGTCCATGATCTGCTGGCGCATGATATTCCGGTTATCGTGGAGAGCGGGGCCGGCCTGGGCAGCGGCTTTAGCGATGAGGAATATGCAGCGGCCGGGGCGACCATTGGCGATGCCGCTGCTGCCTGGTCTGCCGGCCTGGTCGTCAAGGTCAAGGAGCCCCAGCCTTCTGAATACGGCTATTTCCGGCCGGACCTGATGCTGTTTACCTTTCTGCATCTGGCAGCCGACGCGCAACTGGCTGCCAGACTGGCTGCAATCGGGGTTCAGGCTGTCGCCTATGAAATGGTTCAGCTGGCCGATGGATCCTTGCCCTTGCTGGCACCCATGTCGGAAATTGCCGGCCGCCTGGGTGCGATGATGGCTGAATATTACCTGCTGAAAACGCAAGGTGGCCGGGGTCTGCTGGCCGGGGGAGTTCCCGGTGTGGAGAAAGCCCGCGTCGTGATTATCGGTGCCGGGACGGCTGGCCGGGCAGCCTTGCAGGCCGTGGTCGGCATGGGTGCGGACGTGACGATTCTGGATATACAGATCCCCAAGCTCAGCCGGCTGGAAGAATTATATCAGTCGCGGATCCGGACCTTGTTTTCCAATCCCCAGAACCTGAGGCAGCGTGTCATCGCCGCCGACGCGGTTATTTCTACCGTGCTGGTTCCCGGAGCCCGGGCGCCGCATCTGGTGAGCGAGGATATGGTGCGCCAGATGGCGCCTGGCAGTGTCATTGTAGATATTGCCATCGATCAGGGCGGTTCAGTCGAAACGGTCACCCGCAGCACCACCCATGATCAGCCTGTTTATACAGTCCATGGTGTCACCCATTACGCGGTTGCCAATATGCCGGGTGCCGTGCCGCGCACCGCAACGACTGCCCTCTCCAACGCCACGTTGCCCTTTGTCCGTCAGCTGGCCTGTGAGGGGCTGGCAGCCTGCCGGCCGGATACGCCGCTCGGGCGCGGCCTGGTCCGTTACAACCAGCAGCCAGACCTGCAGCCAACCCCGTGATACTCCGACGCCCTGAGGCGAAATGGTTTCGCCAGTTCGTCGATGCGCCTGACATCTGCAACCAGCCCTGTGATACCCCGACGCCCGAATGCCTGGAACCGGCAACGTGATCTGGCCAACCGGTCCGCGCAAGATACCCCGACGCCCGAATGCCTGGAACCGGCAGCGTGATCTGGCCAACCGGTCCGCGCAAGACAAACCGACGCCCTGGCGTGCCGCTGCAGGCAAGAATGGAGAGTAAAAGGGATGCTGGACAAAATAACCATGGATACCCCGGTGGCCGAGGCCGTTCGTCAATATTGGCTGTATCAGATCCAGCAGATCCGCCAGCAGATCCAGCTGCTGACCACATTGCCGGACCATCCGGCTGATGCCGCCGAAGCGGCGCAAGCGGTTGAAGCCATTCATGATTTGCGGGTCAGTGTGCGACGCTGTCAGAGCCTGGCCCTGGCCAGCGCCCCCTATCTGACAGAACGATGGCCGGAAAAAATCGAATATGCGATCGCCCCCTTGCGCAAGGCAACGAACAAGCTGCGCGATCTCGACGTCTGCCTGGAATGGCTCGCGGTTTTATGGGCCGATGCTCCGGCAGACAGCCCGGCTTCTGAATTGCGCCAGCGTCTGGAGCATCAGCGCCGACGTGAATACGCCAATGTGATTGAATGCCTTCATGATAAGCGCCAGCTTAAGGACTTGGGCCGGCTGGAAGATCGCCTGGCCCAGCCAGATGCCCTGGACCGCCTGGCCCCCCTTCCCCTGAATAAGGATGGCGAATGCCAGATGTACCGGATCCGGGACGTCGCGGCGGCCATGCTCCTGACCCGGGCAGCGGCCATCACGGTTTATCGCCTGGTCCTGCCTACCATGCAGGACCTGCCCGAGGCCATTCGTGGCAATGAAAAACTGGCAGCATCGTTGCTGGAACCGGCTGACCGTTCCCTGCATCATCTGCGTGTGGCCGGTAAGGATTTCCGCTATACACTGGAAATGCTCGCACCAGCCCTGGGTCCCGCGGCTCAGCCCTTGCTGGCGGCTTTCAAGTCTTTCCAGGATGCCCTGGGCCAGCTCCATGACCGTGTTACAGCCAGTGCCTTGCTCAGGGCGCTGGCAGAACATGAAAAAATAAAGGCTGAGTCCGAGTGGACCCAGCCTCTGCTGGAAAAACAGGCTCTGTTGCAACAATTCATGCCAATCTGGGCTGAACAAACCCCGCAATGGTATGCCAGCCAGATTCTTGCCCTCTTCAGCGGCCCAGTGGCAGAAACAACTGACAATCGGTTCGCGCCGTAAACCGGTACTGCAATACTGACGGGCACCTCAGTGGCCCGGCGGCGGAAACGACTGGCAACCGCGCGGACTGGCAGCCGGGCCGGATCAGATCAATGCCGGCAGGCCGGGGATGACCGGAGCAACAAATGTCCGCGCTGCCAGCTGGCTGTCGATCAACAGCAGGGCGTTGGGATTATCGCCGGCCAGCGTCAGCTTGTCGATAATCTCACTGACGTTGCCTTCTTCCTCGACTTGCTCGGATATGAACCATTGCAGGAAAATATAGCCGGCGTGGTCACCAACCTGCATGGCCAGCGTCGCGAGATTGCCAATGGACTCAGTGACATACCGTTCATGATCGAGTATCTTCGCGAAGACATGCTGGATGCCGGTCCATTCCGCACTGGGATCAGCAACGGCGGCCAGGCGGGCCCGTTCATTGCGGGCATGCAGATAGTGGTACATGGCCTGGGCATGCATCAATTCTTCCTGGTACTGGACATATGTCCAGTGGGCAGCCCCTTTCAGGCCTTTGCCGGTAAACCAGTCTGACATGGCCAGATACAGGTAGGCGGAATAATACTCTTTGTTGATTTGTTCGCAAAATGCATTTACTAACTTCGGATTCATGATCATACCTCTCCTTGTTGATTTAATTCTTATAAGCCGCTTGACACTGGCTGGGCGCGGCAACGAGGCAATGGATTGATTGAACACTGCCGGGCGCGGCATCGTATTGACCTGGCGCTTACTGTTTGCTTTTGTTTAAGTCATTATAACATAATAAAGATGAATTTTTTTGGACTGAAGTTACAAAATCGGCCCGACCTGAATCTGAAAGTTGTATTCCGGAGTGATTCCTTTATAATAATAGCATTGAAACCAGTCCCGGCCGGAGGTACATCTGTCCACAGGCGCTTCCAGTCCAGGGATCAGGCATGGTTCATTCAAGCATATCATTTCCGTCATTTCCGGACAGTCCGGTGAATGCCAATCATTTCCGGACAGTCCGGTGAATACCAAAGGGGGCAGCTGATTTGTATAAAATTGTCCGTAAAATTGTCATGAATCCAACCATTGTCCGCATGGACGTCGAGGCACCCTTAATCGCCCGCAAAGCCCAGGCTGGCCAGTTCATTATCCTGCGGGTCAACGAGGACGGCGAGCGCATGCCGCTGACCATTGCTGATTATGATCGTACCGCCGGTACGGTGACCATTATTTTCCAGATCGTCGGCAAGACAACCACGGCCTTGTCTGAACTGTCCGAGGGCGATTTCATACAGGACTTCGTCGGACCGCTCGGCGTGGCCTCTCATCTTGATGGCTTCAGGAAGGTCGCTGTCATAGGCGGCGGCCTGGGCACAGCCATTGCCTTTCCCCAGGCCAAGGCGCTCTTCAACAAAGGCGTTGAAGTTGATATTATAGCCGGTTTTCGCAACAAGGAACTCGTGATCCTCGAGGAAGAAATGCGGGCTGTATCGACCCGCCTGTTCCTGACCACCGACGATGGCTCATATGTCCGCAAGGGCTTCGTTTCCGACATTCTCAAGGAGCAGATCGAGGCCGGGGCCAATTATGACCTGGTCATCGCGATTGGTCCGCTGATCATGATGAAAGTGATCTGCAATGTCACCCGGCCCTACGGGATCAGGACGATTGTCAGCATGAACTCTATCATGGTTGACGGCACCGGGATGTGTGGCGGCTGTCGCCTGACTGTTGGCGGCCAGACGAAATTTGCCTGCATTGACGGCCCGGACTTTGACGGCCACCTGGTCGATTTTGACGAGGCGATGCGGCGCGGCTCCATGTATAAGAATGATGAGAAACGGTCGCTGGAGGCTCATCGCTGCCGTATAACCGGCGAGATTCGCAAAGACCAGTGAGCTGTCCGGCTGTGCAGTCCGGTCAACGTCCGGGCGCCGGCAGGCAGTACAACCAGTCAGCAGGCAATGCGTCACGAAGGCATGGCGCCTATTCTTCAATGATCAGATAAGTGAGGTCAGATAGAATGGTCAATTTGTCCCAGAAAAAAGTGCCGATCCCGGAGCAGGATCCAGTCGTCCGCAACAAGAATTTCGCCGAGGTGGCCTTTGGCTATACGCCCGCCATGGCCATGGAAGAAGCGCAGCGCTGCCTGCAGTGCAAGCACAGGCCCTGCGTAGCCGGCTGCCCCGTCAACGTGCAGATTCCCGAATTTATCAAGCTGGTGGCTGCGGGCGATTTTGAAGCCGCTTATCATGTCATTGTTGCCACCAACTCGCTGCCGGCTGTCTGCGGCCGGGTCTGTCCGCAGGAGACGCAGTGCGAGGAGCTGTGTGTGCGCAATAAAAAGGGCGAGTCGGTCGGCATCGGCCGCCTCGAACGCTTTGTCGCTGACTGGTATATGGCCAATCGCAAGCCGAAGACCGACAAAGCCCCGCCGAATCAGCACAAGGTTGCGATCGTCGGCTCCGGACCGGCCGGCCTGGCCTGTGCCGGCGACCTCGCCAAGCAAGGCTACGATGTCACTATATTCGAGGCGTTTCACGTGCCCGGCGGCGTCCTGATGTACGGGATTCCGGAGTTTCGCCTGCCCAAGATCCTTGTCCAGGAGGAGATCAACAATCTGCGCGCCCTTGGCGTCAAGATTGAAACCAATATGGTCATCGGCCGCATCCTGACCCTCGATGATCTGCACGCCGAGGGTTTTGAGGCCATTTTCATCGGCACCGGTGCCGGACTGCCGAGCTTTATGAAGATTCCCGGCGAGAATCTCAATGGTGTCTATTCGGCGAATGAATTCCTGACCCGGGTCAACCTGATGAAAGCCTACAAATTCCCGGAATGTGACACGCCGGTCAAGGTGGGCCGCCGGGTGGCGGTCATTGGCGGCGGTAATGTCGCGATGGATGCCGCGCGCAGTGCCAAGCGCCTCGGCGCCGAGGAGGTCTATATCGTCTATCGGCGGTCGGAGCATGAATTGCCCGCCCGTCTGGAAGAGGTCCATCATGCCAGGGAAGAAGGCATCATTTTCAGGCTTCTGACCAATCCGACCCGGATTATCGGTACGGATGACGGCTGGGTAGCAGCAATGGAGTGCGTGGAAATGGATCTTGGCGAACCGGATGCCTCCGGCCGGCGCCGCCCCGTTGTGCGCCAGGGCTCGGAATTTATCCTGCCGATGGATACTGTCGTCGTGGCGATCGGGACCACGCCCAATCCGCTGATCAAGATGACCACGCCCGGCCTGGAGACCACGCGCTGGGGCGGCATTGTTGTTGATAACGAAACCATGGCCACGAGCAAAGATGGCGTCTATGCCGGTGGTGACGCGGTCACGGGTGCTGCGACTGTCATCCTGGCCATGGGTGCCGGCAAGGCCGCGGCCAAGGCGATCGATGAGTACCTGACCACCGGCAAAAATCCGGCCCATGAAGCCGGCGGCTGCTTCTTCGTGACGACCCGCGACGAAAACTGACCAGCCTGCGCTGGCCGCAGCGATCCGCCAGATGGCAGGATTGCTGCGGCCTTTGTGCGCGAATGCCAGTATCATCAGATTGGCCGGCATCGCCTGCGACTGCAGATTATCTGCGTACGCGCTGTCGACCGGGTCAATGACCATGATTGGCCGACGTTGACCTCAAATCAGCCGGCATTGGCGGCTGACCTGTCATGCGGCCAGCCAGCATACACTTTTCGATCCCAAAGGAGGACCCATGCAATACGTACGTGTAAGCTATCGAGGTCAATCGGCCTGGGGCATCCTCGAGCCGGCCAGCGTCCGGCTGCTCAGCCGTGCCCCCTACCTGGGCGGTGAACCGGCCGGCACCATCGTCCCGCTTGCTGACTACCAGTTGCTGGCTCCCTGTGAACCATCAAAAATCGTCGCGGTCGGCAAGAATTACTATGATCATATCCGTGAATTTGACAATGCTGTTCCCGATACGCCCATTCTGTTCATCAAGCCTTCGACCAGTGTGCTTGCGCCCGGCCAGCCCATCATCCTGCCCGAGCATAACCTGAGCCGCCAGGTTGATTATGAAGGCGAGCTGGCGCTGGTGATTGGCAAAACGGCCCATCACATCCGGGCCGAAGACGCAGCGGCTTATATTTGCGGCTATACCTGCCTGAATGATGTGACTGCCCGGGATCTGCAGAAAAAAGACGGCCAGTGGACGCGGGCTAAGGGCTTTGATACCTTTGCCCCGATTGGCCCGGCCCTGGCCACCGACCTGGACCTGGCCAGCCTGACCATCACCACCCGACTCAACGACCACATTGTCCAGCATGCGCCAATCAGCGACCTGATCTGGTCGGTCAGTGAACTGCTGGCTTTTATTACCAGGGTCATGACCCTGCTGCCCGGTGACGTGGTTACGACCGGTACCCCGGCGGGTGTTGGACCGCTGAAAGCCGGTGATGTGGTCAGTGTCAAAATCAACGGTATCGGTACCCTGAGCAACCCGGTCATTCAGGGATAATCAGTCAGCGTGATTTTAAATCACGCACTTTTCGTGCTCCCCTGCGAAAACCTGGCCGGTTTCCATACTGGCCGGGTTTCACCGTATGTGCAGACGACTACAGGAGGTTTTTATGAACAACGAATATCTGGGCCATGACATACCCAAACTGGGCTTCGGCCTGATGCGGCTGCCCGAACAGGACGGCAAAATCGATATCGGACTGGTCAAGCAGATGGTGGATACTTTCCTGGCCAATGGCTTTACTTATTTTGATACGGCCTATGTCTATCATAACGGCGAATCGGAGGTCGCGGCCCGTGAGGCCCTGGTCGAGCGCCATCCGCGGTCAGCCTTCCAGCTGGCGACCAAGCTGCCGGTCTGGGATATTCACCAGCCTGCCGACCTGATGCACCGCTTCAATACCTCGCTGGCCCGCACAGGCGCCGGCTATTTTGACTTTTACCTGCTCCATGCCCTCGACCGGAGCCGCCTCTCCGACCTGGATCGCCTGCGGATGTGGGACTTCATGCAGGACCTCAAGGCCCGGGGCCTGATCCGCCACGCCGGCTTTTCTTTCCACGATACGGCTGACGTGCTGGACCGGATCCTGACTCTGCACCCGGAGATGGAATTTGTCCAGCTGCAGATCAATTATGTTGACTGGGAAAGCGAAGACGTCCAGGCCAGGGCCTGTTTTGAAGTAGCCCGCCGGCACCAGATCCCGGTCATCGTCATGGAGCCGGTCAAGGGCGGCTCGCTGGCGGTTATGCCCCCGTCGATTCAGCAGCTGCTGAAACAAGCCCGCCCGGCGGCGTCAGTCGCCTCCTGGGCGATGCGCTACGCCGCTTCCCTCGAAGGGATCGTAACCGTGCTCAGCGGCATGTCCAATCCGGAGCAACTGGCCGACAATATCCTGACCATGAAAGATTTTGTGCCCGTTACAGCTGATGAAAAGGACCTGCTGGCGGAAGTGGTCCGCAGGCTGCAGGCCATCCCGACGATTCCCTGCACCGACTGCAAGTATTGTGTGCCGGATTGTCCGCAGAAAATCAACATTCCCGGAGCCTTCAGCGCGATCAATACCTATACAACCTATAACAACCTGGACAGTGCGAAAGGTCATTACCGCTGGGTCATGGGGCCGGGCGGCAAGGCTTCGGACTGCATCGCCTGCGCGGCTTGTGAAGGCCACTGTCCGCAGCATATCCCGATTATTGCCAACCTGCGCGAAGTCGCGTCCCTGCTGGAATAAATGCTATGCAAAGGACGTATGATGTCTGCATCATTGGCGCCGGGGTGATCGGCTGTGCCATCGCCCGGGAACTGGCAAGATTTGATCTGAGTATCGCTGTATTTGACAAGCATTCAGATGTAGCCGAAGGGACCAGCAAGGCCAACAGCGGCATTGTTCATGCTGGTTATGATGCCAGGCCGGGTTCCCGGAAAGCCAGGTACAATCTTGCCGGCAATCGCCTGTTCGCGGCCTGGTGTGCCGAACTGGATGTCCCCTATATCCGCAATACTTCACTTGTATTGGCCCTGGCTCCGGAGGAAATGCCGGGTCTGTACAAGCTGCTGGAGCGCGGCCGAACAAACGGGGTGGACGGGTTGTCGATCCTGGGTGCGGCTGAAGTGGGCCGTCGCGAACCGCTGGTCAGTCCACAGGTGGCAGGTGCCCTGCTGGCGGAAACGGGCGGCATCTGCAGCCCCTATGATCTGACGATCGCCCTCGCTGAACACGCGGCAGTCAATGGCGTCGATTTCTATCTCGATTGTCCGGTTCAATCGGCCGGCCCGGCCGATACCAGCCGAGCCAGTGCGGTCATATTCACCGGCGAGGGTGATACCGCCGCCAGGATGGCTGACCAGATGGCCCCGCGTTTTATTCTGCATACTGGTCGCGGCACTTTTGCAGCGCGCGTCCTGGTCAACGCGGCCGGGGTCTATGCCGATGTCATCAACAACCAGCTGAGTGCGGACCGCTTCACCATCCGGGCCCGGCGTGGTGAATACTGGATGCTGGATAAGCGCCAGGGCGCCCGCTTTCATGCGACACTCTTTCAGTTGCCGACAGCACTGGGTAAAGGCGTTCTCGTGACACCGACCGTTGAACAGACCCTGGTTCTGGGTCCGACAGCTGAAGATATCGATGATAAAGAAGATGTTCAGACGACCGCGCCGAAACTGGCCGAGATCTTGACTGTAGCCCGCCGGACCTGGCCGGATATTCCCGGAGATCAGTTCATTACTGCCTTTTCCGGCTTGCGGGCCCATGCGGACCGTGATGATTTCATTCTCGGCGAGGCACCCGATGTACCGGGGTTTTTCAATGCGGCTGGTATTGAGTCGCCTGGCCTGACGGCGGCCCCGGCGATTGGTGTTGAGCTGGCCGGGCAAATCGCTGATCGGCTGGCAGCCAGGCCGGTCATTGCCTTTGCGCCGCCACCGCCCTTTCAGCCCCGGTTTTTCCATCTGGATAATCCGGCCCGTTCGGCCCTGATTGCTGAAAATCCCCTGTATGGCCGCATCATCTGCCGGTGTGAGCAGATCAGCGAGGCTGAGATCCGGGCGGCGATCCGCCGGCCGCTGGGAGCCCGGACCGTTGACGGTATCAAGCGCCGGACCCGGGCCGGGATGGGTCGCTGCCAGGGCGGCTTTTGTACCCCCCGGGTACTGGCGATCCTCAGCGAAGAGCTGGGTATTGCGCCGCTGGCCCTGACCAAGTTTGGCGGCCGGTCGCATTTGCTGACTGGCCGGATTGGCGAGGATATATCGCCAGATGGTCACCCGGCCGGTGAACGGATGATCGGCTGTTCTGCTTCAGGGGATTTGAGCGGAGGCGAGGGGGTGCAAGCACGTGCGTCAGATTGATCTGCTGATTATTGGCGGCGGACCGGCCGGGCTGGCGGCAGCCATCGCCGCCTGGGACAGCGGCTGCCGGGATCTGCTGATTCTTGAGCGTGATACCCGCCTGGGCGGGATCTTGCAGCAATGCATTCACAATGGCTTCGGTCTCCATTATTTTCAGGAAGAACTGACAGGCCCTGAATATGCCAGCCGGTTTGTCACCATGGTGGAAAGCCGCGGCATTCCCTGGCAGTGTGACACCATGGTACTGGACATATCCGGCGGATACCAGCAGGAACCGCATTATGCAGCCGGTGACATGTCAGAAACCGTGCCCGGCAACAGTCGCCATCTGGTCACGGCGGTCAGTCCGGCCCATGGCTTGCAGGTTTTCCAGGCCAGGGCCATCATCCTGGCCATGGGCTGCCGGGAACGGCCACGCGGGGCCCTGGGCATCCCCGGCACCCGTTGTGCCGGGATCATGACGACTGGAACCGCCCAGCGCCTGACCAATCTGGAAGGTTACATGCCCGGTAAACGGATCGTGATCCTGGGCTCCGGCGATATTGGCCTGATCATGGCCCGGCGCATGACCTTTGAAGGGGCAAAGGTCCTGGCCTGCGTGGAAATCATGTCCTATTCCAGCGGCCTGACGCGCAACGTCGTGCAATGCCTGCAGGATTACAATATCCCGCTGCTGCTCAATCACACCGTTGTCGCAATCCACGGCCAGGAAAGAGTTACCGGCGTCACCGTTGCCGCGGTTGACAGCCTGACACGCCAGCCTATCGCCGGGACTGAAGTCGAATGGGACTGTGATACCCTGCTGCTGTCAGTCGGCCTGATCCCGGAAAACGAACTGTCCCGGGCTGCTGGCGTTGATATTGATCCGGCCACGCGCGGCCCGCTGGTCGACCAGACCCTGGTGACGACAGTTCCCGGGATTTTTGCCTGCGGCAATGTCCTGCATGTCCATGACCTGGTCGATCACGTCTCAGCCCAGGCCGAACATGCCGGACGATCCGCTGCCGCCTGGCTTGAGAAGAATCAAGCCGCGGGACAAAGCACCCAGGTCCTGATAAAAACGCCCCAAAGTCTGCAGGAATCAGACCGGCGCCTGGAACAGACAATCCAGCCCTTGAGTCAACCCGTTCACCCGCCGGAACAACCGTTACACTCACTGGAAGAATCGGCCCAGCCCCAGGAACAACCGGTGCAGCCTGCGCAACAAACAGCCCGGCTCATACCAGTTCTGAACGGCCCAGGTGTCCGCGGGATTGTGCCCCAGTTTATCGCGCGTCATGATCTTGCCAGCCAGCTTAAGCAAGCTGAGCAGCCTGAGCGGATTGAGTTTTCCTTCCGGCCCACCGACGTCTTTCGCTCGGCGACGCTGGTTATGGAGGCACTGGACGACAACCAGCAGCCAGCCGGTCAGCTGCTGCGTCAGCCGCGCCGGATTCTGACTCCCGGTGAAATGGCGTCCATCGTTGTGACCGCCAGCCGTCTGGCCGATCCGGCCATTGCCGGCTTGCGCCTGACGGTTGTTCCCGGAACAGCGGCAGATCACTGACCGGGCAGGGAGGAGAATGATTCGACATGATGACAGATCATGAATCCCAATCGCCAGCCGCAGCGACCCATCGCCAGGAATTAATCTGTATTGGTTGTCCGATGGGCTGTCAGCTGATTGTTGAATGGAGCGAAGCCGGGCAAGATTCTTCGCGCGTGCCGGGTGAGCAAAGCGGGGATTCGGCCAATGTCCAGCCGGCGACTGAGGGGCGTATCAGTCAAGCAGCCCTGCCAGCAGAACAGGGAACGGTTGCTGCTGCCAGCCCGGGTATGCGCCGGATCAGCAGGATCAGCGGTTATCTTTGTGACCGTGGCAAAGGCTACGCCCGTGATGAAATCATTGAGCCACGGCGAATGGTGACTTCGCTGATACCTGTCCAGGGCCGGGCCTTGCCCCTGAGTGTCCGGACGCGCGGACCGATTCCGAAGAACCTGATTTTTGCCTGCCTGCGGGCTATCCGCCAGGTTACCATCCAGCCGCCGGTTCATCAGGGTGACTGCATCATTGCCAATGTGCTGAACACGGGTGTTGATGTTATTGCCACCCGGGATGTCCTGTGACGCTTCGTAGAAATTTTACAGAATTATTACGAAATCAAACATCATTCATGTCAGGAACCAATTATAATAATAGTAGTTCTCAGAAAGGAGTGGCTGCATGACCGATCACGCCACCAACCACCCAGTCGCCCGTTCCCCGGTCCTGATGCCCGGACTTTTTATCCAGAGTATCCGGGACCTGTTGCATACCCCCGTAGTCCAGTCGATGGACAATTTCATCCATCACGGCCAGGTTACCTGTCTTGAGCACTGTCTCTCGGTTGCCTGGCACAGCTATCGAGTCTGTCGGCGCCTGGGCCTGGATCAGTACGCGGCAGCCCGCGGCGGTCTGCTCCATGACCTTTATCTCTATGACTGGCATGTGCCTGGCAGTTGCGAGGGTCTCCATGGTTTCAATCACCCATCGACAGCCCTGCGCAATGCGCGCCGCCACTTCCGGTTGAATCGGCGGGAAGAGGACATTATCCTCAAGCATATGTGGCCAATGACTGTCCGTTGGCCCCGTCATCTCGAATCGCTGGTTGTCTGCATGGTCGACAAATATTGTGCAACCATTGAAGTGTTCAGCCGACGGCATAAACAGCACCTGTACGCGTTCAAGCTTGAACAGTTCAGCCGTCTCAGCAGCACGGAAATGGCTTGAAAGATCACCCGTTGTTGGTTCAAGCAGTTCGCCCTGGTCCCGTTGCGGAATATTACCTCACTTCAGCGATATCGAGTGATTGGCCCGCTCACCGCCAAAGTTTAACCTGAATTGAATATTGACCCGCCGCAGACTCGAACAGCCGGGCCATCCCCGTACGCCAGTACGAAAGGATGGTCCGGCTTCATTTTTGTTGCGGCTTCAATGGAGAATTGACCAGTAAAAGTCAATCTATGAATAAACTGAATATTGTAGACAAATCCTGACGATCTACGGACGTCGGCTGGTCACAGTTCTGCATCCGGTCAAAGCCATCCACGTTTCAAACCTCATAAAAAGAAAATCGTGATAGATTTGTGGAAGTTTCGAAGTGGTAACCTGATCTCGTAAATGTTACGCTGAGTCCATCATTCAAGCTTCTTTCATGTTGTAAATCGGTTTATTCAGGCAAAACCGGCGAACGTACGAAATCGGTGATCATCCATCGTTCGTGGCGAGGCGAAACCGGCGAACCAGTTTCATGATGTATCATTCCGGGAGGGATCTGTCGTGCTCGAGATTGTCATATGCGAGGATAACCAGGTATACAGGCAAATGCTGCACGATTATATTGAATCGATCAGCCAGTCTGATGCCCTGGCCGTTCACCTGATTAAAACGACCCAGCTGGCCGAGGAAGTGCTCGACTGCATTGGCCAGACCCCGGCCAATGTTTTCCTGCTCGATATTCAGCTGAAAGGTAAGCTGAACGGCTATGATCTGGCAGCCCAGATCCGGCAGGCTTTGCCACGCGCCTATATTATCTTTATCTCCGAACACCTGGAATACATCCTGCAGGCTTTCAAGGTGCGGGCTTTCGACTTCCTGCCCAAACCGGTCACCCGTGAGGCCTTGTTTAACTGCCTGCACCGGGTTGCTTCCGACATGATCGTGCTCGACAATCCGCCAGTCCCGGCTGCCCGGATTCTCGAAGTCCGCTCTGGCTCAACGGTCTACCTGCTCCAGCGCGAGGCGATCTTTTTTATCGAGAAAATTGGCAACCGAGCCATCATCCACATGCCGGACAAGGAAGTGACCTGCCTGCAATCGCTGGACAGCTTTGAAGCGCAATTGTCCGTTGACCCGGCCTTTGTGCGCTGCCATAAGAGTTTCCTGATCAATACCCGCTATATTGCCGAAATCCAGCTGAGTACCGGCGATATTTACCTGACATCCGGCCATAAATGTTATCTCAGCCGCAAATACAAGGACCGGCTGATCGGAATCGTCAAATATCGCTGGCGTCAGGCTTGAACATGTAGCAGCAACCGCTGCCAGAGCGTTGTGGAGGAGTTTTCATATGTTTGATGTCCTATATGAAATAGTCAGGCTTTTGATCAATGTCGGTGATGCGATCATCCTGATCCTGATGGTGCTGCGTTTCAACAAGCTGCCGCTGAATCGCAGCAAAGCGACGATCGGAACCGCGCTGATCACGGTCATTTTATACTTGGTCAATGCGCCCTGGCTGCCTGACCTGATACCGGCCATGGATCTGCTGCTGCTGGCCGGCCAGATAGCCCTGACCTTCCTGATCGTGCGTTACGCCGCTGATGCCAGCCTGAAACGGGTCATCCTGCCGACCCTGATTGTGAATCTGCTACAGATCCTCGCAATAAGCACAGCTGTCTATATCACGATGCTGGCCGGGACAACGGTTGAAGCCGAGATCAGCAAGCTTCCCTACTTTATTGCTGTCAATCTGTTTACTTACATGGTCGAAATTGCCGGTTGTGCCCTGATACTTTTCCTCAAGGCGCGGATCAGGCTGCCCATCCTCAGCAAGTCGCTGCGCTGGCAATTTGTTGTCTTTATCGTCCTGAATTTCGCGATTCTCTTCTTTAATATGTTCACGCTGGCCCGGGTCAATGACCAGCAGAATTTACCCATCATCCTGGCTCTCGGCCCGCTTTATCTGTTTTACTTTGCCGCCCTGATCATCCTGACTCTCGGCCTGATGCGGGCCGAACGGCGCAAAGAGGAGCTGCATCAGCAGCAGATTTACAACACAATCCTGCAGCAGCTGATCGATGAACTGCGTATCATCAAGCATGGCTACGACAATCACAACGCGTCCATCCTGGGGCTTGTCCAGATGCAAGCCTGGCCGGAACTGTCTGAATATGTCCAAGGTATTGCCCGGTCCGGCGCCGGGACGACCTATAATCTGACGATGTGCCAGCATATCGGCAATCCCGGCCTGGCTGGCCTGATCCTGAAGAAGCTCGAATACGCCCGTTCCCGCGGTGTGGAAATGAAGCTGCTTGTCCCGGAGCCGGTCCAGCAGATCAATCTTAGCAATTCCGAGCTGTGTGAAGCGGCCGGTATCCTGATCGACAACGCGATTGAGGCAGCGGCCGAGGTCAGGCCTGCGCCAGATACGCAGCCGCTGGCTGGCGGCGACATGCCGGCCGGAACGGTCGTGATCAGCATCCGTTCACAACAGGACAACGCCGTTGAGCTGACGGTGGAGAATCCCTGCCAGGGCAAGCCGGATATCGTCCGGATGTTTGACAAAGGAGTCAGCAACAAGGGACCTGCCCGTGGCCTCGGTCTTTACATCCTGCGAAAAATGGTTGACCGCAACCACAATCTCCTGCTCAATACAACTGCCGATGACAACCGTTTCAGGCAGCAGCTGATTATCGGGTAAGCAGGGAGATTGTGAAACATGGCTTTCTGCGGAGAAATTCATAACGGCGAAAAGTGATCGGCTGTAAAGGGAATTCGAAATGACCTGCAAAGCGGAAATCAAGCTTTTCATAGGTAAGGCTGTAGAAAAGCTTCCCTTTTTCAAAGAAACTGGAAAGATGAGATACAAAAAGACTATTAACGCCGAGGGGGTTGGAAGTGTCAAGAAAATTGCGCACATTTGATTCTCACTTGGTAGCTGAACGTCAGCCAGCAGTCGGATCAGTGTCCAGCATGGCATTGAGCGTTTCTTCGACACTTTGTCGCACTAATCTTGGTCGTCAAAAAGAATGGATACACCACACAATAAGAGCCAGAAACGGTTGGTCAAACTGGCTAGCTTTATCTCAGTGCCATTCCTGATTTTCGTTCTTCCCTGGTAATTTGTGCACTTTTCAGGATCCTCTCCCACGTAAAGGAGTATTCCGATGGATTGGGCTGCTGCTCTTTGCGGCGTTCGAAACGATCAGCGGCTCGTGACGACTGGCCTGTATCGCTGGATTCGTCATCCGGGGTATTTAAGCTGCGTAATTTCATTTTTTGGCATCAGCCTGGTGATGTGGTTAATGCCTTTGCGCAGCACTTTTTTGCCTTCATCTTGGGGACATTATGCTTCGCGAGTGGTCGATTTAGATGTTCTAATATAAACCGGGGTAGTAAGGTCAGTATTGATTTTTTCCGTTGTGTTGATATAACTGCCGCGAAACAGGCTAACCGACATCGTCGAAATATGATAAAATGATAGTTAGTCATTGAGAAAATTATTGTCCGGGAAACCATTGAATGTCATTGCTATTATTGGCCTGATAACCAGGATTTGATGGTATGAACTTGAACAAATAATTTTAAAGGCGGTGGAATTTTGGATAAAGAAATACTAATAAATCGTTTAAAAGCAAAACCGGACTTGAATCTATTCATCGTTGAAGCCATTGAAAACACAACGATCTTAAATTCCTTGTTTGAGATTGTCTTAACAGAAACATCCAGTGTTAAATATGTGTGTACAAAAATCATTCGTATGGTGAGTGAGCAAAAACCAGAACTCATCTATCCCTACTTTGAGGATATTTTCAAATGGCTCCATCACAAAAACAGTTTCATCAAATGGGACGGAATCCTGACCCTGTCTAATCTCTCAGCGGTCGACTATGAGGATAAGTTCGGGGCAATCTATCAGGACTACTTTGCATTGATTCAAGATCCACAGATGATTACGGCCGCGAATGTCATTGGAAATGCCTGGAAAATTGTACTCGCCAATCCTGAACTGGAAAGTGACATCACCAGGAGATTATTAGAAGTGCCGAAAATTGTTTATATGAATAAAGGCGAGCCCTCGCCTGAGTGCAATTGCATTGTGTGTGGGCAGGTGCTGGAATGCTTTGAACATTATTTTGACGTCTCAGGGAGTCAAGCTGCGATGATCAATTTTGCAGAAGGACAACTGGGAAGTCGCCGAAAAGCGGTGGCAAAAAACGCTGAGAAATTTTTAAGCCGCCATTCAGGCAAAAGATTATAATGCTTGGAATTCAGGTGTTTCAGAGGTTGAGAGAGCAGGATATACGTGTGTTAAATGAAGTGGTGTATCCATGGATGAAAAATTGATCGCCCCTTGTGGGATGAACTGCTGTTTATGCATTGCTTATCGGTGGGGTGAAGAGAGGTGAAAGGAATGGCCGTTGAGAAGCAGAATGAATCGGACATTGATGAGATATTATCACACCGGTTCGACAATGGTGCTGACCTTTGGACAACACCTGATAAGCGATTAATAAAAGGTGCGCCATTTTCGACTATAGAGAGCGTCATGTACTTGTTAGAATTAGGAATGGAGCCTACAGAATCAATATTGAAAGATAGTGCTGAATTAATATTTAGTACCTGGCAGGGTGATGGCCGTTTCAAATTATATTCTAAAGGCGCTATTTACCCATGCCATACAATCCATGCCGCTAATACGCTTTGCCACATGGGGTATGTTTCTGATTTCAGACTGCAAAAGACTTTCCAGTATTTATTGAACAGCCAGCAGACAGATGGAGGGTGGCGCTGTAATAAATTCAGCTTTGGCCGGGGTCCCGAAACAGAATATTCAAATCCATTGCCAACACTTGCCGCCTTAGACGCATTTCGCTTTAGCGACTATCTCAACAAAGAACCTGCGCTTGATAAGGCAGTAGATTTCCTGCTGGATCATTGGACAATCAGGAAACCCATTGGCCCTTGCCATTATGGAATTGGCACATTATTCATGCAAGTTGAATATCCTTTCCGAAACTACAACCTTTTTGTATATGTCTATGTCCTATCCTTTTACAACCAGGCAAAGAAGGACAAGCGGTTTCTCGAAGCTTTGGAAATCTTGGAATCGAAAATGGTAGATGGGCAGATTGTGGTTGAGCGCGTTGTTCCGAAGTTGGCTGGTTTATCATTATGTAAAAAGGGACAAACAAGTGAATTGGCAACAATGCGCTATCATGAAATTCTTAGAAACCTTGAATAAAGAGATAGCTCCACAAATTCGAATTTCATTTGGCCTATCCATGAAAAGCTTCCGTACCAGGTGGGGTGAATGCTGGAATGACTGACGAAACTGCCAGGTCCCGATTCAATTTACAAGCAAGTTACTGTGCTGAGCCCGATAATCCGGCCCGGGATCCTGGAGTATGGAGTCGTGAACGGCCGCTAGCCGGTAGCCGGGCTTTCCGCCTGATCCAGACAGGTGATCTCCATCTGGGCAGTCCATTTGCGGCCTGGCCTGAGCAGGCTGCTATCATGCAGCAGGCCCAGATTGCTGCTTTTGGCTCGATTCTGGAAGCTTGCCGGACGCAGCTGGCCGACCTTCTGCTGATAACGGGCGATCTGTTTGACCGGCCGGTGCCGGATGAAATCCTGGTCCACCAGGTGATCACCATGCTGGCAAGCCTGGCTGATACCGCGACGCGCGTGTTCATTGTACCCGGCAATCATGATCCGGCTGTTCTGGATTCGCCCTATCGGACTGCCAGCTGGCCCAGTTTCGTGACCGTTTTCAGTGAGCAGCCGGCGATGGTCGAGCTGGCTGACCTGCAGGTCCGGATTTATGGCGTCGGCTTTGCTGCCGCGGTTGCTACCTCACCATTACTGGCTGATCTGCAGCCTCCGCCCGACCCGGCCTGGTGCAATCTGCTGCTCCTGCACGGTGATGTGCAGAATTCAACGTCAAGCAGTATTTATAATCCGGTCAGCCTGCAATGGTTGCAGGTCAGTGCCCTTGACTATGTCGCCCTCGGGCATGTTCATCAATTCAGCGGCTTGCAGGTGGCTGGATCGACTGCCTACGCCTATAGTGGCTGTCCAATGGGCCGCGGTTTTGATGAAACGGGACCGAAAGGATACCTCGCCGCTACAATCCGGCTGGAACCGGTGCTGGAGCCGGGACCGGGGCCGCGTCCGTTCCGTTTTGATCTTGACCTGGCCTTCATGCCGCTATCCGGACGGCAGTTTATTGACTTGTCTGTTGACATCAGCGGCTGCCAGGATCAGCCTGGTATCCTGGCTTGCATTCAGGAAACCCTGGCCAGCCAGGACTTTGGTCAAGAGAATGCTGCTGTTTCGTCAGCTGGCCTGATTCGCGAAACGGGCAACAGGCCGGCCGGACCGATTGCCGTTACGGCCGGCCGTAACCGCCCGGCCGATCATTTTTACAAAATTACGTTGACCGGCGCCGTCGCCGCCGATGCGGCGCCGGTTTTACCCTTTCTGCACGCCCGGCTGGCTTCGGCAGTTTTCTATCTGAAGCTGCAGGACCAGACGACCCGCGTCCTCGATCTGGCCACCCTGGCCCGGGAAAATTCCTTGCGGGGTGTCTTTGTACGCCTGGCCAATGAGCGGATCGCGGCAGCCCGCCAGGACGGCCGCCTGATTGAGGCGGAGCAGCTGGAGCTGGCGCGCAGCCTCGGCTTGCGGGCGATGGCCGGGGCGGAGGTGCTATTCAATGCGGCTGATTAAACTGGAAATTGTCGCTTTTGGCCGGCTGCAGGGTTGCACGCTTGACTTTGCGCCTGGGCTGACAATTTTTCATGGCGCGAATGAATGGGGTAAAAGCACCATCCTGGCTTGCCTGAAGGCCATGTTTTACGGCTTTACCGGCAATGCCCGTTCCATTCGCGAAAATGAACGCCGCCGCTACCTGCCGTGGGACGGCAGCCACCTGGCTGCCAACCTGATTTTCGAACATCAGAATGTCCGTTATCGGCTGGAACGTTCTTTTGGCAAGACCCGCACCGGTGACCGGCTGTGCCTGATGCAGGATGTGACCGGCCAGATTGTGCCCCTGGCCAGCCAGCAAGAGGTGGGGGAATACCTGCTGCAAATGACCGCTGATGAATTCGTTCATTCGGTCTTTGTCGGTCAGCTGGCCAGTCCGCTCGGCTCGCCGGATCACTCGACCCTGACCAAGCTGACTAATCTGGCGGGTAGCGGTGATGAAAACCTGTCTCATCAGCAGGTGGACGCCAGTCTGCGTGAAGCCCAGGCAAGGCTGAAAGCGGAGAAGGGCAGCGGCGGTCGCCTGCATGATTGGAATCGGCAATTGCTGGAGCTGACGCTGGAGCGCCAGGATGCCATCGGCCTGGAATCAGAACAGGCCAGGCGTTTGCTGGCTTTAGCCCATTGGCAGGCCAGGCAGCAACAGGCCGCGACTGATCTGGAAAAAGCCCGGACAGATCTGGAGACTGGTAAGGCCGCGGTCAATCAGCAGCGCTGGCAGCAGGTGCAGCAGCGCAAGTATTGGCTGGATGCAGCCGAGGCGCAATATGACCGGCTGCAGCGGGGCTTGCAATATGCGACCTATGTCCATGCCGGCCAGGCGGCGGAGATTGCCGGCCATCTGCAGCAGCTGTTGCCGGAACAGCTGGTCGCAACCAGGCCGGTAATGCTGGATTTCACCTGTGAACTGGACGCGGCCTTTGTCGAAAAAGGCCGCCAGGCTATCCAGGCCTGGCAGGAGGCTGCCCGGAATCTGGCTGAGCAGATCGCGCAGTCATCACGGTATCAGGAGCAGCTGACCCGGCTCGAGGAGCAGCTGCAATGCACAGCTAAACTGGATCAGGTGGACCGCAAGCAGCTCAGTCTCGTTTTGAACGAGATCCCGCAATTGCGTGAACAGGTGCAGGGCCGGCGCGAACAGCTTGCTCTTGAACGGCAAGCATTGTTGCAGCAATGGGTACAGCAGCATCAGGCAACTCGCGAGGATGCGGTCGGTTTGGTCCGGCAGGCTGTCGATGCCTATGAAAAGCTGCGCCAGCAGGCTGAGGGCCTGGACAGTGACGATCGCAGCTATGACAGCCAAATCAGGGAGCAAAAAGCTGACCTGGAGCGTTTTATTCAGACGATGACAGCGCAGCAGGGCAAAATGGCCGAAGAACTGGCTGCGGCTGAGGCGGATTTGGCGCAACGGCAGACTGAAGCGGCGGATCTGGCGAACGGGCTGGCAGAATTTGACCGGCCAGACCCCGCAGTCGATTCAGGCTCAGCGGCTGCGGCAGGGAGCCGAGGTGAAAGCGCGGGTGGTACCCTGGCAGGGGTCAGCATGGGAAGTGTTGCCGGCCGGGAATCCAACCCTGCCGTCTCCCGGCCCGGACACCAGTCAGGGGTAATCGGGCTGATCCTCGGCCTTGTTCTCCTGGTTGCGGGGATCGTTCTGGGCCTGTGGATTCACCCTATTGGTTACACCCTGGCCGGCGCCGGATTCGTCGTCATTTTGCTGCATTTCCTGCAGTCTCGGCTGAACAGCAAATCCGCCGGGTCAGCAGATGGATACCAGCCCGTGGACCGGACTGGTACTTTGAACACCGCAGATCGAACCGCTACGGCGAGCAACGCAGGGCAAACCCGCGATCGTGAACCGGCTGACCAGAGTCAGGTATTGGCCTTGGCCGTTCAATTGCGACAGGCGCAACAGCAGGCCCGGCAAGCTCAGCTGGATGCTGCCAACAGGCTGGTCAGGACAGCCGGGCAACATCTCCAGTCACTCATCGCCAGACAACAGGCAGCAAACCAGGACCTGCAGGCCGAATTGGAACTGCGGGAAGAGCGGCTGGCTGTTCTTGAGGATCAACGGGCCCGGACGCGCAGTCAGATTGCTGCCCAGGCCGAGCGGCTTGCTGCCGCTGAGGCTGCCCTTGGCCAGGCACGGGAACACTGGCAGATTGTCCGGCAAATTCCATCGCCGGTGCTGGAAGCCGGCGTGGACCGGCAACTGGCAGATCTTGAGCAGCAACTTCAGCAGTATCAGCAGCAGCTGACTGCCTGGCTGGATCTGACGCAGTGCGATGACATGCAGACCTTACAGCTCAGGCTCGGACAACGGGACGCTTTAATCAGTCAGGTGGATGATCAGCGGCAGTCCTGGCAGGCCGCATGGCAACGGGCAGCAGCAGCGCAAGCCCATGAATCGATGATCCGCTATCAGACGGTCGCCTTTTATGGGCCGCTGGCCCTGCATCGCCAAGCTATTCAGAACTTGATCGATCAGGCCGGACAACCCGCAAGCACAGCCGGGCCGGCCGCAGGGATGATGGGCCATGGTGCCGGGGATCACGAAGCTGGGGATCATGATGCCGGGAATGATGGTGGACAGGGCAACGGCACTCTTTTCACCGCTGGCCATGAACCTGGCAATCCAGATAGCCGGTATTTCGCCGGTTCAGGAGAGTTTGACTGGCTATCTGCTATCTGGGAAATCACGGATCAAGCTGAAATTGAAGACGGTTTGCGCCGGCTAGGCTTGCTAATTAGCGTCGCCCAGGTCGCCGCTGAGCGTGTGCATCAGGCACGGTCACATCTGGCAACCATGCTCGGTGATGAAGACTGGGAGACATTCAATGAGAGGTGGAAAAACCAGCAAAGCGGGGCTCCTGATCCGTCTTTACAATTTGCCCACCATCCGCTGGACCTGGACAATTGCCAGCGTACCGTTCAAGCCAGCCAGCAGGTATTGAACGATATCCGGATTGAGATCGCCCGCCTGGAGACGGCTATCCGCCATGCCGCTCAGCCCCGCCTGCCTGTCGTCGAGTTTGACCAGACCATCCTGGCCTTGCAGGCGAAAATCGCTGCAGCCCAGCAATATTATGACGGCCTGACCCTGGCCCGTACGCTTTTCCAGGAGGCATTCGCTGAACTGCAAGCCAGCTTTGGCCCGCGCCTGAATGCGTGTGCCGCCCGCAATCTGGCCGGCTTGACCGGCCAGCGCTATACCGAGCTCAAGATTGACCGCTCATTTGCGGTCAAGCTGATTTCGCCGCAGGATCCGGTGTTCCGGGAATGGGAATATTTCAGCGGTGGAACGGTCGACCAGATTTACCTGGCCTTGCGCCTGGCGGTCGCCGAGATCACGTCGCGCCCCGCAGGCCGGATGCCGCTGCTGCTGGACGATGTCTTTATCCAGTATGATGACCAGCGGACCCGCGCCGGCCTGCAGTGGCTGCAGGGGCTTGTGCGGCAGGAAAACTGGCAGGCCCTGCTGTTTACCTGCCACGAACGGGTTGTGAGCATGGCGGCCGAACTGGACGGGCCGGTTGTGATCCGTTCGCTGGCGGATGCTTGTCTTGTATCATCAAACATGGAAACGCCCCCTAACGACCCGACAAGCCGTTCGCTGGCGGATTCATCACCCCGCCTGTAAAAATGGATCGCTCAAGGAAAGGGCGCCTGGCCTGAAAGGGGCCATCCCTGAATCAAACAGGGATGGCCCGGCAATCAGTTTCATTTTATCCTGGCAATTCTACGGCTGCAGCTGCGCCAGCAGGGCGGCCGGGATCTGGGAGACCGGAACATAGAGCGCGGGGAGAGAGCCGCTGATGGTTCCGTCCGCCTGGACCTGGCCGCGCATCGCAAACAGGACCAGGTAACCGCTGGTAGCGGCCGTGTCGGCGACCGGCCAGGTCTTTTCACCAGCCTGATAGAGCACCTTGATCTGGGCCGGATCGCTGACTTGCATGAAAGCGTCCGTGTTATTCAGATAAGGGCTGCTGGCGTTGCCGGCCGGATAATAGTTAGCCGTGTAGGTATATTTGAAATAATCATTGAATGCCCCCGAGACATTCAGATCCGCATTGAGTTTTTGCATTTCCATAACCGTATCGAGGCCAGCCGGATGACGCGCGATGTACATCGTTTCATAGCGCTCGGCAACTGCCTCCGGATTATTGAGCAGGCCCAATTCCTGGAGTACACCGATGGTTGCCTTATAGGCTGTCGAGAGCCAGATGTTGGCCCCGGACTGGTCCAGGGTCAGATTGCCGATATAGGTGCTGTTGGTTGCCTGGGCTGCTCCCTGCATCAGGTCCTGGCGCAGGGCCTGCTGGATCTGGCTGATTTTGGCTGTGTCACGGGGATTGCTCAAGCTGAACAGGGGCTGGCCGGTTTTTTCCAGCAAGGAAATTGCTGGCATTTGCGCAGCGGGCTGGAAGAAGGCCACAAATTGCTGCAACAGGTATTCCGGTGATTTTTTCAATTGGCTGATCAGGCTGGCAAAAGGTTCCTGGGCAAAGTCGATGACATAGGTCCGGGTCAGCCACTGGCCGGAGGCCAGCCGGTAGGCGATGCGGCATGATGTCATGCGGCTGACTGGCTGAATATCGGCAACGGAGGGCTTGCCGTCAACAGTCAGCTCTGGCTGGATGATTGCCGAGGCTTCCATTCCGGCCGCGTTTATGGGATATCCGGGCGTTGGCTGCCGCAAGCGGGATCCTTTCGTCAGCGAATAGGGCCTGGCGACATTATTTTTCAGCCAGTCGACATAAGCGGCGTGAATGCTGCGCACGATTGCCACATTGGCCGGATCCTTGAACACCGGGTAGACGATGGTGTTGTTGGCCTGGTAGACGGGGAGAAGCTCATCGGTGGTGATTTCAGCGGCGACGATCCCTTGTTCGGCCGGTAACCGATAGTCGTAACCGAACAGGCCAGTGGCCACGACCGTTGTGCCGATCGCGAAAATCAGCAGATAGGCGGCAAAACTGACCAGGCTGCGGCGCAGACCCGTAAAACCACGGGACAGGATGACCTCGATCACCAGATGGGTGGTGAAGGCGCCGACCAGCAGGCCGCCGGTATAGGATAACAGGCCAGCCTGGAACTGGTGGAATAGGTAACCGAAGAACAGGCCGACCACGAGACTGGCCAGGAAACGCAGGGCAATGAACGGGGCGCGGTAGGCGAATGGCTTGCCGGCCAGCTCACTGGGACGCCGCTGGTAAATCAGCCAGGATGCGCCGCCCAGGATGACGCACAAGCCAAGCCACCAGAGTGCCTTCAGCCCGCTCAGTGGCAGGTAGCTTGCGGCAAAAAACTGACCGACCGGGGTCAGCAGCAGATAGCGGCTCAGCGTATTCATGGCTTCATTGCTGATCGTGTAGCCCGGCAGGACCTGGCTGATGAAAAAGTCCAGGGTGGCCAGGGTGGCTGGCCAGGCGATATTGAGCAGGAAGATCAGGAACAGGGCGTCAAAGATGGTGCCGGTCAGGACGAAGGCGAACACGGTTGTGGTATAGACAGCCAGGGACATCAGGGCGACCTGGCCGGCGATAGTCAGGACCTCGCCGATCGATAGCAGGTTCAAGACAGGCAGCAAACGCAAGCCAAGAACAGTGGCGAAGGTCAGCAGCTGGGGGCCGGCGATCAGCAGGTAGCCAGCCAGGAAGCGGCCGGCAAAGAGGGCCGGCCGGCGGACCGGCAGCGCATGGTAGACGTCCAGGGCCGGGCGGCTATGCAGGAAGCCAAACAGCAGGCCGGCACTGAGGATCAGCCCGGCGATGGAAATGGGAGTCGTCAAAAATGTCACGAGACCACGGAAAGACTGTGTCAGCATGATGGGCTGATTGGCCAGATCTATGTCAGATCCGGCTGGGCCTTGCATCAGCAGCAAGATCAGGGGCAAGGTGACCAGCATCAGGATCAGCGTTGTAATGGCGACGACTTTATTTTTGCTCAGGCTGAGGCCCAGCATGGCCAGCAGGCTGCGCCAGTCAGAGCGGGACTGGCTGGCCGGATCTTTTGGATTTTGCTCAGGTGAGGAATGTGTTGATGTCATAACCAGCTACCTCCAGAACTTGAATGAAGACTTCCTCAAGGGTCAGGGGCAAGAGCTCGATGAAAACCGGCTGACGGGCCTGTAACTGGGCCCAGATGGCCTCGCGCTGACCGCGGACCACCAGCTCCGCCATGGAACCACGCATTTTATATTTGAGAATATCCAGTTGCGGGAAATCGCTTTGGCTGGTCGGCGCCGGGAAAACCACCTGGATCTTGTGGATCCCGAGCTTCAGCGAATCAAGGTCCTGTTCCAGGACGACACCCCCCTGGTGCAGCAGGCCGACATGATCGCAAATATCTTCGAGCTCGCGCAGGTTATGGGAGGCAATGATCACGGACAGACCGTCGCCGGCGACCGCGTCAGCCAGCAAGCGCTTGACCAGCTGGCGCACCACCGGATCGAGTCCGTCGAAGGCTTCATCAAGCAGCAGGTAGTCCGGCTGGCAGGCCAGGGCCAGCATCAGGATAACCTGGCGCTGCATGCCCTTTGACATCTGGCCCATGCGCCGCCGGGTATCGACCGGGAATATTTTCTCCAGATGGGTCAGACGATCGCGGGAGAACCGTGGATAAAACGCCTGGTAAAAGCGGGCCATTTCGCCGATAGTAGCCTGATGCTGGAAGTAAGGCTGGTCGGCCACGAAAAAGATCCGTTGCTTGACGGCGGGATTCTCAAGGACAGGCTGGTCATTGACCAGTAATTGGCCCTCGTCCGGCTTATAAACACCGGATACCAGGCGCAGGAACGTTGATTTGCCGGCGCCATTGGAACCGACCAGGCCGAAAATCGAGCCGGACTGGATCTGGCAGCTCATGTTGTTGAGGGCAGTAATCGGGCCAAAGGCCTTGGTGATGCGGGATGCTCTAATCATGATGGTCACCTCTTATTGGCTGCTGGTCACTGGGTGCAGATGCAACGGGCTGGTGATCGGTGGGATCCTGGTAGGCTTCGCGGACTGCCAGCAGGGCCAGGCTCTCCGGTAGCCCGGCGGCACAAGCCTGGCCGGCCAGCTGGCGCAGTTCAGCCTGGATCTTGACATGCTTGGCCAGCTGGCTGGTCAGGCCAGGTTTGACGAAGTTGCCGCGGCCGATGATGGGGTAGATCAGGCCGGCTGCCTCCAGTTGCTGGTAGGCTTTTTGCACGGTGTTGGGATTGACGGCCAGCTGTTCGGCCAGCGCCCGGACGGTCGGCAATTGTTCGTCACCAGCCAGAACGCCCAGATAGATCAACCGCGTGATGCCCGTCTTGATTTGCTCAAAGATGGGTACCCGGCTTTGCAGATCGAGTATGATCATGGCACGCCTCCTTGGATTCGTTATAAGTGTATTATAACAAATAGTACAAATGGCGCAAGCTTTTTTTAATTGGCGAGAAAATTCCGGCATAGGCCAGGGTGGTGGCGCATACCGGGACGTTCAGGCGAAAAAGGCACAGCGTCTACTGGCTGGACCGGCGCTGATTATGATAAAATAATGATTGTCCACTTTTGGGGGAGTCAGTTCAAATATATATAGGGAGATCTTTCACATGGGAAGGATAGTCGATCTTCGTGCCAAGCCCTATTACCTGTCCGATGACCAGATCAAATGGGTCGAGGATACCATCAGGGGCATGACTGATGAGGAAAAATGCGGTCAATTGTTCACCAATTTGTTCGTTTTCGGGAAGGATGTCTTCAGCGGCAATGACCTTTCCAACAAGGAGATCATTGAAAAATACCACCTGGGTATTGCCCGCTATCACGGTGGCCAAGCTGAAGCCGTGCAAGGGCTGTTGAATGAACTTCAGACCTATTCCAAAATCCCCCTCCTCATAGCTGCGAATTGTGATTCCGGCGGAAACGGCGCGTGCTCCGATGGAACCTATATCGCATCCGGCGCCCAGGCTGAAGCGGTCGGGGATACCTCCGCCGCTTACCATGCAGGGCTTGTTTCGGCTCGTGAAGCCAGTGCCCTCGGCGTCAATGTGAATTTCGACCCCTGCGTGGATATTCTCTTCAACTGGAGGAACACCATCGTCAACACCCGCGCATATGGCACAAACGCCGACACCGTCAACCAATACACCCATGCATTCATCGAAGGTTACCGGACGGTCCCCGACATGATCACCTGCATCAAGCACTGGCCGGGTGATGGCACCGAAGAGCGCGACCAGCATCTGGTCCTTGGCGTCAATGAGCTGAGCCCGGAAGAATGGGATGCCTCCTTCGGCAAGGTTTATAAAAACCACATCGACAATGGCGTGGAAATGATCATGGCCGGACATATCGCCCTCCCTCATTATCAGAAAAAACTCAACCCCGCATTGAGCGACCGGGACATCATGCCCGCAACCCTTGCAGAGGAACTGATCCAGGATCTTCTCAAAGACAAGCTGGGCTTCAATGGGATGGTCATCACAGATGCCAGCCACATGCTGGGCCTATCCTCAGCCATGAGACGTGAGGATTATGTGCCTAAAACCATCGCCGCTGGCTGTGATGTGTTCCTGTTCTTCAACAAGCTGGATGAAGATTTCGGCTACATGCTCAAGGGTTATAAGAATGGCGTCATCTGTGAAGAGAGAATGACAGATGCCTTGAGAAGGATCCTGGGTTTGAAGGCCAAGCTCAACCTGCACAAAAAGCAGGCCGAAGGCACACTGCTCAAGAAGCCGGAAGACTTGAAGGTCATCGGTTGTGAAGAGCACTTGAAGATGCGCGCTGATGCAGCAGACAAGGGCATCACCCTGGTGAAGAACACCTTGAATCAGTTGCCCATCCGCCCCGAAACCCATAAGAAAATCCGCGTCTACTATCTGGAAGGTGAAGTGGGTGGCATCTACGCTGCCAACAAAGCCCTGGAAAACATCGTTGAAGAGCTGAAGAGCCGCGGCTTCGAAGTCACCGTCAACGATGGCACAACCCGTGAAAAAGGTTACATGCGCAAATACAGAGAAGAAGTTGACGCAGCCCTGATCTTCGCAAATGTTGTGGGTTACGGAGCTGAAAACAACTACAGGATCCGGTGGAAGACCGCTTTGAGCAGCGACTGCCCATGGTATGTCTGGGAAGTTCCTACTGTGTTCGTTTCCCTGAACTATACCACCCATCTCCATGACGCCACCATGGTGAAATGCTACATCAACGCTTACCACAGCAATCCGGACAATATCAGGCAGGTATTGGACAAGATCATGGGCATCTCGGCATTCAAGGGCCGCTATAATGATCTGGTTTGGGCGGACAAATGGCAAGCCAGGCTGTAGCACGATGGAATGATCTTGATATGGAATGATCTTGAATGGTGTTGCTTTCGACTAAACACCGGATCGACTAAACATCGGATTCGAAGACCTGGCCTGCCAGCATGCAGGCATAAAAAACCCCCGGTGCACACTTTTGACTGGGCTGCAGCCGGGGGTTTTGATCGTATGCTTGCTTTAACCGGGAAATTCAGACATCAAACCTGACTGGGTCCCGGTTGAGCCGGATCATAGCCAGGTTGGGAGCCGGTCAACGTTGTCAAGGCAGATACTGTTCTTTCATCGCCGTAATCATGCCATTTTTAAGGGTAATGTGCATCAGACGCTGATAATCTTCATTCATGGATACGAATTTCTTGAAAGTCACTGTCGTCAAATGGTCACTGGCACCGTCCATATTAACCATCTGGATTTTGCAGTTCCTGGTCAGATCATAGACCCGCAGACGGGGATTATTGTTGCGAATGTAATAGTCGTTGGGAATATACTTTTTGCCATGCTCGTCCGTCTCAACAACGTCGGAATCATCCTCAAGCGCTTTTTCAATCGCTTCATCACCTGTATACATTTCCACGTAATCGATAATGATCGTTCCGCCATTATTGCTGGTGGCTGCCTTGGTTCCTCTGACAAAGCCGAGGTATTGACCTGATTCACCGGCGGTTGTCGTGGTCTTTGTCGTGGTCTTTGTCGTGGTGGTCGCCGTGGTGGTCTTTGTCGTCGTGGACGGAGCAGTCTGGGAAGTCTCGGGAGGCAGGGTCATCTGGGAGGATTGGGACGGCTGCGAAGTCTGGGTTGACTGCGATGACTGCGACGATTGTGATGATTGCAACGATTGCGATGATTGGCTGGTTGCTGATGGCAGGGTTGTGGTCTTGGTTGAAAAACCAAGCAGTCCGGCGATCATCTGGCAGCCGCTTGCTGCAATAACCAGGGCCAGGAGCAGGACAACAATCACGACTGGACGAAGGCACATGAAAGACTGGCATGTGGTCGGGACAGATCGCTGTTTCATAGATTCTCACCTCTTGAAACCGATTGCCGCTCAATCATTGCGCTTGCCGGTGTCACAAAGATGGCTGATGCCGCCAGCAAGCGCGGATGTCCGTGTGAATGGCGCGCTAAACGCCCTCACTTCTGATTATACCACGGACGATGAGAAAATGAGCAAACAAGGACCCAGGCAGATGCCAGGTGGCGCCGGGCGACAGATTGACAACGGGTCAGAAGTCGCTGCTGTAGCGGACGAGGGAGGCCGAGACAATTCCGGGCAGTTGCTGGAGTGTATCAACAAAGCGCGTATCCTGATTGGGCAGGGCCAGCTCAAGGACCAGCTCGACGCCCTGGGCCGTTACAGTCTTGCTCTTGAGGCGGTAGGCCGGGACGTACTGGTGCAAGTTACCCTGAAATTCGTTATTGGTCCGGACGATCAGCAGGTAGGAGCGGCGCCGGCTCAGGCTTTGTACAGTTGTCAGGAAGAACATGATCAGGGCCAGGACGATGCTGCCGATGATGGCGAGGGCAAAGAAACCAGCACCGGAGGTCAGGCCGAGGGCGATCGCCCAGAACATGTAGACGATATCGAGCGGATCTTTCAGGGCGGTCCGGAAACGCACAATGGACAAGGCACCGACCATGCCCAGCGACAGGACAATGTTGGAGCTGATCGGCATGATGATCAGGGTGGTAACCATCGCCACCATGACCAGGGCTGTCCCGAAGGTCTTGTTAAACAGCACACCGCGGTAGGTCAGCCGATAAATGAAAAGAATCAGCAGACCCATCAGCAAGGTTACGGCAAAGGTCTGGACGATGCGCTCCAGGGTCAGGGCCTGATTGATGTTGGTGGCTAGAAAATTCTGCAGTAATTCATTCATGGGGCATATCCTTTCGCGACTCATTATTCTCATTATATGGAGTTTGGCGTTGACATCAAGCGGATGATGGAGTCCTGGACTGAGCATCTGGCCAGGCCCGGATCGGGTGGCGGACCCGGGCAGGACCTGGATCAGGTGACGGATGCGTACCGGGCTTTACAGTTCCTGCTGATCTTCCCAGCTTTCCAGCCGGCTGGCGCTGGTGCAAAGCACATATTTGCTGACGGCCAGGAGGCTGGCGCCGTGCAAGGGCAGCAGGTCCCGGATAAAGTCAGGCATGAAACGGTCGTATTTGACCTCCAGTATGGTCTGGCCGCCCGGCAGCAGGGGCATCAGGCCGGCCGACGGATCAAAAAGGTCGGTCCGGTAAATGCCGGTCGCCAGATGCCGGTCAAAGGTGATCCGGACATTAGCCGGTTCCCAGATCAGCGGGATTCGCAAGTAGTCCACCAGCACCCGCGGGGCCAGCAGCCGGGTGCGGATATCCGCATACATTTCCTCGCCCAGTCCGGGAATTTCCAGCAATGCCGTATAGTCGCCGGCCAGCAGGCGATCCACCTGGTCACGGTTCATATTCGCGGATAATTTGCGCACCCGGTCGCCCTGCTTCATCTTTTTCTCCAGATGAATGACCTGGTCGCCATAATTGTAGATCCGGATCCGGTATTTGTGCCGCTGGCTGATCCCGGCCAGTTTCTCGAAAAGACCGTGCTGCTCATAGGTATCCCAGTACAGGCTGCGTACATGGTAAGACGGAAAATCTGGCAGCAGCAGGGCGGACCGGGCACTCTGGTCATTTCGGCTGGACTGGCTGGACTCGGCTGTGTAATCACCGGTGCCAGGCCGGTTGTGCTGGTTGTGCCAGGTCTCGCCCGGCTGTGCAAACTGGATTGAGTCCGGTCTGTGCCAGGGATCATCTGGCTGGCTGGCGTGATCATCGGGGGTCAGGACCGGTCGAAGCTGATAATACAGGGCCAAAAATGCGTCTTCACTCAGCAGATATTTCTCTTCGTGTCGCCAGATAATGGGCCTGGTGCGCCGCTTCGGGCTGCCCGCAGGATCCGGGCCGGCCATCGCGCGACGACTGCCGGCAGGATCTTTTTTCATTCCGGCCCAGAAGGATGGGGCTGATGGCGCCTGGGCTGATGGTGACTGGCTGATGGATCGCGCCGGAACTGCCGGCGACTGGCTGGCTGATGGCGCCTGGTTCATACCCGGTGCCGGCCTTTTTGACCATATCGGGTCTGCATCCAGTGCAGGGTGCTGGTCTGGGTGCTCGAATTGTTTGCGCATCCCTCATACTCCTAGGTATTTTTTAAAATGCTTTGTCGCAATGGCCTGGCTGTCAGTGGCTTCGTCAGCATCTCAATAATCATCGGGGAAGAGCTTTTTCATCCTGGCCGAGCTGATATTGAAGGACTCCTGCAGGATCTTGATCATCCGGCCCCGTTTTTCGCTGGTGATGCGGCGCAGGGTCGCCACATTGTTTTCCCAGTAACGGACTGTGGAGGGCAATTTCCAGCGGGCGATCTGGCGCGGCATTTCGCTGCGGATCTGTCCGGTCATGTCATCGAGAATATTCAGCATCCGTTTCGTGGCGAAGGTGGTGTTGAGGAAGTGGGCATAACGCTCGATAAAGGCTTCTTTGAATGCGGGATTCGCCATGAGCTTGACTTGCAAAGTGCTGCTGAAGATGTTGTACTGGCCGTGGCCGGCCGGGTCAAGCAGGTCGTATTTCAGGATATTTTTCTCATAAGTGGACGGGAACATCGCCCAGTCAAAGTCATACATGACCCAGCGCCACTGGGCACCTTCCTTGCGTTCGCGCCAGAATTTCTTGTTGCCCGAATCAAGATTGTTGAAGAATGTCTCGACAATGATCCAGTCCATCAGGGAGTGCTCGTCAATCTGGCTGAGCACATACTGGTAGGATTTTTCATTCTGCATGCTGTGCGTTCTCACATAGTCGAGCAGGGCCCCGTAATTGTTGTAGTCACCTTCGAGGATGATCTTGTTACCCTTGATCAGGTCGATATTGGCCGGATCAGCGCCATGATGCGCCTCGAAGTAATACTCGTCGAGATTTTCCCGGATTTCATAGAGGCCGAAGTATTCGCCGTTGATGTAAAGCACACAGGGTCGCCAGGACATGGTGTCAACCGCCATCTGGTCCTGGACGACCATCGACATGAAGGCATCACGCAGCTTGGTATAGCGCCAGTCCTGGCTGGATGTACGCAAGATCAGGTGCTTGAAGGTCGTCACATCGTAGTCTTTAAAAAAAGGGTATGTCACATAATCATCGCCATAGCCGGTGCGCAGGTTGAGTTCGAGGGATTTCTGCGGTTCAGTGCGGCTGTATTGGCCATGCATGGCCACGCCGGCGTTGAACTGGACGCCCAGGCGGCCGTCGGTCTCGTAGAAGCTGACGTTGACCGGCTTTTCCAGGTCAGCCCGGAAATTGGTCCAGACGCCGCCGGAGCTGCTGAAAAAGTCCGCATCCTTGCCCATCAGGCTGATAACCGGCAGGTCATGGTGATCCTCGAACAGGAACGTGCGTGTCGCCTCGTCACTGGCCAGGGCCCCTTCAGACACGGCAATGACGCGCAGGGTGGCGGTCTGGCTGATGGTCAGCGGCTGGCTGTAGCGTGTGGATTCGGTGGTGGGCGGGGCACCATTCAACGTGTAATACAGGCGGGTGTTGCTGCCGGCTGCCGCCAGCTCAACAGTGACCGGGCCGTCCGGATAAAGGCTGCTGCTGTCCGCACCGCCTGCTTTGTTCCGGGCGATGATCTGGGGCATGGCCGTATAGGCGGTATAACTGCGGCTGGTGTTCGCCGTGCCCTTGGTCGGTTGCAGGAAAAAGACGCGGTCGGCAGACGTCGGCTGGCCAGCCTGCTGCAGGCGGCCGCTGCTGCCGCCGGGGCGCAGGTAACCGGTGGCAAAAATATCGACCGGTTCCCCGGCCGTGTTAAAAAGGGTGACGGTCTCCCCGGTGGCTGCCAGCCCCATTTTGGTCAGCTGGATCGCCTTGTATTCATGAGCCTTGATGGTGATGCCATCCAGCTTCTGCAGGCGTGGCCGGGCGGCATCATCAGTCAGGGAATAGCCGGCCAGGTCCAGTTTCTGGCCAGTATTGTTATAGAGTTCGATCCAGTCGGACTGGCTGGCGCCACCCCGGATCTGTGTATCCTGGGCATAGGCCTCGTTGATCCAGACCGGCTTGTTCTCCATGGCCGTCGCGGCCTGCAGATCGGCAAAGCCGGTCGAATCGTTGACCCGGCCCGGTGTGGGCCGCGGATAATAGACCCAGTCAGCTGGTTTTTCGGGCACGATACCATATGAAACATTAGCCGGCAGTTTTTGCAGCTTGACCATGTTGATGACCTGGCCGCGGGTGTCCAGCAGCATCAGGTTCTGGTCGGCGTCGCCCAGCTTGAAGCTGACGTGGATACCGGACCGGGTCGCTGCCTGGTCCGGGCTGCCGGGCGAGGCAGCCTGGCTGTCCGGAGTCCAGGTTTTTTCCTTGCCTGACAGCCAGAGCAGCTGGTACTGGCCCGGCTGCAAGGTCAGGGCCGGGAAGGTCCATTTGTCGGGCTTGGTCGCGACATCAGTCAGGGTAAAGCCGGTCAGGACCAGGGGCTCGCTGCCTTTATTCCAGATCTCAACCCAGTCCGGATAGTCTCCGTCTTCATCGTAAAAAGATTCGTTATTGGTGCAGTACTCGCTGATCAGCAGGGTATCGATGACTGAAGCCTGCATCTGCTCGACGGTTGCCACGCCGTCCGGTCCGTTGGGCTGGCCGGGCGTCGGCTTGACAAAGAACAGCCTGGCGGTATCGCCCGGGCCGGCTGCCGGCGTTGCAACCGGAGCACGTCCGTAAGATGTGTCAACCGGCAAGACCGGGATTTTCCATTCATCGATGACCTGGCCGCTCGGTGAGGAGAGGATCAGGTCTTCACCGGTCGCGGCCAGCCGGAAATCGGCATAGATTTCCTTGCTGCCGCTGGCCTGGGCTTCGTTTTCCGCCAGGTCGCCGCTGGCATAGATCAGCAGGTAGCCATGAGCCGGGATGATGACGGCTGGCAATGTCCAGGCCAGCGGTTTCTTGACATTGTCAGAAAGCCCGTAGCCGTCAAGACTCAGTGCCGCGTTGCCGCTGTTGTACAGCTCAATCCAGTCCGGGGTCAGGCCATTGGCAGTCTGCAGGATGCTGGAATTAGACGTGCAGACTTCATTGATCTGCAGCGGGCTGCTGATCGCGGCAGTTTCATTGCCGGCCGGCCCGGTGCCGGAGGTTCCCGGTTCAGATGTCGTTTCACTGGCAACCAGTGGCATTTTCAACAGACGGTCAATGGCCGCGCAGCCTGCCGCTGAGCTGGCCAGGAGGACAGCCAGGAGGATGGCCAGCATGGCGGATAGACGGGACCGGAGAGAACGGCGGGGCTTGCAAGACATGGGACAGACTCCTTTTAACTGGTAATCACTTGCATCAGGCGATGAGCGAAGGGAAGCGAAACGATATGTAAACGAAGCGGTGTGAATATTGAATCCGTTACGCGGTGAGAATATTGAATCCGTTACTTAGTATGGCATAAATGGCTGAATTTGTTAAGGGCTTTCCCCTGATAAGCCAGGCGGGGATCCCTTCATTGCCCGGATAACGCCGGATCTGCGCTCTGCTGGAAACGCTGGACGGAATGATCTGCACTCCATATTCCATGCTGGATGGATTGATCCGGATTTGTAACTTGATCACGGTACAGGCCGGCAAGGTCCAGTATACTGGTGCCAGATCAGTGATTTGCACGTTACAGCCCGTCCTGCAATCTGGAGCGATCTGAAAGGCCCGGACCTGACTGAAAAAAAGAATACAGGAATAGTCGAATAGTAAGAAAATGATAGAAGGAGATTAAAACTGATGGCAAGTAAAAATGTGTTAACCATAACTGAGGAGAATTTTGAACGTGAAGTGCTGCAGTCCAATGTACCGGTCCTGCTTGATTTCTGGGCGGCATGGTGTGCGCCCTGCCGCATGATCGCCCCGACCATTGAGACCCTGGCTGGTGATCTGGCCGGCCGGATCAAGGTTGGCAAGGTTAATGTCGATGAACAGCCTGGCCTGGCAGCGGCCTTCCAGGTCATGAGTATTCCAACTGTTACCCTGACCCGCGGCAATCAGCTGATTATGCAAAGCATCGGTGTCAAATCCAAAGATGCCCTGCGCCGCGAGATTGAGACCAAGATCTGATCCAGGACCTTGTGCCGGCCAGCAAGCTTATCCGGTTCCTTAGCAGCGCACAAAGAATCGTTTCAAATGAAGAGAAGAAAGGTGGCCCGGGCCGCCTTTCTTTTTTCAGTTATTTGTGCCCGGTCAGACCGCGGGAACGGTCCGGGATGCGCGCGCATATTGTCTTTGCAGTTTTCTGTGCCCATCAGCAGCAATGGATCAACTTGCTACCTGTATGCATGCTGTGTGCTTCCGAGCGGCACAACGCCTGCCATTTTCAACACCGGGCCGCTTTTATTGAACTGTATCATAAGGCCAGTCGGCTATGCCGCCCAGATCGTAAATACTGGTGTAGCCCAGGCCGAGCAGGGTATCGGCGGCCAGTTTGCTGCGCCGGCCGCTGCGGCAATAAACGATGATCGGCCGGTTCTTGTCAGCCGGCAATTCAGAAACCCTGGACGGTATCTCGTCGTAGGGCAGAAGCTGGCTGCCGGCGATATGGCCGGTAGTATATTCTTCTGCTGTACGGACATCCAGCAAAAGCACATTGGCGTCTTCGGCCAGCATTTGCTTTGCCGTATCCGGCGCGATGCGCTGATAACCACTTGCCTGGACCTGGGTTGTTGACGTCTCCGTCACGGCCAGCGGCGTCGTGGCCTGAGACTGGTCTTGCGTTGCGGATGACTGAGTCGAGGTAACCGGGCTGTTTGTTGCCGCCCCGCAGCCACCCAGGAATAAGGCCGCGAGCAACACGCCGCTGATCAGGGAAGTTCGGAGCCGCAACAGACGGCTGGGCTGTTTTGGCTGGTTGATGGGCAGGAAATCGTGAATCATAGTGCCTCCTGATGAGCATTCATATTGTAAGGATGGGTTTGTATATCTGCAAGCAATGGCTATTATGGTAGAATATAGCAGAAAAGTCCGGGGAATTCATGGCTTATATGTAACGAAATAAACGATTAGCCCGGGGAATTCACGTTGGCCCGGGGAATTCACATTGGCCCGGGAATTCACGGATAAACGGATAAGCTGTATCGCATTAAAACAGAAAGAGGGCTACCATGATCAATCAGGATCAGATCAGCTTGATCGACAGACTGTTTCCTGTCTTGGGGCAACTGACAGAGGCAGACCGCCAGCGGATTTTTAGCGCCGGACAGATTGTCGAATTACCGGATGAGCAAATGCTGATGCAGCAAAACCAGCAATGCCAGTACATTCCGTTCGTCATGAAGGGATTGCTGCGCATTTTCAAGCTGTCAGCGAATGGCCGGGAGATGACATTGTACCGCACCGGCCCCGGTGAAACCTGCCTGGTTTCAATTGCCTGCCAGCTCAAGGGTGAAGACTTCCCCGCCCTGGCCCAGGTCCAGGATGAGGCAACCCTGTTCATGCTGCCAGCCTCCGTCTATCACGAGGTACTGGATCGCCAGCTGCCGTGGAAGGATTACCTGATTACCGCCATGTACACGCACCTGACCGAAACCCTGCAGACCCTGGAAGCAGTGGCTTTTGACCGGACCGATCACCGCCTGGTCACTTTTTTGCTGGAACAGACCCACGGCAAGGCCGGCACAATCCGGACGACGCACGAGACTGTGGCAATCGAGCTCGGCACGGCGCGGGAGGTCGTTTCCCGCCTGCTTGGCGAATTGAAAAACAAAGGTGCGGTCGTGCTCGGGCGCGGGCGAATTGATGTTGTTGCGCCAGCCATTTTGCGCAAGCTGCTGACATCCTGACGATCCTGATCTTGCGCCGGTTTTCTTGTCGTTGGGCTGGACTGCTGCCCTTCTTTTAGAAAAAACGCAGGCTGACCGAAAGAATACCAACATTGATCAGGGCGTGCAGCAGCCAGGCTGGCCACAATGAGTCGTAGCGTCGTGTCAGGCGGTCCAGCAACCAGCCGCCGGTGCCCAGGCCAGTGAGCAACAGCACCAGCAGGGGCCAGGCAAACCAGTTGCGGAAAATTGCCAGGTGATACAGGGCGAAAAGCGGCGGTGAAAGCCACATCGCCAGGCGCGGCCAGCCACGGTGTGCGAGATCCAGATACAGGAAGCCGCGGAAGAAAAACTCTTCAATCAGGGCATTGACGATCGGGATATAGAAAGCCAGGTTTTGCATAGCCTGGCGGTTTGTATGGGTTCGCGCCTTGATTTCAGCCGCGATGTCGGCCAGCCTGAAATACGCTGTCAATGGCTCGATCAGCCAGTTCAACAACAGGATGATGCCCAGTCCGGCGCCAGTGAGGCCCAGCAGGGCCAGAAACAGCTGCCGTTTCTGATGCTGATGGCCTGCCGGCCAGATCAGCGCGACCAGCCTGGCTGGCCACTTCCGGTCGGTCAGCACCAGGTAGAGAATTGGAAAACCGACAAACAGCACGGCCTTGGCAACCGCTTTGATGATGTAGTCCGGTTGCCAGATCCGGGCTATCAGGATGTAAGCCAGGACCGCTAGAATGCCGAAGGCCGCCATATCGGTTCCGGCCAGTCGCGAACGCTGGTTGGCCCGGGTGTTGCTGCCGAACAGGCTGCCTGGTTCAATCTGCATCATGTTATCACACCATCTCCCGCGGGCTGCCTGCTTGCCCGCTGTCATGACTGATCAGAATGGTTTTGCCAAACCGGGTCAGGAAAGAGCGGGCCCCGCGACGCAAATCCCGGCCGATCAGGCTGGCTGCCAGCAAGGCGCCCATAAAATCAGACAGCAGATCCGCAATGGTATCCGTCAGGCCACTGATACCGCCGGCCTGCCAGGCCTGCATATCCGATCCGAACAGGCGATCGCAGGCGAATTCAAATAATTCCCAGATAAAGCTGCAGGTCATGGCGAAGCCGATCAGATACACAATGATAAAAGCAGATCGGACGGTCAGCTTCTGGCTTTGGGTTTGATTGGCGCGAAAAAAAACGATCAGCCCGATTATGGTGAACATCATGCCATACAGGAAGTGCATCGACTTGTCAAAATAGGGCACAGTCCGGTACAGGTGAAACGATCGGCCAATGTATAGGCTGACCAGGGAAAAAAAAGATACAGCCAGCTGCAATTGTGGTGGCAGATTGACCTGAAAAAGCCGCCGGCTGCCAAACTGGATGGTCACGACAATAAGCAGGCCGGCCAGGGCAACTGCCGCTTCAAAAAAATTCGCGACCAGCAGAAAACGGATACTGCCGCCCAGGATCAGGGCCAGAACGATCCAGGTGCTGATCCGGGCGATCTTCAGCAAGCCCTGCTGCCTGAAAAATCCTCTACTCATCCTGCCAGCCCCCATAAGCCCTGCTGCCCGAAAAATCCTCTGCTCATCCTGCCAGTCCCCATAAACCCTGCTGCCCGAAAAATCCTCAACCGCGGCAGGGGTTGGCCTGGCCCAGGGAATGGGCCAGGGAACCGGTGCCCGACATCGGGTTGCCCCAGGCATCATAGGCGTAGGATACCACGGTATTGCCGGTGCTGTCGATGAGGTGGATGATGTCGCCCTGGGCGTTGCGGAGGCAAAACAGCGATAGTGTCAACGATTTTTCGCACATTTGATTCTCGCTTGGTGGCTGGACGTCAGCCAGCAGGCGGATCGGCAAGCATCTCCTGCTTTGGAATAAGTTATCAATTCCCAATTTCCTTCATGACAATTGTCTGGTCAGCATCGCCCAGGTTGCCGGATATGGGTTTCACCATAAATTTGTTGCCGATGACGGGCATATCGAAAATCGCGCCCGTTCGTTATGCCACGTCTATAAGTGCTTTATGGTATCGTTTAAGTTATATATTAATATGATACTTGCAGTCGAAAAAGACGAATAATAACGCATTCGCTCAGTATCATATATTTTTATATTTCTATTGATACTTTATCTAATCGCGGTATAATATCAATAGGCCTGTCAGCCAGGATCAGATTTGAGGGAGAATGGCATGGACTATTCTGAATTTGAACGAAGTAGCGTCTATTATGGCGGATCTGAGCGAAAACTGGGTATCCTTATTAATGGTAGTGAGTATATGCTTAAATTTCAGAAGGTCACCGCTTTCGGTGTGCGATATAACCATGTCTCTGAATACCTTGGTTCACGCATCTTCGAATTGCTTGGCTTCGCGGCACAAGAGACATACCTTGGCACTTACCAAGGCGAACCGGTTGTGGCCTGCAAGAATTTCATTGGCCAGAACGAGCAGTTTGTTCCCTTCAACGATGTTGGCGAAAGTACGCTGGAACAAGATAAAGAGCGGTATCAGTATTCCTATTCGGATATCATGCGGATGCTGCGAGAAAATTCGAAGCTGACCCATGTCGAGGCCACAATTTCCCTTTTCTGGAAAATATATATTGTTGATGCTTTTCTTGGTAATTTTGATCGCCATGGCGGTAACTGGGGATTCATCAAAATGAATAATCGGTATCGCCTGGCTCCTGTTTTTGATAATGGGTCTTGTTTGTTCCCGAACATGACCGATGAAAACGAAATGCTTCGAGTGATACACTCAGCCGAGGAAACAGATAAAAGGATTTTCACTTTTCCGACATCGCAAATTATGCTGCAGGGAAAGAAAAGCTCCTATTACGAAGTAATCCATAGTCTGGCCTTTCCTGCGTGTAATGATGCCTTGGCAGAAGTTTATCCTAAAATTGATCTAGGGAAGCGCTGATTAATTCCCAAGGCGGGCGAAGAATAGTAAAATAGAAGAA
>CAYVHB010000006.1:58118-119546 GCA_964450865.1 uncultured Oscillospiraceae bacterium | reverse complement strand
ATCAGATAACAAAGAAAACTGGTGCGGTGTCATAATGGGATGAGATCCCATATTAGGATGAACATCATGCAATGGAATTGACTTGTAATTGCTCGGGGTTTCATAAAAGGATCAGATCCCATCATATGATGAACGGCCTACTGATGTTCCATATTGATGTTCCTTATTTCGATGTTCTGCCGGAGGTAAAAATGAAGCCCTTTGATTACCAGAAGATCAATGACCTGACCTTTTTCGCCGATCATCGGCTGCCAGCTCATTCCGATCACCCCTTCTACCCTTCAGGCACAGCCGCCCAGTCTAGTCAGCACGGTCAGGATGACTTTTATTGTTCGCTGAATGGTGTCTGGAAATTCGCCTTTGCACCGAATGTCCAATCAGCCATTGCCGACTTTGCCGATCCAGGCTTTGATTGCCGGAACTGGGCTGATATCCGCGTACCTGGCTCGATTCAGCTTCAGGGATACGATATCCCCCAATACGTTAATGTCCAGTATCCCTGGGATGGCCGCGAGGCCGTCGCCCCGAACCAGGCCCCGCAACGCTTCAATCCCGTCGCTTCTTATGTCCGTTATTTCACCCTGCCAGACCGGTTTGAAAACAAACCGGTCTTCATCTCATTCCAGGGCGTTGAAAGTGCCATGGTTCTCTGGCTGAATGGCGCTTATGTCGGCTACAGCACCGACGCTTTCACCCCGGCTGAATTTGAACTGACCCCTTATCTGCAGGCAGGAGAAAACAAGCTGGCCGTCCAGGTCTTCAAATGGACAGCAGCCAGCTGGGCCGAGGACCAGGACTTCTTCCGCTTCTCCGGAATATTCCGCGATGTTTATCTCTACACAGTCCCAAACCTTCACCTGGCAGACCTGAAAATTCAGACCTTGCTCAACGATGCGTTCACCCATGCGATCTTAACGGTTGATATGAAAATAAACACTCCAGGCCAGGATCCGGATCCAAATCAGGCGCAGATCCATATTCCGGACCTGGGCACGGTCAATCTTACCTTGCAGCTGGCCGGACAAGTCATAGCCAGGGCCACAGCTGCCTTGACCACTGACGGCCTGGTCAGTCTGAGCATCCCGGTTGACAAACCGCATCTCTGGAGTGCTGAAGATCCTTGCCTGTATGACTTATTCATTGAACTGACAGACCCCGACGGCCGGGTCGTCGAATTCGTGCCCCAGAAAGCCGGCATCCGGCGCTTTGAAATGAAAGACCGGCTGATGCTGCTCAATGGCCGGCGCATTGTATTCAAGGGTGTCAACCGGCATGAATTCAGTGCTGAAAATGGCCGCAGCGTAACCGAAGCGGAGATGCTGCAGGACATAATCACGATGAAACGCAACAACATCAACGCCATCCGGACCAGCCATTATCCAAATGCCTCACGCCTCTATGAACTTTGCGATGAATATGGCCTGTACCTGATTGATGAAACGAATCTCGAATCTCACGGATCCTGGGATTCTGTCCTGCGAGCCCAGGGCGGGATCGAATCAATCATTCCCGGTGACCAGCCGGCCTGGCTGGCACCCCTGCTTGACCGGGTCAATTCGATCTATCAGCGCGACAAGAACCATCCGGCAATCCTCATCTGGTCTTGCGGCAATGAATCCTTCGGCGGCCGGAATATATTTGAAATGTCCCAACTGTTCCGCAGTCTCGATTCCACGCGCCTGGTGCATTATGAAGGCATATTCCATGATCCGCGTTATCCCGATACGAGTGATATGATCAGCCAGATGTACCCCAGCGTGAACGCTATCAAGGAATACCTGGCTAACAATCGGCAAAAGCCCTTTATTTGTTGCGAATACACGCATGCCATGGGCAACTCCTGTGGTGCGATGCACAAGTATACCGACCTGACTGACATCGAACCTTTGTACCAGGGTGGCTTCATCTGGGACTACATCGACCAGTCCCTGACGGTTAAAAATCGCTACGGCGAAAGCTACCAGGCTTATGGCGGCGACTTCGGTGACCGGCCCACTGATTACAATTTCAGTGGCAACGGCATTGTCTACGCCGCCAATCGCCAGCCTTCCCCCAAAATGGCCGAGGTTAAATTCAATTACCAGAATATCAGCATCGTGGTCGAATCAGATCAATTTATCGTCACCAATAAACATCTCTTTACGGCGACAGACCGGTTTACCTGTCTGGTTTCCTTGCAGAAGAATGGCTATGTCATTGGCAAACAGGAAGTGCTGACCGCGGTCGCACCCCTGAGCCAGGCCAGCTATCCATTGCCGTTTACCATCCCGACGGAAACGGGTGAATATGTGATCACCGTCTCATTCACTTTGAAAAACGCGACATGCTGGGCAACACACAACCATGAAATCGCATTCGGCCAGGGTGTATTTCAAGTTCTTGATCAATCAGCAGCCAGCCAGCCAGCTTCTCCGGCGGGCGGTCTGGAAATCATTCCCGGCTCCTGGAATCTGGGAGTTCGTGGTGATCATTTTGAGGTGCTCTTCTCAGGGATTTACGGAGGCCTTGTCTCCTATCGCTACGCCGGACAGGAAATGCTCAAGAGCATGCCATTGCCCAATTTCTGGCGTGCTCCGACTGACAATGACCGTGGCAACAGCATGCCAGCCCGATATGCCCAGTGGAAAATTGCCAGCCTTTACCTGACCCATAAAAATCCATTGAACCAGTCAGTCATGATTCCTGAGATTAAAATGCAGGGCGACCATGTACAAATCACGTTCCGTTATCTTTTACCGACAACACCCCAGGCTGAGTGTCAGCTGACCTATCGGGTCTTTGCCGATGGCACCATTCGTGTCCAGCTTGATTATGAGCCGGTACCCGAACTGGGTGACATGCCGGAATTCGGTGTGATGTTCCGTCTCGATGCTGATTATGATCAGCTGCAGTGGTATGGTTTGGGTCCCGATGAAACCTATTCTGACCGCAACCGTGGCGCACGGCTGGACATTCATCGCACAACGGTTCGCGACAACCTGGCGCAGTACCTGGTGCCACAGGAATGTGGTACAAAAACCGATGTTCGCTGGGCCAGCCTGACCAATCGCCAGGGCCGGGGTCTCTGTTTCAGCGGCGATGCACTCAATTTGACAGCGCTGCCTTACACGCCCCATGAACTGGAAAATGCTCGTCACGCCTACGAATTGCCACCCATCCATTCAACCGTCGTTCGGGTAGCCCAGCAACAGCTGGGTATCGGTGGCGATGACAGCTGGGGGTCCTGGACCCATGACGAATATCGTCTCGATGCCAGCCGCCACAAGACGTTTAACTTCAGCTTCCGCGGCATCTGATCCCTGCCCTGGGACCGATAGCCTCGAAGCCAACAACCTGTGTCAATATGTCCGGTTCTCCGGTAATGATCAACATCGACAAAAAACCCTTCTGGCAGATTTGCTGAATATTTCAGCTGAACACACCAGGAGGGTTCTTTCTGTCTTCATTGCCAGGTAAGCTGGCTTATTTAACAGTTATCTGGCTTATTTAACAGTTAGTGGATACTCAGCAATTTTGTGATAGCCACGCTTGTTATGTTCTCTCTTGCTTTCGAACAGATAAATGCTCTTGATGGGCATGGTGCTTAGCTGAACGGATCCCAGGTCGTCAGCAACCTTTGCGAAGTCAGTTTTGAAAACAATATTCTCGCCGATTGTGACATGCGGGGCGAAACCTCGTTTTTCAGCAGGGAAACCAACAGGTGCCAGGGCACTATCAATATCGCCCTGCAAATTACGCAATTGATCAAGATCACCGGCCAGACCCAGCCACAAGAACTTGACTGCATCCTTGTCATCAAAAGTCCAGATACCGGACACAGACAATTCGAAGGGAGCCTTCTCCATGCAAATGTTCTTGACCGCATCATGAACCTGAATCAGTTGAGCCGAATTCACTTCACCGAGAAATTTCAAGGTCAGATGAAGATCATCAATCGACTTCCAGCGACCAGATTGAGTCGCCCCTTTCAAGCGGTTTTGTACTTCAATGATTTCCTCTTTAACCTCGTTAGTAAAATCTATGCCGACAAAAGTCCTCATTGACTCACACTCCTTCGCATATTTTGCCACCTGTTCTTGTATGAATCAGATATGATTTTTCATTTGTACTTGATGATACGAGATAAGTATACTATATTTGCGCCTATTTCAGTAGAACCATTTTATGATCGTACCAAGAATTCTGTCAAGAAAGTTCCGGCTGTCCGTTATCAATACCCTGGCAGGAAGTATCAGCAGTTGTCCTTGGCTGTTGATCACATAAATATAAGAATCCGTGGCTGTTGATCACATAAATATGAGAATCCGCGACCTTCCTTTTCATCTGAATTTAAAACGAAAGGGAACATTTGATTGACGGTTATTGCCAGACTGGTTGTTTTTCCAACCACGGTTGGCCGGTTGAGATCCTGTCATGCTGCCAATATCAGCAGGTCTGTTGTTAGCTCTGGCAAAGGCCTGCAAGTGGTTATTTGAAGCGGCCAGTAAATTCTCAAACACCGCGCGGACGTCCACTGGCAGATTTTCTTTCAAAAAGCGCTGGTACATGGCAATGTTTTGTTCTTCAGCCTGGACTCCGGCTGTGTAGCTGGCACCGAGACTATCTGGCAAAACGACCTGGCTACCCGCAGTATTTTCGGGTACAGAAATCTTGTTGGCTGTAAACAATGGCAGAAGTTCTGAGATGTGTTGACTTTCCGCACGAATGATATTTGTGAAGGGACGAATCGAGCCGTATTTCTTGATAATGGCGTCATATTCGGCCTGGGCCAGATATTCATCCTGAATGGCGTAAGTCAGCATGTCGGACAATGTCAGATCTTTGTCCTGTAGGGCAGTCGCTGCACCAATTGGTGTTTCTGCAGCCATAACAAGGCTCGATCCACCCATCACGGCCAAAGACAGTAGAATCGCTGTTAAATTTTTCAAATTCTTGTTCATAATCAGGCTCCTTTAATTAATAATATTAGTCAGTTATTTTTTCTGACTGGGCTTTATTCTCATGCATTGATGCACGAATTTTATCGTTCATCAGGATATGTTTCACTTTCATGCCAGGACTCATCTGTTTTAACCAGGATTCTTCTGTTTTGATTACAGCCTTAGTTTACAACTGAAATTTGCAGATCCTTTATTGAAATTATGTGAGATTTAGCAGAATAACCTGAAGATCATGTGAACCCTCTTTCTACACCTTAGGAATTTCAAAACTAAACAAAACCTCCGGTTTAAGCCGGAGGTTTATCTACTTTTGTTCGTTTTTGATTGTGTAAGATACCGTTATCTCAATTCGTTATTATCCTGCACACCTGTTAACAAATATCACAAAATTTATTTTGATACATTATTATTGTCATCTCAATTGTCATCTCAATTTCAAAGTGGTGACAATGACTTTGACTGCGGCAAAGGTGTTTTATACGAGTTTTGCTGTCATCTTAATTTCAACGGCAGCCAATGCTTGTGAAACCGGGCAGCCTTTCTTGGCCTTTTCCGCAAATTCATTAAATATTGCTTCGTCTATACCCGGCACCTCACCGACGGTCGACAACTCAATCAGTGTAATCTTCGGCCCAGCACCAAGGTGAACCTTCGCAGTTGTGGCGATTCGGGTTGGAACATGTCCTGCATCGGATAATATTGCTGATAAGAACATTGAAAAGCAACCTGCATGGGCCGCACCAATCAGTTCCTCCGGATTAGTACCAGGACCATCTTTAAAACGTGAAGCAAAACTGAATGCACCTTCATAGGTTCCTGATCCCAGGCGCATTGTGCCTTTCCCATCGTTCAGATTACCATTCCAGATTGCGGATGATTCGCGTAAAGCCATTTTGGCACCTCCTCCTTTTTTATTGTTGTTTGATGTCTGGTATATATCAAAAATAGCACCCCGAAAAACGTATGTCAATTAACACAAGTAACGGAATTATGACTGGGATCGTTTTCAAATGGCATCATCACCTGTCAGGGTCTCTTCTCAGAAATAGCAGGTTCTGACTCATAATATCTGAATACAAGGCCAAAGGTGATTCATCGAATACTGCAACATGTATGACGGATGACCAGCGATCCTGATTATTGATAAGATCATTAAATATATTTTTACGTTTTTGAAATAAATCAGGTTGATAAATTGTTGTTTGTTTTTGCGGCAAAATAGCCAGATAAAAAATATTTGTCTCAACAAGATCCTGGAAAAAATGACTGCCATATGATATTTCAGGCATCATGCCGGCTGTTTCAAAAGCTACTTCTGCCAGGACACTAATATTATTAATTTCAGAAAAATGAACAGGAATACCCAATGCTGGCGTTGTTGTTCCCCAGCGTCCCGGGCCAATCAGCGCAATATTCTGACTAGCATGATTGCTGAGCGCTTTATTCAGCTGACCAATCAAGCGCGCAACTTGATACCTCTCCTGATTGGTTAATCCAACATACAACTCGGGTATTACATAAATTACATACTTTATGGATAGATTGACATTTCCACCCATAAAATGGCCGTATGACTTTAATACAACATTTCGATAATCTATATTTTCCGGAAATATTACCTTGTGACCAATACCTTTTGTCTGAAGTGGCCGGCATTGTAATAGATTGAACATTAATTTGTGATCACTTGTTTCATTGATTGTAAATTCAATATCAACAGGGTATGCATATTCTTTTTCCAATATATCCAGCATCATACGTATTTCGGAAACCATTTTGGGATCTTGCAAGAACTTGCGAAATGTTAAGATCCATGTTTTGCTTACCTGATAATTCAAATTCCGCTGACTGTGACTTGATTCCCATTCTATTTCTGCGACCAGACTTAAATCAAGATTTACTGTTGTGTGCAGCAGTTGTTTCAGCGATACCGTCGTCAATTTATTGGTTTCCAGATCAATCAGATCAACATAATGCTGTGAATAAGTAATTTCATCTTTGCGATTGGCATGGGTTGTCAGCAGTGGCTGATCCAGGGCAACCAGTCGTGGATAATCACCTTCAACACGATCAACAGCTCTTGTACCCAATCCATAAACCAGTCGTAACATGCCGGCATCCGGATTCATGTTTTGTTCCCAGACATACAAATTATTAGAATGTCCCACTCCAGCCATCAGAGGATAGAAATATTGTCCATGGTATGCACCGGAAACCCGCTGGACCAATAAGGCCATCTGCTCATCTTTTTGGGCTAACCCTTTTTTCAATCGGTAATTCAGGGCATTTTCATCCATCGTGCTTGCGTAAACAATTCGGATAGCCTGTTCAAATGCGGCATATCTTTCTTCTGGCGTTCCCTGGTTGGCACAGAATATGCTTTCATATTTACCGGCAAATGCGTTTCCAAAATCATCTTCAAGTAAACTGCTTGATCTGACAATGATGGGTGATTGGCCAAAATATTCAAGCATCTGCTGAAATTGTTCTTTTATCGAAGATGAAAAGCTACCATTTAATATAAGTAATTTAAGTTCTTTAGCCTTTGTGAAATATCCATTTTCTGTTTTCTGTTCAACTCGCAGTTTCCACCAGCCGTTCTGAACAATATACGTATAATACAAATCAGATCCTATATAGAATGAATCGTGATCTTCCATCATATTGATCCATGAGTTTGATAAGCGGTACGAAGTTTGCTCAAGTATTTTTCGAGCCAGTAACATACCAACCGCTTTTCCGCCTATTTTGCCTGTGCCAATCTGGCGATTTTTAATCTGCAACAGATCATTTATTGTAAAATATCTTTTGGTCAACTGACTGATTTGACCTTCATCACCACACAGCAATCTGCGCAAACGACGATTGTATGGGTCATCAATTTGATATGTGACTGAATCACGACTGCTGTTCGTCTCATTTCTGTCTATTTCATTTATTGTTGCGAGGCCTGGATCTTTTTCGGAGATGATATTACCTGTTAAATGCTGTTTGAGGGCCATACTTTTATTGAATACTTCCGCTTCCTGAAACAGGCGATCCCAATAATCAACCTGTCGCAACCCGGATAATATATTCAACTGGTTACCTGTTATTTGTTTGATTTTTGTAAAGATCGTTGTAGCTTCCGCGCTATTTGTAATGGCTTCACCACTTGAGGCATTAATTCGATTCAACAAGAACATGGTCGGACTGAACCGCTGCCAAACCTTCAACGGATGCAAATAGATCTGGTCATTGATCTGATAAAGATCAAGCAGCAGTTGTGTCGTCTCTCTGATTCTGGCAATTGCGTCATAAGAATGTTGTCCTCTGCGTAATGCAAAATATGCAACTGTATCCAGTTCGAATAAATATGGACAAATGATTTTAAAGAAATTTCCGATCATCAAATCTGAAGCCCAGATATCTAGCAAATCTGATAGACAATCAAATATATAGAAGGCCTGGATACCTGAGTCAGTTATTGTCTGATAGATCTGATTTGTAAAATTTTCGAATCCAACATTTGGGTCCAGGTTATATCTTCCTATTTCATAATCTGGCAGCAAATCCTGATGCCGGCCGAACCGGAAATAGATTATTTTCCTTTGATCGTGAATGGCTTGTCTGACATATGACTGAACACACATCTGATAATCTGCTATTTGATCAATTTGCCAAACGACATTATCTCCGAGTCGTAAAAAGTGAAGTACTTGATCAATCCCTGGGATCCCTGTACTGATTTGGTCCTTATTGGCTAGACTGTCCATTTTTCCCTCCTTGATCCATTCTCGTTCTTTTGTTCTTTCCTTCATGTTTACTTTTCTTCATGATTATTATCTGGATTCATTTATATTCATTTATATTCATTTATTTCTTAATATTTTCTTCGTTTATTTCATGATTAATGACTGGATTCATCCTGCTTCTCATCCCACTTATCGCGCCTTGCAGCTTTTAACCCGTATTATTTGAAATGCAGTTCGTAAACTAAAATTTGGGGTGCGATTCATAGATTTATATTTTTTTCATGAATCTTCAATGTAATGATTAAACCGATGACAGGCAGATTGCTGAATGTGGGTATCATGACAGGCAGATTGCTGAATGTGGGTATCATGAGAAATCATGCTATTTTGATAGGAATAAAACAGGCAGTCACAAAGCCGTGACCGCCCTTGGTTTACTGCTCACTCGTATACTGTAAATTGCATTTACCTGACCATTATTATAGAGGATAAACAAGCATTGATTGTATTACATCTGATTCATCATGGTCAGTAATCTTTCAAGGTCATCATTACTGAAATAGTCAATGATGATCGATCCCTTTCCTTGTTTGTCCCGCAAATGTACTTTTGTACCGAGTTTTGTTGTCAGTTGATTTTCAATATCCTTTAAACTGATGACATAGACCTCGTCGATGGTCTTTGATTCTTTGGCTGGTGCCAGCATTTTTTTTACCAATTTTTCTGTTTCGCGAACACTGAGATCTTTGCTGACGATTAATCCGGCAGCTTTAAGTTGTAATTCAAGTTCTGGCAAAGATAACAATGCTCTTGCGTGACCAGCCGTAATATCTTCGTTTAAAACATACTGCTTGATTAATTCTGGCAAATTGAGCAATCTCAGTGTATTCGTTATCGCAGGACGGCTTCGACCTATTGTTGTTGCCAGTTTTTCTTGAGTCATGCTGTGATCCTGGATTAACTTCTCTAAAGCGTAAGCCTCCTCCAATGGATTCAAATCCTGACGTTGGATATTTTCGATCAGCGCATGTTGTAATACCTGAGCATCAGTTAATTCACGAATAATCGCCGGAATTAATGTAAGACCTGCCAATCTGGCTGCACGCCATCTTCTTTCCCCAGCAACTATTTTATATCCTATTTCTGATCTGCAAACTATAATCGGCTGAATAATACCATTTTCACGTATTGAATTAGCTAATTCCTGTAATTTTGTCTGATCAAATTGCTTTCTGGGCTGATCTGAATTGGGTGAAATATCATTGATTTTTATATCTACGATGGATCCCTTTATATCATCATTAACTACATCTGTTGTTTGTAATAAGGCACCAAGGCCTCTACCAAGACCTTTATTCATTGCAGCACTCATGCACTTACTCCTCCAGCCCGGCGAATGACTTCCCTAGCTAATGCGTCATAACTCTCAGCTCCCTTGGATTTTGGATCATACTCCATTATAGATTTTCCAAAACTTGGAGCTTCGCTTAATCGAACATTTCTCGGTATGATCGTTCTGAAGACCTTATCACCAAAATATTTTCGCACTTCACCCGCTACTTGATGAGACAATTGTGTACGTGAATCAAACATGGTTACTACAACGCCAAATACATATAGCTTAGTATTTAGGCTTCTTTTTACGAGTGTAACCGTCTCCATGAGTTGGGTCAACCCTTCTAGAGCATAATATTCGCCTTGAATTGGAACAAGCACACCATCCGCTGCCGTCAGTGCATTTATGGTCAGCAATCCTAATGATGGCGGACAATCCATTAGTACAAAGTCATAAGTCTTTCTTGTGTTGATGATTGCTCGCTGTAGACATGTTTCACGTGAAACAACAGAAACCAATTCAACCTCAGCACCTGCTAACTCAATGTTTGCTGGACAAATATATAAATTACTTCTTCCAGTTTGAACGATAACACTCTCAATTGGAACCTGATTGATTAGTACATCATAAGTAGTTTGTTGTTGCTGATTCTTATCAAATCCAAATCCTGAAGTCGCATTTCCTTGAGGATCAATATCAATAAGTAATACCTTCTTACCTTGATTCGCCAGAAAGGCAGCTAAATTAACACACGTTGTTGTTTTGCCTACACCGCCTTTTTGGTTGACAATAGCCAGGACATTTGACATGATATTTCTCCTTAATCATGTAGTAGGGATTATTCTATATATTTTATCATATAAATCATCTCGATAATAGGAAATTCAATGACGAATATGGCTATTATCAGGTTTTTGCTTCAATATTTTCAATATTTCGATATTTATAAGCATATTCCAATTACTTTCCTACTTTTGCATAATAGTTCCAATCAGACAAAGTCATCTTTAAATCAAAATAGTTTATTATAAACAATGAATTAGTCATTTCAATACTCTTTGTAGAAAAGAAAAGTTTTAGCCTAGTATCCATATCAAACAGACCCCATCGTTATATTGTCTGAAAATAAGTAAAATCATATTATAGGACTATTTTTACATTGCAACCATAAATTTCGAGCTATTTCTCATAGATATGATTTATCTGCAATGTACAATAAATAGAACATGAGATCACCATATACTGAACCTTCATTACACCTTCATTCAACTTAAACTCATATTTGATCATACACAAACATAACAGCACATATATTTACATCACTTGTCTCATATTTGAATATGATTAATTTATAATGATATTTCAAATATAATATATCTTCAGCAATGATTATTCGCATTGTCTGATATTAACTGACAATAATATGTAATGTTTCACGTGAAACATCAAATCAATTTCTACTAGTTTTTCATATTGTATGTTATGTTGTAATCTATTTTCATGAAACAGTGGTATTTTATATCAGTTGTCATTTTGATATATAAGCAATCGAATAAGATCTATTTGATACATTAAATCAAGACAAATATAAGATTGAAAGATACTGATCAACTGAATTGCTCTTGCATGGTCTATCTAGCGGGATCCTGGCTGGTCTTTTTTCATGGCGTTTATGATCTGGCAGTTATAGCGACTCAATCGCCAGAGTCCTTATATAGGATTAGCCCAGCTCATTTAGCAATTTGGATTGTTTTATCAGATGAAATCATGCGAATTATTTCGCAGAACTTTCCCATTTTTGTCATTAAATAACCACTTGTAAATAGAAATTCGTGCCATCGGCGCGATTTCATCGAAAGAAGATATTTATCATCTTTATGATGACTCATTTTCTACGTCATTATCCCAGTTAACTTTGTAAGTACGTCTCATATTGGTTGAAAATTTCATGATGTGAATCTTGCAGAATACGGATCATCGAAATGTCGATCATCGAAATGCGGATCATCGAAATGTCGAAAAAAATACCTCGAGATCATCTTTATATATCTCGAGGTATTTATATTTAATTAAACGGGTTTGTTTCCATCCTATCGATAAACATCGAACTTAATCATTCTTGCCAAAGTCATGATAATGGCATATAACAACTCTTCTGATTATTCATATATCAGTACGTGCATACTTGGCATTCGTCTGAATGAATTCCTTTCTTGGCTCAACTTTATCGCCCATGAGCAGAGTAAATGTATCATCCGATGATTGCAGATCATTCATTTCAATCTTCATTAGTTTTCTTGTTTCGGGGTTCATTGTCGTTTCCCATAATTGTTCGGCACTCATCTCACCAAGTCCTTTATACCGCTGTAATTTAGGTTCCTTCCAACCAGTTTTCAGTTTGATTTCTTCGACATCCTTTTCATTATAGGCATAATAACTGACATTACCCTCATAGACCCTGAAAAGGGGCGGACAAGCAATATAAATATGACCCGTCTCAACGAGCGGACGCATATGTCTAAATAGAAATGTTAAAAGCAAGGTACGAATATGAGATCCATCAACATCAGCATCAGCCATCAGAATGATCTTATGATATCGGAGTCTTGCAATATCAAAATCTGATCCGATACCAGCACCCAACGCTAATACAACAGGTAACAATTTCTCATTATCATAAACCTTGTCTATTCTAGCCTTTTCGACATTCAACATTTTCCCCCATAAGGGCAAAATAGCCTGGTATTTTCTTTCACGTCCATTTTTGGCCGATCCACCAGCCGAATCACCTTCAACAATGAACAATTCACAGAGTGCAGGATCCTTTTCCTGGCAATCCGCCAGCTTACCTGGCAAAGAGGTGGATTCCAATACACTTTTTCGTCTAGTCAATTCACGAGCTTTTCGGGCAGCATCGCGTGCTCTCGATGCCGACAAACACTTATCGATGATTATTCTCGCAATACTGGGATTTTCATCGAGATAGGCCGCAAGTTTATCATTCATGACACTCTCAACCAATGTTCTAATTTCAGGATTTCCCAATTTTGTCTTAGTCTGTCCTTCGAATTGAGGTTCAGGCAATTTAACGCTAATAATAGCTCCAATACCTTCGCGAACATCTTCACCCTGCAAATTCTTATCATTTACCTTGATCATGCCATACTTGCGTCCGTAGTCATTAATTACCTTTGTTAAGGCCGCCTTGAAGCCAGTCATGTGTGTACCGCCTTCAATGGTAGCAATGTTATTGGCATATGAATAAACATTCTCAGCATAAGAATCATTATATTGAATCGCAACTTCAACATAACATTCTCCACTCCGAGCTGCAAAATATATTGGCTGCTTATGCAAAACTTCACGATGTTTATTCAGGTATTCAACAAAAGAAATAATACCACCGTCATAATGAAGCCTCTTTTCTATAACCGGATCAACGCGGCAATCTTTCAGATTAATCGTAATTTCCCGATTAAGAAAAGCCATTTCCCGATATCGTGTCAGCATGATATTGTAATCAAATGCAATCGATTGAAAAATCATTTCATCTGGCATGAATGTGGTTTCAGTGCCAGTCTCAGTGGTTGTCCCAACAATCTCGAGTGGTTCAACTGTCTTGCCCCGCGCAAATTTAATACGGTAAACATATCCGTCTCTTTTTACTGTGACAATCATCCAAAGTGATAACGCGTTGACGACAGAAGCACCAACACCGTGCAAACCACCAGATACACTATATGCGCCACCGCCAAATTTGCCACCAGCATGTAATACTGTATGCACAACTTCAACAGTAGATATACCCATTTTGGGATGTATGCCAACAGGTATTCCACTGCCGTTATCATTTATCGTCATAGATCCATCCGGATTGGCTTGAATATTGATTGTGTCGCATCGGCCAGCCAAAGCTTCATCAACGGAATTGGCAACAATTTCATATACAAGATGGTGCAGACCACGCACACTGGTATCACCAATATACATGCCCGGCCGTTTTCTGACTGCTTCAAGACCTTCCAGAACCTGAATATCATGCTCGCTATATCGAGAGGAATTGGATGTATCAAAAGTATCAATATCAGCTTGATTGAGATCATATTCCTCTTCTATGAAATCATCATCCGTTAAAGCTTGAGGATTTTCAGCCAGATTAATTAACTGATCAGCATCCTGATCAAATTGAACCTGCTTTTGAATATCGTTTTGACCAGTAGCATTCTGATTTAAAAAATTATGATTATCGGTTTTTGAATCACTCACTGATGTACCTTCCTGTCCAGAATGGACCAGATTAATTTTTGAAATTTCTAATCATGGCAGCCATTTTTGTTTTTGAAATCTCATAATAGATATTTAAAAAACCATTAATTATAATATTATTATTAATATTAATAATAATATTATGTTTTGAACCAATTTGGGAAATATATGTATTTCCTATTTATCATAGTATCCTTTTCTTTTGAGTCGTTTCTGAATGGTGCTGGCTGACAGTGGAGAAATGTACACACGATCTACAGTGACAATAAATGATCGCGGCAAATCAGGCGATATGACATCGACTGATCCATTTTTTTCAACATATTGTAAATATTTTATTGTATCGGAGTACTGGTGTGTTGTAGAATCAAAATCAAATATTCCTACAATAAACCGGTCAGATACGGAATAATCACCACCAATATGTATATACATCTTCGAACTATATTCCTCACAATGGCAAAATCATTTTAAAGTTTGATTTTATTATATCATAAATGACAGGATCTGACGACATGATTTGAACGTAAACTGTCTTCATATCTGGATTGATGCTGAATAACCAGATATATTATAATATTAATTATACATGATACTCACAAAAACCATTGCCAAGATTTGGATCGACCAGGCCATCGTGAACAGCGAAAAATGAAATATGACGCTCAGTTTTGGCGTTCATATCAGCAACAACATGGCTATGGTCCGTGCTGGTAATAAATATCTGTGCCTGATCAATACTGGCCAATAGACAATGCCGTCGACTCATATCCAGTTCCGACATAACATCATCCAGCAATAAAACAGGTTGTTCGCCAATTTCCTGCTGAATAATTTTGAGTTCCGCCAGCTTCAAAGCGAGAACAACAGACCTTTGTTGTCCTTGTGATGCAAATGGCTTGATTGGTTCTCCATTCAAGATAAGATCCATATCATCGCGGTGTGGTCCGTTACCAGTGCTGCCGCGTAACTTGTCATCCATATATAATTTTTTAAATTTTTTATATATTGCAGCAGCAACATCCGTCTGATTCATTGTTATGTCAATATTGGCCAATGTTTTATACCTGATTTCCAGGCTTTCCCGACCAGCAGAAATAACTGTCAGAACTGAGGCAGCAATATCCTGGATTCGTTGAGTAAAATTAAGACGTTGGACGATCAGGCTAGCAGCCACATCGGCCAATTGCTGATCCCATATGTCAAGTTGCTGATCTTCATCACTGTTTTGATCTCTGAGATCTTTCAATAACTTATTGCGCTGTTGTAATAATCTGGCATAACGCTGCAAGTCATAAAAATAAACAGGGCGGACCTGGGAGATAAGCAAGTCCAAAAATCGACGTCGATTGGCCGGACCCTCCTTCACCAGCATTAAATCTTCTGGTGCAAAAATGACTGCATGAAACAAGCCGATCAAATCACCAATCTTTTCTAACTTTATACCATTATGGTTTATTATCCGCGTTGCCCGCATACGCAAAGGATCACCTGTAACAGCATTCAAATATCGGATTTCCAGGCATTCTTCATTGCCATTATCAGACTTAAAATAAATGGTAACTGAATATTGGTCAGAATTCTGGTTGATCAAGTCCTGATCACGGCTGGTCCGATGTGATCTGGCACAGGCGCAAAGATAAACCGCCTCCAGAATATTTGTTTTACCCTGAGCGTTTGCTCCATAGAAAACATTAATATCCGGTTGGACGGTTATCTCCTGCTTAATATAATTACGAAAATTCTCAAGTATGATTCTTGTAATCTGCATGATTGTATTCTAGGAAAAACAATAATCGCCGGTTCAGCGGCGCAATGGCAGGACAAGGTAGGCAAATTCCTGACTGTCAACGGGTTTCAAAACGCACGGACCCATATTACCATTAAATATGATAATAATTTCATCGTCCTCAATTACTTTCAGAGCGTCGAGAAAATATCTTGGATTAAAATCAATATCAATTAATGAGCCAGTAACAGCAACAGTTATTTCCTCCCGCAACGTACCAATCTCAGTATTGGCATTGACGACAAGTGTTTCATCATTTGTCATTTTTAAACTGAATGGCCGACGGTCATCCGCTGCAATAACCAGCGACGCTCTCTCAATGGCTGCAAGCAATATTCTGGGATTGATTGTCATCGTTGTATCAGCTGTTTGCGGAATAATGCCTCGATAATTCATATATTCGCCCTGGATTAATCTGGATACCAGTTTAATCTGACCCATATCGAAGAGAATATGATTTTGTGAAGGTGAAATTTTAACTGGTAATTCATTGGCAGCCAGGATACGACTGACTTCATTTAATGCTTTACCAGGAATAATGAAATGTAAATCCGGTTGAATTTCATTGACTTCATTTCGTCTTAAAGCCAAACGGAAGCCATCAATGGCCACCATTTCTATTGACTGACCTTCACTGACCAGGTAACAGCCATTCAATGTCGGCCGGCTTTCATCCGTACTGACAGCAAATATCGTTTGCCGGATCATATCCCTCAATAAATGCTGAGATACTTTCAGATGCTGTTCTTCTTCAACAACGGGAATCTTGGGGTAATCATCTGCTCTCATTCCCTTTATTGAAAAATGGCTGTTACCACATTCAATTTGTACAGAATAATTGCCAGTTGTCTCAATAGAAACAATATCATCTGGAAGTTTGCGGATTATTTCACTGAACATGCGCGCATTGATGACAATTTTACCCGTTTCGGGGATATCAGCTTCGATTTGGTATTCAATGCCCGTTTCCAGATCATATCCTGTCAATTTCAGGCCATTTTCGGCCTCAATAAGAATACCATCCAACAAAGGCATGGTTGATCTTGCTGATACAGCCTTCTGCACAGTATTGATTGCTTCCATCAGTCTGTCACGTGAGCAGATGAATTTCATGATTGATCCTCCTGGAGATTGCTGGGGATATATTGTCAGTTCTGTTGATCATCAGTATCTATATATTTTATCACTTTTCTTCTTATGTAGTGTGAGAACTGTGGAAAACCCGGCAAATGCCTGATATTGCAGAAATATCCCTGTGAATGGACCTGTGGATATGAGCGATTGCGATATACCCAGGATGTTGACAGTTATCCACATGATAGTTATCCACAAATTATCCCCATTACTCACAGAATAATTTTATCCACATATTCACATTCTATGTGTGGAAAACTTCTGCAATACTTCTGCAACAGGCTGGTAATATCCTTTGAACCAGATGAATCAGCTGGCAATTCGCTTTTTTATTTCATCGAGGTCGCGGCCAAGATCTGGACTCTTAATCAGTTCTTCCGAAACTTTATTACAGGCATGAATGACAGTTGTATGGTCACGATTTCCAAATTCAGATCCAATCTGGGGCAGCGTCATGTTGAGCAGGTTACGGCATAAATACATGGCAACCTGGCGCGGATTGGAAACTTCTTTATTGCGACGGTTGGACTTGAGGTCGTCAATGGATACATGATAAAAGCGCGCGACCACGTCCATGATCACCGTGGAGCTTATTTTACGGGAAGGAGACGGATGGATGAGGTCCTTAAGTGAACTGCGTGCCACATCAATAGTAATGGTTCCAGCCAGCATCGAGTAACACAATACAGTATTAAAGGCGCCTTCCAGTTCCCGGATATTCGATGCAACATTCGATGCGATGTAATCAAAAACGTCCTCGGGTACCGTGACATTGTTCAGCTGGGCCCGCCGCTTCAGAATGGCGACGCGTGTCTCATAGTCCGGTGGCTGGATGTCAACTGTCAGACCGCTGGCAAAACGGGTGCGCAGACGTTCCTCAAGCGTGGCCAGGCTTTGCGGTGGTTTATCGCAGGTCATGACGATGTTCTTGCCGGTTTCATAAAGGGTATTGAAGGTATGGAAAAATTCGATCTGCATCTGTTCCTTGCCTTCAATAAACTGGATATCATCGATCAGCAGCATGTCTGCATTACGATATTTATTGCGAAAGTCATCATACTTGTTTTTCTGGATAGTCTGGATGAATTCGTTGACAAATTGCTCGCATTGCACGTAGATTATTTTTTTCTGCGGATATTTCTGGCAGACATAATTGCCAATGGCATGCATCAGATGTGTTTTCCCCAGGCCTGATCCGCCATAGAGGAAAAGAGGGTTAAAATTGCGGCCACCTTGTTTTTCAGCGACAGCCACACAGGCCGCATGGGCAAAGCGATTGGCACTGCCAACGACAAAGGTTTCAAACGTGTATTGAGGATTCAACCGGCTGTGGCTGGCTGATTCCAGGCTATCCTGGTTCAATGAATCATTCATGCTGACTGACTGGATATTGAGTGCAGCAGGTTCAGGCTTGCCGACGATAAATCTGATTTCATATTCGACCGAACTGGCCGCCAGAAGCGTGTTGCGAATCAATCGGACATACTGGTCGACAAATGACTTGTGAAAGTCGTTGGGAACAGATAAAGTAAAGATCCCTTTTTCTGCCGAAACAGGTTCCATTGGTATGATCCAGGTATTCATGCTGATTTCAGACATTTCGCCTTCAAGCAGCTGCAGGGCTTTCTGCCAGAGATTTTGAACATTCGGGTGATCCATTTCGACACCTACTCATTATCTAAGTCAAGGTTAATTGAGACGTAAACACTATCATACCAGAAAACGGATTGTGGATAAAGTCCGGAAAATTCAAACATATTGTGGAAAAATAAGTGGCAATTTGTGGATAACCAGGAAAAAAAGCAACATATAAGCGCCTGACTCGCGCCAGAGACTGTCCTGATCATGACCGGTGCAGCTTAAAAGCAGGAATATAGGGGCGATTATTCTCAATTATTACCTGTAGTATTGAGAAAATCTGGTATATGCTATACTGGATGTTGTAGGAGCGATCGCAATGGACTATGTATTTTTTGTAACGAATGCACTGTGCGTTGGTTTCAGTACTTTTTCGATCTTCTGGCTGACCCGGCCGCGCCAGCAGCATCTGGCGGTCTGGCACTATTTGCTTGCCGCAGCTGGTGCTGCAATCTATTACTTAATCAGTATCTATGTATTCGCAAATTGGCTCTTGATCCATTATCTGGCTAATACATTGCCAATCCTGCTCATGTTTGGCCTGACTGGCCTGATGCTTTGGTCTGATAAGGAACGTTAAGCAGATGAAAGTCCATTGCCCGGCACATAAACCGAATCATTGAATGAATAGGAATCGGATGATGTATCAAAAGGAACTGATCTTGCGGCCAGGGATAGGACCGGCTGTTGAGCGGCCCATGATTCTCTTTGACCTTGGCAATATTCTGGTACATTTACATGATGTTGATGTGTTTTGGCAAGGACAGGCTGCACCGGCCGGATCTGTACCGTATGCCCAGCGCTGGGCAGCCAGTCCGGCAGTTCGGGCCCTTGAGACTGGTCAAATCAGCGACTTTGCCGAGTTCTATCAGCAGGCGAAGTCTGAAATGGCGTTCTCCATGTCGCTGGCCGAATTCAAGCCGGCTTTTACCAGGATTATTGGTGATGTATTTGACGAGACCCATGCCATGTTGAAAGCTTTATATAGTCGTTTTCCTTTGATGTTACTGTCAAATACCAGTGAAATTCACTGGCAATATTGCCGGGACCAGCAAAAGCTGGGTGGCTATTTTGACCAGGTATTTCTGTCCTATCAGTTGGGCAGCATGAAGCCGGATCCAACGATTTATCGGCAGATGCTGCACCTGATTGATAATATTCCTGAAAATATATATTATTTCGATGATCGAAAGGATAATGTAGATATGGCCTTAAAATTTGGAATCAATGCACGATTATCGTGGGGAGGGCCAATTTTAATTCGTCAGCTTCATCAGCTTGGTTTTATTGAATAACGTATAACTATAATTTACGCTTATGTAATGCGTAGGAGTTCAATGTCGGATCATACAATCCATTCATAGGAGGCGCGATTGAATATATATATGCAGCAGTTAAAATATGCTTTGATTGGTTGTGGCGTCGTGGCCAGAAAACACCTGAAGGCGGCGCGATATTATCAGCGTGACCGCCAGCTCATCGAAATAGTGGCCGTCGTTGATACTCGACCGGGCGCCCCGCTGGCCATGCTTCAGAAAGCCGGCTTTAAACCAGGCGAGATTGAGCGGATCCGGATTTATACCGATTATCAGGAAATGCTCGGTAAGGAGAAACCGGACCTGGTAGCGATAACCACGCCCAGTGGCAGTCATGCAGTTATCAGTCTGGCCGCCCTGGAGGCTGGGGCACATGTCCTGGTTGAAAAGCCGCTGACCTTGTCTTTAGCGGAGGCTGATCAGATCCTGGACCTGGCTGCAGAACGTCAGCGCACCGTTGCAGTTGGACACATTTATCGATTCTTCCCGATGGTGGCCGCTGTCCAGCGCGATCTGGCTGCCGGGCGGTTTGGCCGGATACTATACGGTGATGTCAAGGTGCGCTGGGGTCATGATCAGGCTTACTATGATCAGGCGGCCTGGCGCGGGACATGGAACCAGGATGGCGGTGCGCTGATGAATCAGAGCATTCACGCGCTGGACCTGATGACCTGGCTGCTTGGTTCATCTGTCCAGGCGGTTTCAGGTCAGATCTGGCGGCAGAATCATCAGATGGAGGCAGAGGATTTGGGACTGGCTATCCTGAATCTGGCCAATGGCAGCCAATGCCTGGTTGAGGGAACGACCAATACTGATCCGCGTCGCCCTGAGGCATCGTTTTTTATCCGGGCAACGGCTGGCGATGTCCGCGGCGGAATAGTAGCCGGCCGGCCGGCCCTGGCCGTATATGACGCTGCTGGCCAGAACCTGTTTATGGAATATTTCTGGCAGATGATCCGCCAGACCTGGCGTCAAGGTGGAATCAAGGCTTTCTTACAATTGAAAAATCCGCATAGCGGCCTGCTGGGTGACTGGATTGCGGCTGTAAACAAAAAGGCTGTGCCGCTGGCCAGTGGGCAATCGGGTCGCCAGGCTGTTGAACTGGTGCTGGCAATCTATCAGTCGGCAAAGACAGCCACACAGGTCAGGCTGCCGGTGCAAGATTTCAGCCTGCAAGATATGCGCGGTTATTTCGATTGAAAAATTATTTATGGACGGGACTGGGGTGACTGGTGCTGGCGGCCCGGCCGGATCAGGCCGGTTTGCAGCATCCAATGCAAATTATCACGGAAAGTTTCTATGAGTGGCCTGGGCGAATAACCGATTTCCCGGCTGGCCTTGCCGTGATTGAAATTGCAGTTGGATTGCAGGACTGCCACGCTATAGGGTGTAAAGACAGGTTTGATATGCAGCAGGCGACAGGTCTTTTCAGCCAGCCAGGCTCCGGCTTTGATCAGCCAGTCAGGTGCAAAAAAAATGAGGGGCTGTTTCTGGCCAAGGCATTCACGTTCGAGCTGGATCATTTGTTTCAGGGTAATGTGGTGGCCGGATAGAATATAACCTTCACCCTTGTGTCCCAGCGTTGCAGCCCGGATAAGGCCGTCAACGACGTCGCGGACGTCAACAAAGTCATAGGCACCATGAAAGGACATGACCAGCTTGAGCCAGCCCTGGGTACTCAAGTAACGGAACAGCCGGCCCATTTCCGACAGGCGGTGATCATAGGGGCCGATTACACCGCTGGGGAAAACAATGACAGCGTCAAGCCCCCGGCTGATTCCATTGTAGATCAGGGCAGTCGCCTCGGACTTGGAACGGGCGTAATCCCCGAGCAGATTCGGGCAGGGGAAATCAGATATTTCTTCGATGGGGGCGTTATCCGGCAGATCCGGCAGGGCATGAACGGAACTGACATAAACAAGGCGCTCTACCCCGGCAGCCAGGCAGGCTTCAACGATGTTGCGGGTCCCGCCGACATTAATGGCCTGGAGCTGACGCGGTGAGCGCGGTGCGGTATCGATCAGGCCAGCCAGGTGAAAAACCAGGCGAGCTCCTTCGACGGCCCGGTTAACTTGCTCAGGCTGGCGGACATCGCCAAAAAACAGCTGCAGCTGCAGCTGATCAAACATATCAAGGGTTTCATGGGGCAAGACCATAATGCGGATTGTCTCTTGCGGATACAGAACCGCCAGGCGATGGACCAGAACGTTGCCGATATGACCAGTGGCCCCGGTTACCAGGATCATCAACAACACCTCCAAAAAATTCTTCAGGCATGCAGTCCATATTTAAACTAGCTCAAGAGCATCTGAGAAAGAAGTTCAGTGTTTAGCAAGCGTTTCAAGAACATCGTCCTGCTATTATTTTATCACTTGGAAAGGATTTTTAAATCATGCATGACGCACAGACATTACCTGCGAATCCAAACCTGTCCATTGATTATTCATCGGCTCAGCTGAAGGATATCTGGTTGGCTGGTGGTTGTTTCTGGGGGGTTGAAGCCTATCTGGCCCGCATTCCGGGTGTTGCTCAGACACGCGTCGGCTATGCGAACGGACGGACGGCCAAACCGACTTATGCCGAGGTATGCTTTCTGCATACCGGTCATGCCGAGACGGTTCATGTCCGCTATGATCCTGGCCGTCTCGATCTGGAGAAACTGCTGGGCTATTTTTTCCAGATCATTGATCCAACGCTGTTGAACCGCCAGGGAAATGATCATGGTGTTCAGTATCGGACTGGCATCTATTATCAGGATCCGGCTGACCGGGATGTTATCGAGGCTTTTCTGGCCAGGGAAAAGAAAAAATATAAATTGCCGATTGTAACCGAAATCAGGCCGCTGGAACGCTTTGATGAGGCTGAAGACTATCATCAGCAATATCTGGAGAAAAATCCACAGGGTTATTGTCATATCAGTTTCGCATCCCTGCCTGAAAATCCCGGTTTAGCAGGGTCCGGCCCGGATCCATCGGCTTTGATGCCGGTGATTGATCCAGCCCGGTATCCCCGGCCGTCAGACGCCCGGTTACGCCAGCAACTGACACCGGAACAATACCAGGTTACGCAGGCCAGCGCGACCGAACGGCCGTTTACCGGTGCATTTTGGCATCTGGATGAGCCTGGCCTGTATGTTGATGTTGCAACGGGTGAACCCCTGTTCAGTTCACTGGACAAGTTTGATTCAGGATGCGGCTGGCCCAGTTTCAGCAAGCCGGTCGATCCGGCGGTTATCATCGAAAAAATGGACCGCAGTCATGGCATGCGGCGAATTGAGGTCCGCAGCCGGTCCGGTGACTCGCATCTGGGCCACGTTTTTACAGATGGTCCCCGGGACCGGGGAGGATTGCGCTACTGTATTAACAGTGCAGCCCTGCGGTTTATACCGCTGGCCGATCTGGAGCAGGCCGGGTATGGTGCATACCGCAGCTGGTTTGAGAAGAAATGAGCAAACCAGCTGCGTCGCAGATATCAGCGTTGATCGCGTTAAAACGAGGATCAGCAGTTGAAGGGCCGTTGCACAATTGCCCGATGTGATTTAATATTTGAATATCACCAGACTAACGTAATTGGCGCAAGCTATGCAGGATTGGCGAACATCTCATACATCCAGCCGCAACATACAGTTGTAAAATGAAGCCATTCATCCGGTGACATTTTACAAAAAGCCATCAGGATGGCTTGTTTGTAAGCAAAGGAGGAGCGTTGATGACACCCTGCACAGGCAGGTGTGTTCTCAACCAATCAAGATGAAGCCTGAAATCAAGTTGATACCTGAACTCAAGATGAGGCCTGAGCTGCTGATCTATCTGCGCGGTTACAACAAACGGGCCTTCTCCCGTGATCTGGTTGCCGGGCTGATCGTTGGCATCATTGCGATTCCTTTGTCCGTGGCCCTGGCCATTGCTTCCGGGGCTTCGCCGGAAGCCGGTCTATATACCGCGATTCTGGCTGGATTTACTGCCGCCGCCCTGGGTGGCAGTCCGGTACAGGTTACCGGCCCGACCGGGGCTTTTGTTGTGATTGTTTATGGCATTATTGCCGAATTCGGCATTGACGGCCTGATAACTGCGACGCTGCTGGCTGGCATCATCTTGCTGATCATGGGCTTTTTCCGACTCGGCAGCGTCATCAAGTTCGTTCCCTTCCCCATTACTGTCGGTTTCACTGCCGGTATTGCCGTCACTATTTTCGCCGGTCAGCTGAATGATTTTTTTGGGATGGACTTGAAGGGCTTGCCGGCTGATTTTGCTGAGAAAATCATTATTTATGTGGAGCATATCCGTGATATAGACCTTCTGACGTTGGCGATTGGCCTGGCTTCGCTGCTGATTATTCTGATCTGGCCTAAAATAAGCCGGAAAATACCCGGTTCGCTGGTGGCCATTATTCTGTCGACAGTTCTGGTGCAGCTGGCCGGCCTGCCCGTAACAACCATTGGCAGCCGATATGCTGACCTTTCCGGCGGCTTTCCACCGCTGCGATTCCCGCATATTGATTTCCTAACGCTCAAGCAGCTGCTGGCTCCGGCTGTCACGATCGCGATTCTCGGCGGTGTGGAGTCGTTGCTTTCCGCGGTTGTAGCAGATGGCATGACCGGTACACATCATGATTCCAGTCAGGAACTGATTGGCCAGGGTGCGGCCAATATCGTATCAGCGTTGTTTGGCGGTCTGCCGGCGACCGGGGCGATTGCCAGGACGGCAGCGAATATCAAGAACGGCGGAATCAGCCCGGTGGCCGGAATCGTACATGCGGTCACCGTCCTGCTGGTCACGCTGCTGTTCATGCCATATGCCAAGATGATCCCGATGGCGACACTGGCGGCGATCTTGCTGGTTGTCTGCAAGAACATGGTTGAGGTTAAAGAAATCAGGAAATTGCTCAAGGCACCGAAAAGTGACAAGCTTTTACTGATTGTGACCTTTCTGCTGACTGTGTTCTTTGACCTGGTGATTGCTATCGAGGTCGGCATTGTCCTGGCCGCCCTGTTGTTCATGAAACGGATGGCGGATGTGGCTTTGATCAAGGAGCACAAGCAGACCGATGAGCGCCACATTGATTCAATTGCCGTGTACCGGCTCAATGGACCGTTCTTTTTTGCCGCGGCTGAGAGCCTGATCCAGGAAATTGAAGGCGCTATTGTCGAAAAAGAGGCGGTATTCCTCGAAATGCAGCGCGTTCCGGCCATTGATGCCACGGTTATAAACGTTCTGGAGAAGCTGTTTCATAAATGCCAGGAACATCAGACACGCTTGTTTTTCATTCACCTGCAGCCCCAGCCGGCTGAGGTTATGCGCCAGTCCGGCTATATGGCCGAGGTCGGCGAGGACCGGTTTGTGCCGGAACTGAAAGATGCCTTCGACGCCTGTGCGGACCTGGTCGATTAATCGCCTGGCAACACACTGACAAATGGTGCTGGCCGACTTTTTAGGGCCGTTCACCCATGCCTGCTGCGCAAACCGGGACTGACCGCCGCAGCTGATCGCTCACTTGCAATGATATCAGGATACCATTGCCGCTGCTACAAGCGCCGGCCTGAGACGTGCTGGCAAGCACCAATCACGGATGGATTGACCGGTCCGGACCTGTTGCCGCTGCTACAAGCGCCGGCCTGAGACGTGCCCGGGCACTTTTATTTTAAAAATTTGCCCGGAATGGCTTGTCTTATCGACAAATCGATGATATAGTTGGAACTAAGATTTACTCACAAGATACCCAAAAAATACTCATTTGCGGAATCGCTGGTGATCCGGAACAACCAGAAAGCAATATTTACGCGGAGGTACAAGCATGGGAACAATTCGTTTGACAATGACACAGGCCTTGCTCAAATTCATGGACAATCAGTACGTGAGTTTTGACGGCAAAGAGGACAAGTTTGTCGATGGCGTCTTTGGCATTTTTGGCCATGGCTGCGTCGTTGGCATTGGCCAGGCCCTGGAACAGGGAGATCACAATCTGACCTTCTATCAGGGTAAAAACGAGCAGGGTATGGCCCATGCAGCCATTGCCTATGCCAAGGAGCACAACCGCCGCAAGATCATTGCCTGTACAACTTCCGTCGGACCGGGCGCGCTGAATCTGGTTGCCGCCGCCGGTACTGCCACAGCCAACCGCATGCCTCTCCTGCTGCTGCCTGGCGACACGTTTGCCACCCGTCAGCCGGATCCGGTCCTGCAGCAGCTGGAGTTCCCGAATTCCCTGGCTTATACCGCCAATGATGCCTTCCAGGCCGTTTGCAAGTACTGGGACCGCATTCAGCGTCCCGAGCAGCTGATGACGGCAGCGATCAATGCCTTCCGGGTCCTGACCGATGCGGCCGACACGGGCGCGGTCTGTCTGGCGATGCCCCAGGATGTTGAAGGCGAAGCCTATGATTATCCGGATTATTTCTTCCAGAAGCGGGTCTGGTATATGGACCGCCGGCCAATTACGGCCACTGGCCTGAATCGTGCCGTGGCGGCGATCCAGGCTGCCAAACGGCCGCTGCTGATCTGCGGCGGCGGTGTCAAGTATTCCGAAGCCTGGAATGAGCTGGCTGATTTTGCGGCCGCTTTCAATATCCCGATCGGCGAAACCCAGTCGGGCAAGGGTGTCGTCGCCTGGGATCATCCCTGCAACATGGGCGGCATTGGCCTGACTGGTACTTCTGCCGCCAATAAAATGGCCAAGACGGCTGACCTTGTCATTGGTGTCGGCACCAAGTTCATGGACTTCACCACTTGTTCGAAGTGGCTGTTCCAGGATCCGGATGTCTCGTATATCAGCATCAATGTCGGTTCAATGGATGCACACAAGCTTGATGCCATTCCGGTCATTGCCGATGCCAGGGAAGCCCTGCTGGCGATCGGGGCCGGGCTGAAGCAAGCCGGTTACCGTTCAGCCTACGGGGCGACGGAACTGGCGCAGGCCCAGGCCGAGTGGGCGGCCGAGTGCGATCGTCTCTATGCCCTGCAGCGCGAGGACGGCCGTCTGGCTGCCAGTCGCGTCCTGGGTATTATCAATGCCCAGATGCGGCCCCAGGACGTCATCCTGACCGCCGGTGGCAGCCTGCCCAGCGATTTGCAGCGTGTGTGGCGTTCCGGCAATCCGGGCACCTATCATGTTGAATATGGTTTCAGCTGCATGGGCTATGAAGTCTGTGGCGCGGTTGGCGCCAAGATGGCGATGGGGCCGGACCGCGAACTCTTTGTGGTCGTCGGTGATGGCAGCTATGTCCTGATGCACAGCGAACTGTATACCGCCGTGCAGGAAAATCTCAAGATCAACATCTGCGTGCTGGACAACAGCGGCTGGGGCTGCATCGAGAACCTGCAGAACAATAATGGCACGCCGACTTTCGGCACAGTCTTCAAGGCCCGTGATCCCCAGACCAACACGCTGACCGGCCCGAATGTCATCGTTGACTTTGCCAAGAATGGCGAAAGCTATGGCGCCAAAGGCTACAACGTGACCAATGAAGCCGAATTCCTGGCTGCCCTGGAAGATTCCCGCAAGGAAACCCGACCCTGCGTCTTTGACATCAAGGTTGCTCCCGGTACGATGACTGGCGGTTATGGCAGCTGGTGGCGCGTCGGCGTGGCGGAAGTATCAACCCGTCCGACCGTGCAGAAGGCCTATGCCGATCATGTCGAGAACCTCAAGCTGACCAGGCAGTATTAATCCGGATTAATCGCGTGTAAACCAGGTCCGGACTAGTCCAGGGCCCGGCTAAAAGAAAGGGATGGTATTTTAATTATGTTAGATGCTGCAAAAGTCAAACTCGGAATTGCGCCGATCGGCTGGACCAATGATGACATGCCTGATCTTGGCAAGGAAAACACCTTTCAGCAGACGATCAGTGAAATGGCCCTCGCCGGCTTCAAGGGCTGTGAAATCGGCAGCAAGTACCCGCAGGACAAGGTCGAGCTCAAGCGTCATCTCGACCTGCGCGGCCTGACCATCTGCAATGCCTGGTTCAGCTCGCTGCTGACCAGCCGTCCTTATGAAGAAACGATTGCCGCGTTCCGCGAGCATGCCGAAAAGCTCTATTATCTCGGCGCCCGCGTCATCGGTGTATCCGAACAGGGCAACTCGATCCAGGGCAAGCTCGATGTGCCGATCCTCAAGAACAAGCCGGTCTATACCGCCGAACAGTGGGCCACCGTCTGCAAGGGCTTCAATGAAATGGGCCAGATCGCGCGGGATATGGGCATGTTCTTCACCTGCCATCATCACATGGGAACCGGCGTCCAGACCGTTGAAGAAATTGATTATCTGATGGAAAATACCGATCCGAATCTTGTCTTCCTGCTTTTTGATACCGGACATCTGACCTTTGCCGGCATTGAGTACCTGCCTGTTCTCCAGAAGCATATCAGCCGCATCAAGCACGTCCATCTCAAGGATATGCGCCTGGCGGTCTATGAAACCGTTAAAGCCCAGGACATGTGCTTCCTGGATGCGGTCCGCGCTGGCGTGTTCACGGTTCCGGGTGACGGGGATGTCGATTTCCTGCCCCTGGTCAAGGTCCTTGAGGACGCCGGCTATGAAGGATGGGTCGTCGTTGAAGCCGAACAGGATCCGGCCAAGGCCAATCCTTTCGAATATGCACAAAAAGCACGCAAATATATTGCACAGATTACCGGATTATAAGATGATAATAGAATGGGCTATTGGTTAACAGTAGCCAAATAAGGAGGAATATCATGGACATCAAAGAAAAAGCAATGAAACTGCATTACGACCTGCGGGGCAAGATCGAAGTCATCGCGACTGTGCCGGTCAATACGGTTGAAGATCTCTCCCTGGCTTATACGCCTGGTGTGGCTGAGCCCTGCCTGGCGATCCAGAAGGATGTGGACCTGAGCTATCAGCTGACCCGCCGCTGGAACCTGGTCGCGGTTGTCACCGATGGCACAGCCGTCCTGGGCCTGGGGGATATCGGTCCCGAAGCCGGCATGCCGGTTATGGAAGGCAAATGCGTGCTGTTCAAGACCTTTGGTGATGTTGACGCCTTCCCGCTTTGTATCCGTTCCAAGAGTGTTGACGATATCGTCAAGACCGTCCAGCTGCTCGCCGGCAGCTTCGGTGGTGTCAATCTCGAAGACATTTCGGCACCGCGCTGCTTTGAAATCGAGCGCCGGCTGAAAGAAACCTGCGATATCCCGATCTTCCATGATGACCAGCATGGTACGGCTGTCGTTACCCTGGCCGCGATGATCAACGCCTGCAAACTGACCGGCCGCTCCCTGAGCGACCTCGAAGTCATCACCTGCGGCGCCGGTGCGGCTGGCATCGCCATCACCAAGCTGCTGATGAAGATGGGCCTGCGCAATGTCATCCTGGCTGACCGCCAGGGCGCGATTTACGAAGGCCGTGACGGACTCAATCCGGAAAAGGCCGAAATGGCCAAGATCTCCAACCGCGCCATGAAGAAGGGCTCGCTGGCCGAGATCATGAAGGGCGCCGACGTTTTCATTGGTGTTTCCGGTCCTGGCCTGGTCACTGAAGAGATGGTCCGCTCGATGAACAAGAACCCGATGATTTTCCCGATGAGCAACCCGACTCCGGAAATCATGCCCGAACTGGCTAAAAAAGCAGGTGCGGCGGTTATTGGCACGGGTCGTTCCGACTTCCCGAACCAGATCAACAATGTGCTGGCCTTCCCGGGTATTTTCCGCGGTGCGCTGGACGTCCGGGCCAGCGATATCAACGATGAGATGAAGATTGCCGCGTCCGAAGCGATTGCCAGCCTGATCAGCGATGAAGAGCTGTCGGCTGAATACATCATTCCCAAGGCTTTCGACAAGCGCGTGGGTCCGGCTGTGGCAGCTGCCGTTGCCGAAGCGGCCCGCAAGACCGGTGTGGCCCGTATCTGAGCCAGCCCGGGCTGACTGCCTGACAGGACAGCACAAACTGATCATGACGGCTCCCGGCCGGTTTAACAAGGGCCGACCGGGAGTGAACAGCCATTCAGCGTGCACGCCAGAATTATATTCATGGTTAACGCCGTCTTCAACGCTGAAAACAGGATTCACGCGAACCGTTGGCGAGGGTTCTGAAATTAATGTCAGGATTCCTGTTCTTGCTCTATTTCCTGTTGAAACCTGGATTCATGCAAACCCCAGTATTCGTTTTCAATCCGTATGCAGCTGGCCTGCCGGAAAGTTTTAGGAGGATTTCATTATGACAAAAGTTGGTGTAGTCGGTTATGGTGTAATCGGTCAGCGTCTGGCTGACGGCGTGGCCCGCCAGGGTGACATGCAGCTGGTTGGCGTGGCTGATGTTGCTCCGACCCTGGCCCTGCGGGCTCTCAAGGAAAAGGGTATGCCATACAATCTTTTCCTGGCTATCCCGGATTACAAGGAGCAGTTCGAAGCGCTGGATATCCCGGTCAGCGGTACGCTTGAAGAACTTGTGGCCCAGTGTGATGTCATTCTTGATGCCACCAGTGCCGGCGTTGGCGCCAAGAACAAGGAAATCTACGCCCGCTACGGCAAGAAGGCCATTTTCCAGGGCGGTGAAAAGAACGCGGTTGCTGATGTATTCTTCCATGGCTATGCCAACTTTGAAAAGGGCATGGGCGCCCAGTTCCTGAAGCTGACCAGCTGCAATACGACTGGCCTGATCCGTTCGGTTGACTGTCTTGATCGCGCCTACGGCATTGACCGGGTTGCGATTACAATCATCCGCCGCGTCGCTGATCCGGGTGACTATCATCGCGGCCTGACCAATGCCCTGCAGGTCGACAAAGCCCCGAGCCACCAGGCCCTTGACCTGATGACTATCATGCCGCACATTGATGCAACCGGTATTCTCGTGCATACCCCGGTGACCCATGGCCACATCATTACCGTTGTTGCCACCGGCAAGCAGAAAATCACCAAGGAAATGGCCCTGGCCGCTTTCGCCAAGCATGACCGCATCCGCGTCGTCCGTCTCGCTGATGGCTTCATGGGCAACGCTTCCCTGTTCCGCTATGCCCGTGACCTGGGCAATCCGCGCGGTGACATGTATGAAATCGCCGTCTGGGAAGAGAGTATCGTCGAGACTGGTGACAGCGTCATGTATGCAATCAATATCCCGCAGGAAGCCGTTACCATTCCGGAAACCATGGATGCCATTCGCGCCTGTACCGGCATGCAGACTGACCGCAACTCCGGCACCGCGAAAACCAATGAATACCTGGGGTTGGGCAAATGGAAGTAAAAATGAAATCCCTCGAAAGTTACGACTATCAGGGTAAGGCCGTCCTGCTGAGGGTCGATGTCAATTCGCCGATCGATCCGCAGACCCGGCGGATTGTCAACGAAAACCGCATCAAGAAAAGCATTCCGACGATCCGTTATCTGCTTGAACATGGCGCCAGACTGGCAATTATTGCCCATCAGGGTGATACGCTCGATTACCAGAATCTGATCCCGATGGCTGAACATGCCGAGAAACTGGGTCAGCACCTGGGCCAGCCGATTGCATACATCGATGATGTCTGTGGCCTGGCTGCCGTGACCAGGGTCAAGGCACTCAAGCCGGGCGAAGCCATTTTCCTGGGGAATCTGCGTTATCTGACGGAAGAGGTCTCCGGTTTTGAAAAAGAAGTCAAGCTGACGGCCAGGGAGATGCTGGATACCTGGCTGGTTCGCACGATCGCCCCCCTGTTTGACATTTATGTCAATGATGCTTTTGCGGCAGCTCACCGGAACGCCCCCAGCATGGTGGCATTCCAGGAACTGTTGCCGACAGCCGGCGGCTTCCTGCTCTATAACGAGTACGAGGCATTGTACAAGGTGATGAATGGCGCGGCCAAGCCGGCAGTTTTCGTGCTGGGTGGTGCCAAGATCTCGGATGCATTTGGCATGATGAAGCAAGTGCTGCAGAATGGCACGGCCGACAAGATCCTGACGTGTGGCGTGACCGGTGTGATCATGCTGCTGGCCCAGGGTTACCAGATCGGTGCAGCCTATGAGCAGTTCCTCAAGGACAAGGACCTGATAGTCTTCGTCGAGCCGGCCCGCGAGTATCTGCGGGACTATCCGGATCGGATTGAAGTGCCATCCGACCTGGCTTACGCCGTCAATGACCAGCGCACGATCACCGGTCTGGCTGGCCTGCCGATGGATACGGCCATGTTCCTGGATATTGGACCGGATACCATGACCCGTTACGACCAGATCCTGAAGTCTGCCGGTACCATTTTCGTCAACGGTCCGGCCGGCGTTTACGAGAATCCGCTTTTTGAAGCCGGTACCCGGGCCTTGTGGCAGTCGATTGCCAGTGCACCCGGCTACTCGGTCATCGGTGGCGGTGATACCGTCAGCGCAGCCAGCCGTTTTATTGACCTGAAAGATATCAATTATGTCTGTACAGCCGGCGGTGCCATGGTTCGCTTCCTCTCCGGCAAGAAACTGCCGCTGATCGAGGCGATGGAAGCGGCCTACGAACGGGACAGCAAAGCCTGACAGCCAGTTGAAACCTGCCTGGCGATGGCTTCCCATCTGGACATCACGACCCGATGCCGGCCTGGCCTACACGGATTCGCGTGGCGGGGTTCATATGGCCTTGATGGTGACAGCTCAATGATTGCAAGTGACAGAGCAATTTTAGATATCGACACCGCCGGGCAATCTGTCTTAAACTGAGTTTGGCTGGAGCCGGGCCCTGGAAATGATGATCCAGGGCCCCGTTTTCCGCCAAGCTCTTGAATTTTTCTTATAAGGAAGGGGATGCTAATGGATCAGACACTGTTAAGGAAACTGAAAGAATTCGCCCTGGAAATCCGGCTGGAGACGATGAAGGAATTCAAAGCCCGCGGATTTGGCCATGTCGGTGGCGCGATGTCAATTGCCGACACCTTTGCCGTCCTGTACGGCGCCGTCATGCGCTATGACCCGCAGAATCCGGCCTGGCCGCAGCGTGACAAGCTGGTTTGCTCAAAAGGCCACGCTGGCCCGTCACTTTATGCGACACTTGCCCTGAAAGGCTTCTTCCCCATGGACTGGCTCAAGACCCTGAATATTCCCGGTACCCGCCTGCCCAGCCATTGTGACCGCAATCAGACACCGGGTATCGATATGACGACCGGTTCCCTGGGCCAGGGAATGTCGACCGGCCTGGGCCTGGCCCTGGGCGATCGCATCCAGAAGCATGAGAACTATGTCTTCCTGATCGTCGGTGACGGTGAGCTCAACGAAGGCCAGATCTGGGAAGGTGCCCAGTTCGCCGGCCACAACAAGCTCGACAATGTCATCGCTTTCTGTGATTACAACAAGAAGCAGCTTGATGGCTATACCAAGGATATCATGGACCTTAAGGATGTCCGCAGCAAATTCGAACAGTTTGGCTGGCACTCCCAGGAGATCAATGGCCAGGATGTTGAAGCGATCTATGAGGCGATCGAGGCCGCCAAGGCCGTCAAGGGTCAGCCGCACATGATCGTCCTGCACACCATCAAAGGCGCAGGCGTCAAGGCCGTTGAAGAGATGGTCGCTAATCATCACATCGTGGTAACACCGGAACTGGCTGATAAGGCAATTGCAGATATTGAAACTGAACTGGCCGCAATCAGAGGGGAAGGATGGGAGTACTGATTATGAACTATACGGTTGCTTATACTGGTGAAAAAGACAAAAAAGCCATGAAAGACGTTTTCGGCGCCTGCGTCGGAAAAATGGGCGAGGATCCGAAATTTGTTTATCTTGATGCTGACCTGATGAGTTCCATCGGCACCAAGAAGTGGGCCGATGCCAATCCGGAACGGGCTTACAACGTCGGCGTCGCCGAAGCCAACATGGCTGGCCTGGCCGCCGGTCTGTCCGCATCCGGCCTCAAGCCGCTGGCTCACACCTTCGGGCCATTTGCATCCCGCCGTTGTTTTGACCAGGTCTTCCTTTCGGTTGGCTATGCGAAAAACAATGTCCTGCTGATCGGCAGTGACGCTGGCGTGACGGCTGCCTTCAACGGCGGTACGCATATGCCGTTTGAAGACATGGCCCTGTATCGGGCTGTGCCGCATGCTACGGTTATCGACATCACGGACGCCGCCATGCTTGAGAACCTGCTGCCCAAGCTGATCGAGCTGCCTGGCCTGAAATATGTCCGCATGGGCCGCAAAGAATGCATGACTGTATATGGGGCTGGTGCGGACTTTGAAGTTGGCAAGGCTGCCCTGCTGCGTGAAGGCAGCGACGCTGTCATCTTTGCCGCTGGCATCATGGTCGCTGAATCCCTGAAAGCTGCAAAAATTCTGGAAGCCGAAGGCATTTCAGTCGCAGTTTTCGATGTGTTCACGGTCAAGCCGATCGACAAGGAAGCGGTTATCGCCTACGCGACCAAGACCGGCGCTGTTGTGACGGCTGAGAATCACAACGTCATCGGTGGCCTGGGCAGTGCCGTTGCTGATGTGCTGGCCCAGAATTGCCCGACACCGGTTGAAATGGTTGGCGTTCAGGATGAATTTGGCGAAGTTGGACCGCAGGATTATCTGCAGAAACGCTTTGGCCTGACAGCTGAGAAGGTTGTTGAGAAAGTCAAGGCTGTCCTGGCCCGCAAAGCTTAAAACCAAAACGGGTGAATGTTCGGGTAATTGCCAGATAACCAGGCCATACCCAGTACTTTCATTCTAGCCATTTACAATGGAAAGCATAAGAAAAAGGGAATCCGTCCTGTTGCAGGTCGGATTCCCTTTTTTGAGATCAAAAAAGATCAGATATAAAGAATAATCATCGTCAGTACTTCACCATGATATGATGTTGCTCGAAGAAACGGATGTATTTATCCGGCGGCCGGCGATCTGTGACAAAACAGGCCAGCTGGTCGAGGTCACAAAAGCAGATGGCCGCGGAGCGATCAAGCTTGCTGTGATCAACCATCAGGACTACTTTCTGCGCATGGCTGATGACAGCCCGTTTGATCTCAGCCTCGTGCAGACTATTATTGGTGGCACCTGCCTCAATGCTGACACCGGTTGAACTCATGAAAGCCTTGCGGATCCGGATGTCATTAAATCCATTGATTGCAGTCAGGCCGACAAAAGACTTTGTTTTTTGATTGTAGATGCCCCCTGCCGTCAGCAAATTCAGGTCGGGATATTTCTGGATCTCATTGAAAACGATCAGGCTATTGCTGACAACTGTAACGTTTTTACGATTGGCAATGAAAGGCAAGATATAGACGGCAGTGGTTCCTGAGTCAATATAGATGGTCTCACCATCTTCAATCAGGCTGGCTGCCAGGCTGCCAATATGCCGTTTTTCCTCAAGCGCAACTGAACTGCGGGCTGTAAAGGGTACGATGTTATCCTCCTGGTTCCAGATAATACCGCCATAGACCTTGGTAATGGAACCGTTCTTGACCAGTTCCTTGATATCGCGGCGAATTGTATTCAGCGATACGTTAAAATGTTCGCATAATTCTGGAATCGTAGCTGAACGTTTCTCCTGCATGTACTCTTCAAATTCCCGGAGCCGGTCTGTGCGCATCTGTTTATCCCACCTTGTGTCAGTCTGCTAATTTTGTCAAACGATCATTTTCAATATAGCACAATTGATTTAATCTGAAAATGGATATGTTGGCAATATTCTGGTTATCTTTTTGTGCAGCCTTTTAGAAACATCAGAACATTGATCTTTCAAACTGTATCGATGTAATCGCTTGACATATCCGATAACAGCGGCCTTCCTGCAATATCCTTATTAAAATGATTGAGTGCCTTCCGGTTGTATATTAGTTAACTTTGTCAGGATGAGATTGTCAGGTTGTCAATCCTGCGGTCTTTTATTGTGGTTAATCCTTTACAGAATGGGCTGTTTTATGTTATATTTTGGTTATGTTTATGGTAAAATAAGATACGATGAACGGCGGCCCGAATTCTGGGGCCGCCGGCCGGATCAGTTCTCGATGATGGGCGAACCGGCAATCGCGTTGAATGAAAGACATTTTATACAAGAAAGAATTGAGGAAATGATCATGCGTGTGAATCTTGGCTTTGGCAAATCAACCGTAGAACTGGATATTCCTGACAGCAATCTGGCCGGTATCCTGACCCCCAATCAAATCGAACTGGGGCTGACTGGTGAAGCTGAAGTTCGCCGGGCCCTGGCGGAACCGATTGATTCACCGCTTCTGGCCGAGGTGGTTCGTCCTGGCGAGAAAATAGCGATTATTACCAGTGATATTACGCGTCCCATGCCCAGCAAGGTTGTCTTGCCGCCGCTGCTGGAGTCCTTGTATGCAGCCGGGATCAAGGCAGAGGATATAATTATCGCTTTTGGCCTGGGCAGCCATCGCCGTCATACTGAACAGGAGATGCGCTATCTGGTTGGTGATGCCGTTTTTGAATCGGTCCGCTGTCTGGATCTGGATACCGGGGACTGCGTGCCAGTCGGCTATACCCGTTTCAATACCCGGGTCGATGTTTATCGGCCGGTTGTTGAGGCTGATCGCCGGATTTGTCTGGGTAATATTGAATTTCATTATTTTGCCGGTTATAGCGGTGGAGCCAAGGCAATCATGCCCGGGGTCTGTACCCATGATGCGATCCAGCAAAACCATAGCCGGATGGTGCAGCCACAAGCCAGGGCGGGCGCCATCGATGACAATCCGGTCCGCCAGGATATCGATGATGTGCTCAATCTGATATCGATTGATTTTATTCTCAATGTCGTACTGGATGAGAAGAAAAAGATCGTCAAAGCCGTGGCCGGCCATCCGATCGGGGCCCACCGTGTTGGCTGTGCCTTCCTGGATCGGCTGTATAAGTGCCGCCTGCCGCGCAAAGCCGATCTGGTTATTGTCTCGCCGGGTGGCTATCCCAAGGATATCAACATGTATCAGGCGCAGAAGGCCCTGGACAATGCCCGCCATGCCGTGCGTGATGGAGGTATTATTCTCTGGATTGCCTCGTGTAAAGAGGGGCTGGGTGAGCCTTGTTTTGAGCATTGGATGACCCATTACAGTCCAGCGTTCATGGTCGAAGAGATTGCCCGCAATTTTGAACTGGGTGGTCATAAGGCCGCGGCGATTGCGATGGTCCTGAAAAATGCCCGCATATTCCTGGTCAGCGACCTGACTCCTGAGTTTGTCAGTTCTGTCAATCTGGAACCTTTTGCCACCGCTGAAATAGCCTTGCAGGCTGCACTTGAGGCACTGGGCCCGGATGCCAGTGTCCTGGTCATGCCCTATGGTGGTTCCACCCTGCCGGAAATTGGCTAATAGGCTATGCTCAATGATCTAGCCTGACGCCGAGGTGAACACGCGCCAGGTGTTTCACAGAGGTGAACATGCATCAGATGTTTCACATGAAACGCCTGGATCGCCCCTTCCGGAGTCAATGTGATGAAGACCAGATAGTCAAATACATGATATCGGTCGGCATGGATTGCCCCCTGACAATAATAAGAGCGAGATCGCCGGATCTCGCTCTTTGTCAATGCGCTGGTATCAGTTGTTGTGGCTGAACGCCGGGAATCATACGCGATTCCGTGTCCATTATGACGATTATTTATCGGCTATGCCTTCCGGAGTACGATAACGCATCATAAATTCCAACACGCGAATACGATCTTCCGGATTCTCACACTCAAATTCGATTTCCTTTAAGGAGGCAACCTTCAGAACGGTTGATAAGCCAACGATTGCTGACAGAAGGCTATTGGTAACCAGACGGTCGCCATCTTCAGTGACAATTATAACCTGGCCCTTGCATTCCTGGATCAGCTTGGAAAATGAATCAACATCAACGTTAAAAACCTTCATCTACATGCACCTGCTTTCTATTTTTGTGTTGAAGGAGTCTGTCAACAGCTTGTTCCATTCAGGTGTTTTTGTCAAGAGATTCTGACACGGGTCTGTTATATTTCATGAATTGAAACAAATAAACAGAGATATTTCGCGATATTTTCAGCGGAAACGCTTTCAGTCAGATCAGCTGGTAATGCCGCAAGGCGTTGGCAATGCCATCTTCCTCAGGGGTGCCGGTTACGTGATTGCTCACTTGCAGGACATGATGACGACTGCCGGCCATGGCAATTCCATACTGCACAAAGTCCAGCATTTCCACGTCATTGAGACTGTCACCAAAGGCATAGGTCTGGTGCCGGGGCAAGTCAAGATGCCGGAGCATAAACTGGATTCCGGTCGCCTTGGTGAATCCTTGCGGGACAATTTCACCATGTTCCGGGCGATGGCTGATCAGGGTAAAATATTGTTCAAGCAGCGGCAGGCAATCTTCCATCCGGCTTTCTGGCCGCAAATGGTAACTCATTTTATTGGCACGGATGGCATGGACAGGTTCCCGATGCCAGTCGGCCATTACACCCGGCATACTGGCAAAATACTGTATCACCAGAGCCAAGAAGCCTTTTGGATTGAGATCGGCAATATAAATATGCTCTGGACCTTCCAGCCAGAGGTCAATCTGGCTGGCCTCCATGAGGGGCAGGATTTCCGCCATCAAGGCTGGATTAATCAGGTTATTGAGCAGCGTCTGACCGTGATACTCGATATGGGTTCCACAAGCCGCAATGACGCCATCAAACGGCCCCTGCAGGATATCAGCCTGAATAGCCGAGAAAGACCGCCCGGTATTGAGAAAGGTCAGGTGACCTCGCCGGCGCAACTCGGAAATCGCAGCCAGGGCTGATTGTGGAATCCTTGACTCACGGTCGACCAATGTGCCGTCGATGTCAAAAAATACCAGGCAAGGGGATGAAACGGTTGAATTGCTAGGCACAGAAAGACTCCTCTCAAATAGCGTGACAAATCGTCGCGATACGGATATATTTTTATAAGTTACAATGAGACCATGAGGATCGGAAGGAGCAGCCGGTCATGGATTTGATCATCAATAGTGAACGTTGCATTGGTTGTGGCTGGTGCGAGGAAATGGCACCTTGCGTTTTTGCTGTTTCAGAAAAAATGGTTGCCACAGTTGGTCCGGCATTGATTCCGGATGAATATCATGCGGTGGTGCAGGAAGCGATCCGGATCTGCCCGGTCCGGGCGATTGCGATCCGCCAGCCTTAATTTCGGATCCGGGCCAGGCATGGGAACTGCCGTCGATGGTGATGATCGTGATTCGCGGGTTGGGTATGGCAGCTGTTCATCGTGAATGATTCCGGATCGCCAGCTAAGCATCCGGTCCTGGCTGGATAGCCGGCTAAGCGTCCGGTGCCCGGTCCCGGATTATGATAGCCGGATCTGGCTGGCAGTGGGGACAACTGCTGGTCGTGCGTCCGGCAACCTGGCGTCGCAGTAACAGTGTGCCGCAATGCTGACAGGGCTGGCCGCCGCGGCCGTATACCTGCAACTGGTATTGGAAATGGCCGCGGACGTTGAGTCCGTCAACATAATCGCGAATCGAGGTGCCACGACAGCCGATAGCCTGCGTCAGCACCTGGCGGATACTCGCGATCAGCTGCCGGGACTCGTCAGCGGTCAGGCTGCCCGCCAGGCGCAAGGGGCTCAGGCCAGCCAGGAAGAGTGATTCGTCAGCATATATATTGCCCAGGCCGGCCAGGACTGTCTGATCCAGCAAAGCCGCCTTGAGGGAAGTCCTGGCTCTTCGTTGCAGCCGCTTTTGCAAGGCAGCCCCGTCCAAAGTATCATCCAGCGGTTCCGGGCCCAGACTGGCCAGTCCCTTGATACGATCCAGCTGACCTGCTGACAGGACCTGGATACGGCCAAAACGCCGTGTGTCGTGATAGGTCAGCCAGACAGCTGGCGGGATTTGCCCGGGATCGGTCAGTGAGATAATGACATGATCGTGTTTTTGCCTGACTGGTTCGGCGGTCTGATACAAAAACTGCCCGGTCATGCGCAGATGAACCACCATAACCAGAGAGTCCGGCGCCAGGTCCAGCAGCAGATACTTGCCACGCCGGCGAATGGCGGTAATAGTCTGGCCGGTCAGTTTGATCCGGTCAGCAAGATCGGCTCCGTCTGGCCCCAGAAGCACGCCGGGGGTCAGGCTGTACACAGCCTGAATGGTCCGGCCGACAATGAGCGGTTGCAAGCTGCAGCGGACAGTCTCGACTTCTGGTAATTCCGGCATGTCAGGCCTCGATTTCGGCCAGCCACAAACTGGCAACAGCATCGCTGGGCATTCGCCAGTCGCCGCGCGGGGAAAGGTTCACACTGCCGACCTTGGGTCCATCCGGCAGGCAGGAGCGTTTAAACTGCTGGGCAAAGAAGCGCTTGAGGAAGAGCGTCAGCCACTGGCGGATTGTCGCCGCATCATACTGGCCGGCAAAAGCCAGAACCGCCAGGCGCATGATTTTCGCGGGCCTGAAGCCAAAGCGGACCAGGTAATACAAGAAAAAGTCATGTAATTCATAGGGTCCGACAATGTGCTCGGTTTTCTGGGCGATCTGGCCATCCTTGGGTGGCAGCAGTTCCGGGCTGACTGGTGTATCCAGAACATCCAGCAAAACCTGGCTGAGCAGGGGTTCACTTTGCCCGGCTGCGTGACGGACCAGGTGGCGCACCAGTGTTTTGGGTACGGAACAATTAACCGCATACATGGACATGTGGTCCCCGTTATAGGTTGCCCAGCCCAGGGCCAATTCAGAAAGATCACCCGTTCCGATGACCAGGCCGCCAGTCTGGTTGGCGATATCCATGAGGATCTGGGTCCGTTCACGGGCCTGCGCATTCTCATAAGTCACGTCATGGAGATCGGCTGGGTGGCCGATGTCATTAAAATGCAAGCTGACAGCATCGCGGATTGGAATCTCCCGTAATGTGGTCGCCAGGCTGCGGGCCAGATGCAGGGCATTGGCATAGGTCCGGTCTGTCGTGCCGAAGCCGGGCATGGTCACGGCGGTGATACCAGATCGTGGCAGCTGCAGCGCGTCAAAAGCGCGCGCAGTTACCAGCAGGGCCAGCGTCGAATCAAGTCCGCCAGATAAGCCGATGACGGCGGAACGGGAACGCGTATGGGCCAGGCGTTTTTTCAAGCCTTGAACCTGTAAGGTAAGGATTTCTTCACAACGGCCCGCCAGGTCAACGGCGCTGGCCGGAACAAAGGGGTGAGCGGCAACCGCTCGCCGCAGGGCAAGCGGATGGGGCGGGATGGAGAACCCGATCACCCGGCAGGTGTCATCCGCTGCTGGTGTAAAGGTGTTTTGCCGGCGTCTTTCGGCTGCCAGGTTCTGGACGTCGAGATCGGCGATGGTCAGTCCGGTGGAAAACAGGCCAGACTCAGCCAGGGCGCGGCCATTTTCGAAAATCAGATTGTGTCCGGCGAATACCAGGTCGGTTGTGGACTCCCCTGCACCGGCGTCTGCATAAATGTAGGCACAGATCAGCCGGCCGGAGTGACTTTGCACCAGCAAACGGCGATAGTCGGCCTTGCCGATCAGCTCGTCGCTGGCGGACAGATTGGCGATGACCAGGGCACCAGCCCGGGCCTGGTCGACAGATGGTGAATGGGGGACCCACAGATCCTCGCAGATCTCAACACCAAGGGTTAAATCAGGGATTTCCTTGCATGCAAAAATGAGATGGGTGCCAAATGGAAACTCACTGTCTCCGATCCTGATGGTGGTCAGGGCGGGACCTGGCAGAAAATGCCGGGCTTCATAAAACTCAGCATAATTGGGGATGTGACTTTTGGGGACAAAGCCGAGAATCTGGCCCTGGCTGAGAACAGCGGCCGCATTGTACAGGCCGCTCCCCGTGGCCAGCGGCAGACCGACAATGATGAGCAGCGGCAGATTGGCCGTGGCATCGGCGATCCGGTACAAGGCCTGCAAGGCACCCTGCTGCAGGGTGCGGCTGAGAAAAAGATCAGAACAGGTGTAGCCGGTCAGTGACAGCTCCGGGAATACCACAAGCTGCACATCCTGGCGGGCCGCCTCGTGGATCAGATCAATAATCGCCGCGGCATTGCCGGGACAATCGGCAACCTGGATCGCCGGCGTGGCCGCAGCCACCCGGATAAAACCATCATGCATGCGTCTACCTCTTTCTCTTTCTCTTTCTCTTTCTCTTTCTCTATCTCCAACTCGAACGCTTACTCTTGCTCAAACGCTATCGAAATCAATGAATATCTATCCTTTTTCGGGCTATTACCGGCCTTGCAAGCCACTGATTATCAGCCCGGTGCGGATTAACCGGTTCTCTGTTCAGGAATCAGCCGGCGGCTCAATGATCTGCCAGCTGTTATCCGGCTGCCAGCTGGCCTGGTATAGGCTGGCCTGGCGGATGGGCGGGCCGTCGCGCAGCATGGCCAGCGGCCGTCGCCGCATCAGGGTCAGCAATGCCTTGATGGTAATATTATGACTGATCAGGAGGATGTGACAATCCCGGCCGCCTTCTGTTGTTACAGCCGCCAGGTCTTCAATCTCTCCCAGAAACTGCTGCATCCGGAAACTGACTTGCTGATAGGTCTCACCACTACCAGATGGCATAAAGCGGTGAGGCGCAAAAAAGAAATCTTGCAGGCTTTCGGGTGTTGCGGCCCGTACTTCATCCACTGAAAGGCCTTCCCAGTCACCCAGATCCATCTCATGTACCCGTTCATCAATTGTCAGCAGCTGAGCCGTGGCAAACTGGCCGGCTTCAAGGGCCAGACGGGCTGTACGAACGGCCCGGGGGGCCGGGCTGACATAGGCCCGTTCAAGCGGGATGCCGCGTAAACGATCCCCCAGCGCCAGTGCCTGGTCAACCCCGCGTTCAGTCAGTTCCGTATCCAGGCGACCCTGCATCCGGCTCTGCGTATTCCAGATGGTTTCGCCATGGCGGGCAAAATACAGGAAAAACATAGGGCCCCCTTACAATTTGCTATTCACATGATAGCGCATCCCTTGCAGCGGGGCAAGCCAGAGGGAATGGCGGCCGGTGCTTCAGCGTCAGCAGACGCTGTCTGCCCCAAGATGCCCATTGATGTAGTTTGCCAAGGGGGGTATTCCATCTTATAATGAAATCATTAGCATCACTGGCATCATGGCCCGTGGCCAGGCCGGATGCAGCCGCTCCTTATTTTTACGGGTTTCGTGTCCTGGGCTGTTACCCCGTGAATGATTGTGCCAGTTCTGCTGGCCAACCGGCTGTAAAGGAGTCAACATCATGCTGAGCAACATCGTTTTGCAGTTCGTCATATACAGTTTTCTGGGCTGGCTGATGGAAAGCTGTTATGAATCAATCCTCTCCGGCCACTGGATCAACCGGGGCTTTCTCACTGGCCCGATCTGTCCGATTTATGGTTTTGGCCTGCTGGCAGTCCTGTTTTTGCAAGATTCGTTGCGATTGCCATGGTATTTGCTATTGCCGGCCTGCATTGCAGTGACAAGCATGCTGGAATATTTTACCGGCTGGCTGCTTGAAACGCTGTTTCATCACCGCTGGTGGGATTACAGTCAATATCCGCTCCATATCAAGGGGCGGATCTGTCTGCCGATCTCGCTGATCTGGGGTATTCTCTGCCTGGGATTTGTTTATATTGTAGCCCCATTTATCCGTCATTTGCTGGGTCTGATCCCGGCGGCTGTTGCGACACCACTGGCAATAGTCCTTGTGATCCTGATCCTGATTGACAATATTATTTCGATTGCGGCCGTCATCCATCTGAACAACTTGCTGGCTCAGCTCCATCAGATGACGCAGAACATGCGGCAAAAAAGCGCTCAGGTGGCGGATAACTGGCAAAAACGGTTGCGCATGCTAACCAGTGGCTTGCGGGAATGGCGCCAGCTTGCTAATCGGACAACTCATGTGCAGCGCCGTCTGCTGCGGGCTTTTCCGGCCCTGCGTTCGTTGCGCCATCCGGACACGCTGCATCGCCTTCGCCGCTGGTTGCATCTGCACCAGCGCAGCCTTCGTTTCCCAGACGCCGACCTGATCTTGCTGCGTAATTTGCTGGCAAACCGCCAGCCCGGGCTGCACCGGCAGCCAGATCGCAAGCGACACGCCAGTGAACAGCAGGCAGACAGCAAGCGGACAATCGGCAAATAGCAGACAACCAGCAGGCAGCAAACGGATTATTGACAAATAGCATGAGGATTGCAAATTAATAGCAAACGAACAGCCGATAATCAGCGATCTGAAAGCAAACAGATGGCAAACAGATAGCAACAGATAGCAACAGATAGCAAAAGGGGGCTGCTTTTGGCACCCCCCTCTTTATTGGCAATAGACCAGATTCGTGCAATATGCAACCTGTTGACTGAATGCTCTTCTATGCAGTCTGCCTGGCCTTTTTAGCAATCAGGCTGGCCGCCTGGCCGGGTCATCAGCCTGGCCGGTTATCAGCCGGCCAGTCATTCTAGTCGTCAAGCCTTGAAAGCAGGTTTGACTTTGAAGGCGGACAGTCCTGCATAAACGGCCGCGTCACCGAGCGCTTCTTCTATCCGCAGCAGCTGATTGTATTTGGCAACACGATCGGTACGTGACGGTGCGCCGGTTTTAATCTGGCCCGCATTAGTCGCAACAACGATATCAGCGATCGTCACGTCCTCCGTTTCACCGGAACGATGCGAAACAATTGCCGTCCAGCCGTTGTCAGCTGCCATTTCGATTGCTTCGAGCGTTTCCGTCAGCGTTCCGATCTGGTTAACCTTGATCAGGACCGAGTTGGATACACCCAGTTGCAAGCCCTTGATAATGCGCCTGGTATTGGTAACGTACAAGTCATCGCCAACCAGTTGCAGACGGTCGCCCAGACGCTCGGTGAGCAGTTTCCAGGCATCCCAGTCGTCCTCTGCTACACCGTCTTCAAGCGAAATGATCGGGTATTTGCTTGCCAGTTCAGCCCAGTAATCCACCATCTGTTCGCGAGTCTTGTATTCACCGGACTTCCAGAACAGGTATTCTCCCTCGTGGCCCTTCTCCTTTGCAGCTTCATACAACTCAGTTGCCGCCGCGTCCATGGCAATGAAGAAATCCTGGCCCGGGCGGAAACCGGCCTGCTGGATGGCTTTGACAATAAAGGCCAGGGCCTGTTCTTCATTGGCGAAGTTGGGTGCAAAGCCACCCTCATCACCGACCGACGTGGCATAGCCTTCCTGCCGCAACAGTTTCTTCAGCGTATGGAAGACCTCGGCACTCCATTGCAGAGCCTGGCGAAAACTATCGGCGCCGACAGGCATAATCATGAATTCCTGGAAATTGATGCTGTTATCAGCATGCTTGCCACCGTTAATGATATTCATCATCGGGACCGGCAGCCGGTGGGCGCGAACCCCGCCCAGATATTGGTAAAGACCAATACCGAGTGCAGCGGCCGCTGCCTTGGCCGCAGCCAGCGATACCGCCAGAATGGCATTGGCACCGAGGCGTCCTTTATTGTCTGTTCCATCTAGCGTGATGAGCAAATGATCCAGACCGCTCTGGTCAAATGCATTGAAGCCGATCAGCTCAGGTGCGATCAGGTCATTGACGTTGGCTACCGCTTTGCGTACACCCTGACCCAGATAACGGCCAAGGTCTTTATCACGCAATTCAACGGCTTCAAATGCGCCGGTTGAAGCGCCGGAAGGAACAGCCGCGCGGCCCAGTGAGCCGTCCTCGGTCTCTACTTCAGCTTCGACGGTCGGATTACCGCGCGAGTCGAGAATTTCACGGGCCCAGACCCGGGTAATCTGTAAATCTTGATACATGTCGATCAACCTCCTTGTAAAATCAAGTTGTCGTCAGGTGATAATTGTTTATTGAAAAGTTAGTATCTGCGATTATAGCAACATGTGGACAGACTATCACTGATCGTTTGTAACGTAATGCCAGCTGATCTCGCTTGTCGCTTGTTACATGTCACTGGTTGGGTCTCGCCTGAGTTTACTTCCGGTCAGGCGTGGCTTCAACAGTCGAATTCTGATTTCTGATCGTATTTTTATTATAAATGACTGATGAATGGCGGTCGGTAACACGTGACTCGGTTCTGGCTGTTTTTGCTCAGATCGTGGCCATTCCTCGCCGAACAATGGCAAGGCCTCTAACACGTGACCTGGTTCTGGCTGCATGGACCCAGGGCCATTTTCCACCTCTTCTGGCTGCCTGGACTCAGAGCCATTTTTTACGCCGGAACCAGAGGAACATGCCAAGGATCAGCAAGAGCATGATAACGATGACGATCGGGTACGTGACAGCCTGGCGATTCTCCGGCATGATCAGATTCATGCCATAGAAACCGGCAATAAAGTTGAGCGGAATGAAAAATGTTGTGAATACGGTCAGGAAGGTCATTATCTCATTCATGCGGTTGCTGGCGGCAGACATGATCAGCTCCGTGGTATTGGACAAGACTTCCCGATAGGTTTCGATGGTATCGAGCAGCTGCAGAATATGTTCAAAAATATCCCGCAGGTACAGTTCGTTGGCTTCGCCAATCAGGGCGCCATCCGTACGCCGCATATTGAGCAGGGCATCACGCAAGGGGGCGATCGCCTGGTGCATGGCCAGCAGCTGGCGCTTGCTGTCCAGGATATCATGCTGCAGCTGACGGTCCGGCTTGACAGTCAGCTCGGTCGCCCGGGCGTCAATATCATCAATGGCTTCGGCCAGTTCATCAAGCCTATCGAAATAATCGTCAACCAGGCTGTCAAGCAGCAGGTAAAGCAACCGCCCGGTGCCAACACTTTGCACCTGGTTGGCATTCGCCTTGAGCCGCTCGAGTGTCCGGTCCAGCAAGGACAGCGGTTCAAGATGGGCCGTGATAATAAAGTGGGGGCCAAGCACCAGACTCAGAAAAGTCAGGTGCAGACCGCTCGATTCAACAGCGTTGTCTGGCCCGGGCCCGGCTACCACCACCTTGAAGCCCATATAGAAATGGTCGGCAAATTCAAGCATGCGCGGATGCCGGACGTCATCAAACAGGCTTTTCAGCGCGATCGGGTGGATCCCCAGCCGCATTTGCATCATCTCTTTAAATGCGGCATCCGGCTCGGCCTGCAGATCAAGCCAGAAAGGCACACCCGGCCGGCGATTGTGTTCCTGCCAGAAATCCTCGTATCCGGTTTCTACGCCATCATGCCGATAAAACCAGGCTTTTATATTCGGATTGGCAACTGACACAATCATGGCTTCAGCCGCGAACCATGTGCCTGCGTGTCTGCTTGCGGGTCGTGTGCTTGTGTAACCGGCTCCAGGATGAGCGCCTGGGCATCACCTGTCGGCGAACCGGGTTCCTGGTGACTGGCTGGCCGGGCGTGTTCCCCGGTGGTCGCATGGGGATTATCCGCGGCAATCCGGTACGGGGATTGCTCGGCGAATTGACGCACGGCACTGCCGGCCCGCGGGATCGGCATCAGCGTACCCGGACCTCCAACGCAACCGCCGGGACAGGCCATTCCTTCAAGCAGATGACCGGGGGTCTTGCCAGCCTTGGCCAGGGTCAGCATTTTTTTGCAATCAAACAGGCTGTCGGCTTTCATCGATGGTACCTGGCGCCCGGGATCCTGGGCCTGAATGCAATTGATGACAGCCTGTGCGACCCCTCCGGCAACCGCATAGCCGCGGCCATCAATGGAGGCCAGGTCGGCGAATGGTTCATCGGGCAGGCCGGTAAACTCGATGGAGCGGGCGCTGAACATGCCCATCAGTTCCTCGTAGGTCATGACAAAATCAACATACCGGCGGACATCAGGCTCGAGGGCCTCGAGTTTCTTGGCGATACAGGGTCCGATAAACACGACCCGGGCCTGGGGTTCCCGGTCCTTGACCCGCCGCGCTGTCGCAACCATCGGGGTGTGTGAATCAGAAATGCAGCCGGCCAGGTCCGGTTCAGTCTTGCAGGCAAACATCTCCCAGGACGGGCAGCAGCTGGTTCCCAGAAAGGCCTGCTGCTGCGGGACTTTTTCCAGGAATTCAGCCGCTTCATGGATCGAGCCAATATCAGCGCCGAGCCCTACCTCCAGCACATCGGCAAAGCCAAGCGCCTTCAGGCCGGCGACAATTTTCCCCGGCGTACCCAGCGGACCAAACTGGCCAACAAAAGAAGGGGCAATTGCCGCATAGACCTTAAAACCCAGGCGAATGGCTGTAATCAGCTGGAAAAGCTCGGATTTGTCTGTAATGGCGGCAAACGGACAGCTGACAATGCACAGTCCGCAGGCGACACACCGCTCCTGGTTGATTTTGGCCCGGCCATATTCATCACTCTCAATAGCCCTGGCACCGCAAGCTTCGGCGCAGGGCCGGCCAAAGCGGATGATGGCATGGTAGGGACAGGCGGTCAGGCAACGGCCGCACTTGATGCACTTGTCGGTACTGATGATGGCCGCTGTTTTGCCGATGGTGATGGCCTTGGTCGGGCAGACCGATGTGCAAGGATGCGCCAGGCATTTGCGGCAGTTGTTCGTCACATTGAACTGGTCAGTCGCGCAAGCCTCGCAGGCGAAAGGAATGACGCTGACCAGCGGCGGCTCGAGCTTTTTCGCGGCAACGGCGGCCTCGGCCATGCCGGCGGTCAGGGGCAAATGCATATCGGGTGGACGCATCGGCAGGCTCATGGCCATGCGGATCCGTTCGCGGATGATCGTGCGTTCTTTGGAGATACTGTCCCGGTATTGCGGCAATTCACCCGGAACGATCTGGTAAGGTGTTTCCTGGAACCAGTTGAAATCACTCTCTTCAAGATCTCTTTCATAGGCAAAGCGGGCGACCTCGGAAAATACCTGGCGCCGGATTTTGGTGATTGGTGTAAATAAGCCGCGCATGTCCCCTACCTCACATCACTTGTATATTCTGTCCGTCAGGTTTGATTGCACTCAGAAGCCAAGGTCATGATCATGGACATGATCGTTTCCATGTCAGCTTTGAAAATGGGCTGACCATTCATGACAACGACCGGGGCCAGCTGGCCTGCCTGGCAGTTGCCAAAGCAGGGCCTGGGCAGGACCTCCAGTTCACACGATTCATTGATCTGGGAGAGTTCCTTGAGACTTTCAATGGCGGACATGATATCCATTGAGCCCATCATTGTGCAGAACGTGCCTGCGCAGACTTCAACAACAATTCTGGCCATGCGTGATCCTCCTGCCGGCACCCGGGCCGGCGCGGGCCGTCGCCCGACTGTTATCTGGCTGATTACCAGCAACGTGTGCTGATTCACCAGTATTTTAACACTGTATCCGGCAAAGTCGTAGGTATCCGGCGCGATTCCGCCAATTTCTTTTACCCGGGCCGGAGCAGCAACACAAAGCGGCGGGCGGCGGGGACGCCCATCAAGCGCGTTCCGCATCGAGTTCAAGTTAATGTTTACAAAGCCACATTCCAGTGATATACTGAAGTGCCTGAAACCCCGAGGGGGTCTTTTTATGTACTTTCTGCCGATTTGCCTGATCGGACGCCAGTACACAAAAAAACGGCAACATTTTGTGAAAGGAGGTGTATTGATGCCTACGTTCAACCAATTGGTAAATGCAGGAAGAACATCGAAGACCTACAAGTCGTCTTCACCGGCTCTCCAGACAGCCATGAACACACTCAAGAAGCGGGCCACCGATCTCTCGGCCCCGCAGAAGCGCGGCGTGTGCACAGTTGTCAAGACCACGACCCCGAAGAAGCCGAACTCCGCCCTGCGTAAAGTAGCCAGGGTCCGCCTGACCAACCAGATCGAAGTCACTGCCTACATTCCGGGAATTGGCCACAATCTGCAGGAGCACTCGGTCGTCCTGATCCGCGGTGGTCGTGTCAAGGACCTGCCGGGCGTACGTTACCATATCGTGCGCGGAACGCTCGACACAGCCGGCGTAGCCAACCGCCAGCAAGGCCGTTCCAAGTACGGTGCCAAGAGACCCAAGGCAGCCAAGGTCAAGAAAAAGTAAACCATAGCTGCCATCGGTTGGACTAAAGTGCTCAGTACACTGTCAGATATGACGATCCGCCTGTACAGGCGATCGGCCGTCGGACATGACAGACAGGGCGCGAACACGGTCCGTCAATCGTGAGTACCTGTGGTATCGGATCCACCCGGATCCGCATTATCATGAGAGGAGGGAAGACAAGTGCCAAGAAAAGGCCATGTCCCGACAAGAGAAGTGCTTCCTGACCCGATCTACCGTGATGTCAAGGTCGCCAAGCTGATCAACAACATCATGCTCGACGGGAAAAAGGGCGTTGCACAGAAAATTTGTTATGACGCCTTTGACATTGTCAAGGCGCGCACCGGCCAGGATGCCCTGGAAGTCTTTAACAAGGCTCTGGAGAACATCATGCCGATGCTCGAGGTCAAAGCCCGCCGCGTCGGCGGTGCCAATTACCAGGTGCCGATCGAAGTGCGTCCGGAACGCCGCCAGACACTCGGCCTGCGCTGGCTCGTAGCCTATGCCAGGAACCGCAGCGAGCGCACCATGAAGGAACGGCTCGCCAATGAGATCGTTGACGCCTTCAATAACACCGGCGGTGCCTACAAGAAAAAAGAAGACATGCATCGTATGGCTGACGCCAACCGCGCGTTTGCCCATTACAGATGGTGACCTGACCAGGAAGGGAGCTTTACTGAATGCCCAGAGAATACTCGCTTGCTAACACGAGAAATATTGGCATCATGGCCCATATTGACGCGGGCAAGACGACGACAACCGAACGGATCCTGTTCTACACGGGCAAGATCCACAAGGTTGGCGAGGTGCACGAAGGTGCTGCAACCATGGACTGGATGGAGCAGGAGCAGGAGCGTGGTATTACCATCACTTCTGCAGCTACGACCGCCCAGTGGAAGGGTCATCGCATCAATATCATCGACACCCCCGGCCACGTCGACTTTACCGTTGAGGTTGAGCGCTCCCTGCGCGTCCTTGACGGCGCGGTGACCCTGTTTTGCGCCAAAGGCGGCGTCGAGCCGCAGACTGAAACAGTCTGGCGCCAGGCTGACCGCTATGGCGTGCCGCGTCTGGCCTACGTCAACAAAATGGATATACTCGGTGCCGACTTTTTTCGGACCGTGGATATGATGAGGGACCGGCTCAGGACCCATGCTGTCCCGATTCAGTTGCCCATCGGTAAGGAAAATGAATTCATCGGCATCATCGACCTGATCAGAATGAAGGCCGAAACCTACGGCGATGACTCGGGCAAGCTCATCAACGAAATTGACATTCCGCAGGACCTGCTCGAGCTGGCCCGCGAATGGCACGACAAACTGGTCGAGGCTGTAGCCGAAACTGACGAAGACCTGACGATGAAGTACCTGGAAGGTGAGCCCATCACGGCCGATGAACTGATGGCCGCACTGCGCCGGGCCACGATCGCCTGCAAGGTCACCCCGGTCTGCTGCGGGTCTTCGTACAAGAACAAAGGCGTGCAGATGATGCTCGATGCCGTTGTCGCCTACCTCCCCTCGCCGCTTGATGTGCCGGCCATTACCGGCCTCAATCCGGACACCGAGGAAGAGGAAACCCGTCCGTCTGATGACTCGGCTCCGTTTGCAGCCCTGGCTTTCAAGATCATGACCGACCCGTTTGTCGGCAAGCTCTGCTTCTTCCGGGTTTACTCCGGGCAGATGGAGTCCGGTTCGTACGTCATGAATGCCTGCAAACGCAAGCGTGAACGGGTCGGCCGCATCCTGCAGATGCATGCCAATCACCGTGAGGAAATCGACCGTGTTTACTCGGGCGATATTGCCGCGGCGGTCGGCCTCAAGGATACGACAACCGGCGACACCCTGTGCGTTGATTCGGCTCCGATCATCCTTGAGTCCATGGATTTCCCGGAACCGGTCATCAATGTCGCCATCGAGCCCAAGTCCAAGGCCAGCCAGGACAAGATGATGGCGGCATTGGCCAAGCTCGCCGAAGAAGACCCGACGTTCCGGACCTATACTGACCAGGAGACGGGCCAGACCCTGATTGCCGGCATGGGCGAACTGCATCTCGACATCATCGTCGACCGTCTCTTCAGGGAGTTCAAGGTCGAGGCCAATGTCGGCGCGCCGCAGGTCGCCTATAAGGAGACCATCCGCAAGGCAGTCAAGGCCGAGGGCAAATTCGTGCGCCAGTCCGGTGGCCGTGGCCAGTATGGTCATTGTGTCATTGAGCTTGAGCCGCGCGAACCCGGCGCCGGCTATGAATTCGTCAACAAAGTTGTTGGCGGTACGGTGCCGAAGGAATACATCGCACCGATCGATGCCGGTATCCAGGAAGCCATGAATAATGGCGTGCTGGGCGGCTATCCGGTCGTTGACATCAAGGTCACGCTGATTGACGGTTCCTACCATGAAGTTGACTCATCGGAAATGGCTTTCAAGATTGCCGGCTCGATGGGCTTCAAGGAAGGCTGCCGCAAGGCTGATCCGGTTCTGCTTGAGCCGATCATGCGCGTGGACGTTGTCGTACCCGAAGACTACATGGGTGATGTCATGGGAGACATCAGCTCGCGCCGTGGCCGGATTGAAGGCATGGAAGCCCGTTCGGGCGCCCAGACCATCATGGCCAAGGTCCCGCTCTCCCAGATGTTCGGTTACGCGACGACCTTGCGTTCCCGTACCCAGGGGCGTGGTACCTTCGTGATGCAGATCAGCCACTTTGAAGAAGTGCCGAAAGCGATCATGGAGTCCATTCTCAAGAAGTAACCGGCCCTGGCCTGCCAGGGTCCGAATCCCGGAAGACGCGCCGGAAAAACGGTTCCGAACCGTTCCAGACCAGCTGACCATTCAGCCTGGCCCGGGCAATGATAATTGCCAAAACAGCCAGATTGTGTAAAATGGTAAACAATGGATCAGGGCAAGCAAGGAACCGGATTGCCGCGTCAGCAATCAAACTTCGCAGCACCACACTGAGTGCTGAAAAAAAGGAGGATATTCTCGAATGGGAAAGGCAAAATTTGAAAGAAACAAGCCCCATGTTAACATCGGCACCATTGGCCACGTTGATCATGGCAAAACTTCACTGACCGCGGCGATTACCAAGGTTCTCGCGATGGAAGGCCAGGCCAGCTACACCTCTTATGACAACATTGACAAGGCCCCTGAGGAAAGAGCCCGTGGTATCACAATCAATACCGCGCACGTTGAATATCAGACCAAGGCCCGCCACTACGCCCACGTTGACTGCCCCGGTCATGCTGACTATATCAAGAACATGATCACCGGCGCAGCCCAGATGGACGGTGCGATCCTGGTCGTTTCAGCGGCTGACGGCCCGATGCCCCAGACCCGTGAGCACATCCTGCTCGCCCGTCAGGTCGGCGTGCCTTCGATCGTTGTTTTCCTCAACAAGTGCGACATGGCCGATCCGGAACTCATCGAACTGACCGAGATGGAAGTCCGTGACCTGCTCAACACCTACGAATTCCCCGGTGATGACACCCCGGTTATCAAGGGTTCGGCTCTCGAAGTCCTCGAGTGCACCAGCACCGATCCGAACAACGAGAAGTATGCCTGCATCAAGGAACTGATGGCGGCTGTCGACTCCTTTATCCCGACTCCGGCCCGTCCGAAGGATCAGCCCTTCGCCATGCCTGTTGAAGACGTCTTCACCATCACCGGCCGCGGCACCGTTGCCACCGGTCGTGTCGAGCGTGGTATCGTCAAGGTTGGCGACCCGGTCGAAATCGTCGGCCTGGCTGAAGAGCCCCGCGCCACCGTCGTTACCGGCGTTGAAATGTTCCGCAAGCTGCTCGACCAGGCTGAAGCCGGCGACAACATCGGCTGCCTGCTCCGTGGCGTGACCCGCAAGGACGTCGAGCGCGGCCAGCTGATTGCCAAGCCCGGCACGATCAAGCCGCACACCCACTTCACCGGCCAGGTCTACGTCCTGACCCAGGCTGAAGGTGGCCGTCATAAGCCCTTCTTCACCGGCTATCGTCCGCAGTTCTACTTCCGGACCACCGACGTTACCGGCATTGCCGAACTGCCCACTGGTGTTGAAATGTGCATGCCGGGTGACCACGTGACCATCACGGTTAAACTGATCACCCCCATCGCCATGGAGAAAGGCCTCAAGTTCGCTATCCGTGAAGGTGGCAAGACGGTTGGTTCCGGCACTGTTTCGGATATCATCGAATAAGTTGCCATCGTTATGCCGGCCGGCACCTTAAACCGGCTAATGCTTTAACCGAGGGCCCCGAAGTTCATTCGGGGCCCTTTTTCAACAGATCAGGTGAAAAGATGACAATAAAACAAAAAAACCGGCGATCATTCGCAGACAAGGCATCTGGCCAGGCGCCTGAGTCGCCTGCATCGGTCACATCGGCTGATCAAACCGGATCGGATGACACAACCGGTTCGCCCGGAATGAAATCCGGGTCGCCACGTGAAGCATCGCCTGAATCGTCTCCGCCTCAGGAAGATGATGCTGCAGGGCAGTCCGCTGCTGTAACAGCGGTCCAGCCTGAAGGCGATGCCGCCCGAACGGACGGTGAATCACCGGCTGACAATTCCGGCCCTGTTTCCGGTTCCGACAGCCTGCAGAATCTGCACAATGTGGAAACCTGGAACCTGCCATTGATACCGTTACGCAGCCTGGTTGTTTTCCCTGGCATTAATGTGACATTTGATATCGCCCGGACCCGGTCGCGCCTGGCTGCGCAGGCGGCCATGGACCAGGACCAGCTTGTCTTTTTGAGCGCGCAAAAGGATATGCAGCAGGACTGGCCGAATATTGACGGTGTTTACCCGGTGGGCTGCATTGCCCGTGTCCGCCAGGTCCTGGAGGTTGCCAACTCCGACAACATCAAATTGCTGATTGAAGGCTTGCATCGCGCGGTACTGCTCAGCGTCTCCCAGACAGAACCATTTTACCGGGTTGCTGTCAGCCAGCCAGGCGTTGAGCACAGCGCGGCGGATCGTGTGGTGCTGGAGGCCTACCGGCGCCATCTGCTGCGGGACTTTGAGAAATATGCCCTGACAAGCGGTCGCATTTCACCGGAAGCGATGCTGGCCCTGGTCAGCATGACGGACGTGTCATTGCTGGCTGATACCATTACCAGTCATCTGAATATCAGCCTGCAGGAAAAGCAATCCATGCTGGAGGAATTCAATATTTCCCGGCGGGTCAGTCGCCTGATTTCCATCCTGAACCAGGAACAGCTGATTGCCGAAATCGACAAGCAGATCAGCGAGAAGGTTCGTACGACGATTGAAAAAAACCAGCGCGAATACTATTTGCGGGAACAGATCAAGATCATTCAGGGCGAGCTGGGTGAACAGGAAGGTTCGCAGGAAGAGCAGGATCAATATCGCGTCCTGCTGGCGGAGCGTAACATCCCGGCTGAGTACAAGGCCAAGGTAGCCAAGGATATTGCCCGTCTGGGCCGGCTGCCGAACGGCAATCCCGAGGGTTCCGTGCTGCGTAATTACCTGGAGCTGCTGTTCGAATTGCCGTGGGGACGCATCGACCAGGAAAAATCTGACGTCACGCGTGCCCGCAAGATCCTGGACAAGGATCATTATGGACTTGAAAAGGTCAAGGAACGGATCCTGGAATACCTGGCTGTGCGCAAGCTGCGCAAGGACGCCGGCGACCTGAGTAATAAAGGCCCGATTCTCTGTCTGGTCGGCCCGCCTGGCGTCGGCAAGACATCGATTGCCCGGTCTGTCGCCGAGGCGCTCGGCCGCAAATATATCCGCATGTCACTGGGTGGTATCCGGGATGAGGCCGAGATCCGTGGCCATCGCCGCACCTATGTCGGGGCTATGCCGGGCCGGATTATCAGTGCCATCCGCCAGGTCGGCCGTGATAATCCCCTGATTTTGCTCGACGAAATTGATAAGCTGGGCAGCGACTTCCGTGGCGACCCCTCTTCGGCCCTGCTTGAGGTTCTCGATCCGGAACAGAACAATTCATTTCGCGACCATTACCTGGAGATTCCCTATGATCTGTCGCAGATTCTGTTCATTACTACGGCCAACGGCACGGATTCAATACCGCAGGCCTTGCTGGACCGCATGGAGACCGTTTATCTGTCCGGGTATACGGAAGAAGAGAAACTGGAGATCGCCATGCGCCATCTCCTGCCCAATCAGATTCACCAGCATGCGCTCAAGAAAACCAACCTGGCAATGAAGCCGCCGGTCATGCGTGACCTGATCAATTATTATACGCGGGAAGCCGGGGTCCGGCAGCTCGAACGCGAACTGGCCCACCTTTGCCGCCGCGTTGCCATCCGCATCACCGAACAAAGTGAGAAGCGGATTAAAGTCACCGCCGAGAATCTGGAAGACTTGCTTGGCAAACGCCAGTTCCGCTATGAGATGGCTGCCGAACGCGATCAGGTCGGGGTGGCAACTGGCCTGGCCTGGACTTATGCCGGCGGTGATACACTGATGATCGAGGTCAACGTGATGCCGGGCACTGGCCGCCTGGAACTGACCGGCCAATTGGGCGATGTGATGAAAGAATCCGCGCGGGCCGCTGTTTCCTATATTCGCTCCCAGGCCCATGCGCTGCAGATTCCGGACAGCTTTGCCAATGATCGGGATATTCATATTCATGTGCCTGCCGGTGCGACCCCCAAGGACGGGCCCTCTGCCGGCATCACCCTGGCGACGGCTCTCGCCTCGGCTCTCAGCGGCCGGCCAGTCCGCCATCATGTAGCCATGACCGGCGAAATCACCTTGCGCGGCCGGGTCCTGCCGATTGGCGGCCTCAAGGAAAAGGTTATTGCGGCTCATCGGGCCGGAATTGATACAGTCCTGGTTCCCAAGGATAATCAGCGGGATGCCAGCGAAATTCCGGTAACCGTCCTGAATGATCTCCAGCTGGTTTTTGTCAGCCAGATGGGTGAGGTGCTGACAGCAGCCCTGGCGGCCCGGCCGGATGCAGCCGAAGCGCAAGTCCCTGTCCCTGTCCCTGTTCCTGTTCCCGTCCCTGTCCCTGTCCCTGTTCCTGTTCCCGTCCCTGGCCATGCCACACCCGGCTGAAGCCCCGATAGCCCGGCCGGATGCGGCCGAAAGATTAATATCCGGCAGAAATAAATCACTGAAGGCAGGTATAAGTATGTTATCGCAAGACCAGATCCGGGCCAGGCTGGCGTCAGCCAGCCGAGTTGTGATCAAAGTGGGGACCTCCACCATCACCCATGATAACGGCCGCTTCAATTTGGCCAATATGGAGCATCTGTGCCGCTCGATTGCCAACCAGATGAATCATGGCCGGGAAGTGATCCTTGTCTCATCAGGCGCGATCGGGGTTGGCGTCGGCCGCCTTCGCCTGAAGGAGAAACCACGCTCAATTCGCGACAAACAGGCGATTGCAGCAGTCGGACAATGTGAGCTGATGAGCATGTACAGCCGTCTGCTGACTGACTACAACTACATCGCAGCCCAGGTGCTGCTGACCAAGGACGATATTGATGACCTGCATACCCGGGCTAATATTGTCAACACGTTCGAGTCCTTGCTGGAAAAAGATATCCTGCCGATCGTCAATGAAAATGACACGGTTTCCACCCGGGAAATTTATCACAATGGTACATTTGGTGATAATGATGCCCTGTCCGCCATTGTCGCGGTACTGGTCAAAGCGGACTTGCTGATCATCCTGACGGATATTGATGGCCTGTATACGCGCGACCCGAGGGCTCATAGCGATGCGAGCCTGATTTCGTTCGTGGACCAGATCAGTGACTCGATTGAGGACAGTGCTGGCGATGAAGGAACCAAAAGGGGAACGGGCGGAATGCGCAGCAAGATCCTGGCCGCGCGGATCGCAACCGTGGCCGGGGTCGACACGGTCATTGCCAATGGCTCAGTGGCCCGGATTATCGATGAAGTGCTGGCCGGACAGACAGTAGGCACACTCTTTGCTGCCGGCAACGCATAATTTGCCGGAAAAGGGACGTGGTCCCACAAACGGAAAAAAGAGGCGCTGTTCCCTGTTTTCGGAGCAGCGCCTCTCAGTCTCTCAGCGGCCGTTGAAAAAATTATTGGGCAGTGTCATGTCCGGGAATGTTGGCTGGGTCGTCTCGATGGGGGCCGGGGTGGGTGTTGGTGCGGCTGTATGCAGGCTGCAGGAATCGGATGGATTCATCACGGCACCGGAAATGAAATACTCATTGACCGTCCTCGGGCAATAGCTGGTGGCCAGCATGCCGGAATCGGCGCAGATCCGATCGGTGATCACGCCCTTGGGCCTGGCGAAGTCCTTGACTTTCAAGCCCTCGTGGATATCATTCATCAGCGCCTGCCAGATCCGGATGTGATTCTTCTGGTCCTGCTTGGGGATAGCCGTGCTGCCCAGGCGGTTGTCGTAACCATACCAGACCGCGGCCGTGTAATAATACGTGTAGCCGCAGAACCACTTGTCCTTGTTGTCATCGGTTGTACCGGTCTTGCCGGCGGCCGGCATCCTGTCCAGGGCAAAGCCGCTGCCCGTGCCACCGGCCGTCAGAACATCTTTCAGGATGTCAGTCATGACAAAAGCGGTTTCCGGTTTATAGACCGGGGTATACTCGGGGCGATTTTCGAGGATGACCTTGCCGTTGGCATCAATAACCTTGGTATACGCATATGGCGGCGTGTAGAGGCCCTCATTGGCAAAAGTCGCATAAGCGCCGGCCATCTCCAGGGCTGTCATGCCTTTGTTGAAAGCGCCGAGCGCGATGGCCACGTAGTTCTCGCCAGTCCGGTCGATGCCAACCTGCTTGAGATATTTCAGGGAGGTCTCACCCTTCAGGACGTTCTTCCAGACCTGCGCAGCAATCGTATTGCAGGAAACCTTGACAGCATTGCGTACGGTCATGTTGCCCTTGTAAGAGGAATAGCTGTTCTTGGGCCAGGATTTTTTGGGGGTATCGCTGTTGAGATAGACCGCCTCATCGGTGAAAACCGAGGCGGCGGTGATCTTGCCTGTATCGAGGGCCGGGCCGTAAACGTCAAGCGGCTTGATGCTCGATCCGGGCTGGCGCCGGGCGCTGACGGCCCGGTTCAGCACAAAATTGCCGGTCTTTTTACCATAGCCACCGACAATCGCCTTGATCTGGCCGGGATTGGGATTGTTTTCGACGATGACCACACTGCCATTCGGCCCCTCCGGCTGATCATCGAGGATGGAGGAATTGACAACAAACAGGCTCTGGGTATTGAATACTTTCTCGACTTTGGCCTGAACCTTGGCGTCCATCGTCGTCCTGATCTGCAGACCATGATTGTAGACAGCCACCGAAGCCATTTCCCGGCTGTAGCCGCGCTTGCTGACCAGGTCATTGATGACACTTTCGATGACATAATCGACAAAGTAGGAATTGACCTGGTTGGAGGAAACCGCCATGGGCGTCTTGCGGAAGACCAGTTCGGTGTTCAGCGCCTGCTCATACTCGGTATCGGTAATCATCTGGAGGTCATGCATCTTGCCCAGCACGATCCGCATCCGGCGCAGGGCATTGCGCCGGCCATTCTCGGTCAGTGGATTGTAGACGGCCGGGCGATTGGGAACGCCGGCCAGGAAGGCGCATTCGACCAGGTTGAGGTTAGCCGCGTCCTTGGCAAAGTAGGCCTGGGCGGCAGACTGAATACCAACATAACTGTTGCCCATCGGCACCAGGTTGATATAAAGTTCCATGATCTCGTCTTTGCTCTTCTGCTGTTCCAGCCGGATGGCATTGTACCATTCCTGGATCTTGCGCTGGGCCGAGCGCTCGTCGGCCCCGGAGATCATCTTGACGGTTTGCTGGGTGATCGTCGATCCGCCATGCGTGGCCGAACCGCCGTTGGCCAGCGCGCTCAGGACGGCACTGCCGATGCGTTTGGGATCAATGCCGATATGCTCGTCAAACCGCTCGTCCTCAATCGCCTTGAAGGCTTCATCGATGTAGGTCTTCTTGACTAGGCTGAATGAAATATACTCGCGGTTGATATTCTGGCTACCGGTGAGGATGGCGATGTCTTTGCCGTCCTGGTCGGTAATATGCGATGTTTCATTTTCATTTTTGGTCATCTCGGCCGAAATGGGCCGCGCGGTGGTGATATAACCCACCAGCATGCCGCCGCCGATACCGGCCAGGAGAAAGCCCATGGTAATCAGGATGACCAGGGCCAGCTGCAGGACGCGGCCGATGATCAGGCCGAGGGTTCGCGGGACGCTCATCATCCCGCCTGAATGCGAAGGCCGGCCCTTGATCCGCTTGTGCAGTTCACGGCGGACCGTATTGCTGGCTGGCCGCCGGCCGGGCCGGGCCGGGCCGGGCTGGTTCTGGCCATTGCCGGCCGGGCGCTGGCCATTGGCCGGTTGATTGGAATGAAGATCTGGATTGACAGCCATTTTCAGGCCCCCTTGAAAAATTCAGACCGGACAAAGTCCGGCCTGCGTTCATATGATCTCATCAGGTTTTACCCACTGCCCACTGCGCGCTGCCAGGCTGCCAGCCCGGACCAGGGCCAGATCGCCGGACAGGCCGGTTCAGGCGGATCAATATTGCATGATCATGCTGACAGGATTGACCGGCTCATCATAGAATCGCATTTCGAAATGCAGATGCGGGCCGGTGGAAGAGCCGGTGCTGCCGATTTTGCCGATCAGCTCACCCTTTTTTACTGTCTGGCCGGCATGGACCAGCAATTTGCTGCAATGCATATAGGTCGTCGTAAATCCATTGCCATGATTGATCGTGATAAAATTGCCGGCCGATGAATTATATCTGGCAGCCGTGACCGTGCCGGCGCCAGCTGCGCGGATGGGTGAGCCGTAGTCGGTTGCCATGTCAACGGCCGGATGGAAGTGATAATAGCCCTTGATAGGGTGATAGCGGTATCCATAGCCGTGCATGTTGCCGGAGCTGGGCTTTTGTGTCGGCAGGTAGGCCAGCCGGCGGCTGATTTTTTCCTCATAGCCGGCGAGATTGATCTCGCGGGCCTCCGGTGTCTTTTTGAAGGCTGTCAGTTTACGCGACAGGCTGAGCAGGTTACGGGCCTCGGCCGCCATGGCCGAGGCCGTATTGCTGGAACGGGAGACCATCTGGCTGCTCAGGTTGGACATCAGGGCATTGAGAATGGTATTCTCAAGCTCGTCCATCTCGTCCTGGGTCGACTGCAGCGAATCGTTGAGCGCCTCATTGCGATCCCGGGCAGCCTGCAGGGCGGTCTGCAAATCGACCTGTTCGATCGTTTTGCACAGATCCTCCCGGGCTGCGAGATCACGGCTGAAGCTGGCCATGCTGTCTGCATCATCCAGGCTGGCGGCCACGGCTGGCTGCTGTTGCCCGAACTGATAGCCAAGCGTGCCGGACGCCAGCAAAACAAGGCTGAGTCCGCCGGCCAGGATAGCCCGCCGATACTTTGCTGCCCAAAACCAGAAACGTCTGACCGGCCTGCAAGTTTGCTCCGCAATTGCCTGTTGGCGTTTTTTCATGGACACTCCTTCTGCGTGCAAAGCACACCGTGTAAATTATAACGTGTAAATATCGGTAAATCAAGAAATATCTGCCG
>CAYVHB010000006.1:35583-58018 GCA_964450865.1 uncultured Oscillospiraceae bacterium | reverse complement strand
GCACACCGTGTAAATTATAACGTGTAAATATCGGTAAATCAAGAAATATCTGCCGATTTCACGTTCACCTGCCGTTCGTTCATTGTAAATTAATCGCTTTGTGCTATAATCGGGAAGATACTCAGATAGCCACTCATTATCCGGGGCCGTTCTGCAGCCGCTCCCCGCTGGCACAGATCCGCCAGGATTATTCTGAACCTCGAGAAAGGGTCTTCAAGCATGCGCCCCACGCCCAATTCTTCCGTGTCCAGCCGTTCTCAGTCCAGCAACTCCCAATCCGGCCGTTCCCCCTACCAGCCCTATGCGGCTGCAGCCGGCTCCACTGTCCGCCCCGCCCGAGCCCGGCGCCGGCGCCGCGGCTTCAGCCTGCCGGAAAAAGCATTTCTGTTCCTGGCCAGTGTCCTGGTCGTGGTTACCCTGCTGCTGTTTCTCTGGCCGCCGCGCGTCAAGTCGCGTGTGACGGTCGAGGCCGGCACCTCCTCACTGAATCTGGCTGATTTCATCCGGCCGACCGATGTGGCGGCCGCGACTGTCACCAATATGAACGACCTGAACCTGGCCGTGCCTGGCCAATATGACCTGCAGATCCTCATCGGCGGGAAGCTGTACCATTCGCAGATCCATGTGGTAGACCGTACACCGCCGGCAGCCGCGGCTGCCGACCAGGAGATCTGGATCGGTGAAACGTTGGCGGCTTCCGCCTTTGTCCGGGATCTGCATGATGCGACAGAAGTCCGGACAACCTTTGTCAAGGCACCCGATTTCAGCAAGAGCGGCACCCAGGATGTTGTGGTCCGTCTTGAAGATGCCAGCCTGAACAAGACTGAACTGTCTGCCAGGCTGACGATTGCCCGGGTCCGTACCCATGTTCAGCTCGAAGCAGGTACCCCGGCGGTTGATCTGGCCGCCTTCCTTGGCCCTAACGAGACAGAGCCGGCTGCCTTTGTGACGGATCTGAGTTCGCTCGATCTTGGCAGGCCCGGCCGCCAGGCTATCCAGATCCAGCTTGGCGATGAAATTTATGATTCGGAGCTGGAACTGGTCGACACGACCGCCCCGGTTGCAACCCCCGTCAATCAGGCAGTCTGGATCAATGACACCCTCGATGCCCGGACCCTGGTGAAAGATATCGTCGATGCTTGCGCCGTCACAGTCACTTTTAAAACGGCACCGGACCTGACGAAAGCCGGCAGCCAGGCAATTACCGTCCTGCTGGTTGATGAGGCCGGCAATCAGGCTGCCCTGCCTGTGCAGGTTACCGTCAAGGTTGACAAGACGGCCCCGGTCATCAAGGGCGTCAAGAGCCAGACGGTCTTCATTGGCGCCACGATTGCCTATCGCAAAGGCGTGACTGTCACGGACAATCGCGATGAGAAGCTTGACCTGCAGGTCGACAGCAGCGCAGTCAACCTGCGCAAGACCGGCACTTACACCGTGATCTATACAGCTACCGACGCGGCCGGCAATACGGCCCGTAAAAAAGCGACGATTCTCGTCGTCGAAAAGACTGCCAACGCCATTGATCCGGCTGTTCTCGACCAGATGGCCGATGATGTGCTGGCCAGGATCATCAAGCCTGGCATGAGCAAGCGTGAAAAGGCCAATGCCATTTACTGGTGGACCAAGCGTCATATCGGCTATGTGAATCATTCCGACAAGTCCAGCTGGATCAATGCTGCTTATCAGGGGATCAAGACGGGCCGCGGCGACTGTTTTAATTATTTCGCGACAGCCAAGATCCTCCTGACCCGGGCCGGGATCCAGAACATGGACATTGTCAAGCTTAATGGCGGTCACTACTGGAACCTGGTCAATCTGGGTGAGGGCTGGTATCATTTCGACACCACGCCCCGCAAGGCCGGCGGTGAGTTCTTCATGCTGACCGATGCCGAGATCACGGCTTACTCGGTCAAACACAATAACAGCCACATCTGGGATCATTCCAAGTATCCCGCAACGCCTGCCGAATGAGCGGACCGGACGATTACCCGTTTCCTGAGATGCCACCGATGCCAGTTGACGCTTTATCCGCTGCCGGGCTGGTGCCAGACCAGTCCGCAGCGCCGGATAGCCCGGCTGTTCAGTCAACCGTCCATGCGGCCGCCATACCGGACCGGCCGGGCCTGCTTGGTGTCATCGGCGGCCTCGGACCGATGGCGACGGCTTACTTCTATGAGCTGATTATCCAGATGACCGACGCCCGCTGTGACCAGGATCATCTGGAGATGCTGATTTATAGCCGGCCATCCATTCCGGACCGGACCGGCTATATTCTCGGCCAGATTCAGGAAAGCCCGCTGCCGCTATTGATTGAAACCGGGCTGGTCCTGGCCCGGAATAACGTAACCTGCCTGGCCGTGCCGTGCATTACAGCGCACTATTTTTATCCACAGCTGGCGGCAGCCCTGCCGGTTCCGGTGATCCACATCATTGCCGAGACCGTTACCTATCTGCAGGCCGCGGGTATTCGCCGGGCCGGCCTGCTGGCCACTGACGGCACCCTGGCCAGCGGCCTTTTCCAGCAGGCGCTGGAAGCAGCCGGCCTTTCCGTTGCCGTGCCGGACACGCTGCACCAGCAGGCTGTCATGCACGTCATCTACCAGAATGTCAAAGCCGGCCGCCCGGTTGAGATCGACCGTTTCCTGGCTGCCGCCGGGCAGTTGAAAAATCAGGGCGCTGAAGTTATAATACTGGGTTGCACGGAATTGTCACTGATCAAGCGTGACTATTCAATTGGCCCCGGCTATCTGGATGCCATGGAGGTGCTGGCCCTGCGCTCACTGGAGTGCTGTGGCACCCCGCTCAAGCCAGGCTGCCGCCAGCTGATTTCTTAAAGGTGAAATGAAAACATGCAGAAAAATGTCTTAGAGTACCTGGACAACATAGTCCAGCGTGTCCCGGATAAAATGGCTTACTCCAATGGTACGGACAGCCTGACCTTTACCGAGGTCTGGCAGGAATCCCGGGCCATCGGCACGTTTCTCAACCAGTCCGGCCTGTCCGGTGAGCCGGTTGTCGTGTTCATGGAGCGCCATCCGCGCACCATCGTGGCTTTTTACGGTGTCATTTACAGCGGGAATTTTTATGTGCCACTTGACGAGGAGATGCCACGCCACCGCATCGAACTCATTTTCAAGAATCTGAAGCCACGGGCCATGATCTGCGACGCGGTCACACGGGAACTGGCCGAGTCTTTTGCCGATCACGGTACGGTCTATCTTTACGATGATATCGTGCAGACCTTGCCGGATACCGCCGCACTGGCCGCCATCCGCCGGCGGGCGATCGATACAGACCCGATCTACATCGTTTTTACATCCGGCTCGACCGGTATCCCCAAAGGTGTCGTCGCCAGCCACCGCTCGGTCATCGACTATATCGAGAGCCTGTGTGATATCCTGCAGGTCCATGCTGACACGGTCTTTGGCAACCAGACCCCGCTGTACTTTGATGCCTGTCTCAAGGAGCTCTACCCGACGCTCAAGTTTGGCGCCTCGGCCTACATCATCCCCAAGTCCCTGTTCATGTTTCCGCTGCGCCTGGTTGAATATCTCAATCAGCACCAGATCAATACAGTCTGCTGGGTGGTAACGGCCCTGACGATGATTTCCGGACTCAATGTGCTGGACAAGCTGGTTCCGGCCAGCCTGCGGACTATTGCTTTCGCCAGCGAGGTGTTCCCGATCAAGCAGTTCAATCGCTGGCGCCAGGCGCTGCCGGCGGCCCGTTTCATCAATCTGTACGGACCGACCGAGGCGACCGGAGTCTGCTGTTTCTACGAGGTCGACCGGGAATTTGCACTCGACGAAGTCCTGCCGATTGGCCGGCCCTTCCCCAATACCGATATCCTCCTGCTGACCGAAGACCACCGGCGGGCCGCTCCGGGCGAGCCGGGCGAGATCTGCGTGCGCGGTTCATCCCTGACTCACGGTTATTACCAGGATTTCGAGAAGACCGCGTCTGTTTTCGTCCAGAATCCGCTCAATACCGTCTACCCTGAACTGATTTACCGGACCGGCGATCTCGGCCGTTATAACGACCGCGGTGAGCTTGTATTTATTTCCCGCAAGGATTACCAGATCAAGCACATGGGCCACCGGATCGAAATGGGCGAAATAGAAGTGATTGCCAGCATGCATGAGGGCGTGGCCCAGGCCTGCTGCGTGCATGACAAAGTCAAGTCCCGGATTGTCCTGTGCTACGCCGGACCTGTATCGCCAGCCGAGATCACATCCTACCTCAAGGTTAAACTGCCCCGTTACATGATTCCCAATGCCGTCGAGCAGCTCGAACGGCTGCCGCTCACAACCAATTCCAAGATTGACCGCAAAACGCTGACTGAAGCATACACCAGTACAAGGAGAGATTAAGAATGGACCAATTGATAAAAATTCTCAAAGGACTGCACCCCGATGTTGATTTTAAAACACATGCCCGGCTGATTGACGGCAAGGTGCTTGATTCTTTTGATATCGTGACGCTGATTGCCGAGATCAACGATGAATTTGACGTCGTGATCCCGGTAGAAGACATTGTCCCGGAAAATTTCAACTCAGCCCAGGCGCTGTATGCGCTGATCGAGCGGCTCCTTGACGAATAAGCGGGCCGGCTGTTGCCCCGCCCGCTGCTGTCCGGCCGCCCCCCTGCCAAGTGAGGTTTCATGAGCTTTGTTTCTTCAACCTTTGTCCTGTTTCTGATCACGCTGTTCATTGTTTACTACCTGATTCCCCGCCGTTTCCAGTGGATGCTGCTGCTGGCAGCCAGCTACGTTTTTTACGGCTTCGCCGGTATCGGCTATCTGGCCTATATCCTGGCCACGACGGTTTCGACCTACGTGGCCGGTTTGCGCATGCAGGCCTTGCAGACCGTCCAGGATGCCTGGCTGGCGGCCAACAAGGCTACGTTGTCGCGTGACGAGCGCAAGCAATACAAGGCGACCATCCGCAGCCGCCAGAATCGCTGGCTGGTAGCCTGTCTGCTGTTCAATTTCGGCCTGCTGGCGATTCTTAAATATGCCAACTTCACCATTGCCAATGTCAATGCGCTGCTGGGTGTATTCAAGACCGGCCAGCAGCTCTCCTTTCTCCATCTGGCCCTGCCGCTGGGTATTTCTTTCTATACCTTCCAGACAATGGGCTACATCATCGACGTCTACCGCGGCAAGTACCCGCCGGAACGCAATATAGCGAAGCTGGCCCTGTTTGTCTCTTTCTTCCCCCAGCTGATCCAGGGTCCGATCAGCCGCTATGACGACCTGGCCCAGACCCTTTATCAGCCGCATGCCTTCGATGTCCATGCGGCCAGCTATGGCCTGCAGCGCATTCTCTGGGGCTTTTTCAAGAAAATGGTCATCGCCGACCGGATTGTGGCTGCCGTGCGGACCATCATCAGTGACCCGGCCGTTTATGACGGCACCTATGTGATGATCGGCATGTTCTTTTACGCCATCCAGCTATACGCGGATTTCACGGGCGGTATCGATATTACCATCGGCATTGCCCAGGTCCTGGGCATCCGGGTCCGCGAGAATTTCCAGCGGCCGTTCTTTTCCAAGAATATCGTCGAGTACTGGCGGCGCTGGCATATTTCACTGGGTGCCTGGTTCAAGGACTACCTGTTTTTCCCGATTTCGGTCAGCAAGCCGATGCTCAAGCTTTCCTCCAGGGCCCGGGCGCTGCTCGGCGATTCCCTCGGCAAGCGCGTACCGGTCTACCTGGCAACGATCCTGGTCTGGCTGACCACCGGTATCTGGCATGGCGCCAGCTGGAATTATGTCGCCTGGGGTCTTTCCAACTGCCTGGTCATCCTGGTCTCGCAGGAGCTGACCCCGTTCTACAACTGGTTCCATCGGACCTTCAAGGTTTCCCATCTGTTTGCTTTCCGTCTCTTCCAGGTCGCCCGGATGTTCTGGATCATGTGTTCGATCCGGATTTTTGACTGTTACAAGGATGTCGGTACGGCCTTGCGGATGTATCTTTCCATCTTTACCCGCTTCAATCCCCGGGTCCTGACGGATGGTTCGCTCCTGAAGCTGGGTCTTGGTCCCGCCGACTACGTGCTCCTGATCATTGGTGTGGCCCTGATGATCGGGGTCAGCCTGGCGCAGCGTTCCGGCAGTGTCCGGGACCAGCTGGCGCAAAAGCCGCTGGCTGTGCGCTATGCCCTGAACGCCGGCCTGGTGCTGGCGATCCTGGTCCTGGGTGCCTACGGGATCGGATATAACGCCACCTCCTTCATTTATAACCAGTTTTAAAAACCAGGAGATTGAACGATGCGAATGAAAAAATGGATATTCAGAATTATCGCCGTCTGCCTGGTCCTGGCCCTGCTGTCTGGCCTGCAGCTGCTGCTGATGCCCAAATACATGTCGGAGATCCCGGAAGGCGCGCTGATAGCCGAATACTACCAGGAAAAATCAGGCCATGATGTGATATTTATCGGGGACTGCGAAGTCTATGAAAATTTCTCGCCGATCACGCTCTGGCGCGAATACGGCATGACCAGCTACATCAGCGGCAGCGCCCAGCAACTGATCTGGCAGTCCTACTATCTGATGGAAGAGATCCTGCGCTATGAAAAGCCCAAGGTCTTTGTCTTCAATGTCCTGTCCATGAAATATAATGAACCGCAAAGCGAGCCGTATAACCGGCTCAATCTCGATGGCATGCGCCTGGGCTGGCCCAAATTGCGCGCGGTCCAGGCCTCGATGCTTGACAATGAATCCATGCTGTCGTATATTTTCCCCTTGTTGCGCTATCATGCGCGCTGGAGCGAACTCAAGGCCGAGGATTTCCGCTACCTGTTGCACCGTGACAAGAAATCACACAACGGCTTCCTGATGCGGGCCGATGTCCGCCCGGTGACAACCGTGCCGACCGGCCGCAAGCTGGCCGACTACCAGTTCGGTGCCAACAGTTACCACTATCTCGACAAGATGGTTGAGCTCTGTGCCAAAAACGACATCAAGCTGGTCCTGATCAAGGCGCCAAGCCTTTATCCCTACTGGTACGAGGAATGGGACCAGCAGATGGTGGACTACGCAGCCCGGCACAACCTGCAATATATTAATTTTCTCGACACCATTGACGAGGCCGGCCTGGATTTCAACGTCGACACCTATGACGCCGGCCTGCATCTCAATCTGACCGGAGCTGAGAAAATGGCCCATTATTTTGGCCAGGTCCTGCAAACCCGCTACCAGTTGCCCGACCACCGCAATGACCCCGCACTTCAGGCTATCTGGGCTGAAAAGACCGCATTTTATGACAATATGCGAGCCCAGCAATTGACTGAACTGGCGACCTTCGGATATCTCAAGAGTTTTGGCGGCCGCAAGGATGCCGCTCAGAACACCAATCAAGGAGGACTTGATAACCCATGAAAAAAACAACTGCCCTGACCATCGTGATCATCAGCCTGCTGTTTGCCCTGCTGCTTGGCGGCTGCGGCCAGCCTGCCGCCTCGACCCCCGCCGCAACCACGAAGGGAACCACATCGGCAGCCAGCCCGGGAACACCGGTCGCCTCTGGCTACACCTTCAGCGAAAAGGGTGTCGCCATCCAGATGAATGCACCGGCTGCGGCGATGATCGGCAAGCTCGGTGAACCACAGAACTATTTCGAGGCCGAAAGCTGCGCTTTCCAGGGCCTGGATAAAACCTACACCTACAGCAGCTTTGAAATCACGACTTATCCGATCGACAAGGTCGACTATATCAATTCAATAGCCCTGCTTGACGACAATGTCGCGACGGCCGAGGGCGTGCGGATCGGCGCTTCGGCAGCCGATGTTGAAGCTGCCTATGGCAAGGACTTCAAAGATGTCAACGGCTCACGGGTCTATACCAACGGCAAATCGACGCTGACGTTTATTCTGGAAAATGACGTTGTCACCTCGATTGAGTATACTGCCATCACCCAGTGAAGCAGCCAGACGCACCCCTTGACGGCCTGTCTCCGGCCCGCCGGCCGGACAAGGACAGCGGCCGGGCAGTACCGGCCCGCCGGCCCGGTGCCAGCCGCCGCGAACTATCGGCTACCCGGGCTGCCGCGCAGCCGCTATCTGCTGATCAGGCAAATGGTACAGCACCACTAGTCGTTGAAATTACCGGCTTGAACAGCCAGGGCCAGGGCGTCGCGCGCAGCGACGGCCTGGTTATTTTTGTCGATAACGCGGTACCCGGTGATCGGGTAGCCGTCCAGCTTCAGGAGCGGCATCGTCAGTATGCGGTTGGCCGGATCAGCGAGATCCTGGCCACTTCGAAGGACAGGCGGCAACCATTCTGTCCGGTTGCAGACCGCTGTGGCGGCTGTTCCTTGCAAGCCATGGATTATCCGGCGCAGCTGCTCTGGAAACAGCGCCAGGTCGCAGACCTGCTCTTGCATCAGGCCCGGCTGGCCTACGCGCCCGGGCTGGTCCTGCCAGTCCTGGGCATGGCCAATCCCTGCCATTATCGCAGCAAGGTTCAATTTCCGGTCGGCGGTACCACAGACCGGCCACAGATCGGATTTTACGAACGGCGCAGCCACCGCATCGTGGATACTGACCGCTGTGATATCCAGCATCCGGTGGCCGACCGGATCCGGGCGGCTGTCCGGCAATATATCCGCCAATACCAGGTTCTGCCTTATCAGGAACAGCATCGCCGGGGCCTGTTGCGCCACCTGGTGGTCCGGCTCGGTGAAAACACGGGTCAGGTCATGGTCATCCTGGTGGCCACGCATGATGCCCTGCCGGCGACCGATGCCCTGCCGGCCGTGCTGCAGCAAGCCCTGGCAGGCCTGCCACCCGGCCGGACCGGCCAGGCCTGGCAGCTGGCCAGCCTGTATCTCAACTTGAATCCTGGACAGACCAATGTGATCCTGGGGTCACAGTGCCGGTTGCTGGCTGGCGCAACTGCCATTGAGGAAATCCTGCTGGGCCTGCGGCTGCGGATATCACCGCTGTCTTTTTTCCAGGTCAACCCGCAGCAGACAGAGGTTCTTTATCGTGCAGTTCTGGCTGCAGCCGGACTGAGCAAAGACCAGACGGTCCTTGATCTTTATTGCGGTACCGGTTCAATCTCCCTGGCCCTGGCCCGGGAGGCCGGCCGGGTCATCGGTGTCGAGGTGGTGCCCGATGCGATCGCTGACGCCAGGATCAACGCGGCTGTTAACCGGCTGACCAATGTTGAATTTATCGTAGCCCAGGCTGAAACCTGGCTGCCGGTACAAACCTGGCCGGTCAACGCCCAGCCAGCGGTTGCTGTTGTGGATCCGCCGCGCAAGGGTTGTGACCAGACTTTACTGGACGCCTTGCGGCGCATGCCGCTGCGCCGGATTGTTTATGTCTCCTGCAATCCGGCGACACTGGCGCGCGATATTGGCCGCCTGCAGCCCGACTTTGCCTTGCGGCAGATCCAGCCGGTTGATATGTTCCCCTGGAGTGAAGCCGTCGAGTGTGTTGCAACGCTGGAGCGACCCTGAAGTCACGGTCGATGCCGCCTCCCGGAAAGCCTGATTCACCCTGACCATTAGTCCAGATCCCTGAGATTGCTGATCCTGATTCCGCACGGCCGGTCCCTGGTCTCCGATTAAGCTAATCCCAAGACACTCCGGTTCTGTCTGATTTACACGAAAAACATAGCCAGATCCAGTCAGACTGCCTGAAATTTCCAGCAGGTTAGAGATTGGGGCTACTCAGTATGCCCTCAATCGTGTATAATGAAGCTGACTTTTCATGCCTGCGTGTCTTTCGTGCGCACAAACGCCCGGGTTTGGCCAGCCCGTCCGCCAGACCCGATTCACCAACTGGAAGTGGGAAAGCAAGAATGAAGAAACAAAGCAATCAACCGGCAGCCCAGCCTCAATTAAGGCCGGTTTCACTGAGCCGGGCTCATGGGTTATCTCCCCGTCGGCTTGTCTCGTTTGCGCGTCGGCTGCCGTCAGTTGCCGCGACCTTGCTGATTGTCACGCTGGTCCTGGCCTTGACGATCGGCGGCACCGTTATGCAGATTTCACCCGTTCCCGCAACACAGGCCCCCCAGGCTGCCGAGGCGATGTCAACTGCAGTGGTACAGCCCGTGACTGGAACGACACAGCCGCTCACATCGCCGGCCGAGGCTGATACAGGTATCGATTCCACCTTCATGCGCGGCCTGCCCGATACATACCCGGACACCACCAGCCAGACTGCTCTCGCGACGGCCGGTACACTGGCCAGCATCATGCCGGGACCGGCGGGCAGCGGCCTGGCTGTAGCCAACGCCGGAGACGATGAGGGCAGTGACCCGCTTTTTGATGCCAACGGCAATCCGCTTGAGACGATAGATCCCGCTGACTTCAAGACTGACAACAGCCGCTATTATGTCCGGGTCAACAAAGCCAATATCCGCAGCCTGCCCGCGACCGATGCCCAGATCCTGACGATCCTGGTCAAAGGTGATCGTGTGACCCGTCTGGGCGTTGGCTCAGCCTGGTCCAAGGTCAGGACTGCCGGCGGTGAGACCGGTTACGTGATGACCAGCCTGCTGGTCAAGACCCGGCCGCCGATGCCGACTCTTACCCCGACACCCAGGCCGACGCCCAGGCCAACGGCCAGGCCGACCCCGAAGCCGACTAAGAAACCAACCCCCAGGCCGACCCAGGAGCCTGCCGATGATTCGACCGGTTCAGGGCTGACTGCTGCACAGAAGGCAGAGATGATCGACCTGGCCAAGTCGATGCTGGGTACCCCCTATAAGCTCGGCGGCACATCCAAGAGCGGCATTGACTGTTCGGGCTTCACGCTCTATATCTACGACAAAATGTTCGATATTTCCCTGCCGCACAAGGCCAGCCTGCAGGCCAAGTATGGCAAGCGCATCTCTGAGAGCAACGTCGAAGTCGGCGACATTCTCTGCTTTGACTGGAGCGGTGACGGCGTCACCGAGCATGTCGGCCTTTATATTGGCGGCAACAAGTACATTGATGCCTCCAGCTCAGCCGGCAAGGTCCGCCAGGCTACCGTGAACTGGGACACCTATCCGGTTGTCAGCATTCGCCGCGTTATTTATTGATTGGCTTGTGCGCCTGTCTTGTCGCGCAGCCGGTGATGCCAGCTGCGGCCCGGCCGCTTTCACCGGTCTCCCGGCTTGCTGAAGGACTGGATATTCTCCCCTGACTATACATGGAACTTCCGGCAGATGACACCGGCCGGCTTGTATCTGATCCGCCATTTCCGCCATTTCCGGCTTTTCCGGCCGGCTGATGATTACATGCTTCACATTGATTCCCCCTGATGACTGGCCATCAATCCGCATCCAGCAGGTACCGGACCCCGTCAGGAACCGGTGCCCTGGTTGCAGGTTAGCCTGGTTCGCCCGATCGATGAAAGGATCTTCTTCATGACTGAATACGACGCTGCCCCGTCCCGTCCGACTGTTGTCCGTAAATTCTGGCTCATCCCGCTGATTGTCCTGATCATTCTGGCCCTGGGGCTTGGCAGCTATTTTGCCTATACGGCCTACCTGGAAGAGAAATTCATCCTCAGTTCACAAAGCAGTTCGCAAAGTGCCTCTGTTTCGCAATCGCAGGCTGAATACCTGGCCCAAAAGGCCGTTGTCGAAGTGACAACCATCTACCCCGGCATATCGGTTGATGGGCTGGATATTGGCGGCAAGACAGCTGCCGAAGCGCTGGCTGTAATCCAGGCCCGGCAGAAGACCCAGACCGACAGTGTTGCCCTGGTGCTGCGCCTGGGTGAGAAAAGCTGGACGATTTCTGCCGCGGATATCGGCCTGACCGATGATGCCGCAGCCATCGTCGAACAGGCTGCCCAGATTGCCCGGACGAGCTCGCTGGCCACGCCCGAGGAACAGATTGTTGACCGTTTCAACCAGATTGAAGCCCTGAAAACCAGTCCGGTCAGCCTGACTGTCACGGAAAAGTATGACAGCCAGCTCCTGGCTGCCAAGGTCCAGGAGATTGCCGACAGCCTGACATTCGAACCGCAGCCGGCGAAGGCCAGGAGCTTTAATCTCAATACCCGCAAATTCAATATTGCCGAACGCAAGGCCGGGCGCCAGATCAATGCCCAGGCTGCGGTTGACAGCCTGGCCAACCTGCTGAACAGCGGGACTTTCACCGGCACTGTCGATCTGCAGGCTACTGAAACATTCAGCGGCATGACGGCGGCTGAGCTGAGGAAAGACCTCGGGCTTGTTTCACAGGCGACGACCCAGGCTCCCAAATACGATCCGGCCCGTGACAACAATATCCGGCTGGTCTGCAAGATTCTCAACGGCCATGTGGTCCAGCCAGGTGAGACCTTCTCATACAATGCCGCGGTTGGCAGACGCACGACCTCGCGCGGTTTCCAGGAAGCCGGCGTGATTGACGACGGCGTGCTGACCAAGAGTATTGGCGGCGGTATCTGCCAGCCCAATACGACCCTCTTCCAGGCTGTCATGAAGGCTGACTTTCCGGTTGTCGAGCGTCACCCGCATTCCTGGCCCAGTACCTATACCACCGTCGGTCTCGATGCCACTGTCAGCTGGGGCGGACCTGATTTCAAATTCGAGAATAACTCAGAATATCCGGTCGCCATCGTTGCCAGTTACAGCAAACCGAACCTGACTTTCCGTGTTTATGGCCGGACCCTCGCCGATGGTGTCAAAATTACCCTGAAGGCTGTGCACAATGGCTATATCCAGGAGAAAGCCCCGATCATCAAGCTGAACAAGAGCCTCAAACCCGGCAGCAAAGTGGAAATCCGCGCCCCGCACACGGGCCAGCGGGCAACGGCTTACAAGGTCTATACCAAGAATGGCAAGGTTATTAAAACAGTTGTAGCCTTCAAGAGCTACTATCGGCCAATCCAGGGGATTTACGAAGTCGGTCCGGATCCGACTCCCAAGCCGACCGCCAAGCCGACCGCCAAGCCAACGGCCGCGCCAGCTGATCCCGCAGCCTGATCCGGCAGCTGGTAAACATCATTTGCCAGCCAATCATGATCTTGGATGATTATCTCTTTTCGGGCTCTTTATTGACGGGACCGACGCTCCAGCTCCATAAACAGTTGCACATCAGCCGCCAGCAGGTCCATCTCCAGGGCCTGGCTGGCGGTTTTCCATTCCCACCGGTCGTGAGCACTTAACCGGGTAATTGGTGTGAGCAATTGAACCCGCAGGCAGGCCAGCACGATACGGAAGTTTTCATAGGTATGAAAGAGCAAGACATCCAGCCCGCCGATCTCCGAATCGACGCCCAGTTCCTCTGTTAATTCGCGGGCCAGCGCCTGGGCGGGGGTCTCACCAGCCTCCACTTTGCCGCCCGGCAATTCCCAAAGCCCTTGGCCATGGCCAGGCGTCGAGCGGCGGGCCAGCAGCCAGGTGGGCTGACCATGCCGCAGCGGTCCTGCTATCAGGGCCCCGGCGACCAGCAGCTCGCGCCCGCTGAAGAAGGCTGTCTCGGCCCGATACATCTTGGCAATGACTTTATTGCGGCCATGATCATCACTGCCGCAGGTTTGCAGCAAACCCAGATAGCGCGCTGCAGCTGAAATCTCCAGACAGGCTGCCGCCGAAGTTTCACCGTGGAAAACCTCGACTCCGAGCAGCCCCAGCCGCTTGAACTCGGCCAGGCGCCGCAGCAGGCGGGATGAGACAATGGTCTGTTCGCTGCACCAGTGATACAGCGCCGGGTGTGCCAGGACCGGTACGCCGCCAGCCCGGCGGATTTCCCAGATGGCCTCCGCCATGGTTGGCCGGGGGCGTTCAATATAAGCCGGTTTGCCAAATCCCAGGATATGGGCGAAAGCTTCGCTGATTGACTGGACATAGCCGCGTTCCTTGAGCAGGATTGCCGCCTGCAGCCGGCCGACAACATTTTGCCCGGCTGCGGTCAGCTCCGCCAGGGTGATATCATAACCCAGCGCCTGCAGCCGCTCAATCATCAGGGCGTTGCGCTGTGTACGCGTCGCCCGCTGCCGGGCCAGAAACGGATCGAGCCGGTTATAGCCACCACGTGGAAAATAGCCGAGCAAATGAAGTTCGCGATCCTCCTGAACCGACATCTCGACCCCAGGAATAAACGTCATGTCAGCCGCTGGCGAGGTTGTGGCTGGAACTGGGGCCGGGGCTTGTCCTGGCTGGTTGCCGGCTGCTGTCTGGGCCCGCTTGTCTGCCCGATGAGCCTGTATTGTCCTGTCAGCCCCGCCATTATCCGGCTGCAGCCCGGAATGAGCTGATGCCCGCAGCAAAAGCTGCATGGGCTCCAGATTATCCAGATTATCGTGATCGGTAATCGCGAACGCCTGCAGGCGATTGGCCCGGGCACGCGCCAATAATTCTTCTGGCGAATCACTGCCATCAGAAGCTGTTGTGTGCAGATGCAAGTCGCAGCCACCTGCGACAACCAGCTGCTCAATCAGGCTGGCGGGAGATTTCCTTTGCCAGATCCGCCAGAACCGGGTTATAGCCGGGCTGGCAGGAAACTTGCCGTCACTGGTCGAATCACTGGCTGCAACCCGTTCGTACCAGCCGGTCGGCTCCGGCCAGGGAACAGCCGGGCTGTGGCTTTCAGATAAAAACACCCTGCGCCATTGCGACTGGTCAATCCAGGCTTGCCAGTCCAGTAAAGGCCAGATTTCATCCAGGCGCTCCCGGCCCAGAATCAGAAAAACCGGCCGGAGCTGGTCCTGCCAGGTCAGCAAGCCAGGTCCCATTTCATCAAGCCATTGCCAGGTAATTCCATTCATGCCGCCGTCCCCGGCCACTCCGGCGGACATCGCCCCGGCAGGGTCTACGGTCTCCCCGGCCACTCCGGCGGAAACCGCAACAGCGGCGTCGCCGCCCGCATGGGTTGTCCGCAAGGCCTGGGCCCCGGGCAACAGGCTGTCCAGCACCAGCAGCGGCCTGACCTGTGCTCCGGCCAGTTCCTCAGATGATGGTCCGGCTTGCACCCCATCCTGCTCTGCGCCCGGAAACGAAGCTGCCGCGGCCTGCATGGACGGCATCCCGTTCAGCCAGAAGTCCGGATCCGTGGGCAGGCAGTCTGCTGCCTGCGGCAAACCAGCTTGATTGATGATTCCCAATGCTATCAACATAGTCCGCGATTCCCTCCCAGGTTTGTCCGCTGATTGCTGCGGCCAGATCAATCCCATATTCGCCTTAACATAGTCAGCGACCTCTCAGCGTTTTGTCCGGGCGCTACCCCAGGTTTTCATCATCAACCAGATCCGACGGGGTGCCCGCGGTTTCGCCGTCCTCGCCACCATCCGGGAGATCATCCCCGCCATTGCTTTCCCCCTGTAAAGTCTGCAAATCGAAAATCAAGGTATTGCCCTGGTCTGGAAATTCAGCGACCAGCAGAAAATTGGCGCGGAAGAAAGCTTCATTCACTGCAAAATCGGGATGCGTACGCAGCGTATCGTCCAGCAGCAGATAACGCAACCGGTTGGCACGGGCATAGGTTGTCAGAGCCAGGGGATCGAGGTCGCCACCTGCCAGCAACCAGGTTTCCTCGGCCTGGCGCTGCTCAGTATCATGGCCGGCTGACCATGCGTAATAGGCATGACCCAGCCAGACCTGGCGCCCTGACATAAAAAACGAATCATAATGGTAGGGCGCTGTCACGAAAACATCTCGCGGTGCGGTCTGGGTTTCGATCCAGGTTAAAAGCGGCGAATCCAGCACGATCTGGACCTTGTTCCGATTGATGTTGGCATAGATCAGGACTTCCATCAGCCCCGTTATTGTCAGGACAATACCAAGAAAAACAACAGCCAGGCGGCGGACCAGACCCGGCACCTGATGGACTAGCCGGGTCTTATCAGACGTTGATTGCCGGCCCTTTGCCGCAGAGGCAGACCAGCCCTTTCCGGCCGCAGAGGCCGGCCGGGCCAGGCCTTGCCAGAGGCGCAACAGCAGGTCAGCCAGGAAAATGGCAAAAATCATCAGCATGATCATCAGGTATTTATGATTGACCGTTACATCCGGGGTCAGGGAAATGGTAAAAGTCAGCACCAGCAGGCAGCTGGCCGCGGTGATCAGGACGCGCTGTAACCGGCTGGCCAGGAACAGATAGGCCAGCATCAGCGGCAAGACCAGTCCGGTCACCTGCAACAGGTAGATGAGCAGGCCAGGCAAGGATCGATCTTCGGCAATGAAACCATATAAAAATTGCAGCCGGATCGTACTGCCCGACGGCTGAACTCCGACAAAAAAACGCGTTTGCAGCATGGCTGAAAGAATGGCCAGGCCGGCGGGTATGATATAGACCAGGCGATGGCGTGAAAACAGGGCCATGACAGCCATGATAATCAGGGCCGCGATCAATATCGAGCCATGCCAGTAGGGCAGACAGATCAGCAGCAGCGTGGCCAGCAGCCAGCGGCCCGGCCGCAGTTCAGCCGATCGTGAGGAGTCCGGCTGCAGTTCAGCCGATCGTGAGGAATCCGGCTGCAGTTCGGCTGATCGCAACCAGCCCGGCCACAACCAGCCTTCAGCCAGCCGCCAGCTGGGCCAGAACCGCGAGCTGTCCAGGCCCCTTTGCAGGTCAGGCAGATACAGCAGGATCAGCAGGATCAAAACAGCCAGTCCCGCCAGAAAATGGCGCTGATTGGCATAGACATTAATTGCCCACAAGCCCCAGTCATCACGCGGCGTATCACCGATAAAGGCAGCTTGTTTCAGCAGGGCTGGCAGCCAGTCCGCCAGGTTGCGACCGGTCGTTTGCCACAGGTCACGCAAAAAGGTAAAAAAAGCCAGCGAGCTGCGCATGAAAAATAGAAACGGTGCCAGGAAATAAGCCGCCAGGCGTCCGGTGATCAGGGTGGCTGCCGTTCCGAGCAGGATGGTCAGTGATAAAAAAGCCAGGATACTGGGCAGATTGATCGCCCAGTCCAGCGGCAGACCGAGAAAATTCAGATTCCCGCAGAGAAAGTAGAACAAAAAGTGATAGCGGATCCCATCATTGGCAAAATGGGGATAGGTCGTGGGCCAGTTGTCGCCAACGGCGAAGGAGCGGACTAGCGCGGTGTGAGGCGCAAAGTCGCTGAAAACCGAAAATCCGGCTGCCAGTCGTTCCCAGCGGATCGTGAAGCCATGCCAGATCAGCCAACTGGCGAAAATCAGCCAGCCCACCAGCGTCAGGCCAACCAGGATATCAGCTGGCTCAAACCGATGGCGCCCGATACCCGCGATAGCCGGCCCGGACTGCTGGCGTGTGCTGATCCGCCTGGACCGCCAGGTCATTACCGCCAGGAACAAGCCGCCGGCAGCAAGAACCAAGTTGGCTACCATTAAGGGATAGATCCCGCCGGGATCAAGCCAGGCTGTCAGCCAGGCCAGGGCATACGTCAGAACCGTGACCGGCAGCAAGCCTGTCCACAAAGCGGCGGCAGCACCAGAAGAAAGCCGTAACAAGACCGGTAACGGACTGGCCCCGTTAAGCCAGCGTTCGATCGGTCCGACCAGGACGCGCAGCAGTGTCGCGCCGGTCAGCCACGCCAGCAGCAGATAAAGCAGCGCCGCCATGGCTCAGACCGGCTTTCCCGGCTCGGGACCAGCGCCGCTCATGCCGGCCCTGGCCGCGATGATATAGCGTGGCCGGCCTTTTACCTCGGTGAAAATTCGCGCGATGTAAATGCCAATCAGGCCCAGGCTGATCATGATCGCCCCGCCAATCAGCAGTTGCAGCAAAATGACCGTCGTGAAGCCACTGGCTGCCGTGCCATTAAACCAGTGAATCAGGGTCTGGAGCGCCAGGGCCATGGAGCCGATCAGCAAAATCAGGCCGCTGATCGTGATGAATTGCAGCGGCATGGCTGAGAATCCCGTGATTGCATTGATACTGAGTGCAGCCAGTTTGAACAGTGACCACTTGCTGCCACCACTTTCGCGAGCTGCAACTTCAAACGCAAACGTGACTCGCCGGAAACCCAGCCAGGCGGAGAGGCCACGAAAGAACGTATCATGTTCAGGCAAGCCTTTCCATTCCTCGACCACCCGGCGGTCGAGCAGCTTGAAATCCGAGGCATTGCGCAGGTCGTAGCCGGAAAACCAGCGGAACAAGCCATAAAAGACCTGCGCATTCAGGCGACTGGCCAGGCTTTCCTTGCCGCGCGTGACCTTGATCCCTTCCACAATATCATAACCGGACTGCCAGAGCCGGATCATCTCGGGAATATGCTGCGGCGGATGCTGCAGGTCACCATCCATCAGGATAACCGCATCCCCGTCCGCGGCATCAAGGGCCGCACAGATCGCCGCCTCTTTGCCAAAATTGCGGGAAAACCGCAAGCCGCGAATCCGCGGATCCGCCCGGGCTGCCCGTTCGATGACGGTCCAGGTCTGGTCCCGCGAACCATCATCGACAAGAACCAGCTCAAAGTCCAGCCCCGTTGCCGCCATAATCGGGATCACCACATCCAGCGTGGCCGGAATCTGTTTTTCTTCATTATAGAAAGGAATCAACAACGAAATTTTCACGCCATTTCCCCCGGTTTCCCCGTCAGATACACTGTTTTTCAGCCCTATTGTGCCACAGGGGCCATCGGCCGTCAAACCACAACCTTGCGTCCGATTCATGTAATACAATTGAAAAATCAGACAGTTAGGTTTAGAATACTAGGAGCATAGCGTGCCGCCCAGGAGCCCGGAAAAATGCAAAATTAATATTAGGAGTGTGACAAACATGGCCATGGTGCAGAAAAAAACTGTCGAAGACATCAATGTCAAGGGAAAGCGAGTCATCGTCCGCGTCGATTTCAATGTACCGCTCGACAAGAAAACGGGGGTCATCACCGATGACAAGCGCATTCGGGCTGCCCTGCCGACCATCTCCTACCTGAAGGACCAGGGGGCCAGGGTGATCCTGGTTTCCCATCTCGGACGGCCGAAGAGCGGACCGGAAGCCAAGTTCTCCATGAAGCCGGCCGTTGATCGCCTGGCTGAATTGCTTGGCCAGCCCGTGACCCTGGCTGCTGATGTTATCGGTGATGATGCCAAGGCCAAAGTCGCCGCCCTGGCCGACGGTGAGATCGTCATGCTCGAGAACGTGCGTTTCCATAAAGAAGAAACCAAGAATAATCCGGCATTTGCCCGTGAACTGGCTTCCCTGGCCGATATTTTTGTCAACGACGCCTTCGGCACCGCACACCGGGCTCATGCTTCGACCGCAGGCCTGGCCAATTATCTCCCAGCCGTCTGCGGCTATCTGATCCAGAAGGAGCTCGATGTCATGGGCAGCGCCCTGGTTGAGCCCAAACGTCCTTTCGTCGCCATTCTTGGTGGCGCCAAGGTTTCGGACAAGATCGGCGTCATCGAGAACCTGATCGATAAAGTCGACACCCTGATCATTGGCGGTGGCATGGCCTACACCTTCTTTGCCGCCAAGGGCTATGGCATCGGCACCTCCCTGTGCGAGACCGACAAGATCGAGATGGCCAAGGCCCTGCTCGACAAGGCCGCCACCCGCGGGATCAACCTGCTCCTGCCCACCGACACGGTCATCGCCAGCCAGTTTGCCGCTGACGCCGAGGCCAGGACTGTTCCGTCCAGTGAGATTCCCGACGGCTGGATGGGCCTGGACATCGGTGCGGATACGATCAAAGAATTCGCCAACGCTGTCAGCTCAGCCGCCACGGTCGTCTGGAACGGTCCGATGGGCGTCTTCGAGTTTGACCGCTTTGCCACGGGCACACGTGAAGTAGCCCGGGCCGTGGCGGAATCCTCCGCCATTTCGATCATCGGCGGCGGCGACTCGGCCGCGGCGATCGAGCTGCTCGGTTTTGCCGACCAGGTCACCCATATCTCGACCGGCGGCGGCGCCTCGCTCGAATTCCTCGAAGGCAAGGTCCTGCCCGGCATTGACTGCCTGATGGATAAGAATCCCCGCCGCACCTTTGCCGCCGGCAACTGGAAAATGAACAAGGGCATCCCGGCTGAGGCCGTCAAGCTCATCGAAGCCCTCAAGCCGCTCGTGACGAATGCCGGCGCCCAGATCGCCCTCGGTGTGCCGTTTACGGCCCTGGCCGCGGCCCTCGAAGCCACTGCCTATACCAACGTCAAGATCGCAGCCCAGAACTGCCACTTCGAAGACAGCGGCGCTTTCACCGGCGAAATTTCTGCCCGCATGCTGGCGGAAATGGGCGTACCCTATGTCATCATCGGCCACTCCGAACGCCGTGAATACTTTGCCGAGACTGACGAAACCGTCAACAAGAAAGCCAAGGCCGCGCTCAACTGGGGCGTCCGCCCGATCATCTGCTGTGGCGAATCCCTGGCCCAGCGTGAAGCCGGCGAGACCTTCGACCTGATCACAAACCAGATCAATGCTGCCTTTGCCGGCATCCCGGCCGAGAAAATCAACCTGATCACAATCGCTTATGAGCCGATCTGGGCGATTGGCACCGGCAAGGTCGCGAGCGATGAACAGGCCCAGGAGGTCTGCGCCTTCATCCGCGGCCTGATTGCCAAGATCTATGATGATGCCACCGCGGCTGCCATCCGCATCCAGTACGGCGGCTCGGTCAATGCCAAGAATGCCGCCGGCCTCTTCGCCCAGCCGGACATCGACGGCGGCCTGGTTGGCGGTGCGTCGCTCAAGGCCGAGGATTTCAGCGTAATCTGCAACGCCGGCGTGTAAATCCTGCCGTCTCGAACCGAAAAGGCCGCGGAATCACTCCACGGCCTTTTCCCGCGAAAGGAGTATCTCCATGGCTACACTCAGCAACCGCCCGATTGCCCTTCTGATTCTTGACGGGTTTGGCGTCAATGAGTCCGAAGCTGGCAATGCCGTGAAAGCCGCCAGCACCCCCAATCTTGACCGCTACAACGCCGAATTCCCGCACACCCTGATCAAGACCAGCGGCATGGACGTCGGCCTGCCCAAAGGACAGATGGGCAATTCCGAGGTAGGCCACACCAATATCGGCGCCGGCCGGATCGTCTACCAGGAACTGACCCGCATCACCAAGTCCGTCGAGGATGGCGACTTCTATACCAATCCGGCCCTCCAGGCCGCCATCACCAACTGCCAGGCTCATGACTCCGCCCTGCATCTCTATGGCCTGCTGTCTGACGGCGGTGTCCACAGCCATAACACCCACCTGTATGCCCTGCTGGAAATGGCCAAACAGGCCGGACTGCCCCGGGTTTTTGTCCATTGCTTCTTCGACGGCCGTGACGTGCCCCCGGACTCAGCCAAAGGTTACACCGAAGAGCTGGTCACCAGGATGGCCGAAATCGGCGTCGGCAAAATCGCCACGATCATGGGCCGCTACTATGTCATGGATCGTGACAATCGCTGGGACCGCGTCGAGAAGGCCTACCGGGCCATGACCCTCGGCGAGGGCAACCAGGCTGAAGATGCCGTCCAGGCTGTCGCCGACTCCTATGAAGCCGGCGTCATGGATGAATTTGTCGTCCCGACCGTCATCACCGAGCATGGCCGGCCGGTCGCCACCATCCAGGCCAATGACAGCGTCATCTTCTTCAATTTCCGTCCCGACCGGGCCCGCGAGATCACCCGGGCTTTCATGCAGCCGGATTTTGACGGTTTTGGCCTGCCCAATGGCAAGTTCCCGCTTTGCTACATCACCATGACCCAGTATGACAAGAAATTCGCCAAATACCCCGGTCTGCAGGTCGCGTACCTGCCAGACAGCCTGGCCAATACCTTTGGTTTTTACATCGCCGACAATGGCCTGACCCAGCTGCGTATCGCCGAAACCGAAAAATACGCTCACGTCACCTTCTTCTTCAATGGTGGCGTTGAAAAGGAATTCCCCGGCGAAGACCGCTGCCTGATTCCCTCGCCGCTGGTGGCCACCTATGACCTGCAGCCGGAGATGAGCGCCTACCTCGTGGCCGATGAGGCTGTCCGCCGAATCGAGTCCGACAAATACGACGTCATCATCCTCAACTTCGCCAATTGCGACATGGTCGGCCATACTGGCGTCTTTGCGGCAGCCGTAGCCGCCGTCGAAGCCGTCGACGAATGCCTGGGCCTGGTCGTCGACGCCGTCCTCGCCAGAGGTGGCATTGTCCTGATCACCGCTGATCACGGCAATGCTGAGCAGATGATCGATCCGGAGACCGGCGGTCCTTTCACCGCACATACGACATTCCCGGTCGAGCTGATCCTCGGCGGCGCCGGGCCGGTTGGCCTGAAGGCCGGTCGCCTGGCTGACCTGGCCCCGACGATGCTGGACCTGATGGGCCTGGCCAAGCCGGCCGAGATGACCGGCAGCAGCCTGATTATCCGCTGAACCGACAGCCTGGCTGGTGTCCGGCCGGCCCTGGATGTGTCAGCCGGATACCTGCAGCCTGAATGAACGACCTGCTGCTGTTACAAACGCGGCCGCCGGCAACCTGATCACGGCAACTGCCCGGATGTGCAGCGGCAACTGATTGGATGTGCAGCGGCAACTGATTGGGTGTGCAGCGGCAATTGACTATGTTATAATACCACTG
>CAYVHB010000006.1:0-35483 GCA_964450865.1 uncultured Oscillospiraceae bacterium | reverse complement strand
GCAGCGGCAACTGATTGGGTGTGCAGCGGCAATTGACTATGTTATAATACCACTGGGTCCCTCATTATTTTTTGACAGATTTGTTCAACCTATTATGGAAAATAAAGGAGAGTGTCACATGGCAAAACAAAAGAAGTTCATGACCATGGACGGCAACACCGCAGCAGCATACACCTCGTATGCTTTTACGGAAGTAGCCGGTATCTTCCCCATCACGCCCTCATCCCCGATGGCTGACTACACCGATCAGTGGGCACAGGAGGGCCGCAAGAACATCTTCGGCCAGACTGTCAACGTCGTGGAAATGCAGTCTGAAGGCGGCGCGGCAGCTGTCGTTCACGGCTCGCTGGCCACCGGCGCCCTGACCACCACCTACACCGCTTCCCAGGGCCTGCTCCTGATGATCCCCAACATGTACAAGATTTCCGGCGAGCTGCTCCCCGGCGTCTTCCATGTCACCGCCCGCGCCCTGGCCGCCCATGCCCTGTCGATTTTCGGCGATCATGCCGACGTCATGGCCTGCCGCCAGACCGGTTTTGCCATGCTCTGCTCCTCCAGTGTCCAGGAAGTTGTCGACCTGGCTGCGGTGGCCCACCTCGCAGCGATCAAGGGCCGCGTGCCGTTCCTCCATTTCTTTGATGGTTTCCGGACCTCCCATGAGATCCAGAAGGTCGAAGTCCAGGACTATGCCGAACTGGCCAAGCTCGTTGACATGGATGCCGTCAAGGCCTTCCGTGAACGCGGCCTCTCCCCGAATCACCCGACCCTGCGCGGCACCGCCCAGAATCCGGACATCTACTTCCAGGGCCGTGAAGCTGCCAATCCTTACTACAATGCCCTGCCGGCCGTCGTCGACTACTACCTCGACGAGATCAACAAGCTGACTGGCCGCGACTACAAGCCTTTCAACTACTATGGCGCTCCCGATGCCGAGCGTGTCATCATTGCCATGGGCTCCATCTGTGAAGCCATCGAAGAGACCATCGACCTGCTCGTATCCCGCGGCGAGAAAGTCGGCATGGTCAAGGTCCACCTCTATCGTCCGTTCTCGGTTGACCGCCTGCTGGCCTGCATCCCGGCCACGGCCAAGACGATCGCCGTTCTTGACCGTACCAAGGAACCCGGCGCCCATGGCGAACCGCTCTACCTGGATGTCTGCGCCGCCTTCACCAGCAAGTGCAACGGCCCCGTCATCGTTGGTGGCCGCTACGGCCTCGGCTCCAAGGACACCACCCCGGACCAGATCCTTGCGGTTTACAAGAACCTGGCTGCTGACGTACCGAAAAATGGCTTCACGATCGGCATCGTCGACGATGTTACCAACACCTCCCTGGCGCTCGAAGAGTCCATCGACACCGCAGCAGCCGGCACCATTGCCGCCCGCTTCTGGGGTCTGGGCGCAGACGGCACCGTCGGTGCGAACAAGAACTCGATCAAGATCATCGGCGACCATACCGATATGTACGCCCAGGCCTATTTCTCATACGACTCCAAGAAATCCGGCGGCGTCACCATCTCTGATCTGCGCTTCGGCAAAACCCCGATCCGCTCGACCTACCTGGTCAACAAGGCCGACTTTGTCGCCTGCCACAACCAGTCCTATGTCGACAAATATGACATGCTCTCAGCCCTGAAGCCCGGCGGCATCTTCCTGCTCAATACCCAGTGGGATGAAGCCGAGCTCGAGCAGAACCTGCCGGCTACGGTCAAGAATTACCTGGCCCAGAACAATATCCAGTTCTACACGATCGATGCCGTGACCAAAGCCGACCAGATCGGTCTCGGCGGCCGCATCAACACGATCTGCCAGGCCGCATTCTTCAAGCTGGCCCAGGTCATTCCGGTCGAAGATGCTGTCAAGTACATGAAGAAGGCCATCGTCAAGTCCTATGGCAACAAGGGCGATGACATCGTCAACATGAACTATGCCGCTGTCGATGCCGGTATTGAAGGGGTCAAGAAGATCGAAGTGCCTGCCGCCTGGGCGACCGCCGTTGACGCCCCCAAGGCAGCAGCCAAGGAAGTCCCGGCCTTCATCAAGAATGTCGTCGAAGTCATGAACGCCCAGCAGGGCGACAAGCTTCCGGTCAGTGCCTTCTCCGGCCGTGAGGACGGTACCTTCCCGCAGGGCACCAGCCAGTATGAGAAGCGCATGATCGCTGTCAAGGTCCCGAGCTGGCAGCCGGACAACTGTATCCAGTGCAATCAGTGCTCCTATGTCTGCCCGCATGGCGTCATCCGCCCGTTCCTGCTTACTGATGACGAAGCCGCCAAGGCTCCGGAAGGCTTTGTGACCCGCAAGGGCATGAAACCCTATGACAGCTACCAGTACCGGATCCAGATCTCCGTGCTTGACTGTACCGGTTGCGGATCCTGCGCCGATACCTGCCCGGCCAAACAGAAAGCCCTGGTCATGGAGCCGATCAAGCAGCACCTCAACCAGGCCGAGTACTGGGAATATGCCAATGCCCTGCCGCTCAAGCCCAATCCGATGAACAAGGAAACCGTCAAGGGCAGCCAGTTCGAGCTCCCGCTCTTCGAATTCTCCGGCGCCTGTGCCGGCTGCGGCGAGACTCCGTACACCAAGCTGGTCACCCAGCTGGTCGGTGACCGCATGCAGATCTCCAATGCCACCGGCTGTTCCTCGATCTGGGGCGGCTCGGCGCCTTCCATGCCCTACACACTCAATCGCAAAGGCCAGGGCCCGGCCTGGGCCAACTCCCTCTTTGAGGATAACGCCGAGCATGGCCTCGGCATGCACCTGGGTGCCAAGCAGATGCGGGCCCGGATTGCCGCCAACCTCAAGGACCTGCTGTCCCTCAATCCGAGCGAGGCCATAACCGCTGCCGGCCAGGCCTGGCTGGATGCCAAGGAAGACGGCAAGAAGACCCGCGCAGTCAGCGAGGCCCTCGCCGCGGCCCTCAAGGCCTACAATGCCGACGACGTGGCGGCCATCGAACTGATCGCCAAGCTGCTCGATATGGAGGACTACTTCGTCAAGCGCTCGACCTGGATCATCGGTGGCGACGGCTGGGCCTATGACATCGGTTTCGGCGGCCTTGACCATGTCCTGGCGACCGGTGAAGACATCAACATCCTCGTTCTCGACACGGAAGTCTACTCCAATACCGGCGGCCAGGCCTCCAAGTCGACCCCGACCGGCGCCGTGGCCCAGTTCGCGGCTGGCGGCAAGCCGATCAAGAAGAAAGATCTCGGCATGATGGCCATGTCCTATGGCTATGTCTATGTCGCGTCGATCGCCATGGGTGCCAACCAGAACCAGACCCTCAAGGCGATTGCCGAAGCCGAAGCCTGGCATGGCCCGTCCCTGATCATTGCCTACTCGCCGTGCATCAATCATGGCATCAAGGGCGGCATGACCGTCTCGCAGCGCCATGAGAAGGAAGCCGTCGACTGTGGCTACTGGCACCTCTATCGCTTCAATCCGGCGCTCAAGCTGGAAGGCAAGAATCCGTTCGTCCTTGATTCCAAGGAGCCGACCGGCAACTTCCAGGCCTTCCTGCGCAGCGAAGTCCGCTACACGACCCTTTTCAAGAAGGCCCCGAAGGATGTTGTGGATGCCCTCTTCCTGAAGACCGAGGAAGACTCCAAGGAACGCTTTGCTTCCTACAAGCGCATGGCATCCACCATCGAATAAGAAACCATTCAGCCGGGACTCTGTGCGTCAGCGGGCCACTCAAGCCCGTTGAGGCCGTCGGCCGGCGGGGCCGCCAGGCTTCCTGGTGTGCCGTGCCGCTGGCCCGCTCTCAACAAACAGCCCTGAACATGTTATAATGAAGCCCCGTCCTCCCGGACGGGGCTTTGTTTTCAATTGATTGACCTGAAATAGCATTGCATGCCCCCGGTCCGGAGGTTGACACCATGCAAATTGATGAAAGCCGCAAACTGCTGTTGTCCGACACCCTCGTACCGGACATCTTCATCACGGAATATCTGCCGGCCCTCGAAGGCCTGGCGGTTAAGGTTTATATTTACCTGTTGCTGACAGCCCGGACCAGCCATTCAATCGGAGACGCGGACCTGGCCCGTCGCATGGGTACCGATATCGAACAGATCAAGGTAGCCGTGCTAGCCCTCGCCGCGGCCAATCTTGTGGTTATTCATGAAAAGAGCCTGGAAATCGTCGATATCAAGGCCCAGGAAATTGATAAGGCTTACCGGCCGCGCACAGCCAGCACACCGGTCGAAGCGCTGGATAACCAGGCCCAGTTCACGGTTCGCGAGAAGCTGATGGCTGACATTGCCAAGACCTTTTTCCAGGGCCTGATGTCGCCATCCTGGTATGCCGAAATCGATAACTGGTTTGAGCGCTATCATTTTGAGCCGGAGGTTATCTATGCCCTTTTCCAGGAGTGCGCCCGCCGCAACAAGCTTGACAGCAAGGCCTATATCAGCAAAGTGGCAGAAAACTGGGCCAGTCGCGGGATTACGACCTTCCAGGGCCTCAACGCCTATTTCCTGGCTTACAACAAGGTCAGCAAGGCCTGTCAGAAAATCGGCCGTAAACTGCGCAAGACCATGACCGAATATGACGAAGAGATTGTCGGCCGCTGGATCGAGAAAATGGATTACGATTTCGATATCATCGAGCTGGCCCTGCGCAAGACCGTCAAGCTTGCCAATCCCAACCTTGAGTTTATCGATAAAATCCTGCAGGAATGGTTTGCCCATCAGCTGCGGGATGCCGAACAGATCCGGACCTATGAAACTGAAAAAGCAGCCCGGCTGGCAACCGAGCGCAGCAGACGCGGTTCTGACAAGGGTGCAGCCAGCCAGGCTTCCGGCAGCGGCACCCCTGACTCTACCGGGCCGGCTGCAGAAAGCGGCGCCGCCAGCCCGGGCGACAGGACGGGTAGCAGCCGCGGCCGTGGTGGCCAGGCGGCCGGCAGCCGGCGGCCCGCCAATTTTGGCAATTTCTCGCAGCGCGAATACAGTGACGACTATCTGGCCGGCTTTTTTGAAGAGGTACCGCTGGTCGATGATCGACCGGCCCGTCCGGGCAGCGGTGACGCCGGCAGTCCGGATGCACCGCTGGAAGGCCAGATTGATATCGCTGAAATGCTGCGCCGGCAGGCAAGCGGGAGGTCACGCTGATGCAAGATGTTTCTATCTCCCGGGAAATCGCCCGCGAATACGACCGGCGCCGCCGCCAGACTGAAGACGATCGGGATCATCGCCGGCAGCAGGTTTATGCCCAGTATCCGGACCTGGCACGGCTGGACCGGGCGATTGCCGAAGCGGGTGCGGATCTGTTGCTGGAGACGATTGAGCCGGGCCGGCCGGCCCGGGCCAGCCAGCGCAAAGCGGAGCTGACTGCCCAGCGTGCCGAACGACTGGCCAGCCTGGGCATTGCACCTGATTTCGACCAGCTGCGGCCTGTTTGTGCCAAATGCCTGGATACCGGCATGCTCGGTCACCGGCGCTGTGACTGCTATCGCCAGATCCTGGTGCCCCTGTTGACCAGCCAGGCCAATCTGCGCGCCCTGGCCGGTATTCATTTCGACCAGTTTGACCCCAGTCTGTTCAGTGACCAGCCTGATCCGGCCCGCTATCACTCGGATTATTCGCCACGGACCCAAATGTTGGGCATCCGTCAGGCCTGTGAGCGATATGTGCAGGAATTTGACCATCTCGATCAGAACAATCTGCTGTTTGTCGGCCGGCCAGGTACCGGCAAGACCTTTCTGATGGCTTGCGTGGCCAATGCCTTGCTGACCCAGGGCCGTTCCGTCCTTTACCTGACAGCTCCCGGACTGTTTGAAATCATGACCGAGTACCGTACCATCCTGGCGACCTTCACCCCGGATGAAATCCGTCTTGAGCGGCTGACGGCGTTGCATGATGCTATTCTCAATTGTGATCTGCTGCTGATCGATGATCTCGGTACAGAGCCGGCTGCCGCCAATCGCTATGCTGATTTGTTGGGTATCCTGGACAGCCGGTCCCTGCCGGGTCTGCATACCATGATCTCCAGCAATGCCGAGCCGGCCGCGCTGCGGGATGCTTATGATGAACGCCTGCTCAGCCGCCTGATGGGCGGATTTGCCATTTACCGTTTCTTTGGCGATGATGTCCGCCTGCTGCTGAACCGGCGGCGCCGCCGCCAGGGAAACTGAAAGCGTGGGCCTGCCGATGAATGTGCCGACGAATACAGCGATGGAGCTGCCATGGGTGCGCCGATGAACGTGCGTTGTGGCACCGATATTATCCATATCAGCCGGTTGAGCCGCGCCATCAGCCGGCTTGGCCCCCGATTCCTGCGCCGGATCTGGACGCCGGCCGAGCTGGCCCTGCTGGGTGTGGCAGCAGCGATCGCGACAGGAACTGGCGAATACGCGTCAGCCGGGACAGGAACCGGCGAACATCCGGTTGAACAGCCGGCATCACCCGATCCCGCGGCGAATGCTGTACAGCTGTCAATCCGTCAGCCAGACGTCCGGCCAGATCCGGAATTGGCCTTGAGCGCCGGCACGTTAGCTTCCCTGGCAGCACGCTTTGCCGGTAAAGAGGCCATTGCCAAGGCACTGGGTACCGGTATCGGCCCGCGCGGGATCGCCTGGACCGACCTGGAAATCCTTCGTGAGCCATCTGGCGCCCCGGTTGTCCGGCTGCATGGGGCAGCCCGTGATCTCTATGTGGAACTGGGCGGTCAATCGCTGGCACTCAGCCTGACGCACGACCAGGACCTGGCCCAGGCCTTCTGTGTCATGCTCTGCCAGCCATTGCCGAACGCCTGAGCCGATAAAGCCCCCGGTCTCGTGTGCGGGGGGAAATGCCATTTTGTGCAGGTTCTGGTGGGTTTTCCTTCCGTCCATATCCCCTTGAAGCTGATACTCTTGAAATTATACCCTTGAAACAACAAGCGAGTGCCGGCGACGCGGCTTTTGGCCTTCGTGACCGCACCCGACCGGAAAGGATAATCTCTTGAAAACAAAAAATAAGAAAATTCAGGCCTTTCGCCCGCCGCGGCAGGTTGAAGACTTCTGGAATTTATATAAAAAAGACCTCTACGTGGAGAAACCGCCCAACCAGATGCCGCCCTGGCTGCGGCCGTTATTGGTTTTTCTCCTGATCGTCCTGACGGTTTTCTGGATTGCGCCCACGATCATCCACCGTATCCAGACCGGAATCACGAACCAGGACCGCCAGCCATTGCAGATAGCCCGCATATACAATACGGATAACCGGGTCGTTGACCGGCCGGTTGCTGACGTCTTTGCAGCGGCTGACCTGAAGGCTGACCGCCTGACCGAGGTTTTATACAATGAGCCGGTTACTGTATTGCCCGGAACAACAACCTACGGATTTACTCACGTGCGCCTGGGCGATGGAACCGGGGGCTATATGCTGACCGCTGATCTTTCGACGCGGACTGATGCCATTGAACCGGCCCTGGCCATCCACAAACTGGTTGTCACAGTGGCCACCAAGCGCATCATGAGTCACGCCAGCAAAGGGACCCTCGTGACTGAAGTGGCTATGGGAACTGTCCTGTATGCCGATTATCGCGGCGACGGAATCTCACGGGTCCAGTTGCCGACTGGTGACGTTGGCTGGATCAGTGATGAAGGCCTGATTATCCTTAATCCGCAAGGCTCGATTCAACCCGTTGCTGATGGCGCCCGCTACTTCTGTACGACAGCCATGGCTTTCCATAATGTCACGCTGCTGACCAACGGCCAGTCGATAGCCGGTGCTTCCTTGCCAGGTATTGCCCGTATTGCCGCTTTTGTAAATGGGGTCAACCTGCCCCGCTCCATGGCTGCCCAGATGAACAGTGGCCAGGAAGTTCCACTGATCCGCAATCCTGAAACAAAACTTGTTGAATACAGCCAGCTTGAGCCGGGTGACCTTGTGTTTTTTGCCCGGCCGGATCAGCCAGACCAGATAGACCAGATGGCTATCTGCACGGATACCCGGCAATTATTGATTGAAAACAAAAGCCAGTCGGCAATCCGCCTGCTTGACCCGGCCCTCAATGAAGCCCTGTGGTCACGCGTGATAGCAATTCGCCGGATTTTTTAGGGACTGCGGGACTGATTGCTGCAGTCATCGTTGTCAGCTGGCAGTCGCAAAAAAAGAGGATGTCCGTCTGGACATCCTCTTTTGCATGCTGCTTAGTACCCGTGAAGCGACAAGCGAGTGTCGGCAACGCGGCTTCAGGCCCTCGTGACCGCACCCGACCGGAGGCACCTGGTGCAGACATGCATCGTTGTGGGGGTCCCTTCAACTACAACCCGTACACTGTGGACATTCGGCTTCTGCTTTGCCAGGGCGCGGCGGGAAACCTGGGAACGGGTGATGCTGATTTTTCTGCCGAAAAGCGTATCTTTCGAGCAGACCTCGCACTTTGCCATGTTGTACACCTCCAATGCGTCTTGTTGCTAAAACGCGCAAACAGAATGATACCATAAACATGCCATGAAAGCAACAGCCAATCCGGTTTTTTACCCGGCGATTTCCGCCGGGCTCAGTCGCCGTTGGCAACCTGAACCAGGTTTGGCAGGTGGCCTGTTTTCATCGGCACACCATTTTTGTCAACGCCCAGCATCAGGCCGTTCTGGATCGCCGAAGTCGGACAGACGATTTCGCATTTGCCGCAATGGGTGCATTTATCCTGGTCAATGACCGCCAGCGGCCCATCCATGGTGATGGCCTGGTCCGGACAGACATTGTAACACTTGCGGCAGCCGATGCAGCCGACCTTGCAGTTCTTGCGGGTCTGGGCCCCGGGCCATTTATTGCGGCACTTGACGCTATAAGTATTCAGGTGCTTGGGAATGATCTGGATCAGGGCCTTGGGACAGGTGACGACACAAAGGCCGCAGGCGGTACACTTGGTGCTGTCCACATGGGCGATCCCCTCGGCAATATAGAGCGCTCCGAAGGGGCAGGCCGCGACACAATCGCCAAAGCCGATACAGCCATATGTACAGGAATTGGGGCCGGAAAAAAGGCCATGAGCCGCCGCACAGCCAATGGTTCCGGAATACTCATAACGCTTCTGGGTATTATTGACCGTCCCATGGCAGTGCACATGTGCCACTTTCGGAATGAAATCCGGGCTGGCCAAGCCAAGGAAGCCAGCCAGTTCCCTGGCTACTTCCGCCCCGCCGACCGGGCACCTGCTGCAATCCGGGTTGCCATCGGCCAGCGACTGGGCGTAGCCCTCACAGCCGGTAAAGCCGCAGGCACCACAGTTGGCGCCGGGCAGAATCCCCTTGACGGTTTCCAGGCGCTCATTTACAGGAACAGCAAAAATCCGCGAGGTAATGACGATGACGATACCCAGCAACAGCGCCGTGCCGCCAGCTACAGCCACCGGTATCAGGACGGCGTTGGGGGCAATCAGTGCAACGGGGGTACCCAGCAGGGTGAACAGGTTGAACATGGGGCACACTCCTTTTCTGCTGCCATCAGCTGAAGAGTTTTTCGATCAGGCCTTTGAAGCCAAAGAACGAAATGGAGACCAGGCCGGCAGAAATCAGGGTTATCGGCAGTCCCTTCATGGATTTGGGAATGTCGGCACTGTCAACTTTACTGCGGACACCGGAGAACAGGAAGAGGGCCAGCATGAAGCCCAGACCGGCGCCCAGGCTGTTGATCAGGGACTGGACGAAATTGTAACTCTCGTCGAGGTTCAGGATGGTGACACCGAGCACGGCACAATTGGTGGTAATTAGCGGCAGGTAGATCCCCAGGGCCATATACAGCGATGGAATCGACTTTTTCAGGAAGGTTTCAATAATCTGGACCAGGGCCGCAATGACCAGGATGAAGATAACAGTCTGCAGATAGCTCAGATTAAGCGGCTTGAGGATCAGGTAGTAGATCGGCCAGGTTAGAGCCGTCGCGATTTCCATGACAGCGATAACGGCAAAGCTCATGCCCATCGCGGTCTTGAGATTCTTGGAAACACCGAGGAAGGGGCAGATACCCAGGAAGCGCGACAGGACGAAGTTGTCAACCAGGATGGCGCTGAACAGGATAACCAACATTTCTTTCATGGCTGTTTACCTCCCGGGGCCTGGGTTCCGGTCGTGTCAGAGACTGGCGGGGCTGCCGGTCCTTCATCCTTAGGCGCTTTCGTCACGTCCGCCTCGTCTTTGAAGCCTTCTTTCCTGCGGAATTCGCGGCCAATGCTGCAAGCCCCGCACAGCAGGCAGGCTGACTGATCGGAGATAGCGCCGGCACAGATATCGGTAGTCTGTTCCTTGTTGGCATCAAGCTTATCCGACAGGCGGTTGGCCAGCGCGATCAGGACACCAAAAACGAAGAAGCCGCCGGGAGGCAGGATGAAGATCGACGTCGGTTCAATCCAGCCGCCGGAACGCAGTACCGGCAGGGCGATGTCAAAAAGACTGCCATTGCCGATGATCTCGCGGATGGCGCCCATCAGGAAGAGGGCTGAGGTAAAGCCGATGCCCATGCCCAGGCCGTCCAGTACGGACGGCAGCACCGCGTTTTTGCTGGCAAACATTTCTGCCCGGGCCAGGATGATGCAGTTGACCGTGATCAGCGGGATAAAAATGCCCAGGGCGTCGTTGAGATCTGGCAAAAAAGCCTGCATCAGCATCTGGACAATCGTGACAAAGCCGGCAATGACGGTAATGAACGCCGGAATACGGACCTTGTCCGGGATGACCTTGCGCAGCAGCGCGATAATCAGGTTGGAGCCGATCAGAACGAACGTGGCGGCCAGGCCCATGCCGATGCCATTCTTGGTTGATGTGGTGACTGCCAGGGTCGGGCAGGTGCCCAGGATCAGGCGCAGCACAGGATTCTCCTTGATCAGCCCTTTGCTGAACTCCTGCATGAGAGTCAGTTTTTTTGCGGCCATTTACTTCACCTCCAGGGCCAGTTTTTGATGGAGCGCGCAGGCATCATTGAGGCCCATGGTCACCGCCCGTGACGAAATGGTCGCCCCGGCGACCGCGTCAATCAGCTGCTTGTCGGTTTCGTTGGGCTTGACGGTGTATTCCTTGCTGGCGTCCAGTTTACCGAACTGGGTGATAAACGGGGCTTCGGCAACCTTCTTGCCCAGGCCGGGCGTTTCATTATTGGCCAGCACCAGCACGCGGATAACCTGGTTATCGGTGCCGATGGCGACGAGGACCGGTACATTGCCGGCATAACCGCGCCGGGCTGCCTGATAGACCATGCCCAGCAGGGTGCCGGAACTGTCGCGCACGGCGTAAGCCTCGCTGATGGCCGGGAATTCAGTCAGCCAGGCCGCCAGGTCGATCTTGTCAAATTGGGTGGCTGTGGGATACATCGCCTGGCGATTGCGGTTGGCGGCCGCGTCGACCTGGTAAGCCCGTGCGGCCGCGGTCATTTCACTGGTCAGGGCCAGCAGGCCTGTCGTGATCAGGACTATCAACGCCAGAATGATGGCCGGCATAAACCCCTTATCTTTGCCCATGGTCACATCCCCCTTTGCAAATAGCGGTCAGCCTGCTTATGCATTGCGCGCTCCGTGGCAAGTCAAAACCGCCGGGCCGCGCCGAAAAATCAACCCTTGACATACTTTTTCCGACCTCCCCCGAACGGCACCGGAGTCGTCCAGCGCTCAATATGCGGTACCATGATATTCATCAGCAGGATGGCAAAAGATACACCTTCGGTCATGCTGCCAAACAGGCGGATCAGGGCAGTGACAATTCCGCAGCCCAGGGCATAGAAAATCTGGCCCTTGCGGGTCAGCGGGGCCGTGACATAGTCGGTGGCCATGAAGAAGGCACCAAGGATCAGGCCGGCTGACAGGATGTGGTAGAGCGGATTCTGGCCAGCCAGGGCTGTGATGACGGCAACCGTGGCGATATAGGTCAGGGGAATCCAGGGCGTGATAACCTTGCGGACAAACAGATAAACAGCGCCGATCAGCAGGGCCAGGACCGAGACTTCACCCAGGCAGCCACCCTTGAAACCGATAAACAGATCAAGGTATGACGGCATGGTGCCGTTGTTCTGCAGGATATACAGCGGGGTTGCAGTCGCGATCAGGTCCAGGCCGCCGGCAGTTTGTGTGACAACCGCACTGGCCTCTTTGGCCCGGCCGGCAAGAATAGCCCAGCGGGTCATGGCGGCCGGATAGGAGAGCATCAGGATGACCCGGGCCGCCAGTGCCGGATTCATGAAATTCTGGCCGATGCCGCCAAAGATCTGTTTGACGATTACGATCGCAATAAATGAGCCGACAATCGGGATCCAGAAGGGGATCGTTGGTGGCAGGTTCATGGCCAGCAGGACACCGGTTACCACAGCGCTCAGGTCGCTGATCGAATTATATCGTTTGAGAATAATCCGGCTGAGGTATTCAAACAGCACGGCGGATCCGGTGGTCAGGGCGATGACAAGCAGGGCCCGGTAACCGAAAAAATAGGCAGAGGCGGCAATTGCCGGGATCAGGGCAATGACGACATCCAGCATCAGGCGCCGGGTCGTGACAGAATCCCGGATATGAGGTGATGACGAGACTTGCAGCATCATTGGGCGGCCTCCTTGGTTTTGGCGAGCCTGACGTAGGTTTTGCCGTTGCGGATACTCTGCACCAGATAACGTTTGGCCGGACAGACATAGGTACAGCAGCCGCATTCGATACAATCCATCACATGCTGCTGCTGCAGACCTTCAACATCCTTATTGCGGGCGCAAACATCCAGCTGGGTCGGCATCAGGTGCATCGGGCAGGCATCGAGGCAGCGGCCGCAGCGGATGCACTGGGTTTCGCGGGGGATCGCTGCTTCCTTGCGGCCAAAAACAAGAATGGCATTATTGTGCTTGATAATCGTGACATCCGGCCGGTCCAGGGCCACGCCCATCATCGAGCCGCCCATGATGATCTTGCCGGCTTCCTCAGCCAGCCCGCCAGCCGCCTGGATGACGTCCGGGATCCGGACCCCGATCGGCACATTGACATTGCACGGCAGATTCAGGCCGCTGCCATCCAGCGTCAGGCGCTTGCGCACCAGCGGCATGCCGGTCTTCAGGTACTTGGCAATGAAACGGACCGTACTGACATTGAGAACCATCACGCCGACATCATGCGGCAGGCCGCCGGATGGCACGATCCGATGGGTCAGGGCGTAAATCAGCATCTTCTCGGCACCCTGCGGATAAATTGTCTTCAGGCTCACGACGTGAATATTCGGGTGCATGTTGCGCGAGAGATTGAGCTTCATGATCTCGTTTTTCAGCACTTCGGCCGCCAGCGGCTTGTTATCTTCGACGCCAATCAGGGTGCGCTCGATATTCATGTAGCGCATGACCTGCAAGATGCCGTCGATGATCTCATCCGGATGTTCGGCACACTGCCGGAAGTCGGAGGTGATATACGGCTCACACTCGGCCGCATTGATCAGCAGCGTATCCGGCTCCTTGCCCGGTGGCGGTTTCATTTTCATGTGGGTCGGGAAACCGGCGCCACCCAGGCCGACCAGGCCGGAATCACGCAGGGCCGCAATAAACGTCTCGCGATTGGTGACGACCGGCGGCTTGACATCCGGATGGACGGTATACTGCCCGTCGGATTCAATTTCGACGACCTCCATCGACCGGCCATCGCTCGTGACCTCCTTGCGAATGGCTTTCACGATTCCTGATACACTTGAATGAATCGGCACGGCCAGGGCTCCCACCGCTTCGCCGATCTTCTGCCCGACCAGCACAACGTCATCCGGCTTGACCAGGCAGGTGCAGGGCGGCCCGATATGCATACTCATCGGGATGCGGATTGTACGGAACTGGTCAAGACGGACTGTGGGATAAAAGTGGGTATTCTTATTTCCCCTGGGGTGAACACCGCCAGAAAAATGTGAAACCCGGAAAATGTTTTTTAACACGCTTGTTACCTCCTTACCCGGAGAGCAACCCCCGGACTATCCCAGACTTAATATAACATAATCACATAAATTCGGAATCATGGCTGGGAAAATTTGCTGATTTTTTGGGGCTGCTCCGTTATCCGTATTAAAAAAACAAGGTCGCCGGTTCATTGGCGACCTTGCCATACTCAGTCATTCAACCGGTTTATTGCCGCAGCGTTATCGTGACGAATGGCGCAGCATTATCGTGATCCGGGCCTCAGTGCCACTGCAGCTTGACTTCCTTTTCCCCCCGCAGCTGCCGCACATAATTGGTCGCGGCGATGCCGGCCTTGGCCCCCTCGCCGACAGCCACGGCTATCTGCAGCTGTCCGCCGGTGCAATCGCCGGCCGCATAAATCCCCGGCAGATTGGTCTCCTGGTTAGGGCTGACCGTAATCGTCTGGCCATCATTATCCAGGCCCAGCTTCAAGGCCAGGTCCAGGGCCGACGCCGTGCCCTCGGCGACGAATACGCCGTCCAGGTCCAGGGTAACCTCGTCGGCAAAGGTCAGGCCGCGAATCTTGACCTCATCGCCAACAACGCCGCTGATTTTGCGCAGGTCAACCTGGATCTGCTCATCCTGGTGCTGGCCTTCGTAGGGCCGGCCGTTGGTCAGCAGGAATATCTGGCGGGCAAACGGCTTGAGCTCGCTGGCTTCTTTGAAGGCAAAGTCGCCATTACCGATCACGGCCACGGTCTTGCCCCGGTAAAAGAAGCCGTCACAGGTCGCGCAGTAACTGACACCACGTCCTTCATAGTCGGTGAGGCCACGGACCGTGGCCTTGCGCCGCGGCAGTCCGGTCGCCAGGACGATGCTGCTGGCCGTGTATTCGGCGCGATTGGTATGCACGGTAAAATTGTCGAGCCAGGCAATCCCTGTGACTTCCTCGGTGATGATTTCGACACCAAGACGGCTGGCCTGGGCTGTCCCCTGGGCCAGCAGCTGCCCGCCGCTGACAGGTTCGGCAAAGCCAAAATAATTCTCGATTTTCTCGGCCTTCTCCAGGGATCCGGCATCGCGGCCAATGACCAGTACCGACAGGCCGGCGCGAACGGCATAAATCGCCGCGGTCAGGCCGGCAGGCCCCTTACCGATAACAATTAAATCATACATAAAAACCTCCTGCACATCCAGTAACCCGGGCCCGGGTCTCAGGTGTGATCATAATCAAGTCCCGACAAGAAATCCGGGCAAAAAATCCAGGCAAATCGTTCAGGTTCTAGCATAAATCAGACCCGGATGGTTGTCCACCCGGGTCTGTTACTGAAATCGATCATGACTGGAATCTGTAATAACTGAAATATGTTAGCCGAGGATGGTCTGCAGGTCATAGTCGGCATTGCTGGTGGTCTTGATCCCGAACTGTTCAACGAGCACATTGAGAACGGTCGGGGAGACGAAAGCCGGCAGTGACGGACCGAGGTAGATATTCTTGACACCGAGGGCCAGCAGGGTCAGCAGGACGCAGACGGCCTTCTGCTCGTACCAGGAGAGGATCAGGGTCAGCGGCAGGCTGTTGATATCGACATTGAAAGCGCCGGCGAGGGCAACCGCGACCTTGATGGCCGAGTAGGAGTCATTGCATTGGCCCATGTCCATAATGCGCGGGAACGGACCGATCTTGCCGATGTCCATGTCATTGAAACGGAACTTGCCGCAGGCCAGGGTCAGCACGAGGGTGTCAGCCGGGGACTTGGCGACGAAATCGGTATAGTAGTTGCGGCCGGGCTTGGCGCCATCGCAGCCACCGACGAGGAAGATGTGACGGAGCGCGCCGCCCTTGACGGCATCGATGACCTGGCCGGCCACGGAGAGAACGGTAGCATGGCCAAAGCCGGTGGTCAGGACAGAACCGCCATTGATGCCCTTCATGGTGACATCTTCGCTATAGCCGCCGAGAGCAAGCGCCTTCTCGATGACCGGGGTGAAATCCTTGGCCGGTTCGGCGTCCGGGATGTGGACCAGGCCGGGATATTCAACAACCGCAGTGGTGAAAACGCGATCAGCGTAGTCAGGCTTCGGGGGCATCAGGCAGTTGGTGGTGAAGAGGAAGGCGCCGGGTACATTGCGGAATTCCTTCTGCTGATTCTGCCAGGCGGTACCGAAGTTGCCCTTGAGCTGGCTGTACTTCTTGAGTTCCGGATAGGCGTGGGCCGGCAGCATTTCGCCGTGGGTATAGATGTTGACACCCTTGCCCTCGGTCTGCTCGAGCAGCATCTTGAGATCATGCAGGTCGTGACCGGAAACAACAATGAACGGACCTTTTTCGATGACCATGGAAACCTGGGTCGGCACCGGGTTGCCATAAGTGCCGGTATTGGCCTCGTCGAGGATCTCCATCGTGCGGAAATTGTCCATGCCAAACTTCATCAGCAGACCCAGCCAGGCCGGGACGTCATGATCCTGGCCAACGGCCCGCATGCCATCAAACAGGGCCGCATTGACGGCGGGGTCGACTTTGCCCAGGACAAAAGCGTGATAGGCATAGGCAGCCATGCCGCGCAGGCCCAGCAACAGCAGAGAACGCAGGGAAACGACGTCAGGGTCACCCTGGAACAGCTGATCGCCGCTGACAATTGCCGCATTGGCCACGTTGCCACCCTTGGCAGCGCGATATTCGGCGGCTTTGGCCTCGACCTTCCTGGTCAGGGCGTTGACGGACACGTCATCGAAGCTGACATTGGTAACCGTGGTGAACAGACCTTCCATCATCAGCCTGGCATCGGCCAGGGTCGGTTCGTTACCCTCGGCAGCCAGCGCGAAATTGATCAGGGCCAGGGTCAGGTCATCTTGCAGATTGGATGTCGAGGCACTCTTGCCACAGACACCCACTGACGTACAGCCCTTGCCACCGGCGGTTTGCTCACATTGAAAGCAGAACATGTTTGACATTTCTCGTTCCTCCTGAAAAAAATTTGGATTGATTTTCCGTGACATTCGTGATGTTCGGGATACACCCCCCCGGCGGCTGGCGGCCGCCCGGGATTTGTGTCAGTCCTCCAGGATTCTGCCATCTGTGCTGATGGTCACTACCTGCCAGGGGATCATTTTGCCGCTGGCCTGCAAGGCTTGCCGGACCGCGGCTTCGATGCCGCCACAGCAGGGTACTTCCATCCTCGCTACCATTATACTCTTTATCTCATTCAAACGGAAAATTTCTGTCAATTTGTCAGCATAGTTACCCATATCCAGTTTCGGACAGCCAATGATCGCGATGCGGCCCTTGATAAACTCTTCGTGGAAGCTGGCACGGGCAAAGGCGGTACAGTCTGCGGCAATCAGCAGGCGGGCCTGGTTGAAATAGGGAGCCTGGACCGGGACCAGCTTGATCTGGCAGGGCCACTGCTGCAATTCTGAATGGGCCTCGCCCGGTGCGACCCGGCGGGTGGTTGCAGCAAACGTGGCAGCCGAGGCAACCGGCGCAGCGCCCTGGGCAAAATGGCTGTGACCATGACCGTGACCAGCCGGAGCATCCTGATTACCCCGCTGAAAGCTGCGGACAGCCGAACCCGGACAGCCGCCAAATCCCTGCGGCCGGGTGGCCGGCGCTGTTTTCCGGGCCGCTGCAGCCTGTGCGGCCCTGGCTTTTTCTTCCAGGTCAGCCGGGGACCCCGGTGCGGGGGCAGTGAAAGCTGCTGCGGCGCGTTTTTCAATGGTGATGGCACCCGTCGGGCATTCCGGCAGGCAGGCGCCCAGACCATCACAATAGGTTTCGGAAATCAGGCGGGCCTTGCCGTCAATCAGGGCCAGTGCGCCCTCATGGCAGCCGGCGATGCAGGCGCCGCAACCGTTGCACTTCTCTTCATCAATGACAATAATGTTTCTTTCCATGAAATCCTCCCGGATTATTTGCGATCAGCCGGGCCCTGCCCGGTCCGCCAAGATTTTGCCATTCATTAATGGGGGTTGTTCTGAGGGGTTGCCTGTTGACTGGCTCCCAGTCTCCTGGCTGGCCATCTGCCGGCCAGCGGCTTTTCGTGTCAGCCGTAACTTGTTTTCTGGTGTCAGTGTACTATAATGACAAGCAAGTTACTGTTGCTGCAGCTACTAAATGGAGGCGTGAAAAATGTTTGAATCCTGGCTGCCGGTCTTGAAAACATGCGGGATCTTTGCCGACATGTCCGATGTGGACATCCTCAATATGCTGCCCTGTTTTGCTGCAACCAGCGAGGTCTTTGGCAAGGGTGATGTCATCGGCCAGACTGGCAGTCCCCAGGCCAGTATCGGCATCGTCCTGGAAGGCGAGGTGGTGGTCCAGAAAGAGGACTACGCCGGTAATCGCCTGATTATTGGCACATTCGGTCCGGGTGAGGTTTTTGGTGAAGTTTCGGCCTTTGCCGGCTTGCATGTCTGGCCGAATATGGTCCTGGCCAATATCCGCTGCCAGATCCTGCTTATTCCCATTGATAAAGTGACCCAGACCTGCTGCAACATCTGCAGTGCCCACCAGATCCTGACCCGCAATATGCTCAATCTGGTGGCCCGCAAGGCCATGGGCATGAATAACCGGATCAATTACCTCAAGATCAAGGGCATGCGGGAAAAACTGGCAGCCTATCTGTATGAGCAATACCAGCGGACCGGCAACCGGACCTTCATGCTGCCGCTCAATCGCGAGCAGCTGTCCGACTTCCTCAATGTTTCGCGGCCTTCGATGTCCCGTGAATTGGGGCGCATCCGCGACGAGGGCATTATCGACTTCTACCGCTCGTCCTTTACGATCAAGGACCTGGCAGCCCTGCGCCAGATGCATTGATCCGGAATCATCGATCCCGGTTGTTGACCATGGAAATGGCTGTTTTTTCGCTGATCATCGCTGTCAATGCCACAGATGATGGGCCGGTCATGAACAGACCTGGCTGTTGCAGGGTTGTTGTCTGCTGCTCCGGTGATTGTCCCCCGGCTGGTTTTGTGATAAAAATGAATCAGAGACATCCGCCGCCAGTAATGGCAGATAGCCGATTTTCAAGAATCGGTCCAATCCGACAAAGAATCCAAGGAGGCGATTTCAATGACTGAGCATCAAATCATGATTATCCGGGTCAATCAGCGCATGCACAGTGCCGAAAAGCTGCAAAAAGTATTCTCTACCTTTGGCTGCAGCATCAAAACCCGCCTCGGCCTTCACGAAGCCGGCGACGTCTGCGCGACCGACGGCCTGATCATTCTCCAGCTGGTCAAGGGCAATGACGACCTCAATGACTTCGCCGCCCAGCTCAACGCTCTGGAAGGCATCACGGCTAAACTGATTGAAATCTGAACAGAAGTGATTGGCGCCTGAAGCCGGAACGCATTGGAAAAGACCTGAAAACCAGGTCTTTTTCTAACTGATTCTTATATTTTTTCTGTTTTTCTTGAACTTTGGACGCGAGCGGCGCCGCATAACCGGCGGAATAAGGGCGGCACGGCGCAATCGGCTGTCAGGCTATTGCGTACGCTTTTGCTGTTTATCATCCTGCCGAGGCTCACCCGCGCCGCTGAAAACCGCTGAAAATCGCTTGAACAGATGAGGGGTACCCTATGCCTGATGAAAAGATCACACGCCTGGCTGAGGTCTTGCTCGGCCACTCCCTTGACTTGCAGCCTGGCGATATCTTTCAGATCAACGCCAGCTTCCAGGCCCGGCCACTGGTTGAGGCCCTGTACCAGCGCTCCCGTGTGCTCGGGCTTTTCCCGGTTGTCATCTGGCAGGATGAGACGATCCGCCGGCTGGAGTATGAACTGCTTGATCCGGACAAGCCGGCTACTGCGCAGTTCCTGGCCCGCCGCAGTCAGTGGGAGCAAGCCCGCATCGCGGACATCAAGGCGTCGCTGACCATCCGGGCGACCGACAACGACCAGGAATTGGCCGCGGTTGATGCCCGACGTCTGCAAATGGTCAGCCAGGCCAGCGAGGCTGTTACGCGCACGATCATCAATGAACGCCAGTGGGCGCTGTTTTACTGGCCGACCGCCGCCCAGGCCCAGCGGGCCGGGCTGGCCACTGCAGCCTACGCGGACTTTGTCTTTGCGGTCAGCCTGATTGACTACCCGCAGCTGTATGCTGCCGAGCAGCTGCTGGCCCGCCGGATGGAAGCCGCCGACCGGGTGCGGATCCTGGCTCCGGGTACCGACCTGGCTTTCTCGATCCGCGGCCTGCCTGCCGTCTGCTGCTACGGTCGTCGCAACATTCCGGATGGTGAAGTCTATACCGCGCCTGTGCGCGACTCTGTTGAAGGCGTGATCACCTACAATGTACCGTCTGCCTACTGGGGCAAGACCTTCCGCCAGGTTCGCCTGACCTTTGCCGCCGGCCGGATTGTGGAAGCCCGCTGTGACGGCGATGAACAGGCCCTGAACCAGATTTTCGACACCGATCCCGGCGCCCGCTTCATCGGTGAATTCTCCTTCGGCGTCAATCCACTGATCCGCGAGCCGATCGGCAGCATTCTTTTTGATGAGAAAATCACCGGCTCCATTCACCTGACTCCCGGCAATGCTTACGCAGGGGCCGATAACGGCAATCGATCGGCCATCCATTGGGACCTGATCCAGATCCACCGGCCGGAGTACGGCGGTGGCGAGATCTGGCTCGACGACGAACTGATCCGCCGCGATGGCCTCTTCCTGCCGGCTGATTTGCAGGCGCTCAATCCCGGCGGCTGAATAACCCGCCGCCTGCCCGCCAATCTTCGCCCACGACGTCAGCGAAAAGCACGTTGGCCTGCAGCGAGCGCTGTTTGCTTGTCATTCCCTGTCAAATCCACTAAGATAGGAACGATAGATGAACGGCTTGAACCATTACTTGAGGAGGAACCCATGCTGGACATTCAACTGATCCGCGATAATCCCGCCCTGGTCCAGGAGAAGCTGGCCCGCAAAGGATACACCATTGATTTCACCGAATTCCTGGCCCGCGATGAACAGCGCCGGCAATTGATTTTTGCTACCGAACAGCTTAAAGCTGAGAAAAATAAAACCTCGGCCCAGATTCCGCGCCTGAAAAAAGAAGGCCAGGACGTTGCACCGGTTCTGGCCCGGATGAAGGAAATCGGCGAGCAGATCAGCGCCCAGGATACCCGGCTAGGCAGCCTTGAAGCCAGCCAGCAGGCTTTCCTCGAAGCCCTGCCCAATCTGCCGGCCGATGACGTCGTCGCCGGCGGCAAAGAAAACAACCAGGTGGTCACGGTTTTCGGTGAGAAACCGGTCTTTGCCTTCACACCCCGCCACCATGTTGATATTGTCGAACAGCTGGGCATGATTGACTACACCCGTGGCGCCAAGCTCGGCGGCAGCGGTTTCTGGGTCTATCGCAAGCAGGGCGCCCTGCTGGAATGGGCCCTGCTCAATTACTTCATGGCCGAGCACCTCAAGGACGGCTATGAAATGATGCTGCCGCCCCATATCCTGACCTACCAGTGCGGCTATACCGCTGGCCAGTTCCCGAAATTCAAGGACGACGTCTTCCAGCTGCGCCGTGATGAAGGGGAGGGCTTCACCCACTTCATCCTGCCGACAGCCGAGACGGCGCTGGTCAATCTGCACCGCGATGAAGTCCTTGACGAAGCCGCCCTGCCGTTCAGATATTTCGCCTACACACCTTGCTATCGCAAGGAAGCCGGCAGCTATCGCGCTGAGGAACGCGGCATGATTCGCGGCCATCAGTTCAATAAAATCGAGATGTTCCAGTATACGCTGCCCGAGCAGTCCGAGGCTGCACTCGAAGAACTGGTTGACAAAGCAGCGGCCCTGGTCCGTGGCCTGGGCCTGCACCACCGGATCACCAAGCTGGCGGCCGCGGACTGCAGCGCCTCCATGGTCAAGACCTATGACATTGAGGTCTGGATTCCCAGCATGAATGACTACAAGGAAGTCAGCTCTGCCTCGAATGCCGGCGATTATCAGGCCCGCCGCGGCAACATGAAATTCCGCCGCAAGGCGACCAACCGCCTCGAATATGTCCACACCCTCAATGCCTCCGGCCTGGCGACCAGCCGCATCATGCCGGCCATTGTCGAGCATTACCAGCAGGCCGATGGCAGCGTCCTGATCCCGGAGGTCCTGCGTCCCTGGATGGGTGGCCGGACTGCCATCACCCCCGACCAGGCCTGACAAACCGCCGGGCAAACCTCCGGCGCCAGCCGTCGCTTGCGGCAATGCAAACCTTTGTCGCCAGGCCCCACCCCGCGTCACAGTTTTGATTCATCGATTAATCAGCCGGATCCCGGCAAACCGAGACTACTATCCATAAGCGGTCCGTGTTAGAATAGTTTCAGAAAACTGAATCAATACAGCCCGCAAGGGATCGCGATGAGGCGAGGGGGATTATTGCATGCTAGTGAGGAACTGTGCCGGCGGTGTCGTTTTTTACCAGGACAAAGTTCTGCTGCTGATGAATGAGAAACACGAGTGGGTATTCCCCAAGGGGGTCATGCGCACCGGAGACAGTCCTGATGAAGTTGCGACCAAGCGCGTTCTCGTTGAAGCCGGCGTTCCGGCCCGGATCATCGCCTCGGCGGGCCGGACCAATTATGAGTTCTACTCCATATCGCGCCAGCGCCCGGTCTGCAACAAGATTGTCTGGTATATCATGGTTGCCGACTACGGGGAAGTCAAACCCAGTGAGATTGCCAATTTCTACGACGGCGGCTTCTTCACCATCGAAGAAGCCATGGATAAAGTCACCTACAGCCAGGACAAATCCCTGCTGATGCTGTCCTTCCAGAAATATAAGGAACTGGTCTGAACCTTGCGCCAACGTGAACAATACCGGACCGTCAGCCATTACGCCCGCATTGAGATCGAGGAACGCAAATCCCGCTTCATTGCGACTTGCAGCCCGCTGGCCAGTGAGGCCGAGGCAATCGCTTTGCTCAGTGGCATCCGGAACGAATTTCCGGATGCCACTCATCATGTTTATGCCTGGATTATTGGCGGCGACCAGGTTCTTCAGCGCTACTCCGATGATGGTGAACCTCAGGGTACAGCTGGCCTGCCGGTCCTCGATGCCCTGCGCAAGGCCGGTATCGAATCAGCCGGCCTGGTCGTCACCCGATATTTCGGCGGCACCCTGCTGGGTAGCGGCGGTCTGGTCCGGGCTTACAGTCAGGCAGCCACGCTGGCCGTGGAGGCCGCCGGCCCCGTAACCTTGCAGCTCTGCCAGCGCTTCAACCTGACCGTCAGTTATAGTGACCTGGAGTTGCTGCGCCGTCGCCTGGCCCAGGCTGGTTATTATCTGGAAGCCCCCCGCTTTGGCCTTGATGCCGAAATGATTATTGGCGCGCCGCAGGAACGCGTGCCAGGGCTGCTGATGCTTTGCAACGATCTGACAGCCGGCGCGGCCCTGCTGGAGCCAGCTGATCCCGCCTATATCCCGTTAACGTCCGTCTGATCTGGCAAACCTGACGAAATCATCCGGCCGGTCCCGCGTATTTTCCAAGATCATCCGGCTGATCCACCTGGCCTTCGTTTTCATATCTGGAAAATCCCGAACCAGCCGCTTGCGCGCGGGTGATGATCTGGAAAGGCGGTAAACTTGTCAGTATCGGCCAAAATCCGATATAATCATGTTTAAGCAAAACTGATTTGCACACCACTACAAGGAGATCTGAACCATGTCAGGACATAGCAAATGGAATAACATTAAACGCAAAAAAGGGGCTGCCGATGCGCAGCGTGGTGCCGCCTTCACCAAGCTCGGCCGCGAAATTGCTGTCGCCGTCAAAAACGGCGGCGCTGATCCTGAAGGCAACAGCCGGCTCAAGGATGTCATTGCCAAAGCCAAGGCGGCCAATATGCCCAATGACAATATCCAGCGCAGTATCAAGAAAGCCTCCGGCTCCGTTGATTCGGACAATTATGAAGAAATCATCTATGAAGGCTACGGTCCCGGCGGGATTGCCGTGATGGTCCGCACCCTCTCGGACAACCGTAACCGGACCGCCGGCGATGTGCGCCATGTCTTTGATAAATACGGCGGCAATATGGGCACTACCGGCTGCGTTTCCTTTCTCTTCCAGGAACAGGGCAAAATCATTATCGATGCTGAAGTCTATGACGATGAGGATGCCGTCATGTCCGATGCCCTCGAGGCTGGCGCCGACGACTTCGCGACCGAAGGCGAATACTATGAAATCACCACGACGCCTGACAGTTACTACGCGGTTCGCGCCGGACTGGAGAAAAAGAAATATGAATTCGTTGACGTATCAGTCGGTCCCAATCCAATCACCTGGACCGAACTGGCTGATCCGGAACTGGCGGATAAGATGGACAAGCTGATCGAAAAAATGGATGAACTGGACGACGTGCAGGAAGTCTACCACAATTGGGACCATTGACCAGCGAAACCCTTGACATGCAGCCCAGGCGAGTCCAGGTACCCGCCCCGGATCGGGCGTCAAGTATGGCCTGACGCCAGCCCCGGATCAAGCATAAACCGTGTTCAGGCACCAGATCTTGCCTGATCCCCAATAGCCTGCCAGACCTGGCAAATCAGGGGGGGGTGAAGGATTCCGTTGGCCCTGCGTTTTGACAAACATAAAAAAGTAACTGACACAGCTGCCGCTGACCGGCAGCGTGATCATCAGCGTGATCATCAGCGTGAGCAGCGAGATCATCAGCGAGATTCACAGCGTGAGCAGAACCGTGAGCAATCAACCGAAAGTGCCGCGACTGAGCGCGGCAAAGGTCCGCTCAAGCAGCTGACACGCCTGGCCGAGGCGGTCAACCGGACCTACACCGAGCGCACCTCGCCGCAGGATACACCCACCATGGATGATCTCCTGCGCGAACAGCTCGGTAAAATCGCGGTGGTTGCCTTCATCGGCCCGAGCGGCACCGGAAAAAGCACCCGGGCTATTTTAGTTGCGCGCAAGCACAACATCAACTACCTGATTGACGACGGCCTGCTGATCAAAGGTGGCCGTATTGTCGCCGGGACATCGGCGAAAAAAGCCCCCTCCAAGCTCGAGTCCGTGCGCCAGGCCCTTTTTGCTGACGAAAGCCGTGCGGCCATCATGCGCCGCACACTCGCCGACCACCTGCCGCCGGCCCTGATGATCCTCGGTACCTCGGACGGCATGCTTGAAAAGATCTGCCGCAATCTCTGGCTCAATCCGCCAGCCATGCTGATCCGCATTGAAGACGTCAGCAGCGAGGAGGAAATGCGCCAGGCCAAGCAGACCCGCATGACCGAGGGTAAACATACGATTCCCGTCCCGAGCATGGAGATCAAGCATGAATTCTCCGGCTATTTTGCCGATCCGATCTCCAAGCTGCGCCGTCGCTGGGACCGTGATCGCGGTGTCGCCCCTGTCGTACCCGAATCCGAGCGCACGGTCGTCCGTCCGACCTTCTCCGGCCTGGGCAATTACTCGATTTCCGATGAAGCCATGCGCATGATGATCGAAATCATCCTGCGCCGCGTGCGTGGCTGTGCCGGGCTGGTTGATTTCAAAGTATTCAAGGAAGTTTACGGCGTTATCATTACGCTCGAGCTGGCCTTGATTTATGGCTACAACGCCCAGCTGGTCCTGCGCGAAGTGCAGGAACGAATCAGCCGCCAGGTGGAAGAATATACATCCATCAACGTCCTGGCCGTCAATGTCAAAGCACGCCGCGTCGTCCACGTCTCTAACGTCCACACCCAGTCTCCGGTCCAGTCCCCGATTCAGTCCATGGCTCAACCACAGGCGTGACATCGGTCCCGAAAATCACTCAATCGGCCCACCCCGCGCCAGTTATGTCCGAAGCGGGCCCAGGCTGGTTTCGACCTCCCGGATCAATGCGCCCCAGCACGCGCCAGCCGCGCGCCAGTTACAGGAGGATCCATGAAAGAGAAAATCTATACCATTCCAGTTCATGACGCTTACAATGCCGGCCAGTCCTGTCCGCTCTGTACCCTGGAGAAAACCCTGACCGAAGACTTGCTGACTTACTATCTGGGTCCGGCCCTGATGGAGCCCGAGATCCGGGTCTTAACAAACGATCATGGTTTCTGTCATGATCACTGGCGGGCGCTGTATAACCGCGAGGAAAACCGTCTCGGCCTCGGCCTGATCATGCACACCCACCTCGTTGATGTCGTCAATGATCTGAACAAACGCTGGCCAGATGCCATCCCGGCCGGCAACGCCAGGCTTTTCAGCGGCCGGCAGAAGGACTACAAAGAAAAGCTGCTTCATCTGGCCAATCACATCGAGACCCGCAACAACCAATGCGCGATCTGCGACAAACTCAATCACACGATGGAACGCTACCTTGATGTTATTTTTTACGAGTATTTCAGCGAACCCGATTTCCGCAAGATGTTTGACCACGCCCCCGGCTACTGCCAGCCTCACCTGGTTAACCTGATCCGCGGTGCGGCCCGATATCTCAACCAGAATCAGGCTGCTGAATTCATGACCAACCTCTCCCGCCAGCAAATTGGCTGTCTGGAAACCATGCGTGACGACGTCGAATGGTTTACCTTGAAATTTGACTACCGCAACGCCAACAAGGACTGGAAAAACAGCAAGGACGCCCTGCCGCGCTCCATCCGCCGGCTGGGCGGCACTACTGACCTGAAATGACCGGCAGCGCGGTCGCAGGCGGGATGTATCACCCCGGCTAGACCAATCTGCCGCGTCCAATCCCCTGTGCATTGCATTCTGAAGAGGATCCCATGACCAGTAAAAAGTCCGTTAAACTCACCACCAGTCAGCCGGCACCCGTCAAAATGCCAGCCAGCACATCATACCCGGTTGTCTTGTCCGATCCTTTGCCGCTTTACGACGGACCGGCCTTACACCGCGTAACCGTTGTTTTTCGCAGCGAAAAGCTTGGCTCTGGCTTGAACGGCAATGAAACCATTCCCGGTTCCACCGCCATGCCGGCCGGTCCCGCCATGTCAGGCGCCCCAGGCATTCCCGCCATGCCGGCCGGTCCCGCCACGCCAGGCACGAAAGGATCAGGCTTGCCAGCATTACCCTTGGGTACCGTTCTGCTGCAAGCCTTCATATCGGCCCTCGAAGCCCAGGCCCAGCCACCTGAAACCCTGATTTTCTATCACCATGCGGTCTGCCTGCTAACCAGGGGCTCACCGATCCTTGAAGGCTTGCACCGTTTGCAGCAGAAGGGCACCGAGATTCTGGCTTGCAGCATCAGCTTGCAATATCTGGGCTTGACTGATCAGCTTGCCGTTGGTGAAATCAGCACCATGGCTATCATAACCGATCACATGCTGCGGGCCCGGCATATCCTCTGGCCGTAGCGAAGTAACCTGGTGGCCGTAGCGAAGTAACCCGGGTTGCCATGAACAATCAAAATGGTCCAAATCAGGTAAAACAAGCGAAATGCTCTGATTATGCAAATAAGGTGAAATAGCCCGATCAAAGCCGGTAATTTCTGCTATACTGAACGCAGATCACCATTATCTGACAGGTTTTCATGTCTGGCAATGGCAGGTAGAACCCATAAAATTTTTGGAACAGGCACTGTAAATTGTAGATGAAAAGCAATCATGGTTAAAAATGGCAGGAGGATTCCATGAATATCTGGCATGACATTTCTGATTCACGCATCAAACCGGACAAATTTATCGCAGTCATTGAAATCCCCAAGGGTGGCAAACAAAAGTATGAGATGGACAAAGCGACCGGCATGCTCAAGCTTGATCGCGTTCTCTATACTTCGACGCACTACCCGGCCAACTATGGTTTTATTCCCCGGACCCTGGCCGATGACGGTGACCCGCTGGACGTTCTTGTCCTCTGCACAGAAATCCTGCAGCCCATGTGCCTGGTAGAGTGCTATCCAATCGGCGTCTTTTCCATGACCGATGACAATGAACTTGATGAGAAAATCATTGCCATCCCATTTGAAGAACCGCAAATGAACCAGTGGAAAGATATCACCGACCTGCCCAAACACATTTTCACCGAAATCCAGCACTTCTTTTCAGTCTACAAATCGCTTGAACATACCGAGACCAGCCTGCAGGAAATCGAAAATGCCAGCGCTGCGCGTGAAATTATCGAAAAATGCCTGAAACTTTACAAAACCCACTTCCGGATCCACGACTGAGGCATCATCAACCCCCGGATTAATGAAAGCCAGCACAGGGTACGATTACCCCATGCTGGCTTTTTTGCTGGAATCGTCCGCAGAGCCTCGTCGCATCCAGCCCCATGCAGCAGCCGGCACGTCCTGGGTTGAACCATTCATTGTTTTTGTTTAAATATAAAAGCCATTGAATCGGCACCCGGAACTTCAGATAACGAACCGCACTTCTGAAAACGGGTAAAACTGCAAGGTGCCGAAAGTGGCATCCCAATCTTTGAGCCGACTGAGCCGACTCAGTCGACGGTCGCCAGGCCGCTGCCATTGATGGGAATGACATCACCCAGGTAAACTGGTTGCGCATGGGTAATCTCACAGTCCACAAAGGCCTTCAGGCGGGCGCCATATTCGCGCAGCCGATAACGCGTCATGCCGGGATATGGCCGCAAATCACTGGCGAGCCCCTGGACCACCAGGCCCAGTTCCTGGCCAATATACAAAGCCCGCAACAGATGAAACGTCTGTGTCGCAATCAAGGCCTTGTGCACAGCGAAAACATCCCTGGCCCGGTACAATGTGTCATAGGTGTCAAACCCGGCATGATCCATGAAGATATGCTCCGGATTGACACCCCGGTTCAGCAGGTACTGACGCATGACATTCACTTCATCATAATCAGCCTGGCCATGATCGCCGGAGACCAGGATGCGGTCGGTCAGCCCGGCCTGATAAATTGCCAGCGCCGTTTCCAGACGATCCTGTAACATGGGGCTTGGCGTACCATTCGGGTACACCAGCGCACCCGGGACAATCACACAATCATAAGTCGCTGGCGCAGCAGAATCGTCCGGATCCTCCAGGGTGACGCTGTCATCCGGGCCCATTATCAGCCGCCGGCCCCGGGAAGCCACCCGATAGTCGATGCCGACAATGACCAGGATCCCCAGAATGCTGACAACCAGGATCATAACCAGCAAGATGATCAAAATCCGGGTCCAGCGTCGCCGGGCTGGCCGCCGTCCAGGAACTTTAGCCGCTCCAGGCCGCCTGGAACCCGCAGCACGCGCCGGGTTCGCAACTGCAACCGGTCGCTTGTTATCTTTGCCCATAGACCTGATCCTCACTGGCCAGTTTTCAACTGCTGCCGTCCGCCTGATGATTGACGATCACTGTGCCGCTGCCTGGTGATTGACGATCACATTGACGCGGATGATACCATCAACTTTGCTGAGCCTGTCGACGACGCCGGCCGGGCAGCTGCCAATAATCTCAAACACCGAGTAAGCGAGATCTTTCTTGCTGCGACTGGAAAGATTTTCGATATTCAATCCCTCGGCTGACAGCGCCGACGAAACCTGGGCTAGGATATTCGGCACATTTCTATGGAAGACGCAGACGCTTTCGTCGCCCCCCTTGGGATTCTGGACATCCGGGAAATTGACACTGTTCTTGATATTGCCATTTTCCAGGAAATCAATCAGTTCATTGACGGCCATGACCGCGCAATTATCTTCGCTTTCCGGTGTCGAGGCGCCCAGATGCGGGATCGCAATGACGTTTTTCATCTTCAAGATCTCGGCCGAGGGGAAATCGGTCAGGTAGCAGGCCACCTTGCCGCTCTCCAGCGCCTGGGCCATATCGGCATTATTGACGAGATCCCCGCGCGACAAATTGATGATCCGCACGCCATGCTTCATCTGGCTGATGACCCTGGCATTGATGAAGCCGCGGGTCTCCGGTGTCGATGGCACATGCAGGCAGATATAATCGCAATTTTCATAAATCAGCTTGGGATCGGCCGCCCGCCGGACACTGTGATTCAGCATCCAGGCCCCTTCAACGGTCAAGTATGGATCATTGCCATAGACGGTCATGCCCAGCTCGGTCGCGGCATTGGCAACCATCGCACCAATCGCACCGAGGCCAAAAATCCCCAGGGACTTACCGAAAAGCTCCGGCCCGACGAAAGCCTTCTTGCCGTTCTCAACTTCCTTTTCAATATCCAGATCGGGGGGCAATCCCCTGGTCCAGCAAACACCACCGACAATATTGCGCGAAGCCAGCAGCAGGGAGGCAATGGCCAGCTCCTTTACGGCATTGGCATTGGCACCCGGCGTATTGAAAACAACAATACCCTGTTGTGAACATTTATCGATCGGGATATTATTGGTGCCGGCGCCGGCTCGGGCAATCGCCTTCAGGTCTGCGTGAAGTTCCATCTCGTGCATGCTGGCCGAACGGACCAGGATCGCGTCCGGATTTTCCACATGGCTGCCGACTTCATACTTCTCCCTGGCAAAATGCCGGGTGCCGACAGCGGCGATCTTGTTAAGCGTCTTGATTCTGAACATTTCTCTCAAACTCCCTCATGAACGCAATCAGTGCGTCGATGCCTTCCTCCGGCATGGCATTGTAAATCGAAGCCCGCATGCCACCCACGCTGCGATGCCCCTTGATATTGACAAAGCCGGCCTTCTCTGCCTCTTTGCAGAACTTCTTGTCCAGCTCCTCCTGGCCGGTGATAAACGGGACGTTCATGATCGAACGCGACCCCACCTCGACCGGTGCCTTGAACAGGACCGAAGCGTCGATAAAATCATACAGCTTCCGGGCCTTGCGGCGATTGATCACCGCCATGTTCTCCAGTCCGCCAATATCGTCGCGGATCCACTCCAGTACCAGCTTGGCGATGTAGATCGCATAGCAGGGCGGCGTGTTGTACATGCTGTCATTGTCAGCAGCGACCTTGTAACTGAGCATGGTCGGTGTTATATCGCGCTCATGGCCGATCATGTCCTCGCGGACGATGACCACAGTCAGGCCAGAAGGCCCCATGTTCTTCTGCGCCCCGGCATAGACGAGGGCAAAGCGCGAAATATCAATTGGCTCGGACAGAATGCAGGAGGAGAGGTCGGCAACCAGCGGAATATTGCCGGTATCCGGGATCTGCGGGAAACGCGTGCCGAAGATCGTATTGTTATAGCAGATATGGACATAATCGGCATCTGGCCGGATATCCGCCACGGAAAACTCGGGCACGTAGGTGAAATTCCTGTCCTTGCTGGAGGCCAGGACCTTGACATCACCGTAGCGTTTGGCCTCTTCATAGGCTTTCTTGGCAAACATGCCGCTGACCACGTAGTCAGCCTGGCCCGAGCCATTCATCAGGTTGAGCGGCACCGCGGCAAACTGCGTACTCGCCCCGCCCTGCAGGAAAAGCACCTTGTAATTGTCGGGGATGTTCATCACAGAACGCAGAAGGGACTGAGCCTCGCCGATAATCGCCTCGTAGACGGGTGATCGATGACTCATCTCCATGACGGACATGCCACAACCCTTGTAATCCGTCATTTCAGACGCTGCAATTTCCAGGACTTTAAGCGGCAACATGGAAGGACCGGCTGAGAAGTTAAAGATTCTGCTCATTGGTTTATCTCCGTTCTATAAAATGACCATGATCTGACAGGTCATGATCTGGCTGACCATGAATTCGTGCGCACATACTGACAATCATTCAACGCGAACAGCTGCCCGTGCAACGGGAAAGGCAGTGTTTAGTATTGTAGTAAATTTCAAGGCGGTTTGTCAAAAGCCGATACACCGGACAAGTGGCAAAAATGCCGGTTTTAAACGTTTGTAATAATATAAATCGCCATTGAATCTATAAAAATATCCCCGATTTCATCTGCAACTGGTAAATTTGGCCAGCTGCTGGCCATATGCAGCCAGAAATTTCGTGCAAGCAGCAAATGCCGGGACGCCGCTCCATTGCTGGACCGGTGCCAGGCACCCGATGAGCGACATCCAGCCGGGATATTTTGCCGGATCGCCCGCTGGGTATCCCGGTGAGGGCGCCGGGCCAAAGCGGGGCCCCGTACAGGCCCGCGCATCGTATCGGCATATCTTTTCGGCCTGATAAATATTGGGATATCCTGTACCGGCTCACCGGCAGCCTGGGTTAACCTGTGTTAAAATGAATGTTAAAATGAAATAGACAGACGAATCCACGCAATAGAATGGACCAGGCCCAACAGTTTCATATGTTAAAATGAATTGACCGGTAGTCCTGACTGGTATAGCTCAATGGGGGGCCTTTATGATCCGAAATCTGGGCATCATTGTCATTTTATGCTTGCTGGTATTCGTGCTGGGCTCCTGGCTACGGATTTTGAACGCCATTCAGGTGGTTAATCTCAACCCCGTGCAAGGCGCCGCGGCTGTTCCGGAAATTGCTGATCATGTTCTCTATCAGCTGCGCGGCCAGTGGCACTATTATCCGGATCGCCTGATCCAGTCCCCGGCGGAGGCCGCGGCCGCGGCCGGCCAGTTTGTCAAGGTCGAACACGGCTGGGATACACCGGCTGGTTCCCATAACGAGTATGGCGTGGCCAGCTATAGCCTGACCCTGACCGGCCTGGATCCTGCGGCCAGCTACGGGCTCTTTGTTCAAGACGAATTCAGTGCCTATCGCCTGTCCGTGAATGGCCAGCCCGTCATGACCAATGGCACCGTTGCCACCAGTGCCCGGGATTATGTCGCACAGGTCTATACCACCACCGGGTACTTTGTCCCCAGTCCTGCCGGTGAGGCTGTCATCATCATGGAAATTGCCAACTTCACCCGCTCCAGTGGCGGCTTTGCCCATGCCCCCCTGCTCGGCCGGGCTGCAGCTGTCGGGCGCTCTTATAATCACCTGATGGCCGTCGAGGTCTTCATCCTGGCCTTCATCCTGGCCTTTGGTCTGTTCTTTGCCATCCTCAACAGCTTTGAACGCGAAAGCAGTTCCCTCCTGCTTTCTGTCCTGGCTTTACTGATCGTCCTGCGCATCATCAGTACCGGGAATCACCTGATCCAGATCATCTTTCCCCGGCTGCCCGTGACCATCATCCTGCAGCTGGAATACCTGAGCGGCTACCTGATGGTGCCCGTGGCCGGCCTTCTATTTCAATCATTCGGCCTGGTTCCCGTGAATCGAATCTTGAACAAGGTCTTTCTCGGCCTGATTCCAGCCCTGATCGCCCTGGTATTGTTCTCGTCCAACTACATTCTGACTGAGTCCTTTCCCGTTGCGCGCTTCTTCATCCTGGCCATGCTGCTCTATTCCCTGTGGATGTGTATCCAGGCCCTGCGCCACAAGAAAGAGGGCGTTATTTATATCATTATTGGCTATGTTATCCTGGCTATCGGGGCCCTGCTGGAAATCAGTACCCTGAATTTACGTTTGAGCCTGTTCTTCGCCTCGATGTTCTGCATTCTCCTGCTGGCCGTATTCGTTGTCATTCGCTTGACAAGCATCAAGTTGCGCAATCAATTACTGGAATCTGAAGTCCTGACCGACCATCTGACTGGCCTGGGCAGCCGGGCGGCCCTGTTCAGACGTCTGGATGAATTGAAGCAACGCTACGCACCGCCCAATAGCCGCACGGCAAATCCGGCGCAGGACAAAGCGCAGCCAGCGGGTCGTATGTACAACATATTATTTCTGGATTTAAATCGATTCAAATATATCAATGATACCTACGGCCATGTCATCGGTGATGCGATCTTGCGCCTCAGTGCCCGGCGCATCCGCGAATGTGCCATTGAAGCCGACCTGGTCTGCCGTTTTGGCGGCGATGAGTTCGTCATTCTGGCTGAATTCAAGAGCGAGGCTGATACCAGTGCCCTGATTCAGCGCCTGAAAGAGAGCCTGAGCCGTCCGTATCATATCGAAGACTTAACCCTTGAAATCAGTGTATCAATTGGAGCCGAGCTGTTCAGGCCCGCCACTGACTCCGTGGACGTTGTAATCTCGAAGAGCGACAAGCGGATGTATGAGGACAAACGCCACATGCATGAGGCCGAACGCCAGCCGCGCGAGGCCGAAAATACCCAATAAAGCTCCCGAACTCAAGCGGTGCCAGGCACCTGAAGCAATGAATGATCCGCAATTATTGCCAGTCAAATATTCACCTGCCCGGAGGTTGTACATGGAAAAAACAGGGATTTGGTTCATCATCATGCTGGCCGCCATTTTGGGCTATCTGCTGGGCAGCATCAACAGCGCGATCATTGTTTCACGCTTCATCAGCCATGATGACATCCGGACCCATGGCAGCGGTAATGCCGGGACGACTAACATGTTCCGGACCTACGGCAAAAAGGCGGCCCTGCTGACCGCCTTCGGTGATATATTGAAAGCAATACTCGCTGTCCTGCTGGGACGACTCCTGTTTAGCCTGGCTGCGCTGACCGGGGCCTTGCCCGTTGATCCCGGCTACCTGACCGGGCTGTTTGTCCTGCTCGGGCATATCTTCCCGGCCTTTTTCAAATTCAAGGGCGGGAAGGGAGTCATGCCGGCCGTAGCCGTCATCCTGGTTGTCAATCCGCCGGCATTTCTTGTGATGCTGGCCATAGCCCTGCCCGTATTCTTGATCACCCGGACCATGTCGCTGGTCTCGCTGATCAGTGCCCTGGCCCTTCCCGTCGTAACCCTGGCCCTGGCGCTCCTGCGCCAGACCAATCCACGCTATCCCACCCTGATCACCTTGCTGTATGGCATCCTGGTCATTGTCTCCCATCGGCAAAATATCAGAAGGCTGCTGCATGGCCAGGAGAGGCCGATCTGGCCCCGAAAGTCCTAACAACCGGTATCCGGCAACATCCATTGCGTCATTTGCGTAACCAGGTCACTTCGGCGGAAATAAGTCGGGTGATGACTGAAAGTGGCTGGAAGGGCAGTGTTACCGCAGTCGCAACCACCTAATGTTGTCTTAGCCTATCAGTGGACCGTAATCCAGTGAATCGTAATCCAGTGGATTACGATTCACTGATAGGCTATACTGAAACCATCTAATTCTATAATAATGGAGGCTGCGTCATGTTTGTCGGCAGATCTCAAGAGCTTCAGTGGCTCAATGAACAATTTGCATCCAGGCGCTTTGAGATGAGCATTATTTACGGTCGCCGCCGTGTCGGCAAGACTACCTTGCTGCAAAACTTCATGTCAGATAAGCGAGCCGTTTATTTTCTGGCGACAGAAGCTGGCGAACGGATGAACCTGGCCCTGCTATCTGAATCAATCTACCAGGTTACCAACCCAGGCATGTCATTACCGCCATTTCAGGATTATGAGACCGCTTTCCGCTATGTCGCTCAACAGGCCCAACAGGAGCGGCTGTTAATGATAATTGATGAATATCCCTACCTGGCTGTGAGCGAACCTGCTATTTCGTCAATCCTGCAGCGCTGTATTGATTTGTATTTCAAGGCAAGTAAAGGATTTATCATTATTTGTGGCTCTTCAGTGAGCTTTATGGAACAGCAAGTGCTGAATGAAAAAAGCCCCCTTTACGGCCGGCGAACAGCGCAGTATAAAATCTGCCCGTTTAATTTTCAGGAGTGCTGTCAGTTTTTTACCGGGCAGAGTGCCGAAGCCATAGCAATTTATTATGGTGTGACCGGCGGAGTCGCTGAATATTTGAGCTTCATTGACCCGGAGCGTTCCATTGATGAAAATATGATTCGTCTTTATTTCGAACATCGCGGCCGGCTCTACGAAGAACCGCCGAATCTATTGAACCAGGAACTACGTG
>CAYVHB010000005.1:101415-121900 GCA_964450865.1 uncultured Oscillospiraceae bacterium | reverse complement strand
CCGTGGTATTCACAGGCAGGATCAAAATACGGTAATGGGCCCGGCACCGGGCCGTGGTATTCACAGGCAGGATCAAAATATGGTAATGGGCCCGGCACCGGGCCGTGCACTTCGCTCGAACAAGATCGCTGACGCGATCAACTCGCTCGGGTGCATCGGCCCGGTGCCGGGCTTTTTATGTTTGCTCCTGGATTTGAGTATGATTGACCGGGTGTGTCGGCCCGGTGCGGGGCGATGTATTTTTCTCTTGCCGGGTGGGTGGAGATGGGGGTGTGGTGCGTGGTCTGGCCAGGCGGGCCGGACCGGGGGCTGAATCAAAGGCCGGGCCGGGTGCCGGGCCTTTGTCCGGGATTGCGTTGTGGTGGTCGTTTTTAGATCAGGTTTTTGGTTTTTTTCTGACAGTTGGTTGGCTGGACTGTCGGTTTTTGTTGTAGCTGCGGGTGGGCGGAATTGTGGGTTGATCATTCTGTGATATAATAGGCGCAGCGTTGTAGCTGTTCCTGATCGGGGCCGTTGTGGCTGGCCTGGGGGTGTGCAGATGGGTATCGTGATTGGTCTGGATATCGGCGGCAGTACGACAAAAATCATTGGCCTGTCGGACAGTGAACTGATCAGCCAGGAGCTGGTCAAGGCCAGTGACCCGATTGCGTCGGCTTTTGGTGCGCTGGGCAAGTTTATCAAGATGCACCATCTGGCCCTGGCTGATATATCCCGGATTATGGTTACGGGCGTTGGTTCGTCGCATTTGTCCGGAGATCTGTTTGGGATTCCGACGATCAAGACAGCTGAGTATCAGGCAATTGGCCTGGGTGGTCTGTATGTTTCTGGCCTGGCGGATGCGGTTGTTGTCAGCATGGGGACCGGGACGGCGATTGTCCGGGCCGGTCCTGGCGGTGTTGATCCGATTATAGGTTCGGGTATCGGCGGCGGTACGCTGATGGGCCTGGCCCGGCATATGATCAATATTCGTGATTTCCGTCATTTTTCGGAATTGGCTGATCATGGTGATCTCAGTAAAATCGACCTGCTGATCGGTGATATTACGACCGATGAAATTCCTGGTTTGTCAGCCGATACGACGGCGTCCAATTTTGGCAAAGTCAATGACTCGGTGACGAATGCGGACCTGGCCCTGGGCATTGTCAATCTTGTTTATCAGTCGATTGGCACGGCGGCGGTGCTGGCGGCCCGGCTGAGTGATTTGCGCCAGATTGTTTTTACCGGGAATCTGACCCTTGTGGCGACTGGCAAGCGGGTGCTGGATGGTTTTACCAGGTTGTACCATGTTGAGATTCTGTTTCCGGAGCGTGCGGAATTTGCCACGGCGATCGGGGCGGCGCTGAGCGGGACTGCCTGATGGTGCCATGATCGGCAGCTGGTCTGGTTGACTGGCTGCTGCCGGTTTAATTTGTTTTTGAAGAGCGATCTTCGCTATTTATATTTTTGAGGAGCAACGAATGATGAAAATTGCGTTTTCCACCATTGGCTGTCCCGAGTGGTCCTGGGTTGAGATTTCGGCGATGGCCAAGGACCTTGGCTTTGACGGTATTGAGATCCGTGGCCTGGGCCAGGAGATTCATGCCCCAAAGGCCCGCCCTTTTACGGATGCCGAATTGCCCAATACCCTGGAACGTTTGCAGAGCCTGGATCTGCGCCTGACTTGTTTTTCTTCGGGGTGTTGCCTGAAGGATGCCAGCCGGCGTACGGAGATACTGGGTGAGGGTTATGCCTATATTGATCTGGCGGCGCGTTCGGGCGTTTCATTTGTCCGGATTCTGGGTGATATTGCCCCCGAGGTGCAAGGACCTGTCGATGACGCAGTTGTCGCCAACGCGCTGTCGTCGCTGGCTGATTATGCGGCCTGGCGCCAGGTTACGCTGCTGATCGAGACCAATGGTGTCTATGCCCAGTCGAGCCGCCTGCGGGCTTTGCTCGAGACTGTCAATCATCCGGCAGTCGGTGTGCTCTGGGATATTCATCATCCCTATCGCTTTTTTAACGAGGCACCGGCTGAGACCTGGGCCCGGATCGGGTCCTATGTCCGGTATGTTCACATTAAAGACTCGGTCATGATTGATGGCAAGGTGCGCTACCGGATGCTGGGCCATGGTGATCTGCCGGTGTTTGCCGCGCTGGATCTGCTCGACGCCTCCGGTTATGATGGTTATGTTTCGCTGGAATGGGTCAAGCGCTGGAGCCGTGATCTCGAGGATGCCGCGATTGTTTTCCCGGACTTTGCCAATACGATGAAGGAATACCAGCGCCAGAAACGGCTGGTCTGCCAGGTCCGGCCAGATCAGGCCGCTGAAGCTGGCCAGGCGGCAGTGGTTGCGGGCGCCGGCCGGACATTGTTTGCCCGCGAGGTCATGGTCGACCTGACGCTGGGTGAGCTGCTGGAGAAGGTAGCCTGCGAGTTCCCGCATCAGTATGCTGTCAAATATACGACGATGGACTATTCGCGGACCTATAGCGAATTCCTGGCCGAGGTGGATCTGGTGGGGCGTGGCCTGCTGGCCCTGGGGATCCGCAAGGGCGACCACGTGGCGATCTGGGGCACCAATCATCCGCAGTGGCTGCTGACATTTTTTGCCACCGCGCGCATCGGTGCCGTGCTTGTGACGGTCAATACCTCTTATAAAATTCACGAGGCTGAATACCTGCTGCGCCAGTCTGATACCAATACCCTGATCATGATGGACAGTTTCAAGGATGCGGATTATGTCGCCATTATCAATGAAATCTGCCCGGAACTGGCTGCTCATCAGTCCGGCCAGCTGTCCTGCCGGCGTCTGCCGCTGCTGCGCCATGTTGTCAATTTCACCAGCCAGCAGCCGGGCTGCCTGTCCTGGGACCAGCTGCTGGCACTTGGCGAAACAGTTCCTGCCAGCCGGATTATGGAAATTGGCCGGACGCTTGACAAGAACGAGGTCATCAACATGCAATATACCTCGGGGACAACCGGTTTCCCCAAGGGCGTCATGCTTTCACATTACAATATCCTCAATAATGGCAAGTCGATTGGCGACTGTATGAATTTCTCGACAGCTGACAAGCTGATTATCCCGGTACCGCTGTTCCACTGTTTTGGCATGGTGCTGGCGGTGCTGGCAGCCGTGACTCATGGCACGACGATGGTTCCGCTGGAGTATTTCCAGGCCGGCAAGGTCCTGGAAGCGATCGACAAGGAGAAATGTACGGCACTGCATGGTGTGCCAACGATGTTTATCGCGCTGCTCGAGCATCCCGATTTTGCCAGGACTGATTTCTCGACCATGCGCACCGGGATCATGGCCGGTTCACCCTGCCCGATCAAGGTCATGCAAGATGTCGTGGATCAGATGAACATGAAGGAAATTACGATCGTCTTTGGCCAGACCGAGAGCTCGCCGGGCTGTACGCAGAGCCGGGCGGAGGATCCGATTGAGGTCAAGGTCAATACCGTGGGCCGCGAACTGCCTGGCGTGGAGTGCCGCATTGTTGATCCGGCGACCAACCTGCCGGTACCCAACGGCGTAGCCGGGGAATTTGTGGCCCGTGGCTATAACATCATGAAGGGCTATTACAAGATGCCGGAAGCTACGGCGGCGGCGATTGACAGCGAGGGCTGGCTGCACACCGGTGACTTGTCGGTGCGCGATGATAACGGTAATTACAAGATCACTGGCCGGATCAAGGATATGATTATCCGTGGTGGCGAGAATATTTACCCCAAGGAAATCGAGGACTTCATTTATACGCATCCTTGTGTCAAGGATGTGCAGGTCGTCGGTGTGCCAGATGTCACTTACGGCGAGGCTGTGCTGGCTGTGGTCATCCGCAAGGAAGGCTGCGAGATTGATGAAGCTGCGATCAAGGAATTTGTGCGCAGTCATATGGCCAAGCATAAAACGCCGAAATATGTGCGTTTTGTCGATTCTTTCCCGATGACTGGCAGCGGCAAGATCCAGAAGTTCAAGATCCGTGAATGGGCAGTCGAGGCCTTGAATCTGCGGGAGGCGGCAGCGATTGAAACAGCCTGACCGGAAGGACCTGGCAGCTGGAGCCGGTGGCCAGGCTGATGTGGGAGTGGAGCTGGGGGCCGGGGCCGGGTCGGGCGGTTCGCCAATCAGGCAGCGGGCTTTTGAGCTTGACGCGCTGCGCGGGCTGGCTCTGTTCATGATGCTGCTGCATCACACTATTTTCGACTTGCGCTATCTCTTCGGCCTGGATGTCTTTGCTTTTCAGGAGAGCTGGTGGTTTGAAAATCTGTTGCGGCCGGCTTTCTTGAGTGTTTTCCTGGTCGTGTCCGGGATTTGCTGTACGTTTTCGCGCAGCAATACCCGGCGCGGCCTGCGCTTGCTGCTGGTTGCGGCTGCCTTTACGGTGGGCAGCCTGGTCCTCAGCCTGGTCACTGGCCTGGAGTTGCTGATCCTGTTCAATATTCTCCATGTCCTGGCCCTCGGGACGCTGTTGTATGCGGGCCTGACCCGCCGGGAACGGGCGAATGACAGTGGCGGTGGCTGTGCAGCAGACAGTCCGGCAAATGATCGTGTGCAGGATGCCAGGATCAGCGCCTGGCTGGATGTGCTCTTGCTGTCGCTGACGGTTTTATTGCTGTGGACCGGGCTCTGGCTGCCTGATTTGCAGCAGATGGGACTGGGCAGCTGGCTGACATTGCCGCTGGGTGTACTGCCGGATTATCGCCCGGCGATGGCTGACTATTTGCCGCTGGTTCCGTGGCTGGGTTTTTTCCTGGCCGGCGCGCTGGCTGGCCGGCGCGTATATGGCCACTGTCAGACCGCTTTCCCCGGTGCTCCCGCCTGGCTGCGGACTGGCAGCCGGCCGCTGGTATTCATTGGCCGCAATTCGCTGTGGTTTTATGCTTTGCACCAGCCGGTTATTTTCGGCTTGCTCAGCCTGTTGCGGGCCTCGGGTGTATTTTGACGATTGATGGCCGGTGATCGGTGACTGGATTCCGGGCCCCCAAGATTGCCGGGATTGCCTGACTGCCGGGCCCCCATGATTGCGGGGTCGCCTGGCTGGTGACTCGACTGGAAAGAAGGAAGATGACTTGAATCCATTTGCTGCCTTGATTTTTGATCTTGATGGTACATTGCTGGATACGATTGACGATCTGGCCCGGTCCTGTAACGCGGCCCTGGCTGCGCACGGTTATGGGGCGGTTGATCTGGAAACTTACAAGCTGCTGGTAGGTTCCGGGGCCAGTGACCTGGTGCTGCGGGCGGTTCAGCGGTCAGCTCCGGCTGTTACAGAGGCTGACGTTGAGCCTGTTTACCAGACCTATCGCCAGATCTATGCTGCATCCTGGCATGAACAGACCCGGATTTATCCGGGGGTCCGGACTTTGCTGGACTGGCTGCAGGCCCGACGTATCCCGCTGGCTGTCCTGTCCAACAAGCCGCATGACCGGACCTGTGAGATGGTGGACCATTATTTTGCGCCGGGAACCTTTGCGGCTGTTTATGGGCAGCTGGATCCCTGGCCAGTCAAGCCTGATCCGCAGCTGGCCCTCGAGATTTGCCGTCAGTTGCAGGCTGAGCCCGGGCGGACAGCCTATCTGGGTGACTCCGGTTCGGATATGGTCACGGCGGTACGCGGCGGCCTGCAGGGCCTGGGTGCAGGATGGGGTTTTCGCAGTGCAGCTGAGTTAAATGATCATGGTGCGGCCGCTGTTTTTGCTTCGCCGGCCGACTTGCTTGCCTGGTTGCAAGGCCAGGACATGGCCAGTTTATGAGACCTGGCAAGCGGGTGGCTGACAGCCAGAATCACCGGCCGGTCCAGCCAGGCCGGCAAGTGCGATGGACCTGGCAGGCCTGGCTGGCTGGGTTGCTCTGGCTGCCACTGCTGGTGCTGGCCTGGCTGGCTCAGCGCGGCCTGGCGCAGGTTCCGGCCTGGGTTGAGACGCATTACACCCTGCGTATCTTCCGGGTCCTGGCTGCGCCGCTGATCTGGCTGAACAGCCTGGTTCCCGTTTCTTTGGCTGAAATAACCCTGATCGCCGGTGGACCTTTGATGATCCTGGCCGTCGTCGTCTGGCTGGTCCAGCTGGTACGCCAGCCACACCGCTGGCAGCGCCTGGGTCGCGGTTTGCGCGGGTTTGCCTGGCTGGTGACCGTGGTTTACTGGCTGTTTATGCTGCTGCATGGTTTTAATTATGCCCGTCTGCCGGTGGCAGTCAGCTTTGACCTGCCGGTCATGGAACGGCCGGCTGCAGATCTGGCTGAGACGGCGCGCTGGCTGCTCAGCCAGGCTGCCGTAACACGAACCAGCTGCCTGGAGGATGCGGACGGGGTCTTTGTCTTGCGGCAAGGTGTCAGGGGTGTCCTGGCAGAAGCGAATGCAGGCTATGACCTGGCTGTCCGGGACTGGCCGCGGCTGGCTGGGACCCGTATCCGTCCCAAGGGTGTATGGTTGTCCCATTACTGGTCATTTACCGGCATTACCGGTGTCTATTTCCCGATTCTGGCTGAGGCCAATGTCAATATCGACCAGCCGGACTATGCCATTCCTGATACAATCGGTCACGAGATCGCCCATACGCGTGGTTTTGCCCGTGAGGATGAAGCCGGCTTTGTTTCCTTTCTCACCGGCCTGGTTAATCCGGACCCGGACTTCCAGTATTCGGTTCTGATCAATGCCGCGATTCACCTGACGAATGCCTTGTATTCATATGACCGGGATGCCTATGACCAGGTGATGCAGGCGGCATCGCCGGCCATCTGGCGCGACCTGAGAGCCGGGCAGGTTTATTGGCAGCAGTTTGCCGGCCCTGTTCAGGAGACCAGCAATCAGCTGAACAATGCCTATCTGCAGGCTAACCTGCAGACCGATGGGGTGCGCAGTTATGGCCGGATGATCGATCTGGTCCTGGCCTGGTATCAGGTTGAAAAAGCAGCTGGCCGATTGACGCCGGCAGGGACCTGATATGCCGGTCGTTCATCTGGTCGGCCATCAGGCAGCTTTTGTTCTGCATGACGTATTGCGCCTTTTTTTCGGGCCACCGCAGCAGACCGATGACCGGACGCTGGTGGTTGGTCATGATTCATGGCAGATTGAAAGCGCGGTCATGGCACCTGCGGTCAGTGCGGCCGGGGTCAGTGCGGCCGATGTTTTTGTCGTGCAGACCAGTCTGTGGTTCGGACCGCCAGCAGGCCCGGCTGCGCTGATTGTCAGCCGTGAGGGCCCCGCAGCGCAATTGCGCCGCGAGCTCAAGCGCCAGCTTTATTGTGTTTTGGAGCAGGCTACCGGTATTTCATTTCCCTGGGGTTCCCTGACAGGGGTTCGTCCGACCCAGATTGCGTGGGAGGTGTGGCAACAGACCGCCCGTTCCGTACCGGACGAGGCCGGGCATCCCGCTGCGGCCCGGGCGATTTTGGGCAGCGAATGGCGGGTGCAGCCGGAGAAAGCGGACCTGGCTTTGCGGACTGCCCTGGCTGAGCAGCAGCTGATGGCCAGCGTGGCGGCGGACAGTGTCCTGGTTTATGTCGGGATCCCTTTTTGTCCCAGCCGCTGCGCTTATTGCAGTTTTATCGCCCAGGACGCCCATCTGCGGGCCCGGCAGCTGGAGCCTTATGTGGATGCCGTGCTGCGGGAAGCCCGCCTGGTTTTTGCCCATCTGCAGCAGCCGGTTGCAGCCCTTTACATGGGTGGTGGCACGCCCACCAGCTTAACGGATGATCAGTTCAGCCGCCTGCTGGCTGGCCTGCAAAGCATCATCCCGCTTGCGCCGCGGGCTGAAGTCACGGTGGAAGCCGGCCGGCCTGATACGGTCACACCCGCCAAACTGGAGCTGATCCGCGGGTTTGGCGCCACCCGCATCTGTATCAATCCGCAAACGATGCATGACCGGACCTTGCAGCGAATCGGCCGCCGGCATACGACAGCCCAGACCCTGTCTGCCTTTGCGATGGCCCGCACTGCCGGTTTTCGTCATATTAATATGGACCTGATTGCCGGTTTGCCGGGTGAGTCAGCGGCTGATTTTGCTGATTCGCTGCACCAGGTTCTGGCTTTGGCTCCGGAAAGCGTGACTGTTCATACATTGGCCCTGAAACGCAGTTCACATCTGAGCCAGGCCGCGCGCGAGGATGAGCTGGCAGCTCCGCCGATTCACCGGCCTGATGCCATGCTGGGTGGCATGGTAGCCGGCGCGCAGCAGGCGCTGACGGCGGCTGGCTTTGCCCCCTACTATCTTTACCGGCAGAAAGATGTGGCCGGTGGTCTGGAAAATGTGGGCTATGCGAGGCCCGGTCAGGCCTGCCTGTACAATGTCGGCATGATGAGCGACCAGGTCAGCGTGATCGGGCTGGGCAGCGGTGCGATGAGCAAGGCTGTGCAGGGCCGCAATGTCCGGCGCGCACCGAATGCCAAGGATATTGCCAATTACATCACGCGCGTCGATGAACTGGTGGAACGCAAATTGGCCCTTTTCAGGCCGGATTATCCAGCTGAATAACCAGCCGGCATATGTTTGCGGCATGTGGCGCTTTTCTCGTGGAAATTTGCTTTCAATGGCAGCCTGCCAGACGCTGGCTGGTCAGCTGGCGTGGTGCAGGGTGATCAGGACAACCTCAGGCGGGGCAAACAGCCGGGCATGGACCTGGACTGTGCCCAGGCCGCGGGAGACAATCAGCTGGCGTCCGGCCGGACCCGGTGCGTAGTAACCATATGGGAAAACAGTCCCCTGGTAATTCTTGAATATTGGCAAGCCCAGCAGGGTGACCTGGCCGTTATGGGAATGTCCGGATAAAATCAGGTTGACCCTGGCGTCCGGAAAATCTTGCATATAGTCCGGCTCGTGCATCAGCAGCAGGCGATAGGGCAGGCCGGCTGCCCGTTTGAATGTGCCGGCGACGTCCGGCTGGCCGAAATAGCTGTCATCGAGCCCACCCAGCCAGATGCCGTCGAGTGTAACCGACTGATTGACCAGCACGCTGAAGCCGCTTTCCCGCAGCATCTTTTTTGCCAGGGCCAGCTCGTCGCGCAAGCGTGTGTCGTGATTACCGACTACGGCAAATTTCCCCAGCGGTGCTGCCAGCTGGTCGAGTATGCTGATCATGGCGGCGGTAAAGTCCGGTTCATCCAGCGGGGTCTCGCTGTCGACCAGGTCGCCGCCAAACAGGATCAGGTCCGGACTGGCAGCCATCATGGCGCGGACGGCCCGTTCCAGTCGACCTGCATCAAAGGCGGCGCCGGCATGCACATCGGAGAAATAGGCAATTACCCGGCCATCCCAGCTTGCTGGCAGATCCGGGTCATAAATATCATATCGCGTGACTGTCAGCAGGCCCGGTTCGACTCCGAAAGCCCAGCCGGCAGCCAGGAGTGCCAGGAACAGCAAAGCCAGCAACAGGATGCCCAGCCGGCGCAGCCAGCGCCGCCGGGGTGGACGGTTTCCGGTCTGGACCTGCAGGCGGTGCAGCTTGTAGGCATGGAGGCCGGGCCGGCTTGAACGCAAACCAGACCGGGTCGGCCTGCGGTGCAGCCTGCAGGCCTGGAGGCCGGGCTGGACCGGCTGGTTCAAACGGAGAATAGCTGCTGATCGGATTCGCGTCAACTGTAAATGAGGCATGTAAAAGTCCTTTCGGAATTCGGAATATGGTATGAAGTCTGGGACTGCCGCGGCCCGTCTTTCATCATACTGTTTTGCCACCGAACTGGCAACGGCGTTCATGGCGGCCAGACAGGCCCAGGCAGGTGTCAGCCGGTCTCGCGGCCAAACTGGTACAAGAAGGCTGCAGGCGGCCTCGTGCCCAGGCCGGCAACGGCTAACGGCAGCGACCATCAGCGGCGGCTGGCAAAAAAGTGAAAAAATTCTGACTCTTTTGTATCATTCCTGATGCCAAGGACGGAAAAGGAATGATACAATTGGTGTGAATAACTAATGGTCCATTATTGGCAGAACCTGGAACCCAGGCTGGTTTCAGGCTGGAAAGTGAGGCAGATCATGCGTAAACTGATTAAAAACAATGTCAGCTGGGTTGGCAAGATTGACTGGGAGCTGCGCAAGTTCCATGGTGATGATTATTCGACCAGCCGCGGCTCATCTTACAATTCCTACCTGATCGAGGAGGAGAAAACCATCCTCGTCGACACGGTCTGGATGCCTTATGCCGACGAATTCGTCGAGAACCTGGCCAGCGAGATTGATCTGAAGAAAATTGACGCGATCGTCTGCAATCACGGCGAAGTCGATCACAGCGGTTCGTTACCGACCCTGATGGCCCTGATCCCGGATACGCCGATCTACTGTACGGCCAATGCCGTCAAGTCGCTCAAGGGCCAGTATCACAAGGACTGGAATTTTAAAGTCGTCAAATCCGGTGACACGCTGGATATCGGCAACGGCAAGCAGCTGATCTTTGTTGAGATGCGGATGCTGCACTGGCCGGACAGCATGGCCACCTTCATGACCGGCGACAATATCCTGTTCAGCAATGACGCTTTTGGCCAGCACTATGCGTCTGAAGACCTGTTCAACGACAAGGTCGACAACTTTGAGCTGTATCATGAAGCCCTGAAGTATTTTGCCAATATCGTCAGTCCGTATCGCTCATTCCTGCGCAAAAAGCTCGACGAGATCAACGCCCTGAATCTGCCGATCGAGATCATTGCAACCAGCCATGGCATCATCTGGCGGGACGATCCCCTGCAGATTGTCAGGAAATATGCCGAGTGGTCCGGGGAATACCAGGAAAATCAGATCGTCATTGCCTATGACACGATGTGGCTGGGCACCCGCACCCTGGCGGAGAAGATCGCCGAGGGCATCTTGCTGGCCGATCCGCAAGTCAAGGTCAAGCTTTACAACATTTCCCGGACCGAGAAGAACGACCTGATTGTCGAGATGTTCAAAGCCAAGACTGTCGTAATCGGTTCACCGACCATCGGCAATAATATTCTCAGCTCCGTGGCTGGCTTCCTGCATTATGCCATGGAGATGAAATATACCCAGAAAAAGGCGGCAGCCTTTGGCTGCTATGGCTGGAGCGGTGAGGGCACCAAGCTGCTCAACGGCATGCTCAAGGAAGCCGGTTTCACCCTGATCAATGACGGGCTGCGTGTCAACTGGAATCCCGATGAAACCGGGAAAGCCCAGGCCATCGAGCTGGGCAAGACCATCGCCCGCGCCTGATCAATCGGCAACGTCCGGATGGTCCAGGCCGCCTTGCTTGACAAGCTTGAAGTACCGATACTATAATGAGGCGAATTTAATTGAATCAGGATCAACAGCTTCGACCGGAAGAGTAGGCGCCGAGGTAAGGTCCCCCAGCGAATGCGGGACAGTGCAAGCCGCAGGCCCGAAACCGCGCTGAAAATCATCCGCGAGCTGCCTGACGAACCCCCGGCCTGCCGGTCTGCCTGACTGACTGATGTTCACCAACTGATGTCTGGCTGGCTGACTGCCAGTCTGCTGAGGCCGGGGCAGTAGGGAGGGCCGGCCACACACGCCAGCAGGCGTGCTGTCCCCGTTAACGGACAACGAGATCATTGACTGGTTTTCGGCTTGCCTGGTCCGCGATGGACCGGCAGGAAGGCATACAGTCAATTGTGTATGGGTGGTATCGCGCCATGGTCGAACCAGGGCGCCCCGTCGCCGGGGCGCCCTTTTGTCAATGTTTCGCTTATTGTATTGATTTTCCGAAAGAGGAGCCAGGTGCATGTATAACAAAGTTTCGACTGACATGAGTTTTGTTGATCGCGAAAAGGAAGTGCTGAATTTCTGGCAGGAGAACCGGATTTTCCAGCGTTCCATGGAGTTGCGGGCTGACGGCCCGGAATTTACATTCTATGATGGTCCGCCGACCGCCAATGGCAAGCCGCATATCGGCCATATCCTGACCCGGGTCATCAAGGATATCGTGCCGCGTTACAAGACGATGAAAGGCTATCACGTCCTGCGCAAGGCCGGCTGGGATACCCATGGCCTGCCCGTCGAGCTTGAGGTCGAAAAGGCGCTCGGCATCAATGGCAAGCCGCAGATCGAGGCCTATGGCATCGAGCCGTTCATTCAGCAGTGCAAGCACAGCGTCTGGAAATACAAGCAGGAATGGGAACAGATGTCGGACCGGGTTGGCTTCTGGGCCGATATGGATGATCCCTATATCACCTACGATAATAACTACATCGAGTCCGAATGGTGGGCCCTGCGCACGATCTGGGACAAGGGCCTGCTTTACAAGGGCCACAAGATCGTGCCCTATTGCCCGCGCTGCGGGACCGCCCTGTCCAGCCATGAGGTCGCCCAGGGCTATCACGACGTCAAGGACACCTCCGTCTTTGTCCGTTTCAAGGTCCGTGATGAAGCTGATACCTGGCTGGCGGCCTGGACCACCACGCCGTGGACCCTGCCGTCGAACGTTGCCCTCTGTGTCAATCCGGATGAAGAATATGTGCTGGTCAGTGTAGCCAGGGATCTCGACGGTACCGACCGGGAAGTGCGTTATTACATGGCCGGCGTGCTGGTGCCAGGGCTGCTTGGCGAGGACCACACGATCCTGGCCCGCATGCCCGGCCGTGAGCTGGTCGGCAAGGCCTATGAGCCGCTGCTGCCTTATGCCGGCAAGACGGTCGCCCGTTCCGGCAAAAAGGCCTTCTATGTCACGATGGATGACTATGTCACGCTGAGCGACGGTACCGGCATTGTTCATATTGCCCCGGCTTTCGGTGAAGACGACGCCCGCGTCGGCCGCGCCTACGACCTGCCATTTGTCCAGCTGGTCCGGGAAGATGGCACGATGCCTGCAGACGTCACCGATTTTGCCGGCCAGTTCTGTAAAGATGCCGATGCCGGGATCATCAGGAAGCTGGCCCAGGATGGCAAACTGGTGCGCAAGATGCCATATGAGCACAGCTATCCGTTCTGCTGGCGCTGTGATACGCCCCTGATTTACTACGCCCGCAATTCGTGGTTTGTCAGGATGACGGCTGTGCGGGACCGCCTGCTGGCCAATAACGCGACGGTCAACTGGATCCCGCCGGCGATCGGTGAAGGCCGCTTCGGCAATTTCCTGGAAAATGTCATCGACTGGGGCATTTCGCGTGAGCGCTACTGGGGTACGCCGCTGCCGATCTGGGAGTGCAGCTGCGGCCACCGTCACCTGGTTGGCAGCATTGCCGAACTGCGCGAGCTGTCAGATGACTGCCCGGCCGAGATCGAGCTGCACAAGCCTTACATCGACCAGGTCCATATCCGCTGCAGCCAGTGTGGCGGCCAGATGACCCGGGTCAGCGAGGTCATCGACTGCTGGTTTGACTCCGGTTCGATGCCATTTGCCCAATGGCATTACCCCTTCGAGAACAAAGAGCAGTTCGATAAAAACTTCCCGGCTGACTTCATTTCCGAGGCCCTCGACCAGACCCGCGGCTGGTTCTACACCCTGATGGCTATCAGTACGGTACTGTTTGACCAGTCCCCCTATCGCAATGTCATCGTGCTGGGTCTGGTCCAGGACAAGGCCGGCCAGAAGATGTCCAAGCACAAGGGCAATGTCGTCGATCCCTGGCTGGTCCTCGAGAAACAGGGCGCCGACGCCGTCCGCTGGTATTTTTACACCAACAGTGCACCCTGGCTGCCATCGCGCTTCTTTGAGGATGCCGTCAGTGAAGCCCAGCGCAAGTTCATGGGTACACTGTGGAATACCTACGCCTTCTTTATCCTTTATGCCCGCATTGATGAATTCAATCCGGCCCATTACACCCTCGACCCGGCCCGGCTCGGGGCCATGGACCGCTGGATTCTCAGCCGCCTCAATACCCTGATCCAGACGGTGGACGACCAGCTGGCCCGTTATGACCTGACGACCTCCGGCCGGGCGATCGCCCAGTTTACCGATGATCTGTCCAACTGGTATGTCCGGCGCAGCCGCGAGCGTTTCTGGCAGCCGGACATGAATCTTGACAAGATCAACGCCTACATGACGCTGTACACGGTCCTCGAGACCATGACCCGCCTCAGCGCCCCCTATGTGCCTTTCATGGCCGAAGCCATGTACCAGAACCTGGTGCGCACGGTTGATCCGCAGGCCCCGGAAAGTGTCCATTTCTGTGACTTCCCCGTCGCAGACAAGGCCCTGGTTGATCATCAGCTGGAAAAGACGATGGCTGATGTGCTGCACCTGGTCGTGATGGGCCGGGCCGCCCGCAATAATGCCGCGATCAAGAACCGCCAGCCGCTGGCCCGCATGCTGGTGGTGGCGCCGCAGATCCTGCCGCCTGACTACAGCGCCCTGGTGGCTGACGAGCTCAATGTCAAAAAGCTCGAGTACGTCACCGACAAATCCGCCCTGCTGGACTATCGCTTCAAGCCACAGCTCAAGACCCTGGGCAAACGGCTCGGCAAGCTGGTCCCGCACGTCAGCAAGGTGCTGGCTGAATTGCCCGGCCAGGAGACGATGGCCCACCTCAAGGCGACCGGTACACTGGTTCTAAATATTGACGGCAGCGAGGTCCACCTCCGTGAAGAAGACCTGCTGATCGAGACGGTCCAGCCCGAAGGCCTCTCGACCGAAAGTGACCGCGATTTTACTGTAGCCCTGGATACCCGCCTGAGCCTCGAGCTGATTGAGGAAGGCTTTGTCCGCGAGCTGGTCAGCAAGATCCAGACCATGCGCAAGGAAAGCGGCTTTGACGTTTCCGACCGCATCATTGTCCGCCACAGTGGCAATGAAAACCTCGCCGGCGTCTTTGCCCGCAATGCTGATTTTATTGCCGACGAGGTGCTTGCCGAGCGCATCCTGAGCGGTGAAGGACCCAACAGCAAACTGTGGGACATCAATGGCCAGTCCGTCAATCTGTCAGTCGAACGCCTGCCCCGGCCGTAAACTCGCCGGCGCCAGACCTTGTATACGGAGCGTATTATGACCACAAAGACCTTTCTATCCCTGTCGATCCTATCGATCCTGCCGGCCGGGCTGCCTGGCCTGGCCCTGGCCAGCACCTTTGCCAGCCTGCAGAGCAACATCATCCTCAACGTCCTGATGGCAGTCCTGGTCCTGAGCATTTCCCTGTCTTTCCACGAGGCCGCGCACGCCTGGGCTGCCTACCGGCTCGGTGACGACACAGCCGCCCTGCAGGGTCGCCTGACCATGAATCCGCTGGCTCATCTTGATCCGGTCGGTTCGCTCGTTTTCATCATCAGCAGCGTGACCGGCCGCGGCATTGGCTGGGCCAAGCCTGTCCCGATCAATCCAGCCCGCTTCAACCATCGCTTCTCGATGAAAACCGGCATCATGCTGTCCAGCCTGGCCGGCCCCTCGGCCAACCTGGTCCTGGCCGTGATTGCCGCCCTGCTGCTCAATGTGCTCAATACCATCTTCATGGCTCTGGCGATGAGCAACGTGGTAACCATAACCCTGCTCTATTTTTTCCTGATTCTTTATGGCAGCAATGTCATGCTGGCGATTTTCAATCTGCTGCCCGTTCCGCCGCTTGACGGTTTCAAGATTTTTGGTGCCATCCTGCCGGACCGGCTTTATAATCGCGTGATGCAATATGAACGCTATATCGGCCTGGTTTTCCTGGCCCTGGTCCTGTTTGGCGGCAATCTGCTCAGCATCGTCCTCGGTGCCATTTTCTCACCCATCAACAGCCTGATTTTCAATCCGATCGCCTGGCTTTTTGCCAGGTTGCAGACCGCCCTGGGTCTTGGCTGAAGAGACCACGTGGCAATCGCCAGGCCCGGCCAGCAGGGGCCTGATGTCTGCTGGCCAGGCCGGGCCTTGAACCCGGTGCAAGCCCGGCCGGCCGCGATCAATCCAGCTGCGTGGCAGCACCTGCCAGTTTTTCATCCGTTCATGAAAACAGCCGGCCAGACATCGTGGCCGCTATTGGAAAGGAATCGACGATTATGACTCCCATCACCAGAAAAATCGTTCTGAGCGGGGCCCGGCCGACCGGTGACATCCACCTGGGCAACTATTTCGGTGCCCTGCATAATTGGGTTCGTCTGCAGGATCAGTATGACTGTCATTTTTTTATTGCGGACTGGCATGCCCTGACGACCGGCTATGCCGATACCAGCCAGCTGCGGGACTCCACCATCAGCCTGATCGCCGACTTCCTGGCCGTTGGCCTCGACCCGCAGCGGTCGATCCTTTTCATGCAGTCCAAAATCCTCGAGCATGCCGAGCTGTTCCTGCTCTTTTCGATGAACACGCCGCTGAGCTGGCTGGAGCGCTGCCCGACCTACAAGGACCAGCTCAACCAGCTCAAGGAAAAAGATATCACCACCTACGGTTTTCTCGGCTATCCTTGTCTGCAGGCAGCCGATATCCTGGTTTATAAGGCCGACTTCGTGCCGGTCGGCGAGGACCAGCTGCCGCACCTTGAGCTGACGCGCGAGATTGCCCGCCGCTTCAATCATCTCTATCAGCCTGTTTTCCCCGAGCCGCAGCCGCTGCTGACCGAGGCCAAGGTCCTGCCCGGAACCGATGGCCGCAAGATGTCCAAAAGCTATGGCAACACCATCTCCTTTGCCGACACCCCGGAGGTGGTGCGCCAGAAGGTCATGAACATGGTGACCGACCCGGCCAGGATCCGCAAAACCGATCCTGGTCATCCGGAAGTCTGTTCGGTATATGCCTTCCACAAGGTGTTTTCCGCGGACGAGGTCGACTCGATAGCCACGAGCTGCCGGGCCGGCGAAGTAGGCTGTGTGCAATGCAAGAAAAAGCTGGCAGCCCGCCTGGCCGCTTTCCACGAACCCATTCACGAGAAACGTACAGCAGCCTTGCGCGATCCGGCCACTCTGCAGATGATTATTGAGGAAGGCTCGGCCAGGGCCCGGGAAAAGGCCGCGGCGACGCTCGCCGAGGTCCGGACGGCAATCGGCATCGGGCTGTAAGTGCTGCTGCCGTGTCGCTGTATCGTGAAGCCGCATCGCCAGAGCCGGCACGGCCAGGGCCGGAGGACAGCCAGGTGCCATCTGAACCCGGTGATCCAGCCCGTCGAGATGGCCAGGCACGTTCAGGCCAGGCTGGCCGGACCCAGGCTGACCTGCAGCCGCTGGCGCTGAAAACCGATCATTTCGAAGGTCCGCTCGACTTGCTGATGCACCTGGTCGAGCGGAATCGCCTCGATATCTACAATATCCCGATCGAGACCCTGACCGATCAGTATCTGGCCTGGATCGTCCGCTGGCCCGGGCCGGACCTGGAAACAGCCAGTGAATTCCTGCTGATGGCCGCGACGTTGCTGCAAATCAAGTCGCGGCTGCTATTACCCCAGCGTTCAGCCGATGTACAGGCCGATTCAGCCGACCCGCGTGATGAACTGGTGATGCGTCTGCTGGCATATCGCCGGTGCAAGATCCTGGCTGGTCAGCTGCAGATGCAGTATACCGAGTATGCAGCCTGCCAGTACAAGTCACCGGCAACGGCGGAAGCCCTCGGCCTGGGCAGTCCGAAGGTTAGCGGCGGTATCGATCGCGACAGCTTCTGGCTGGCCTGCCGACGCCTGACCGTGCAGAACAAGAGCCGGTTCAATGATCTCAGCGGCAAGGTTTCCTTGCTGCTGAAGCGGGAGAAGGTTTCCCTGCAGGCCAAGATGAGCCAGATCTGGTATGCCGTCCGGCGTTCAGGCCATGTTTTTTTCAATGAACTGTTCCCTGCCGACCGCAGCAGCCGCGCTGAACGCGTGACGGGTTTCCTGGCCCTGCTGGAATTGCTGCGCCTGGGCCAGATCCGGGTCCGCCAGGACTATCCTTTTGACGTGATGCTGATCGAATCAGGCGACAGACTCGACGGGCCGCCGGCTGGAGGATCCACCAGGCCGCCCGCTGATCCACTCGCTGACCTGGCAGATGATCCCGCCGCGGTTCCCTGGCTTGCGCAGTCAGCCAACCCGGTTTCCGAGCCGGCTGCTGCCGCGGCCCAGGCCACTGCTGCGACCTGGTTTACTGAAATTGAGGAAAAAGACTATGATTGAGCCTGATCTGGCTGATTTTTCCGTCAGCCCGGCTGATCTTCCGGCAGCCATCGAGGCCTTGCTGTTTGTTGCGGGGGATCCGCTGCCCCTGGACAAGCTGGTCCAGATCCTGGGTGTCGATGCGGCGGTGCTGCAGCCCGTTTTGCGCCAGCTCAGCGCGGAATGGGCCGGCAATCCGCAGCGCGGGCTGTTATTGCGCGAGATCGACGGCAAATTCCTGCTCAGTACCAAGCCGGTTCATTTGCCGGTCTTGCGCCGCTTTTTCCAGCCCCGCCACCGGCCGCCGCTTTCCCAGGCTGCTTATGAAACACTGGCGATTATTGCCTACAATCAGCCGGTGACCCGGGCCCAGGTGGAAGCCGTCCGCGGGGTCAACAGCGACGGCATGATCAGCCGTCTGCTGGAGCGGGATCTGATCCGCGAGACCGGCACCCTGGACGTGCCCGGCCGGCCAACCCTGTTTGCGACCACCGACCAGTTCCTGCTCGACTTCGGTCTGCGCTCGGTGCAGGATCTGCCACCCATGGAAATGCTGATGTATGCAACCTTGCAAGACCTGGAGGCCTCCCTGGCCGCGGCCAGCGCCGGACAGCCTGACAAGAATGATCCGGGCGAAATTTAATCATGCAGGCCTGACGTTGAACTGTTGCAGATCATCCACTATAATATCAATCAGCGGGCACCAGCCATTGTATGCCCGTTTTATTGTATCTGGCTGATACCCGGCAGTATGACAGCTGGTTGTACCGCCGATAGTGAGAGATAAACGAGGTGAAAAGAGTGGGCTCTCGTGAGAAAATGACAGATTACCTGCGCAAGAGGGATTCCTTGCAGGACTTGCGGCCGCAGGCTGATCCCGGTCGCCGCCTGGCCGGGCTGCTGGATCCGGACAGCTTTGTTGAACTGGATTCACTGGTTCAGTCGGCGGGCAGCGGCCAGGGATTTGACAGGCCGGCTGTAGCCGGTGACGGTGTCATCACGGGCTATGGCACGATCAGCAGCCGCCTGGTCTATGTGGCTGCCCAGGACCCTGGTGTCTATGGCGGAGCCATGGGCCGCCGTCATGCCGGTAAAATCAGCAAGGCGATCCAGTTGGCCCGGGTTGCAGGTGTACCTTTCATTGGTTTGTATGAGACAGGCGGGGTCCGGCTGGAAGAAGGCCTGGCTGGCCTGGAAGCGGTCGGCCAGGTCCTGGCCAGCCTGGAAGCTGCATCCGGCGAGATCCCGCTGCTGGCAGCCGTCTATGGCCCTTGCGCCGGCAGTGCGGCGTTTGCCGCCGCAGCCAGCGATTTTGTTGTGATGACTGCGCAGAAAGCCGGTATCTTTGTCAATGGTCCGGGTGTGATCGCCGCCGTTGAGAACAAGACAATCGAACCGGCGGCCATCGGCGGCGCGGCTGTCCACGCCCGCCAGACCGGCCTGGCTTCCTTCGTGGAAGCTGACGAAATGGCGGTGGCCGCCCGGCTCAGGAACATCCTTGATTATTTGCCGGATACATCCGGAGGCTTTCATTTCGGGGCCAGCTCACTGGATGATCCGAACCGCTGCGAGCCTGTCCTTGACGAAATTGCCGCCAGTCTCGACGACGGGTATGCAGTTCGCGATGTGATTCACGCGATTGTAGACCAGGGTTCCTTCCTGGAAACCTCAGCCGATTATGCGGCTGCACTGGTGACCGGCCTGGCCCGCCTCGACGGGCAGGTGATCGGCCTGCTGGCTACCACAGGCGTCCGGCTGGATAACGATATGGCGGCCAAGGCGGCCCGCCTGACTGATCTGTGTGCCCGCCTGGCGCTGCCGCTGATTACCCTGGCGGACACGCCCGGCTTTGTGATCAGCAGTGAACAGGAACAGAACGGCCTGGCCCTGGCCGGGGCCGCCCTGCTGCGGACCGGTCTGCAGACTTCGGCCTTGCGCCTGTGTGTCGTCATCGGCAAGCTCTATGGTCCGGCTTATCTGGCCCTGGCCAGCAAGAGCACGGGAACCAGCCTGGTCTATGCCTGGCCGACTGCCGAGCTGGCAGCTGTACCGGCAGATACGGCAGCCCATATTCTCTATCGCCGGGAGATTGCATCCGCGGCGGATCCGGCTGCGGCCCGCCTGGCCTTTGTCGAGCGCTATGCCACCGAGGTGGCCGGTCCCTATGCCGCGGCAGCCGATGGCCTGATTGACGAGATCATCCAGCCGGCAGCAACCCGGCCCCGCCTGATCAGTGCCCTGATGATGCTGACTGCTGCCAGTGAGTATTGAGACCAGGATTCAAGGCATGCATCCAATCGTTCCAGACGTTCCGGAAACTGCTGCCGGCTGCTGCCCATGTATATGCCCATGTATATGAAGGAGGATAACAGCGTGAGAAAATTCCAGATAAAAGTCAACGGTGTAGCCTATGAAGTAGAAGTCGAAGAGACCACCGGTAGTGCTCCGGCCGCCGCCCCGGTTGCTGCTGCCGCTCCAGCCGCTCCAGCCGCTCCGGCGCCCCGTCCGGTTGTTCCGGCGGCCCCCGCTGCTGCGGCCCCGGCTGCCGGCAGTGAAGTGATCAAGGCGCCGATGCCCGGCA
>CAYVHB010000005.1:39921-101315 GCA_964450865.1 uncultured Oscillospiraceae bacterium | reverse complement strand
GCTGCTGCGGCCCCGGCTGCCGGCAGTGAAGTGATCAAGGCGCCGATGCCCGGCACGATTCTCAGTTTCAGCGTGGCAGTCGGTGACATGGTTAAAAAGGGCCAGGTCCTGTGCATCCTGGAGGCCATGAAAATGGAAAATGAAATCGTCGCCCCGCGGGACGGCACAATTGCCGGGATCCATTCCGGCAAGAACAGCTCAGTGAATGCCGGTGACGCGCTGGTCAGCCTGCAATAATCCGCCAGGGTGCAGCCTGCAATAATCTGCCAGCCTGCAGAAGCCAGAGCGGCACTGCCGCAGGCGGCATCAACCGTCGCCTGCCTGCCAAGGAGGTCCTTTTTACAATGGCAAAAGTTAAGATAACCGAGACCATCCTGCGTGACGCCCACCAGTCGCTGGCGGCGACCCGCATGACCATTGATGACATGCTGCCGGTCCTGGCCAAGCTCGACAAAGTCGGTTATAACGCCCTGGAGTGCTGGGGCGGTGCGACCTTTGACTCGGCCATGCGCTTCCTCAACGAGGATCCGTGGGATCGCCTGCGCAAAATTCGCCAGGCTTGTCCGAATACAAAGCTGCAGATGCTGTTGCGCGGCCAGAATCTGCTCGGCTACAAGCACTACGCCGACGATGTTGTTGAGTACTTTGTCCAGCGCTCGATTGCCAACGGTATCGATATCATCCGGATATTCGATGCCCTGAATGACTTCCGCAACATTGAAAAGGCGCTGAATGCAACCAAAAGGGAAGGCGGCCATGCCCAGGGCTGTTTCTCCTATACAACCAGCCCGTTCCATTCGATCGAGAAATTCGTCGCTGATTCCAGACGACTGGAGGAGATGGGCGCTGATTCGATCTGCATCAAGGATATGGCCGGCCTGCTGCTACCCTATGATGCCTATGCCCTGGTCAAGGCCATCAAGGCCACGGTCAGGGTCCCGGTCGAGCTGCATACCCATTATACAAGCGGCGTCGGTTCGATGACCTATCTCAAGGCTATCGAAGCTGGCTGCGATATTGTCGACACGGCCCTGAGCCCGCTGGCCCTGGGCACCTCACAGCCGCCGACCGAACCGCTGGTCGCAACCCTGCATGGCACCGAGTATGACACCGGCCTGCACCTCGAGCAGCTGACCGAGATCTCCGAGCACTTCCGCGGGGTCCGTGAGCGCTGGCTGAGCACCGGCCTGATCGATCCCAAGATGCTCGGTGTCGATGTCAATGCCCTCAAGTACCAGGTACCGGGTGGCATGCTCTCCAACCTGGTGTCCCAGCTCAAGCAGGCTGGCAAGCTCGACCAGCTCGACGCGGTGCTGCAGGAAGTCCCGCGGGTCCGCAAGGATTTCGGTTATCCGCCGCTGGTCACGCCGTCCTCGCAGATTGTCGGCACCCAGGCGGTTATGAACGTGATCACCGGTGAGCGCTATAAAATGGTTCCCAAGGAGTCCAAAGGCGTCATTCGTGGTGAGTACGGCCAGACCCCGGCACCTGTCGACCCCGATGTCCAGCGCCTGATTCTTGGTGATGAGGCACCGATTACCTGCCGCCCGGCCGACCTGATTGAGCCGGAACTGGGCAAGATCCGCCTCCAGGCGGCCGAATGGATCGAACAGGAAGAAGACGTCCTGACCTATGCCATGTTCCCGCAGGTCGCCGAGAAATTCTTCCGCTGGCGCCGCTCGCAGCGCCATCTGGTCGACGAAAGCGTCGGCAATGTTGCCGGTGCCTATCAGCCGGCCTGACCCCCATCACCACTCTGCCAGGCTGCCGGTGCGTGATCGTGCCGGTGCAATCTTTGAAAATACAAGTCCACCGGCGGATCAGCCACTCCTGACCGGGCTGACGAGACCGCCGGTGGATCGGCGAGACCGCCAGTGTACCAGCTGAAATTGAAAAAGAAATGGAGGCCACCAATGGACGCCAATCCCTCGAACCTGATGGCCAGAATAGCCAGAAGCATGCCTGACATGAGCAAAGGCCAGCGCGCCATAGCCAGCTTTATCCTCGGGAACTATGACCGGGCGGCTTACATGACCGCGGCCCGTATCGGGGAAGAAGCCAATGTCAGTGAATCCACAGTTGTCCGCTTTGCCATGGAGCTTGGATTCGAAGGCTATCCGCATTTCCAGAAAGTCCTGCAAGAAGAGCTCAAGGTCAAACTGACATCCGTCCAGCGCCTGAAAGCCTCCGCCAAGCTGGCTGACCACGGCGATATTCTCGGGGCTGTGCTGCAGTCAGATATTGACAAGCTCAAGCGAACCTACGACCGGATTGACCGCAATACTTTCAATGCGGCAGTCGAGCTGATTCTCAAGGCTAACCGGATCTATATTCTGGGAGTACGCAGTGCCGCGCCGCTGGCGGCCTTCATGGGCTTCTATTTCAACCTGATCTTTGACAATGTCCGGCTGGTCCATACCACCAGCGTCAGTGAGATGTTCGAGCAGATCCTGGCGGTGCGGGCCGGCGATGTCGTAATCGGCGTCAGTTTTCCCCGCTATTCCAAGCGAACGATCAAGGCCATGGCCTATGCCCGCTCCACGGGGGCCTCGGTCCTGGCGATCACCGACAAAGCCAACACACCCATCGCCGACAGCGCCGATATCTGCCTGCTGGCACCCAGTGACATGGCTTCCTTTGTCGACTCCCTGGTCGCACCCCTGAGCGTGATCAACGCCCTGATTGCCGCTATCGGTTACCGGCGCCAGGAACATGTCACGCAAACCCTTGAAAAGCTTGAGCGGATCTGGGATGAATACGACGTGTATGATAAAGGTGATGTTCCGGATCATTGAGCGCCCGGAAGATCAGGCATCAGTGAGCATGTTCTGATATCATGGAACAGGCATGAAATCCGGTAGAATTGCCAGATTTCTGTTATTTTAGCCATTGAACAAAGGAGTACATTGCCATGTCCGACCATCCGCTTCCCGGCAGCAAGGTGGCTGCCACCACTGCCATCCGCATGGCCCTGACCCAGGATCGGGAAGCGGAACGCCAGCTTGGCCGGGACAGCCAGATTACTGGTATCCGGGCTGCCGCCGTTGATTTCGGCGGTGAATTCATTTCCACCATTTCAAAAATGATTGAACGGGCCGTGATTGCAGCCAAGCGTGAAGGCCTGATCGACTCAAGCCATGCGGAGGAAGGCGCCGTGGCCGGCGCAGCCCGCGAAGCCATTTCCCAGGTCATGCCCAAAGCCATCGGCCTTAATGTGGGCGGCAAAATCGGCATCGCCCGTTATGAAGACCATATTGGTGTCTGTGTCTACTTTGGCATCGGCCTGCTGCATTTGAACGAAATCGCGATCGGCCTGGGTCACCGCGTTGTTTGAACCAGCCGTTCCGGTTGCTTGCAAGGAACATGACAAGTGCCACGGTTATCGTGCATGAGGCAATTTGAAAGGAATTATCCATGAATGCAGCTATCGCCCTCGACGGGCCCGCCGGCGCCGGTAAAAGCACCATTGCCCGGCGTATCGCCGGCCGCCTGGGTATTCTTTACCTGGATACAGGTGCCATGTACCGGGCTATTGGCCTGAAGGCCCTGCAAGGAGGGATCGTCATGAGTGATCCCGAGGAAATAGCCCGGATGCTGGCCAATACCGATCTGGATATCCGCTTTGTCGATGGTCAGCAGCAGGTCTGGCTCGACGGCACCGATGTGACCCGGGACATCCGGACGCCGGATGTTTCGCGGGCTGCTTCCGATGTCAGCGCCCTGCCAGTCGTCCGGCTGCGGCTGGTTGAGATCCAGCGGGAAATCGCCCGTCGCCAGCCCCTGATCATGGACGGCCGGGATATCGGCACCTATGTTTTACCGGATGCACCCCATAAGTTTTTCCTGACTGCCAGCCTTGACGAGCGGGCCGGCCGGCGAATGCGTGAACTGCACAGTCGAGGCGACCAGACGGCAAGCTTCGCCGGCGTGCGGGAGGAGATCGCCTGGCGGGACCGCCAGGACTCCGAACGATCCTTCGCCCCCCTGCGCCAGGCCGATGATGCAATCCTGGTCGATACCACCAGTCTGTCAATCGAGGAGGTTGTCGAGGTCATTCTTCAGTACCTTGGCGTACAAACACATGACTAAATCGGATCAAACAGTCCAGTCAAACCAGTCAGCGCAAGCGGGCCAGTCAAACCAGTCAGCCCGGCCCGCGCCAGCCGCCCGGCCCGGCCAGTCAGCCCGGTCAGCGCAATCGGCCCAATCAAACCAGTCAGCAAGACCTGCTGCAACAGCCGGGAAATCCGGGGCGGTTCAGGCCGTCCCCCTGGCCCAGCACCTGGACGGCTGGCCTGTGTTGCGCCGCTTCTGTAACTGGCTGGCCTGGTTTCTGACGCATCTGCTGTACAGGGTTACTTACGTCGGCGTAGAAAATATTCCGACAAGCGGACCGTTGCTGCTGGTGGCCAACCATACCAGCCTGCTGGATATCCCGGCGATTCATACCCGCCTCAAGCCCTGGGTTTACTGGGTATCCAAGAAGCAGCTCTTCACCAAGCCGGTGATTGGCGGCTTTTTCCGGCGCATGGGCTGTGTGCCGGTCGACCGGGACAAGGTCGATCTGCAGGCTGCCCGCGGCATCCTGGGCACCCTGGCTGCCGGCCGGATCATCGGCATGTTCCCGCAGGCGACCCGGGTGCCGGATGAAAAACTGGCTGAAGTCCTGCCGCGGACCGGCATCGCTCACTTTGCGATCAAGTCCGGAGTACCAATCCAGCCGGTCGCCATCGACGGCCGTTTCGGCTTCTTTCGCCGGACCCGCGTCATATTCGGCAAGCCTTTCAAGCTCGAGGCTTTGGCCCACCAGCGCTACAGCCATGCCGAGCTGATGGCATTCACTGTCCAGATCATGCAGCAGATTTATAGCTTGATGGACCGGACCTACGAACCGAGTGTCGAGGCCCTGCTGGCTGACGACATCATCCGCCGTCCCGACGGCAAGCTGGCTGACATGACCGACGCGGAAAAGGCTGCTGCCCAGCTGTTCGGCCAGCGCTGACCGGCAACTGTTGATGGAGACAATCACATGAAAATCACCGTCGCCAAATCGGCCGGCTTTTGTTTCGGGGTACAGCACGCCGTGGATAAAGCCTATGAATTGTTGCAGGATGCGCAGAAACAGACAGATTTGCCAGCCACCTATATGCTCGGCGAACTGATCCACAACCACACCGTCATGAACGATCTTAAGCAGCATGGCATGAATAAAATAGAGAGTCCGGAAGAGGCCCCGCTAGGCAGCCGGATCATCATCCGCGCCCATGGCGTCCCGCCTGCCGTTTATAAACAGCTGGCCAGCCGCAACTGCCAGGTTGTTGACTGCACCTGCCCGTATGTCTTCAAGATTCACCGGCTGGTCCGTGCCGCCCATGCTGCCGGCCAGACCGTGCTGATCGCCGGATCGGCCAGCCATCCGGAGGTAATCGGGATCAATGGCGAATGTGACAACCAGGGCCTGATCATTCAATCCGTGGCTGAAGCCGAGGCTCTCGAGCTGCCTGACCAGCCTGCCATCGTGGTGGCCCAGACCACCTTTTCCTATCATGAATACCAGAAGATTTGTGATGTTTTAAAGAAAAAAATTGCAAAGTTTCAGATATTTGGTACAATATGTAATACGACTGAGACTCGGCAACGGGAAGCCGGGCAGATTGCCGCCGCTTCGGACCTGATGATTGTTATCGGCAGCCGCAGCAGTTCCAATACGATCAAGCTTCTCGAAGTCTGTCGCAGTCAGTGTGGTGAGACGTATCTGATTGAAAATCCGGAAGACATCAGGTCGATTCTGACGGGCCGGTCCTTTCGTGATCTGGCTATCGGAGTGACAGCAGGTGCATCTACACCAGAACGTATTATCAGGGAGGTTATTCAGGCGATGACTGAAAACGAGGTGTATTCAAACCAGCAGGATCAAGGTGATGTCAGTTTTACGGACTTTATCGACAACATCCCCCAGCTCAAGAGAGGCGCAACCGTCCGGGGCATCATAATCCGTTACGATCAGGACAATGTCTATGTCGATGTGCATGATAAATCCGAAGGCCGGATTCCGCGTCACGAGTTTGACGGGGACCCGGAATTTGATCTGGACCAGGCCGTCGCGAACCACGCCGAGATCGATGTTTATGTCCGCAACATCCGCAATTCCGACATGGGCAAGGAGATCATCCTGTCCAAGGCACGGGTTGACTTCGGCAAATATAAAGGACTGATCGAGGAAGCCTTCCAGAATAAGACGCCGATCTCGGTTAAAGTCGTCAATATTGTCAAAGATGGTGTTATCGCCACATTTGGCGGCGTTGATATTTACATTCACCGCACGCAACTGGAAATGAACATGGTCAATGACCTCGAGCCTTATCGTGGCCGGACCATGGATATCCTGGTTACCCAGTATGACCCGGACAAGAAGCGTCTGCGTGTTTCCGGTTCGCGGCGGGCCCTGCTGGCCAGCGAGCGCAAGGAAAAGGCGGAAGTCCTCTGGTCGACCATTGAAGTGAACAAGGAATACGTCGGTGTTGTGCGCAGCCTGACTGATTTCGGCGCGTTTGTCGACATCGGCGGTGTTGACGGCCTGGTCCACGTGTCCGAGCTGTCCTGGAATCGTATCCGCCATCCTTCCGAAGTCGTCAGCGTCGGCGACCAGATCAAGGTCTTTGTCAAGGATTTCGATCCGGAGAAAAAGCGCATTTCGCTGGGCTACAAGCGTATTTCCGATGACCCGTATCATGATGTGGAGGCCCGCTATCCGGTTGGCTCAATCGTCCATGGCAAGGTCGTCCGGATGTTCCCGTTCGGCGCCTTTGTGGAAATCGCTCCCGGCGTCGACGCCCTCTGCCATATCTCGCAGATCTCCGATGTGCGCCTGACCAAGCCCAGTGATGTCCTGGTCGAGGGCATGGAAGTGGACGCCCGCGTGCTCGAAGTCAGCAATGAAAATCGTCGTGTCAGCATCAGCATCAAGGAAGTCGAGCCGATCAATCCGGCCCGTTCCGACGACGGTTCTTACGAAGGCTGAGATCCCGGCCGGCGAGACTGAACAATCGAATTTAACCCATTGGAAAGGCTGTCTGCAACAGGCAGCCTTTTTTCCAGTATCAGTACCGGAAATGTCCGGACTGGATTTCCATTCTGGTGAATGATGCAAATAGCTGCTGAGGGGAAATACCATGTCGACAGCGACCCACCAGCTGACACCGCGGGAGCGTCAGCTGGCCTTTGATCCGATCCCGCAGCTGGTTATCCGCTATTCAATCCCGGCGATTATCGGGATGCTGGTTAATGCCCTGTATAACGTCGTTGACCGCTTCTGGATCGGGCAGCTGAACAATACCAATGCCCTGTCCGGGATTGGCCTGACCCTGCCAATGTCCAATATCCTGCTGGCTTTTATCCAGCTGGTGGCAGTCGGGGCTACGGCCAGTATCTCGCTGCGCCTGGGGGCCCGACAGCGCGAAGAAGCCGAAAAGCTGCTGGGCAATGCCCTGACTTTGTGCCTGGTCATCGGCCTGGCCGTTTCCCTGGTGGCCCTGGTCCTGATCAATCCCATGCTGCTTCTGTTCGGGGCCAGTTCACAAACCTTGCCCTATGCCCGCTCCTATGCCCAGATCATCTTGCTGGGCAATGTATTTAATACAGTGGGATTTGCGCTCAACCATTCTATCCGCGGTTCAGGTAATCCGCGCCGTTCGGCCTCGACCCAGCTTCTGGGTGCCGGCCTGAATATTATCCTCGACCCGCTGTTCATTTTTGTTTTCCGGATGGATGTGGCTGGCGCGGCCATCGCGACCATCATCAGCCAGTTTGTCTCCATGCTCTGGGTCCTGAGTTATTTTCGGGGCAGCCAGAGCCTGTTGCGCCTGCGTCTGGCTAATCTGCGCCTGCAAAGCCGGGCGGTGCGGCAAATCATGGCCATTGGCGTGGCACCGTTCAGCATGCAGATCTCGACCAGCCTGGTTACCATCCTGGCCAACCGGACCTTGCGGGCTTATGGCGGTGACGTGGCGATCGGGGCCATGACCATTGTCAGCAGCATGTCTATCCTGTTCATGATGCCGCTGTTTGGTATCAACCAGGGCCTGCAGCCGATTCTTGGCTACAATTACGGCGCCGGCCATTATGCGCGCGTCCGCACGACCTGGGCGACCGGTGTCCGGCTGGCCTCGGCCATCGTGATTTTTGGTTTTCTAATTGTTGAGCTTTTCCCGGCCCAGATTATCCGGGTCTTTATCCGTGATCCGGCTCTCATCGAAGTGGGTATTTTCGGGTTGCGCGCCTTCCTGTGCATGATGCCGCTCCTGGGCTTTCAGATTATCAGTACGATCTATTTCCAGAGTATTGGCAAGTCGGGGATCTCCATGCTGGCCAGCCTGTTGCGCCAGGTCATTTTCCTGATCCCGCTCTATCTGCTGCTGCCCCGGATATTCGGATTCAACGGTGTCTGGTATGCCAGTCCGGCTGCTGATCTGCTGTCTTTCATTGTCACGGCCATCCTCATGCTGCGCGAGCTGTCCCGCCTGCGCAGCCTGGAACAGCAGCACCAGGAAAAAAAACAGGCGCAATCGCTGGAATTGGAAACCTGAACCGCGTGAAGTGACGTGAAACAGGTAAAGTGACCTGCACCGTGCTGCATCGTACAAGGAGACCGCAAGCATGCGATATGAATCGATATTTCTCGTCAGTGATCTCGACGGGACGCTGACCACGCCGGACCGGCGGGTTCATCCGGATAATACTGCCGCCCTGCGCAAGTTCCTGGCCGGGGGTGGCCGCTTTACCCTGGCCACCGGACGGGAGTGGAATGCCCTTGATGACGGGCGGACCCGCCTGATCCTGCAAAATCCGGTAGTTCTGGTAAACGGCGCCCGCATCTATGATCCACTGCAGGCAGCCGATCTGGAAACCAGCTGGCTTCCCGCTGATTCGGTCGCCTGGATCCATCACATCGCCGCGGAATTCCCGGATCTGGGTATCCTGGCAATTACGACCGGCGACCCGGTCATCATGGTCGAGCCGCCTCATCGTGACCGGGATCTCCCGCCGATTTATAAGCAGTTTCCCCGGCGCTCGCTGGCAGACATGCCGCCCCGGATCCTGAAGATATTGCTGGTCGGCCAGCTCAACCGTCTCAACACGGCCAGGGCCCGGCTGCACCGGCTGGCCGGTGAGGGCCTGACGATCGTCAACTCTTCGGAAACACTCCTTGATATAACGGCTGCCGGCGTGTCAAAAGGGACAGCCCTGCACCGGCTGTTTACACAGTATCGTCCGGAAATGACCGCCGGCCGATACATCGTGGCTGTTGGCGACCAGGAAAATGACCTGACGATGTTTGCCCTGGCTGACCTGGCCTTTGCCATGGGCCAGGCTGAACGGCCAGTCAAAGAGGCCGCCGACTTTGTCCTGCCTGATTGTACAAAGCCCATGCTGCCCAATTTACTGCGGATAATCGACGAGCTGGACGAAAACGATTTCCGGCGCTGACTTGCGCCATTTGCGGTCAGAGCGGGTGGAACTCATCGGCCAGCAGGCTGTAGCGGACCAGGTCCTGCCAGCCGTTTTCGGTCAGGCAGGCCTGGCGTTCGAAACCCTCGGCCCTGAATCCCAGAATCTCGAGCAGCCGGCGGCTGCGCTGGTTTTCGGGATGAATGCGGGCTGTCATGCGATGCAGCTGCCGGACTGTGAACAGATAGGACAAGGTCACTGTCAGGCCTTCCAGCACCAGTCCATGACCGGTCAGATCCTGGTCGATTGAATAACTGAGCTCACCTTGTGACAGCGGCTTGTCATGCAAATCGTGCGCATCAATCAGACCGATCAGCCGGTCCGGGCGATCGGTCAGGAACAAGCCAAGATCGAGGCGTTCGCCCAGCTGCAACTGCAGCAGCGAATGCTGGATCTGGCTTTGCCAGGTCTGCTGATTGAGCACAACATCAGGATACAGCGGGTTATATTCGGCAAGATGAGCCTGATTACGCAGATGGTACTCAAGCAGCGCCGGCACGTCGGTCGGGACGAGCGGTCGCAGCATTGTCCGCTCACCGCGCAGAACGGGCAAGTCGCTCAGCGGGTAGAGCGGGCCGTCCTGCAACCGGACGTAATGCAGGTGGTCCTCCCAGCGGCCGTTGATCTGCAGGTAGCGGCTGGACATCCCCTCCAGGGTGAAGTCGAGACGCTCGGCCAGGGCGATGGAACGGCGATTATAGGGCAGGATGCTGGCGACCAGCCGATGCAGGCCAAAATCCTGGAACGCCAGCTGACAGACTGCCGCGCCGGCCTCGGCCGCCAGGCCATGGCCGACAACCTTTTCATCCAGATGATAACTGACCGATCCGGAATAAAGCGCACCCTGCACAATATTTGTCACGGCGAAACGGCCGATGATCCGTTGCGGGTCGCTGGCCAGGCTGAGCCAGAAGGGCAGGGCCCGGCCTTTGCGGAAGTCCTGCCCCTCAGCGCCCAGATTATCGCGCTGGGTCGTCACACTGAAGATACTGTCATCGCGCGCTGGAAACCACGGCTGATGAAAAGCCCGGTTGCGCCGGTAATAGTCAGCCACGGCCTGGCCGGCGGAGCGGTCCAGAATCTGCAGCCGCAAGCGGCTTGTATGATAGACTGGCAGCGAAGTCATGATCCACCCATGATTTTCTGGTCCGGTGCCGCGCCGGCGATGTCCCGGCCAAGCTTGCGCAGGGCCTCGCGGTATACGGCCGCCGATGCCAGCAGTGTCCGGAAGGTGATATATTCGTTGACCTGATGGCAGACGTCCGGTTCCCCGGGAAAAGTCGGGCCAAAAGCTACGACGTTCGGCATCGTGCGGGCGTAAGTGCCGCCGCCAATGGCAATAGCCCGGCTGCCGTTGGCCGTCAGGTCCTGATAGACGCCATTCAATGACTGCACCAGCCATGATTCCCGGGGCATGTAAATGGGGGCCAGATGCACAACCTGCTTGCAAGTGGCGCCCCAGGGAGCACAAGCTTGTTCCAGGCGGGCGGTCAGCTCGGTCAGCGACAGGGTAACCGGATAACGGATATCAACCGTCAGCCTTGCACCGACCTCATCGAGCTGCAAGACACCGGCATTGATGGTCAATGGGCCGGATTCATCCTGCCAGCGGATATTCAAGCCGCTGCCATCCCAGGGCGTTGCAAAGGCATGATTGAAAAAAGACACAAATGGATGGCTTGTACCGGCGGCAGCCAGACGCTGGCCCGCTTCCTGCATGGCCAGGCTGATGGCATTGACACCGCTCCAGGGTATGCTGGCATGCGCCGCTTCTCCATTGAGCACGTAAAGCTCCAGCTCGCAGTCCTGGGAAGTTGCTGACCTGGATAACAATTCAATCGAACAGGCTGCCGGCACCATGTTGTGCCTGGCTCCACCCTGGGCGCGGACCAGGCGCACCGTCGCCCCAGGTTCCTGGCCACCCGGGACAATCAGGTCAAAACAGGCGATGCCTTTTTCAGCATAAATAACAGGAAAACTGGCATCGGGCGTAAAACCGGCATCCGGCAGCTCTGCAACCTTGATATAATGCTCCATGCAGGTGCAGCCGCTTTCTTCATCCAGCCCGACAATCAGGCGAAACCGGCACCTGGCGGCAAAGCCTTCGTCCAGCAGGGCCTTGAGCGCGTACAGGGCCGCCACGGCCGGGCCCTTGTCATCGATGGTGCCACGGGCAATGATCCGGTCGGATCCGACGAGCGGCAGGAAAGGATCCCGGGTCCAGCCGTCGCCAGCCGGTACGACATCAAGATGGCAGAGCATGGCAATCAGCGGCCCTTCCTCGCCCCACTCCAGGTAGCCGGCCCGTCCGTCCAGATTGACTGCTGTGAAGCCCAGGCCGGTTCCCAGGGCCAGAAAGGCTTCAAGAACCTGCAAGGTCGCCGCCCCATAAGGTGCCCCGGGCCCGGCAAGCCCCTTGATGCTGGGAATCGCGCACAGTCTGACGACCGCATCGACCATCGCTGCCTGATAGGGCCGCATGGAATCAGCCAGGTCAGCCAGCCGCTGCGCTGGTACTGCTTCCAGCTCGGCGGGGTTTTTAAGCTCAATGTTCATGGCTGTTATCCTCTTCAGCTGTGGATGAAGAGTCCGGTGTGACCGGGGTGTCTGCAGATGCCTGGTTCATGGCGACCTGATCTGACAGTTCCTGGAAGTCGACGTCTGCCGATCCGGCCGGCGATTCTTCGCGCAGCAGGCCAAAATCGACGCCGGGTGTGTCCTGGCATTCCGGATGCAAGTGACAGAACAGCCCATATAAAAGGCCCCGCTTGGTCGCTGGCTGACCACAGATGACACAGGCATGGTGGGGCAGGCCAAACTGATCGAGCATGCCGGAAAGCTGGGCCAGGAGCATTTCGATCTTTTCCGCTGACAGGGGCAGCCAGGTTTCGTTGAGGCGGACGCAGAGGAAATTATCGGACAGATCGTAGTTGCGCAATTTCAGCCGGGTCGTGTTCTGGTCCAGCCAGTCGATGATGGCCCGCAGTCCTGGCTGGGATATGCCGGCAATGGGCGTGAATATTGCCTTGAAACCTTTGCCTTCCATGGCTGAAAATAAAAAGCCGTTGTATTCGCCATAGACGATCTGTTCTTCCTGCTGGATTTGCCACTGATTATTTTGAGCGACTTTCATGAGTTGCGCTGATAGCATATCTGTTTTCTCCTGTTATCTGTGTTGTTTCGTTTTATAGGCAGGTGTGATGAGCGCGTGCTGTGTTTCCGTGCTGTGTTTTCCGGGGTGTGTTTATTATAGCGCATCACCGGTTGTTTTTTGTGATATTTGTCTGAATTTGTGGTTTTCCTGTTTTTACGGTTCCTTCGCCTCAATGTCCGGTGCTGGCTGTGAACCAGAAGTCCATGAATTGTTTTCAATCGACCCGCCCTGATCGACCCGCCCTGATCGACCCCGGATTCTGTCCGGAGGCAAACCCTCTTGTCATACCCCTTGTCTCGTGCTAAAATGCTTTAGGTCTAAATACGCACATGGGACAGCAAGCCTGTTGCCGGTAAATTTGCAAGCCGGCTGCAGACCCATGGTGGTAAAAACAGGAGGAAAAAATGGCAGTTATCAGCATGAAGCAACTTCTCGAGGCCGGTGTCCACTTCGGCCACCAGACCCGCCGCTGGAATCCGAAAATGGCGGAGTACATCTACACCGAACGCAATGGCATCTACATCATTGACCTGCAGAAGACCGTCCGCAAGGTTGATGAGGCTTACATGTTCGTTCGCCAGGTCGCCATGAATGGCGGCACGGTGCTTTTCGTCGGCACCAAGAAGCAGGCGCAGGACTCCATCCGCGAGGAAGCCGATCGCAGCAGCATGTTCTTCATCAACAACCGCTGGCTCGGTGGCACCCTGACCAACTTCTCGACCATCAAGAAGCGCATCAATCGCCTGGCTGAGCTGAATCGCATGCAGGATAATGGCACCTTTGACATCCTGCCTAAAAAGGAAGTTGCCAAGCTCAAGCTGGAGATGGAGAAGCTCGAGAAGAATCTCGGCGGTATCAAGAATATGCCCGGCCTGCCGTCCTGCATGTTTGTTGTTGATCCGCGCAAGGAACACATCGCGGTCATGGAAGCCCGCCGCCTGGGGATCCCGATCGTCGGCATTGTCGATACCAACTGTGATCCGGAAGAAGTCGATTATGTCATTCCCGGCAATGATGACGCCATTCGCGCGGTCAAGCTGATCGCCGGCAAGATGGCTGATGCCATTCTCGAGGGCCGTCAGGGTGAGCAGCTGGAAGCCCGCGCCCGCCAGCTGGCCGAAGATGAGATTGCCAAGGTCGAAGAATAAGGGGATCTGACCATTCCGTTCTGGAATGGTCCAATGTTTTGAGGAGGAGTACATCCATGGCTGTTACAATAGATATGATCAAAGAGCTCCGTGAAAAGACCGGTTCCGGTATGATGGACTGCAAAAAGGCCCTGACCGAAACCAACGGTGACATGCAGAAAGCCATTGTCTGGCTGCGTGAAAAGGGCATTGCCACCGCTGACAAGAAAGCCACCCGTGTTGCGGCCGAAGGTATTGTTGACGCTTACATCCATGCCAATGGCCGCGTTGGCGTCCTGATTGAAGTCAATATTGAGACTGATTTCGCCGCCAAGAACGAGGACTTCCGCAGGCTCGTCAAGGACCTGGCCATGCAGGTTGCCGCCATGAGTCCGCGCTGGGTTGCCAAGGAAGATGTCCCGGCTGAAGAGCTTGAAAAAGAGCGGGCCATCGTGCGCAATCAGGCGCTCAATGAAGGCAAGCCGGAAAAAATCGTCGACAAGATCGTCGAAGGCCGCCTGAGCAAGTTCTATGAGGACAACTGTCTGCTCGAACAGGCCTATGTGAAAGATGACAGCAAGAAAATCGGCAATCTCGTCAAGGAGATGGTCGCGGTTATCGGCGAGAATATCTCGGTTCGCCGTTTCGTCCGTTATGAAATGGGCGAAGGCCTGCAGAAGAAAGAAGAGAATTTCGCAGAAGAAGTCATGAAACAGATCAAGTAAGCGATCAGCGGAAGTTTTGGGGGGACATGCCTGGCATGTCCCTTTTTTTACGATAAATGCCTGGAGGTAAACATGTCAGCGATCTACAAACGCATCCTGCTTAAAATAAGCGGTGAATCTCTATCCGGTGGCAAGCACATGGGCCTGGACAATGATACCCTGCACCGGATTGGCAAGACCATCCGTGACCTCGAAGCCATGGGTACTCAAGTCGCAATCGTGGTGGGTGGCGGCAACTTCTGGCGCGGCCGGACCAGTGAGGGCATGGATCGCGTGACCGCCGATCATATGGGCATGCTGGCAACGGCCATGAATGCCCTCGCCCTGGCCGATGCCCTGGAACAGGCTGGCGCGACGACGCGGGTGATCAGTGCTATTGAGATGCGCCAGATTGCCGAACCTTATATCCGTAAAAGAGCCGTCCGCCATCTGGAAAAGGGCCGCGTCGTGATTTTCGCCTGCGGCACCGGCAATCCATTTTTCTCTACCGATACGGCAGCCGCCCTGCGGGCATCGGAAATCGATGCTGATATCATTTTCAAGGCCACCATGGTTGACGGTGTTTACAACAAGGATCCCAAAAAGCATCCTGATGCAGTTAAATATGACACCATCAGTCATGACGAGGTCCTGCGCCTGAATCTCGGCGTCATGGATGCCACCGCTGCGGCTCTCTGCCGTGACAATCATGTGGCGATTGCCGTCTTCTCGATCACGGATCCCGACAACATCCTGCGGATGGCCCGCGGTGAAAAAATAGGTACCATTGTCAGCTAATACATTCATCCAGCATCTGCAGCCAGGACCACGCGGGAAAATGAAAGAGCCGGCGAACAGGCGCGTCCTTCAGACTGGAAATGGCGTAGCCATCGGGCGAGGACCCGGGCCAGCGACTGAACGGCCCTCACCCGACTCATATCCGAGTTGCCCAAGCCATGCTAATCCGTTATAATGGGCAAAGAACCGACGCTGAAAATTCCCTGGAGGTATTCATATGTCAATGATCATCCTGTCAAAAGCCTCTTATCACCCTTATGAGGAGAAAATGGCCAAGACCTTGCATGTTCTGCAGGAAGAATTTAACACAATTCGCGCCGGCCGGGCCAATCCCAAGGTGCTGGACCGCATCAGCATTGATTACTACGGTGCCCAGACGCCCATTCAGCAGGTTGCCAATATCCAGGTACCCGAACCCCGCCTGATCACGATCACACCCTGGGATCCTTCCTCGCTGAAAGCGATTGACAAGGCCATCCAGGCCTCAGACCTGGGTATTCACCCCAGCAATGACGGCAAGGCCTTGCGCCTGGTCTTTCCGCCCCTGACCGAGGAGCGCCGCAAGGATCTGGTCAAGCAGGTCGGCAAATATGCCGAGGAAGCCAAGGTTGCGATCCGCAATATCCGGCGTGAGGGCATCGACAAATTCCGGGCTCATCTGAAGAAGAAAGAACTGACTGAGGACGGCATGGCTGATGTGGAAGCCGAGCTGAAGAAATTGACTGACAAATACATTGCCGAGATTGACAAAGCCGTTGCCCAGAAGGACAAGGATCTGATGGAGGTCTGATATCCGGACCAAACAGAGTCAACAGCCGGGTGCCTGGTCACCCGGTTTTTGCATGAAAGGACCGATTATGCGTCTTTCATTTCGCCAGCTGAGTTTGCTCTGGCAAAGTCTGTGGCGGCATCAGCCGTCAAGACGTGGTGACAGGGCGGCCGGCAGATCGAAGTCCGGCAGCCAGGTTCTAACGGATGCCACGAGGTCCGGTGCGGCCCCGGCAGCAGGTCGCAGGGACCGCGGCCCGGGTGAATACCGGGGTAATGGCCCCGGTATCGGTCGAGCCGGCTCAGATGGCCAGGGAACTGGCCAGGACGGCGCCAGCGGCAGTGTCCCGGGCGGGGGACAGCCCGGTGATAGGTCTGGCCAGATAAACGGTGAGCCGGGTAGCCGTGCTGCTGCGGGCTTGAAGATTCCCCGCCATCTGGCCGTGATAATGGACGGCAATGGCCGCTGGGCCAGGCAGCGGGGCTTGCCGAGGTCGGCCGGCCATCGGGCCGGTGCGGAAAATCTCAAGGCGCTGTGCCGCATGTGCGGCAATCGCGGGATCTCCTATCTGACAGTCTACGCATTTTCAACCGAGAACTGGAGCCGGCCGGATGACGAGGTGCGGGCCCTGATGGCTTTGTTTGGCGAGTTTTTCCGCCGTTACGACGCTGAACTGGCTGCCGAGGGGATCCGGCTGCGTTTTTCTGGTGATATCCCGGCTTTGCCGGCGGATATTCAGGCCATTATCGCTGAAGGCGAGGCCAATTCCCTGCAACGGAATCGCATGCAGCTGATTGTGGCCTTTAATTATGGTGGCCGGCATGAACTGGTGCAGGCCTGCCAGAAACTGGCCCGGTCGGTGCAGGCCGGTGAGATGAGTCCGGATGAGATCGATGAGTCAGCCATATCCCGGTCTCTTTATTTGCCGGACGTGCCGGATCCAGACCTGATTATCCGGCCCAGCGGCGAGCAGCGCCTGTCTAATTTCCTGCTCTGGCAGTGTGCCTATGCTGAATTCTGGTTTTCCGATGTCTTGTGGCCGGATTTTTCCGATGAACATCTGGAACAGGCTCTGCGGGCTTATACGGACCGGGATCGCCGGTTCGGGGGGGTTCAACTGCAATGAAACAGCGCATTATTACCGGCCTGCTTTTTACCCTGGGCGTGGCTGTCCTGGTCCTGCCCGGCTTTCGCTGGCCGATCCTGCCGATCCTGTTTTTCACCCTGATTGCCGTGGTTGGCAGCCATGAGCTGCGCTCGGCCTTGCGGGCCCGCAGTATTGAGCTGCCGGTGCTGACGACGACAGCGGGCAGTGTTCTTTTCCTGGCTGTACTGATTGTGACTGGTTTAGCGCCCCTGGAGCTGACAGCGGCCAATTATCAGCCGGTTTTAGTCAAAGCCATGGCCTTGCTGGGTTTTGTCTTGCTTAGTGCGACGACCTGGGTAGCCGTTTATCTGCTGATCCGTGGCGGTCCGCCGGCGATTCCGTCCGGACTGGCGGCCGCCAGCCTGATCCATTATCTGGGTTTTCCGCTGGGCTGTGCCGTCATGATCCTGATGATTATGCCCTGGGGGATGCTCTGGCTGATCATTGCCCTGATGGCCCCCTGGTTTTCTGACATGTTTGCCTATTTTACCGGGTCAGCCATCGGCCGCAATCCGATCTGTCCGCAGATCAGCCCCAAAAAGACGGTGGAGGGCACGGTCGGCGGTATTGTCGGCAGCATGCTTTCGCTGGCCCTGTTTTTCTTCTTCATCATGCGCCAGCGCAGCGGCCTGCCAGGCTCGGTCAGTTATAATCTGCTGTTTGCCCTGGGCAGCGGCCTGCTTCTGAGTGTTGCCTCCCAGCTGGGCGACTGGCTGGCTTCGGGTGTCAAGCGCTGGTGCGGCATCAAGGATTTCAGCAATATTTTCCCCGGCCATGGCGGGATTCTGGACCGCTTTGACAGTGTGCTTTTTACCCTGCCGGCCACGCTTTTCCTGGCTGTGGCCTATCTGTACCTGGCACCCTGAATGGATTTGAATGACTGTGACGCACCCCGATCCGGTGCCGTATCTGAATAAACAGGAGCATGGATTCATGGTAGATTCGATAACAATCCTGGGTTCGACTGGTTCGATCGGGACCCAGACGCTGGACGTCTGCCGTCATCTGGGGATCCGGGTCCGGGCCCTGACGGCTGGCCGGCGGATTGACCTGATTGAACAGCAGGCCCGCGAGTTTATGCCGGAGCTGATTGCCGTCAGCGCTGAAGCCGATGCCCGGCTCTTGCAGCAGCGCCTACAGGATGTCCGGCCGGTAATCACGGTTCTGGCTGGCCAGGCGGGCAATTGCGCGGCGGCCACTTTGCCGGGCGTGCAGCTGGTGGTGGCGGCGATGGTCGGCGTGGCCGGACTGGAACCGGTACTGGCAGCGATCCGGGCCGGCAAGGATATTGCCCTGGCCAACAAGGAAACCCTGGTCGCCGGCGGTGCCCTGGTTATGCCTTTGCTGGCCAGGACCGGAAGCCGCCTTTATCCGGTTGACAGCGAACATTCCGCGATCTGGCAATGCCTGGCCGGCGCACCGGCCGGCAGCTTGCGGCGGATTCTGCTGACAGCCTCCGGCGGGCCTTTTCGCGGCCGCCAGCTGGCCGACCTGGCGCAGATTACCGTCGCGCAGGCGCTGCGGCATCCGACCTGGCAGATGGGCGGCAAGATCACGATTGACTCCGCGACCCTGATGAACAAGGGACTGGAGGTTATCGAGGCCAGCTGGTTGTTTGACTGTCCGGTCGACCGCATTGAAGTGGTGGTCCATCCGCAGAGCATCATCCATTCCATGGTTGAGCTCCGTGACGGTTCGGTGCTGGCCCAGATGGGTTTTCCCGACATGAAACTGCCAATCCAGCTGGCCCTGACCTGGCCGCAGCGCCTGCCGGGGAACCAGCCGGCCTACAATCCCTTTGATCCGCGGACCCGCCAGCTGACTTTCGAGGAGCCGGACCGCCTGACTTTCCGGTTGTTGCAGCTGGCGTATGATGCCGCGCAGCTGGGCGGAACGCTGCCGGCGGTGATGAATACGGCCAATGAGGCTGCGGTCGAGCTGTTCATGGCCGGCCGGATCGGCTTTCTGGATATCGCCCGCCGGGTGGAAACTTGCATGGCGCATCATCTGCAGGCCGGTCATTTGACCGCGTTTGACTTTGCCGATATCATGGAGCTGGATGCCTGGGCCCGCCGGGATGTTGCCGGCCAGGCCTGACTGGCCAGATTGGCCTTTTATAATAGGAGATTGATGGATGGGAGTTCTTGTTGGCATCCTGATTCTGAGCATCATGATGATTGTTCATGAGTTGGGTCATTTTCTGACTGGCCGGCGCCTGGGGTTCAAGATCGAGGAGTTTTCGATTTTCATGGGTCCGGTTTTGTATTCATGGCAACGCAATGGCATCCGCTATAGCATCAAGCTCCTGCCAATCGGTGCCTCTGTGCGCTTTGGCGGCGAGGTTGAAGATGACGCTGCTGCTGTGAATCGTGATCCGTCGCTGTTTTTCAACCGGCCGAAATGGGCCCGGGCCATCGTGATCAGCACCGGCCCGGCCTTGAATCTGCTGTCCGGCTTGCTGGCTTTCGCCCTGATGTTTGCCATTTTTGGCTGTACCATCCCGGTCTTGCAGACGGTCCAGGCTGATACCCTGGCCGCCCAGGCCGGTTTGACTGCCGGCGACCGGATCCTGGCCGCCAATGGCGAGCGGATCCGGACGGCCCTGGATTATACGGCGGTGGAACTTTATACACCGGTGACCGAACCGGTCAGCCTGCAAGTCCGGTCGGCCGACGGGACGACACGCAATGTGACGCTGGTGCCCAGGATGGTTGAGGGTTATCGGCTGGGCATTACCATCCAGCCGCAGCTGCAGCAGAACGGGGCAGTCGTTGCCAGCGTGGACCAGACCTCCAATGGCGGCAAACCGGTTTTGCAGGCCGGTGACATTGTGCTGGCGGCTAATGGCGTTGCCTATCAGGATCTGGCCGCTTTCAAAGCTGTCCTGGATCACTCGGTTGGTCAGCCGGTCACGGTCACCATCATCCGCAACGGCCAGACGCAGACCGTCAGCATGGTCGGCACCTTTTACCAGCAGGCGGTGGCGCGTGGCATCTGGTTTATCGCTGATTCCAGTCCGGGTACCGTCATTGGCCAGTCCTTCCAGTGGTCCTGGTCGATCGTCAAGCTGACCGTGCGCAGCCTGGGCATGGTCTTTACCGGCCGGCTCGCCGCCAAGGATACGCTGTCCGGTCCGGTCGGTGTGGTCAGCCTGATCAGCAATGTAGTGGACCAGAAACAGCCGCTGCGTGACAAGATCTATCAGCTGCTGTGGATGTTTGCCCTTGTTTCTGTCAGCCTGGGTTTCATGAATCTGCTGCCGATCCCGCCGCTCGACGGCAATCACCTGGTCCTGATCGTGGTTGAAGCGATCCGGGGCCGCCGCCTGTCGGTCAAGGCCCAGAATATCATCGGCCTGATCGGATTCATCCTGATTATCGCCCTGGCCCTGGCCGGACTGGTCTTTGACATCATGCGCCTGACCGGCCTGTAGGGTGGGCCGAGGACCTGACCAGTTCCATAAGGAGTATTTTTATGTATGAACGTCGTAAAACCTTGCCGGTCCAGGTCGGTCCCCTGACCATTGGCGGCGGGTTTCCCATTGTTGTCCAATCCATGAACAACACCGACAGCCGCGATGTGAGCGCGACCCTGCGCCAGATCCAGTCTCTCGCCGATGCTGGATGTGAGCTGACCCGCCTGGCTATTCCCGATCAGGAGGCTGCCGATGCCCTGGCGGTTATCCGCCGCCAGTCGCCGCTGGCAATTGTGGCCGACATCCATTTTGACTACCGGCTGGCCCTGGCCGCGATAGCCGCCGGCGCGGATAAAATACGCATCAATCCCGGCAATATTGGCGGGCCGGACCGGGTTCGCCAGGTCGTCATGGCTGCCCGGGAACACCGCATCCCGATCCGGGTTGGCGTCAATTCCGGCTCACTGAGCCGGACCATGATTGATCGTTTCGGCGGGGTGAACGCCGATTCGATGGTCGCCTCGGCCCTTGAAGCCGTGGCGATGCTGGAACGCTGGGATTTTCACGAGATCGTCATTTCCATCAAAGCCTCGGACCCGGCCCTGACCATCGAGACCTACCGCCTGCTGGCTGACCGGACAGCTTACCCGCTGCATCTGGGTGTCACCGAGGCCGGCACCTGGCGCGAGGGCGTCATCCGTTCGGCCGTTGGTATCGGCACCCTGCTGGCCGAAGGTATCGGCGATACCCTGCGTGTTTCCCTGACGGCTGATCCGGTCGATGAAATCCAGGCTGCCTTCAGTATTCTCAAGGCTCTGGGTTTGCGGCGCCGTGGACCTGAACTGATCAGCTGTCCGACCTGCGGCCGGACTGAAGTCGACCTGATCCGGATTGCCAATGAAGTGGAACAACGGTTGCAGGGCATCCCCAATTCGCTCAAGGTCGCCGTGATGGGCTGCGTGGTCAATGGTCCGGGTGAAGCCCGCGGGGCGGACGTCGGCCTGGCTGGCGGCAAAGGTGAGTTCCTGATTTTTGCCCATGGCGAGATTTTGCGCAAGGTCAGTGAAGCAGAGGCGGTTGACGCCCTGATGGCTGAAGTCTTGCGCCTGAGTGGGGGTGAGGAGCCACATGCAGGCCAGCCTTCATGATTTCCTGGCTTTCCTGAGTCCTTGCGCTCCGCTGCTGCCGGCCCTGGAGAATCATCCCGGCCAGGTGACAGCCATGCGGGCCCATGCCTCCGGCCAGGTCCGCATTGAGTGCCAGCCTGGCCAGCCCCTCGAGGCCCGGTTGCTGCTGGCCCTTGAAGAGCATCTGCAAATGATATTGCCGGCAGCGGAGGTCCTGGTCGTCCAGCAGTTCAGCGAAAAGCTGTCGCTGGCCGCCAGCTGTCAATATGCAGCCAGCCTGGGAACATGGCTCGTGCGCCATCTCTGGGCTGCGGATGCTTTCCTGGGCTCCTTGTTGCACCATGCTGAATTTGCGGCGACCACACAAGCCGTGACCCTGGCCGTGCCGGCTGTTTTCATGGACCAGCTGGCCAGTGACGCGCTGGATCGCCTGACGCGTCTTTATCAGGAGACGACAGGCTGTCCGGTTGTTTTCGAGCTGGTCGCCCAGCCAGCCGAAATGGCCGATTATCTTCGCCAGCTTGACGCCCACCAGCATCAGGAGAAACGCCAGGTCCAGGCGGCCCACCTGCAGGCTTCGGGCCAGGATCAGCCCGACCGGGGGACTGGCGGTGGCGCCGGCGGGCCTGCCGGGCAGGTTGCATCATACGCGGCCGGTGCGGGTCAGGGGAGTGGTGCCAGGGCCAACGGCACAAAAGGCCAGCCCCGGGCTGCCAGACGGGCGGCGGCATCCGTATCAGTCCCACCAGCCGCTGCTTCATCTGGAATGGTCCAGTCCGCGGCCGGTCCGACAGCCGTCGCCCAGTCCGGGGCGGGTCCAGCAGATGCCGCCCCAGCCACGACGGCGCGGCCCGGCCCGGACGGCCGGTCACGGCGTGGCCGTCCCTCCGCTGAAAACGGCTACCGCCAGGCAGCCCGGCCGGAGGGCCTGATCTGGGGCAAGATCAACACGCAGCTGCAGCGCTCGCTGATTAATGATATCAATAGCGAATCGGGCCTGGTCATGCTGGAAGGGTCGGTTTTTGCCCTGGAAAAGCGCGAGGTCAGCAATGGCATGCGCCTGTTATATAAATTCGCCCTGACCGACCTGACGAATTCGGTAGCCTGTGTGCTCTTTGCCAGGCCCGAGGATCGGGAGATCCTCGACAAGCACCTCAAGGACGGTTACGTGCGGATCAATGCCGAGATTTCCTTTGATTCGCAATACAGCAAGGATCTGCAGGCCAAGGTCCTGGGCCTGCAGGAAGCCCAGCGGCCGCCCTCGCGCCAGGATCTGGCGCCGGTTCACCGTGTTGAATTGCATTGCCATACCAAGATGAGCACCAAGGATGCAATCTGTGAAGCTGCTGATGTCGTCCGGCTGGCGGCCAGTTTCGGGCATCCGGCCGTCGCCATTACCGACCATGGCGTCGTCCAGTCTTTTCCTGATGCGGCCAGTACCCAGCAGGCGCTGGCCAGGAAGGGCAAGAACATCAAGGTAATCTATGGCATGGAGGGCTATCTGGTCGACGATGCGCAGACGGTTGCCTGGTTCTGCGAGAGGGCCTCGCTGGCTGACGGCTTCGTTGCCCTCGATGTCGAGACCACCGGCCTCGATCCATCCGTCCACCGGGTGATCGAAGTCGCGGCTGTCCGCTTCCGGCCGGACGGAGCCGGTGGTTTTGTGCGCGCGGAACAGCTGGTTACCCTGGTCAATCCGGGCGAGCCGGTACCGGAGCGGATCACCGAGCTGACCGGGATCACGACTGACATGCTGGCCGGTGCGCCGCCCGCTTTTACGGCCATGCAGCAACTGGCCGAATTCCTGGGCAGCAGTCCGGTCGTGGCGCATAATGCCTTTTTTGACCTGGCCTTTTTGCGTTATGAAGGCTTCCGGACGCCCCAGGCGACTGATCCGCGGATCAAGTTTAATCCCCCGCTGATTGATACACTGGCCCTGGCCCGGGTTTTCTGGCCTGAGCTGGAAAATCACAAGCTGAATACCATTGCCGTCCACCTGCAGATCAGGCTCGAACGTCACCACCGTGCTGAAGACGATGCCCTGGCCTGTGGCCAGATTCTGGCAGCCGCCCTGCGCCAGACGCAGGCGACCAGCCTGGACCAGCTCAACGAACTGGCCGGTCATCCTTCCGACGATGCAATCCGCGGCCACCAGCGGCCGGTTTACCATATCGTGCTGCTGGCCCAGGATAATCTGGGCCTGTACAACCTCTACCGCCTGATTTCATTGTCGCATACCCGGTATTTTCATATGCGGCCGCGCATCCCGCGCTCCATCCTGCAATATTTCAAGGCCGGCCTCGTCCTGGGCAGTGCCTGCGAAGCCGGGGAAATTTTCCAGTCCGTCCTGGCTGCTTATCACCAGCAGGCCGGTGACCTGACGGCTGTGCGCGAAGCCTTGCGTACCCCTGCAATCAAGGCGCTGCTCCAGTTCTATGATTACCTGGAGATCCAGCCGATCACCAATAACCGTTTCCTGCTGCGCCAGCCTGACAGCGGGATCAGGAGCGATGAGGATCTGCGCAACCTCAATCGCCTGGTCGTTTACCTCGGCGAGCGGGCCCATCGGCCGGTCTGCGCCACCTGTGATGTCCACTTCCTCGAGCAGCGCGACCAGGAATTCCGGCGGATCTTGCAAAGCGACATGGACTACGAAGATGCCGACCAGCAACCGGAGATTTTTTTCCGCACCACGGAGGAAATGCTCCAGGAATTTGCCTACCTGGGTGAGGCAATGGCCTATCAGACAGTCGTGACCAATCCGCTGGCCATAGCCGGGCGGATCAATCCGGATATGCGGCCGTTTCCCGAAGGTTCCTTCCCGCCGATCATTGCCTCGGCGGCGGAGGATGTCCGCCGGCTGACCTGGCAGACCGCGCAGGATCTCTATGGCCGCGCCGGTGAACTGCCCGGCCTGGTCCGCCAGCGGATTGAGCGCGAGCTGCAATCGATCATCGACAACGGCTTTGCCATCATGTATTACATTGCCCATCACCTGGTGAAAAAGTCCAACGACGACGGCTATATTGTCGGCTCGCGCGGCTCGGTCGGTTCATCATTAGTGGCAACGCTGTGCGGCATCAGCGAGGTCAATCCGCTGCCGCCTCATTATGTCTGCCCACAGTGTCATTACAGTCGCTTTGACGAATCTGGCCACTATGGCTCCGGTTATGATCTGCCGGCCCTCGATTGTCCGGAATGCGGCACGCCGCTGCTGCGCGAAGGCCAGGACATTCCGTTTGAGACTTTCCTCGGTTTTGACGGGGACAAGCAGCCGGATATCGACCTCAATTTCTCCGGTGAATACCAGGCCCGGGCCCACAAATTCATCGAGGAAATGTTTGGCGCCGAGTATACGTTCCGCGCCGGGACCATCGGCTCTTTCGCGGATAAAAATGCCGAAGCTGTGGTCCGCGGCTATTTCAAGAAACAGGACCGCTTTGTCACCCAGGCCGAGGTCAATCGCCTGGCCCAGGGCCTGATCGGAATCAAGCGTACGACCAGCCAGCATCCGGGCGGGATTGTCGTCGTGCCGCGTGAGCGAGACATCTATGATTTTACCCCGATCCAGTTCCCGGCCGACAAGCGCGACGGCGGGACGGTCACGACCCATTTCGACTTCAAGTCCATGCATGACACGATCCTCAAGCTCGACGTCCTCGGCCATGACGATCCGACGATGCTCAAGATGCTAAGTGACCTGACCGGAATCGATGTCCGGACTATCCCGATCCCCGACGAGCCGGTCATGGCCCTTTTTGCCTCGACCGAGGCTATTGGCATCCCCGACGGCCAGGCGCCGGCGAAAACCGCCACCCTGGGCATTCCGGAAATGGGTACGATGATGGCCCGCGAAATGATCACCGAAACGCAGCCGCGCCGCTTTTTTGACCTGGTGCAGCTGATGGGCTTGTCGCATGGCACGGACGTCTGGAAAGGCAATGCCCAGGACCTGATCCGCAGTGGCACCTGCACGATCAATGAGGTTATCGGCTGCCGCGACAGCATCATGACCTGGCTGATTTATCACGGGCTGCCCCCCAAGGCTGCTTTTGACATCATGGAAAAAGTCCGCAAGGGCAAGGGGCTGTCAGCCGCCCATGAAGCCCTGATGCGCGAGAAGGGTGTGCCGGACTGGTACATTGATTCCTGCAAGAAAATCAAGTACATGTTTCCCAAGGCCCATGCCGCAGCCTACACGATCTCGTCGCTGCGTGTCGCCTGGTTCAAGGTCCATCATCCGGAAGCCTATTATTGTGCCTTCTTTACGGTGCGGGCCGATGACTTTGACAGCAAGCTGATGTGCCAGCCGCCGGCCGCCGTCACAGCCAGCCGGGCCAGCATGGGCAAGAATTTCCGCGAACTCAATGATCGCGAACAAAAGATTTACTATATCCTTGAACTGGTCGAGGAGATGCAGCTGCGCGGCATCGACTTCCTGCCGATTGATATCATGGGCTCGGCGGCGGTGCGATTCCAGATCGAAGGCCAGGGCCGGATCCGGCCCCCGCTCAATGCCGTGCCGGGAATCAGTACGGCGATTGCCGAGTCGATCGTTGCCGCCCGGCGCGACGGACCGTTCAGCACGCGTGAGGATTTACGCCGCCGGGCCGGAATTGGCCAGAGCGCGATTGACGCCCTGGCGGCGACCGGCTGCCTGGATGAGCTGCCGCTCTCGGCACAGCTGGATCTGTTCAGTATGCTGGCCTGACAGTTTGCGCCGGGCGACCGGAACCGGTAAACAGGAAAAGGTAAACAGGGAAAGGTTAACTGGAAAGGGGAGGGACGCTTATCTTCTGCCGCGTGGTCCTGCGGGACGCCACTCATGCTTTTGACCGCGAGTATACCTACGCGGTGCCTGCTGACCTGCGTGACGGCCTGACCGTCGGCAGCTGGGTTGACGTGCCGTTCGGCCCGGGAAACCGCTCCGCCCAGGCCTATGTGATCGCGCTTGAACCCGATGCCGTCAGTGATTATTACATCAAGCCGGTCAGCCGGCTCCTCCACGACCGGCCTGTGCTCCTGCCTGACCAGCTGGTCCTGGCTGGCCAGATGCGCAGCCGTTACTGGTGTACCTACGGTGATGCGCTGCGCTGCATGGTTCCCTCCGCTGTTTCAGCAGTGCGTGACAAGTACGTGCAGATGGTCGAGCTCTGCGACCCCGAAGAGGCCGCCCGCGGCCTGGCAGAAGGAGAATTTGAGCGTATCGGTCATCGGCGGGCGGTCGAATTGCTGCTGGAATTCGGCACCGCCCCGTTGCATGAGGTGCTCAATGCCTGCCAGATCAGCCGGGCTGTGCTGCGCACCCTGGAAAAAAAGCAGGTTGTGGTCCTCAGCCAGCAGGAGACGAGGCGGCAGCTGGCTGATGAAACGGACTATAGCCTGCAGTCGGAGTTGCCGCCGAATCCCGGCCAGAAGGCCGCGATTGCCAGCATCCGGGCGGCGCTGGTCGACATCCCCCCGGAGCGGACCGGCCGCGAATTTGTCCTGTTCGGGATCACTGGCAGCGGCAAGACCGAGGTTTATCTGCAAACCGCCCGCCAGGCGGTAGAACTGGGCCGCGGAGTCATCATCCTGGTACCGGAAATATCCCTCACTCCGCAGATGATCGGGCGCATCCGGTCCAGGTTTGGCCAGGCTGTCGCTGTCCTGCACAGCCGGCTGACCCCGGCTGAACGCTACGAGCAGTGGCAGCGTATTCTGCGCCAGGAAGTCCAGGTGGTGGTCGGCGCCCGGTCAGCAATCTTTGCTCCGCTCAGGAATCCGGGACTGATCATCATTGATGAGGAACAGGAAAGTACCTATAAGTCAGAAACCCACCCGCGTTACCATGCGCGGGACATAGCCCGCTTGCGGGCCCAGGCCCACAGCGCCGCCCTGGTTCTTGGCTCGGCAACCCCGGCTGTGGAGACCTTTCATCGGGCTGAGACCGGCCAGGCAACCTTGCTGGTCCTGGCGGAACGCATTGGTGAAAGTGGTTTGCCCTGGACCCAGATCGTTGACATGCGCCAGGAATTGCGCGAAGGCAACCGCAGCATATTCAGCCGGGCCCTGCGCCAGTCCCTGCAGAACGCGTTTGCCAGCGGACGCCAGGCGATGCTCTTTATCAACCGGCGCGGTTTTGCCGGCTTCATGCTCTGCCGTGATTGCGGCCAGGTTGTTAAATGCAAGTCCTGCAGCGTGTCCCTGACGACCCATCTGAACAGCGCGGCGACGGCGGGCAGCTCCGCCGAGACGATGCTGATCTGTCATTATTGCGGCAAGATCAGCAAGCCGCCGCGGACATGCCCGCTTTGCGGCAGTGAGCGGATCGGCCGCTTCGGTGCCGGCACGCAGCAGGTCGAGCAGCTGTTTCAAACCGAGTTCGCTCCCGCCCGGGCTATTCGCATGGACCAGGACACAACAACCGGGCGCGGTTCGCACGCCCGCCTGCTGGCGCAGTTTGCTGCTCATGAAGCCCAGGTCCTGATCGGCACCCAGATGATTGCCAAAGGTCACGACTTTCCCAATGTGACCGTGGTCGGGATCCTGGCTGCCGACCTGATGCTGGGCATGTCTGACTTCCGGGCCGCAGAACGGGCCTTCCAGCTGATCACCCAGGCCGCGGGCCGGGCCGGGCGCGGGGCGGCTGCCGGCGAGGTCATTATCCAGGCCTACAATACCGACGATTTTGCGATCCGGGCTGCTGCCGCCCAGGACTATCCGGCGTTTTACAAGCAGGAAATCGCCTATCGCCGGGCGATGCGCTATCCGCCATTCGGCACGATCGGCCTGATCCTGCTTTCCGGCCCGGAAGAAAAGCCTGTGCAAGAAAAAATCATGCACCTGTACCAGGTCCTGACGGCTCAGCGCAACAGTGAAGCGGCCTGGCAGGGTATCGAGCTGATGAATCCGTCGCGGGCGCCGCTGTTTTTGCTGCGCGGCCGTTATCGCTGGCGCCTGATCATCACCGCCCCTGATGCCAGCCGGCTCGCAGCGTTTCTCAATGTGACCCTGGCCCATTATGAATTCAAGCCCCTGGCCGTGACGATTGATATCGATCCATACAATCTGATGTAGCATGACGGACCGCCGATGGCCGGGCTTCGGGCCCGGCCAGCCGCCGGACATTGCATGCCATACCCGTCCGGATCCGGCTGCGGCCAGATCCGGTATGAATGCGCCCGCGCCGATCAATGAATAAACTGATAACTCTGGCGTTTATACATATCGGGCATAATGAAATTGTGATATAATACCCTTTTGCCAGAGGCTTGTTCGCCAGAGGCCTGTGATTGAGCTGGCAGCCTGTCCGGACTCGGCCAACCCCCTTTGTTGTCCACCGCTATTCGCATAGCTCGTATGACGCTTGAAAGCAATAATACCAATTCGACCGATCACCGGCGCATGAGCGCAAATTATAGTTAGCAGCCTGTATGCCACTTGAAAGGAATGAAATCAATGGCCCTTCGACAAATTCTGCGTGAAGGAGACGAGACCTTGCGCAAGACCAGCCGGGCTGTCACTGTATTTGACAGCCGGCTCCAGCTTCTGATTGATGATATGTTCCAGACCATGTATGCCAATAATGGCATCGGCCTGGCCGCTGTGCAGGTCGGCGTTCTGAAGCGGCTTTTTGTTATGGATCTGAAAGATGAAAGCGGCCCGGTCGTAGCGGTTAATCCGCGCATTATCCAGGCCGAGGGGACACAGACCTATTGCGAGGGATGCCTGTCGATTCCCGGCCAGTATGGGAACGTGGAACGGCCGGCCCGGATCGTGCTGGAGGCCCAGGACCGCGAGGGCAAGCCGTTCACCCTGGAGGCCACCGGTCTGCGGGCCGTCTGCATCTGTCATGAAACGGATCACCTCGACGGGATCCTGTTCCGTGACAAGGCCATGGAGGAATTATTTTCCGAATGAATGCTGCCCGCCACAAACCACGGATCGTTTTCATGGGCACCCCCGACTTTGCGGTACCGTCGCTGCAGGCCTTGCTCGATGCGGATTACCCTGTCGCTGGCGTGGTTTGCCAGCCGGACAAACCACAAGGACGGCATCAGGCGCTGATAGCGCCACCCGTCAAACAGCTGGCCCTGTCAGCCGGCCTGATTGTCCTGCAGCCGGAAAGGGTGAAAACTCCCGAATTTACCGCCAGCCTGCAGGCCCTGGCTCCCGATCTGATTATCACGGCGGCCTATGGCAGGATCCTGCCGGCCGCTATCCTGGACTTGCCCCGTCATGGCTGCCTGAATGTCCACGGCTCGCTGCTGCCCCGTTACCGCGGCGCCGCACCGGTCCAGTGGAGCATTATCCATGGTGACACGGAATCAGGGGTAACCATCATGTGCATGGATGAAGGCATGGATACCGGTGACATCTTGTTGCAGCGCCGGATTCCAATTCCGGAGGACATGGACGGCGGCCAGCTCATGACCGCACTGGCCGGGCTCGGTGCTGCCATGCTGCCTGAGGCCATCGAGGGTTATCTGGACGGCCAGCTGCTGCCGGTTGCGCAAGATCCGGCCCTGGCGACGCTGGCCCCTATTCTCAAGCGGGAACACGGCCGGATTGACTGGCAGCAAAGTGCCCGGGCCGTCCACAACCAGGTGCGCGGCCTGTATCCCTGGCCGGGGGCCTATACCGAGTGGCAACAGAAGCGTCTGAAAATTCACCGGACCCGCGTCTGCCAGGATCCGGTTGTCCTGGCTGCTGCAGCCGGTATTTTGCCCGGGACAATCTGGGCCAGTGAACCGGACGGCATTCATGTTGCATGTGGCGATGGCGTGATTGACCTGCTCGAGATCCAGCCGGAAGGTGGCCGGCGCCTGTCTAGTCATGAATGCGCCCATAATTATCGTGCCGGCCATTCTTTTGGAGGTGCTTCCCATGCCTGAAATCTCACTGCTGATACCGGCGCTGGCCGGTTCCCTGGCCCATACAACCGCCTATCTGGGTTCCACTAACAACTATATGTCCGGGACCGGCCTGACATATCTGTTTGACAGCTGGTTTCTGGTCCTGGTCCTGCCGGCCCTGCTGCTCAGCCTGGTGGCCCAAGGCATGGTAAAAAGCACCTTCAGCCGTTACAGCCGGGTCACCGCCCGGGCCGGGTATACCGGGGCCACCGCCGCGCGGCGGATCCTGGATCAGAATGGCCTGTTCAATGTCCGCATTGAGCGGGTGCCCGGTCAACTGACCGATCACTATGATCCCCGGAGCCAGGTCCTGCGTTTATCCGATTCCACCTACAACAGTACCTCGATCGCGGCAATCGGCGTCGCGGCGCATGAAGCCGGGCATGCTGTCCAGCATGATGCCGGATTCCTGCCCAACCAGATCCGCAGCCTGCTGGTGCCGGTCGCCCAGATCGGTTCATCGATGGGTCCCTACATGGCCTTTTTCGGCCTTGTTTTCAACTGGACAATCCTGATTAATCTGGGCATCCTGCTGTATGCCGGTGCGGTTCTCTTTTACATCATCACGTTGCCGGTTGAATTTGACGCCAGCAAACGGGCCGTCCGGATCCTCGAAGAGCAGGCCATGCTGACCGGCGATGAACTCGATGGCGCCCGCAAAGTGCTGCGGGCCGCAGCTTCGACCTACATTGCCTCCACACTGGTCGCCTTTGCCAGCTTGCTGCGCCTGATTTTGCTGGCGCGAGGACGTAATGGCCGCCGCCGATAATCGCCCGGGAAGCTTATCAGATTATTCATCTGATCGTTGCGCGGACCGGACAAAGGCGCGCGCGGCTGCCGCCCCAGGCCAGCAGCCGCGCCAGGAGGGGCAGCCGCGCCCCTCAGCCAGCCGTGCGCGGCATAATCCGCACGAGCGGACCGATAGCGCCCGTCTGGCCGCCTGCCGATTGCTCAAGTCCGTGCTGGAAGATGGCGCCTATGCCAATCTGGAGGCTATCCGCCTGCTTGATAATCAGATGCTGAGCGCCCAGGACCGGGCTTTTGTCTCGGCTCTGACCTATGGAACGATCAGCCGGCTTGTTTCAATTGACTGGCTGCTGGGCCGTGTCCTGCGCCAGCCGCTCCAGGATCTGGAAGCCTGGCCGCGGACTGTCCTGCGCCTGGGTGTCTGGCAGCTGTACTGGGGACGACGGATCCCGGCCGCTGCCGCCGTTGATGAAAGTGTGCGCCTGGCCCGGCAGCTGGCCAATCCCGGCGCGGCTGCCCTGGTCAATGCTGTCTTGCGCCGCCTGGCGACTCCGGATAGCCGGCCAGTCTTGCCGGCGAACCGGCCAGATCTGCTGTACAGCCTGCCACCGGAATTGTATGGCTATCTCAAGAAATGGTATGGCCCGGCTGAAGCCACCGCCCTGGCTGCCGCGGCCCTCGCTGATTATCCGCTGACTACCATCCGGGTCAATCCGCTGCAGATCACGCCTGCAGAGCTGATTGCACAGCTGTCGGCGCAAGGCGTCACCGCGGAAGCGGGCCTTTATGGCCCGCAAGCCTTGCGACTGACGCTGGCCGGCCAGTCCCTGCGCCGGCTGGACAGCTGGCAGCAGGGGTTGTTTACTGTTCAGGATGAGGCCGCCATGCTGGTTGCTGCCGTTGTCGATCCCCAGCCTGGTGAGCGGATCGCTGATGTTTGCGCAGCACCGGGCGGCAAAACGACGCATCTGGCTGAACTGCAGGGCGACCAGGGTCACATCCTGGCCTTTGACAGCCATCCGGGGCGCCTGGCCCTGGTTGGCGAGCAGGCCGCCCGTCTGGGCTTGCGCTCGATTGAATGTGCACTGGCTGACGCCAGTCACGCTGGTGCGCCGTCACCGGAATCGGCATTGCCGGGATTGCCGGCTGAATTGGCCGGCAGCTTCGACCGCGTACTGGCTGATGTGCCATGCAGCGGCCTGGGCCTGCTCGGCCATAAACCCGAGATCCGCCTGCAGATGACGCATGAGCGGATGCTGGGCCTGTATCCGCTCCAGGCTGCGATCCTGGCCAGCGCGGCCCGCCTGGTCCGGCCTGGCGGGATCCTGGTCTATAGCACCTGTACCATCAATCCGGCAGAGAATGAAGAACAGGTTGCCGCTTTCCTGGCGACCGCGCCAGATCCCGCCGACCCTGCCGATCCGGGTGGCCGGGCCTTTGTCCGGGAGGACCTGACACCCTGGCTCCCGGCTGCCTTGCTGGCGGATCCGGACCTGGCTGTTCAGGCCAGGCAGGGTTATGTGCAGATCCTGCCCAGCCACCACCCGGTTGACGGCTTTTATATCGCCCGCCTGCGCCGCCTGCCCGGTGCCGGACTGTGAGCGAAAAGCCACGCAACCTGCCACGCCACCATCGGCCACCGGACAGCAGGATATTGTTCCGGCAGATTATTGAACAACAGGAGGCCTTCACATGCGTTACTTATATGATATGAGTCTGAATGACTGGAAAGAATGGGTCCGGGATAACCGTCTGCCGGCCTATCGGGCGGATCAGATTCACCAGTGGGTGGCCCGGGGCATCCGGTCGGTTGATGAAATGAGCAATATATCCCGCGAACTGCGCGTCCAGCTGGCTGAGGATTTTATCATCAGTGGCCTGGAGCAAGAACAAAAGCTGGTCTCGGCGCTGGACCAGACGGCCAAATATATTTTTCGCCTGCCTGATGGCAACGTCATCGAAAGCGTCCTGATGCATTATCATCATGGTCAGTCCGTCTGCATTTCAGCGCAGGCCGGCTGCCGGATGGGCTGTTCGTTCTGTGCCTCAACCGGCGCCGGTTTTGGCCGTGACCTGTCCCATGGTGAGATGCTGGCCCAGGTTGCCCATATCGCCCGGGACAGTGGCAGCCGCGTTGGTCATGTGGTGATCATGGGTATCGGTGAACCATTTGATAATTATGATAATCTGATCCGTTTCTTACACACGGTCAACGACCCGAGAGGCCTTGGCATTGGCTTGCGCCATATCTCAGTCTCAACTTGCGGACTGGTGCCTGAGATGATAAAATTTACAGACGAAGGTCTGCCAGTCACCTTGTCTGTTTCTTTACACGCCCCCAACGACGAGATCCGGCGCCGGCTGATGCCGATTGCCCGCCGTTATAGCCTGGCCGAACTGCTGTCAGCCTGCCGCCGGCATGTTGACAAAACGGGGCGGCGGATTTCGTTTGAGTATTCATTGTTCGACGGCATCAACGACCAGCCCGAGCAGGCCCGTGAGCTCGCTGAACGGTTGCGGGGTATGCTCTGTCACGTGAACCTGATACCAGCCAATGAATATGAGGGCGGCCTTTATCAGCAAAGCCAGCGCCCGGCCGTGCAGCAGTTCCTGCAAGTCCTGACTCGGGCGGGCATCAATGCGACGGTACGCCGCGAACTTGGCGCCGACATCATGGCCGCTTGCGGCCAGCTAAGGAGAAGGCTTGAAGCATGCGAGAGTCCGTGAAATACTCGGGAGCCAGTCACATCGGGCTGGTCAGGAGCAATAATGAGGACAACTATGCCATCATTGCCCCCGGTGAAAACCATTCCCTGGGCCTGATCCTGGCTGACGGCATGGGCGGTCACCGCCGTGGCGAACTGGCCAGCAAGGTCGCTGTCGATTATATCAGCGAACGTTTACGTGAGCTGATGCCCGACCTGCCATCCGGCCAGCAGCTGGAGCGGCTCCTGAGTGACCTGATGCAGAAGGCCAATATCAAAGTTTATCTCGGTTCACTGGAAAATAATGAAAATCGTGGCATGGGTACGACCCTGACCATGCTGGTCGTCCGCGATCGGCAGGCCAGCCTGGCTCATATTGGTGACAGCCGCGCCTACCTGTATCGCGGTAACAGCCTCTATCAGCTGACGACCGATCATACGCTGGTCCAGGAACTGATCAAGGCCGGCAGCCTGACCCGGGCCGAGTCTCACCGCCATCCCCAGCGCAATATCCTGACCCGCTCGCTGGGTGTGCCGGATTACATCGAACCAGAGGTCAACACCGTGATGCTCGAGCGCCATGACCGGCTGCTCGTGTGCAGTGACGGCCTGCACGGCCTGGTACCCGACGAACAGATCAGCAGCGCCATCCGCGAGGCGCGCGAACCGGAAGAACTGGTCAATCGCCTGATTGCCCAGGCCCTGGAGCGCGGCGGCGATGATAATGTCACGGTCCTGGCCGCTTTTTTAAATTGACCGCACGGAGCATCAGACGGTGAATCAGATAACATACCGGCAAGACTGGCGACAATTGCCAGCCGGTGACAGAACGGTGAACCGGATGCTGAAATGGTCCGCACTGATCCAGGCTGGATCAGGACCTGTTTTTCTATATACCGCAACCACATGGAGGAAAAGTAATGAATAAAAGCAACAGGCGGCTTCTCCCGGGAACGCTGATTGGCGGCAGATTCAACATCATACGCACAATCGGCCAGGGGGGTATGGCTTATGTCTACCTGGCTGGTGATCAGCTGACTGGCGGTCAGGTGGCCCTCAAAGTGATGAAAGATGATCTGTCCAATGACCAGGAATTCATCAAGCGCTTTGATACGGAGGCCCGGGCCGCTTCGAGTCTGGACCACCCCAACATCATCCGGGTGATGGGGTACGGCCAGGATGAGGATCTGCGCTACATTGTGCAGGAGTATGTCGAAGGATCCACCCTGAAAGACCTGATCCACGAGCAGGGACCGCTACCATGGGAAAAGGCAGTGCCCCTGGCGATCCAGATTGGCCTGGCCCTGGAGCATGCTCACCAGCGTGGCATCGTCCACCGCGACATCAAGCCGCAAAATATCCTGATAACCAGGGACATGACAGCCAAAGTCACCGATTTCGGTATTGCCCGCGCCTCCAATGCCAATACGATTACCCTGACCAGCGGCGTGGCCTTCGGCTCCGTTCACTATTTCTCACCCGAGCAGGCCCGTGGTGGCATTGTCGGCGAGAAGTCCGACATCTATTCACTGGGGATCCTGATCTATGAGATGCTGACCGGGCAGATGCCCTTTGACGGTGAGACGTCCGTCTCTGTCGCGATCAAGCATCTTCAGGAAATGCCCCCGCCGCCATCCAGCGTCCAGCCGGGGATTCCGGCCGGGCTCGACCAGATCGTCCATAAATGTATACAGAAGTCGGCTGACTTGCGCTATAACGACGCCAGGGAGCTGGTCGATGAGCTTGATGCATTCATGGTCGACCCGAGCGGCGTATATGGTCATATTTCCGGTCAGGCTGACTGGGAAGGCAGTACAACAACTATCGGCCTGCAGGGTCCGGAGTCCAATTTCAACAAGCTCCGGGACATCGAAAAAACGATCAGTGACCGCCGGCGCTCCCGGACCCGTGACACGGCGATCATGATTGCCATCATTATCAGCGCGATCATTTTCCTCAGCACGATTTTTGTCTGGGGCTGGTCCAAAATCCGTGATAATCTGACCCAGCAGTCCAGTGCCGAATTCGTTGTCGGCAATTACGTTGGCGAGGACATTGATGACGTCAAAGCCCTGCTTGATGATGCCAAAGTTCCCTATGATACAAAATACGAGAAAAATGACACCGTGAATGAAAATATCATTTTTGACCAGAATCCGAGTCCGGAATTTATTATCCGGTCCGGCAGTTCCAAGATCATCCTGTATGTCAGCGGTGGCAAGAACCTGATTACCATTCCTGATTACAGCGGTCAGACCTATGCCAAAGCCCGGGCTGAGCTCACCGCGCTGGGCTTTACCGTGACGATTTCCTATGATTATTCGGAGCTGGAAAAGGGTCTGGTGATCAAGACCAGCCCGGCAGCCGGCCAGAATCTGCCCAAGAGCAGCACCGTGACCCTGATAGTCAGTGACGGCAATCCCAATATGACCATGCCGAACCTGGTCGGCCTGACTTATGCCGCGGCCAAGGCTGAACTGATCAAATTCAACCTTGTGCTGGGGCCAACCACCAGCATGTCTGTCGATCCGGTGACCGGACAGCCGGTCGACGTGCCGGAGGACGCGCGCGTCATCATCAAGCAGAGCATTGCAGCCGGTACCGCAACCAAAGCGCAGACCGTCATTGGCCTGACATATGGCACCCGTTTTGACTATGAGCATTTCCTCAATCCGACACCGACACCCGAGCCGACTCCGGTCGTCACGCCCAGTCCGACACCCGAGCCGACACCGGAACCGACCACTGAGCCAACGACTGAACCGACGACCGAGCCGACGACCGAGCCGACGACCGAGCCGACGACCGGGCCGACCCCTGCGCCCTGATGCGTCGATTTGGCAGTCGATCGGCCAATCATGGGAATGGGTCCGGCACCGAAAGCCCGGGCTGTAATAATACCGCCAGAAGCACAGACCGCAGTGACGATGTCCGTGCTGCCGGTGACAGGAACACGGTGTCGGCGGCCGATGCAGATGGCACGGCAGTAGCCCGTATCCTCAAGGGCGTTGGCGGTCAATACTGGCTGCATCTGGCCGATAACCAGATTGGCCTGGCCAGTGCCCGGGGCATTTTCCGCAAGGACGGCCGTGTCCCGACCCCGGGTGATTTTGCCACCTGTGCCCCCAGTGGTGATCTTGATGTACCCTGGCGCATGACTGCCATCCTGCCCCGTCATAACCTCCTGCTGCGCCCGGCAATCGCCAATCTGGACATGCTGATTATTACCCTGTCTGCAGAAGAGCCGGCACCCGATTATTATCTGGCTGACAAATTGCTGACTGTCTGCCTCGTCAATGATATCGAGCCGCTGATCTGCGTGACCAAGACCGATCTGGTCCAGGCCGATGCCCGGCCAATTGGCCAGTGTTATCGGGCCGCCGGCTGTACAGTCGTTTACACCAATCCGCACGACACGGCCAGTCATGACCTGCTGCGTCAGTTGCTGGCCGGACGGGTCGTTTCCCTGGCTGGCCAGTCCGGTGTTGGCAAGTCCACGCTGCTCAATCAGCTGTTTGGCGTGACGCGCATGGCAACCGGTGAAATCAGCGAGCGGATCGGCCGCGGCCGCCATACGACGCGTCATGTCGAGCTGTTTCCATTTGCCGGTGGCTATCTGGCTGATACACCCGGTTTCTCCTCGCTTGAAATGAATGAACTGGGCATTGCCAGCACGGACCTGGAAACAGGCTACCCGGAAATCAAAGCTGTATCCGGCCAGTGTCGTTTCACCGGTTGCCGCCATCTTGGAGACCTGGGCTGTGCGGTACCAGCGGCGGGTATCGACCCCGGGCGACTGGAAAGATATCGTTTCTTCCGCACTCAGCTGGACAGCATTGATCCATACGCCGGCAGCCGGCGCCCCCGGCGCTGAGGTGACCCTTTCTGCCTGGAAGCGACAGCTCTGGCGCAGCCGTGAAGGTGCCTGGCTGGCCCGTCCGGAACAGTTATTTATCAAATCATTTCCGTCAATAAACATGATCCGGAAACGATCCTTGCACGCATCATGGCCGGCATGATATTTTTGATTCAGGGACGTGTTCTGCGGATGGGTTCGGGCATGGACGCGCTGCAGAGACCTGGTGAATCGCATCGATGCGATCATTCGAAATATTTTGGAGGTACCCTATGCTCGATGGTTATGAACAGACCGCTGGACGCCTGTTGCTTTGCCCCTCAATCCTGTCTGCAGATTTCGCTGCCCTTGGTGATGCCGTTGAATTGGTCGCTGATACAGCTGATATCATCCATGTCGATGTCATGGACGGCCATTTTGTCCCTAACCTGACCCTCGGCCCTCCCGTAGTTGCGGCAATCCGCAAGCGGACTTCCTTGCCGCTGGATGTTCACCTGATGGTTACCAATCCCGGCGACCTGGTCGAATCGTTTGCCCAGGCCGGCGCCGATACGCTGGTTTTCCATGCTGAAGCCTGCACCCATATGCATCGCCTCGTGCAGCAGATCCGGGCTGCCGGCTGTACGCCCGGGGTCGCCATCAATCCTGGGACCCCGCTGTCCCTGATCGAGGAAATCCTGCCCTTCGTTGACATGGTTCTGCTGATGACGGTCAATCCCGGTTTCGGCGGCCAGCGTTATATTCCAACCATGACCGATAAAATCCGCCGGCTGCGCAGCCAGATCGATGCCCTGGGCCGGCCCGTCCATATCCAGATCGACGGCGGCCTGGGCAGCCAGAATATTCGTGAAGCCTATGAAGCCGGTGCAGATATGATTGTGGTCGGCAGCGCCTGTTATTGTGCGCCAGATCCGGCAGCCGCCCTGCAGGAACTGCGCCTGATTGTCACCCGCTGACCCGGTGTCCGGGTACTTGATTGGGCCTTGTTGCAGGTAAATGAAGTGACAGTCTCCAGACAACGTGTTTGTGTTATTCTGAGCGGCCAGGTACTCCGTGATGAAGGACTGCTGCCCTGGCTGGCTGGCCGCGCTTTGCTGGTCTGTGCTGACGGGGGCGCCCGCCACTTGTTCCGGTTGAATATCCTGCCGGACCTGCTGGTTGGCGACCTTGATTCGATTGGTCCCGAGGAACATGCCTGGCTGGCCGCAGCCGGTATTCCCGTGCGCCAGTTCCCGCCGGCCAAGGATATGACTGATTCCGAACTGGCTATAACCATTGCCATCGAGCTGGCCGCCGATTTGGCCCGCGAGCAGACAGGGACAAATAACCCGGCTGCTTTTGAACTGGTTGTCCTGGCGGCGTTTGGCAGCCGGCCGGACCACGTTCTGGCCAACCAGCTGCTGGCCGCCCGTCTGGCAGCCAGCGGCTGCCGGGTCGTCCTGACCGATGGACTCAGCCACCTGGCTGTGCTGCATGGGCCGGATCGCCTGGCTATTCCTTCCGCAGAATTTCCCTGGCCGGGTGGAGCCAGCGGAAAAGATGGCAACAGCAGCCCGGAACCGGATCATGAGACCGGACGCCAGTCTGGTGATGCCTTACTGGATAATGGGAAATATCAGGCAAGCCGGGCTGGTCCATTTGCAAGCAAACCGCACAGCTGGGCATTTTCCGCTATTCCAGTCACAGCTGAGGTGACCGGATTGACTTATAGTGGGCTGCAATACCCCCTGGATCATGCGACGCTGGCTTTTGGTACGACGCGCGGTGTCAGCAATGAACTCGCACGGGATCAGCAACTGCCGGCACTGACTGTCGAAATCACCAGCGGTACCCTGATGGTCATCCTGACGCCGGCCCATTGATGGGCAGACTGCAGGATGAGGCCAACAGAAGCGCCGGCCCATTGATGGGCGCAGCAGCGTGAGGTCAACAGAAACGCCGGCCCATCAAGTGCGCCGGCGTAGACTGCAGACCCGGTCTGATACAGCTTCTGGTTATTGGATCAGGCCAAATTCGCGACCGATGGCCTGCCAGGCCGCGGCTGAATTTTCGATGGTTGCCTCACTGACTGCGAAGCAGAGCCGGAAGAAACCGGGGTAGCCGAAACCGCGACCGGGCACGATCAGCACATTGTGTCGGGCACAAGCCTGGGCAAAAGCCGCATCGTCGGCAATCGGACTATGCGGGAAGCAATACAGGCCGCCACCGGGTTTGCGGACCGTAAATCCGGCGCTGGCAAGAATTGCCATGATGCGGTCGCGGCGGGACTCGTATCGGCTCACATCAACGCGGGCATCCAGGGCCGCCGGGATGATCCGCTGAAAGAACGCCGGGGCATTGACAAAGCCCAGTGTCCGGTTACAATATGCTGCCGCATTCGCCAGATCGTTGAAATTGTCACACCGTGGACTGATACAAAGGTAGCCGATGCGTTCGCCGGGCAGGGACAGGGATTTGCTCCAGCTGTAGCACAAAATCAGCTGCTCGATGCAGGCCAGGCTATTGGGAACCTCCTGGTGGTCATAGGCCAGGTCAGCATAGGGCTCATCCGATAAAACATAGATCGTCTGTCCGCTTTGCCGGCGGACTGTCTGCACAATATCGTTGATGGCCAGCAGGACATCGCGCGGATAGACGGCGCCGGAAGGATTGTTCGGCGAATTGATCAGCAAGGCCTTGGTCTGCGGGGTGATTGCCCGGGCCAGCGCAGCCATGTCCGGCAGCAGCGTTTCGGGATCGCTGGCTACGACAACTGCTTTTCCGCCGTGATTGTCAATATAGGCCACGTATTCGACGAAATATGGGGCGAAAATGATGACCTCGTCGCCGGGGTCGAGCAGCGCTTTCAGGGCTACATTCAGGGCGCCGGCTGCTCCGACCGTCATGCAGATCGCTTCCGGTCCGATTGCCAGGCCGCTGCGCTCGCTAAGCTGGGCGGCAATGGCCGCCCGGGTTTCGAGATATCCGACATTGGCCATATAAGCGTGCAGGCCGGGGCGCGGGTCGGCGGCCAGGTCTCGAATGGCCTGCAAAACCGTCTCCGGCGGTTCCAGGTCCGGGTTGCCCAGACTGAAGTCATAGACCTGGTCAGCGCCGTATGCGGCCTTCAGGCGCGCGCCTTCTTCGAACATTTTGCGAATCCAGGATCCGTTAGCCATCTGGCTGGCGATTTTTTGTGAAATCATGACGACATCGACTCCTTTGCCGGTGCAGTTTATTCTGTGCTTTTGTCAATCATAAACCATCGGGGTCCATTCCGGCAACCCTTTGGCCCCGGGTCTGGTGGGACAGATTGGCGGCCGCTGGCGGCGTGCCCCGGGCCCGACGCGACAGAAAGGCGGTCGTCAGCGGGGTGCCCGGTTGCCTGGACAGAACCTCGCCCGGTGCAGCTGGCACTGGCCGGGCCGCGGAACGCGCCTGGTGGCATCCCCGCTGATGACTGCCCTGGTGCCTTCGCCCCGATTTATGGCCCCTCAGTCTGACTGAGAATTATTTTCTTGACAAGTGATGCCAGGATTCGTATAATTCTACCGGTAGCAAGCAGAAGCATCCGCTTCTCACCTCAAGCTTGGCGAAGAGGTTCATCAATCGTCATAACGGGCCACCGGCCTTTTGATGTTGGAGCGGATGTAATATTCATCCACTCCATTTTTTTATGCACGGGAGGTGTATCCACATCGGCAAGCAAAGTAGTGGTCTCATGATTAACGAAGAAATCAGATTCCCCAGAGTCCGCCTGATTGAGAGCGACGGCAGCATGATCGGGGTTGTCCCGATCAGTGAAGCCAGGAAACGCGCTGAAGATCAGCAGCTCGACCTGGTTCTGATTGCGCCCCAGGCTGACAATCCGGTCTGCAAAATCATGGATTATGGCAAATTCACGTTTGAACAGGCCAAGAAGGAAAGAGAAGCCAAAAAGCATCAGAAGGTGACAGAAGTCAAGGAAGTCGGTCTGAAACTGACGACCGAGGAGCATGATTTTTCTTTCAAGACCAAGAATGCCTGTCGATTTCTGGCTGAAGGCGACCGTGTGAAGGTTGTCCTGAAGTTCCGTGGCCGGGAAATGACATACACCAGCCGGGGTTATGAAGTCATGAAGCAATTTGCGCAGGCCTGTGCTGAACAAGGCCAGGTCGACCGTGATCCCAAGGTCGAAGGTCGCAATATGGTGATGTATCTTGCCCCCCGTAAAAACTAACGAACGACTGTCACTGAAAGGGAGGACTTTCCAATGCCTAAGCAGAAAACTCACAGCGCTTCCAAGAAAAGATTCAGGGTCACTGGTACCGGCAAAATCATGCGCAGCCAGGCCTTCAAGAAGCACATTCTGACCAAGAAAACGACCAAGCGCAAGCGCAACCTGCGCAAGTCGGTTGTTGTCGCTGCTTCCAACCAGCACAACGTTCGTCAGCTGATCCCTTACAAATAAGCATACGCCAGATCATGCATGCTTTAACTGTGCTTAATCAGGAGGTTCACAGTATATGACCAGAGTAAAGAGATCGATCCGGACCCGGGCCCGTCATAAGAAAATCCTAAAGCTGGCAAAAGGCTATTTTGGCCATAAGAGCAAGCTGTTTAAAGTCGCCAACCAGCAGGTCATGAAGTCACTCAGTTATGCTTACCGGGACAGAAAAACCAAGAAGCGTGAATTCAGGAAGCTCTGGATTACCCGCATCAACGCTGCCGCCCGTCAGAATGGCCTCTCTTACAGCCGTTTCATGAATGGCCTGTCCAAGGCCAATATCATGCTCGACCGCAAGATCCTCGCCGATATCGCGGTCAAGGATCCGGCCGGCTTTACCGCTCTGTGCGGCCAGGCCAAGGCTGCGCTGTAAGCCGTAAGAAGTAAGAAGTATATCTGTCAGGTGCACTGTCAGGAATAAACATGATGAGGACGGGCAATGGCCCGTCCTTCATTTTTTGGGCATCCCTGTAAGGCTAAAGGATCAGGCATTACTTATGTTCAGAACGATTGAAAGCCGTGACAATCCTGTCTATCGCCAGCTGAAAGCGTTGCGTCAGCCGCGAAAAACCCGTGCCGCCGGCCTGGTTTTCATTGAAGGTTTCCGCCAGGCTGAAGAATTGCTGCGTGCCGGTTTCCCGCTTACGCATGTCCTGCTGACTCCGGCTGCCCGCCAGCAGCCGCGCTGGCTCGCGCTGGCCGCGGCCTGGCCGGAACAGCTGGCGACCGCTCTTTGCCTCGAGATGCCGGATCGCCTTTTTGCTGATCTGGTGGCTACTGAATCCCCGCAAGGGATTGCCCTGCTGGCCCGATCGCCCCTGACCCAGGCAGTACCCGCTGCTCCCTGTCCGGATGGATTGTATCTGATTGTTGAATCGATCCAGGATCCCGGCAACCTGGGTACCCTGATCCGTACGGCGGATGCCTTTGCCTTTGATGCTGTCCTGATTCTTGACGGCACAACGGATCCTTTTGGTGAAAAGGCTTTGCGGGCGGCTATGGGATCCGCCTTTCATCTGCCGCTTTTCTCCTTTCCGGATATTGTATCAGCCGCAGCCTGGCTGGATCAATGCCATATTCCTGTCCTCGCGGCAGATCTGCACGGTGAGGATTTGCTGGATCTGCCCCGGCCAATCGCCCCACCGGCTGCCCTTGTGATCGGCAATGAAGGCCGGGGTTTGTCAGCCGCTGCCCTGACATGTGCCCATCGTCGCCTGCGCATACCCATGCCAGGACAGGCTGAGTCCCTGAATGCCGCTGCTGCTGCCGCTATTTTGTGCTTTGAGCTGCTGCGCGGTCGCCGCCAGTCGCGGCTGGCCTGAAAGGCATCCAGACAAGTTGACTTTCTTTCGGATTTGCATTCCGGACATGCGCGGATCCGTTATTGGATTAGCGCTGGAACTGGTATCTGGACCAGCCCCATGTCTGTTAACACAGCTGGCCCCATGGCTGTTCCCGTGGCAGGTCCTTGATAAGCCTTGCGATTAATGGCTTGAACTTTTTCCAGATTGTGCTAGCATTCTTGATAAGGGGCCTGGCCTAAGGATCCAGGGGTCAATATTTGGAGGAGGATCGCTATGCAGATTATTGTCATCGGCTGTGGCAAAGTGGGCGCGAGTCTGTCGCGTGAGCTGGTTCGGCTTGGTCACGACGTTGTTATCATCGAAAGTGACAGCCGACTGATGCAACAGGCCGACGACCTTGATTGTATCAAGATCACGGGTGTTCCAATCGACCGGGATGTCCTGAAGCAGGCTGGCATCCAGACCGCCGACGTTGTCTGTGCCGTGACACCAAACGACAATATCAATATCATGTGTTCGGAAATTGCCCGCGAGATTTTCCGCGTCGACAAGATTATTACCCGGATATTCAATCCCATCAATCGCGAAGTCTTTGACGAATTCGGACTTAATACCATCTGCTCAACCGAGTTGACAGTCAATACCTTCCTGCGCAAAATTGCCGAGGAAGGTCGTGAACAGACCCAGAGCGTCTATGGCGCGACTATTCTATATACGACTGTCCCCATTGAAAAGGACTTGATTGGCGAAGATGTCAGTAATCTGAGTACCGATACCGGCAAACTGGTTTTTGGCCTGATGCGGCGGGGCCGGCTGTTGCTGGGTACGCCTGGCTTGCGGGTCGCCAGTGGAGATGAGCTTGTCCTGGCAGACCTGCAGTGATAAGGCTGCCTTCCCGATTGTGCCAGCCGCCTTGTGGCCTGGCATTTCAACCGGGCACGATCGAACATGTGCCGTGTGATATTGTCCTGATTATGTCAGCCGTCTTATGATCTTGCATATTAAACCTTGATATTCAGAAAGGACCAAGTCCATGCGGATTCTCATCGTTGGCGGCGGCAAGCTCGCCTATTACCTGATCAAGACCTTGCGCCCCTATCGCCATAATATTTCGCTGATCGAGCAGCAAAAGGACGTCAGCGAGAAAATCGCCACTGATTTTGACGAGGTCAGCGTATTCAATGGCGATGGTACCAATATCAGCCTGCTTGAGGAAGTCGGCTGCCGCAATGCTGACTTTTATATCGCTGTCACCGGCAAAGATGAAAACAACCTGGTTGGCTGCCAGATTGCCAAGAAGCGTTTCAATGTCAAGCATACGGTGGCGAGGGTCAATAATCCCAAGAATGCAGATATGTTTGGCCGCATGGGTGTCGATAAAGTGTACTCCGGGACTCAGATCCTGGCCGATATCATTGAGCAGGAAATCGACTATGAAGGGATGCGGGTCGCGTTCAATATCCAGCAGACCACCAAGAATATTATTGAATTCAAGCTCTCACCCCGTTCGCCGGCCTGTGGCAAGACCCTGCGGCAGTTCAATTTTCCGGGGGAGAGCAAGGTCGTACTGATTACCCACACCAATGGCGCTGTCGAGGCCCCCAGCGGTGAAACGACGATGCAGGCGGAGGATACTTTCCTGATGGTCTGTGATGAGAAAGAATATGACACTGTCTGGAAGCAGCTGGTCCGGCGCTGAAGGTTTTTGTATCATTGTTCATCATTCATCTTGCGGGGTATCTGTCATGACTGTTGTCAAGAAAACCAAGCCCGTGCCGGCCAGCCGCTGGCTGAATGCCAAGCCGGCCCGAATCATAGTTTCATCGTTTTTTGCCATCATCCTGCTGGGCGGCCTGATCCTCACCTTGCCATTTGCCACGAAGAGCGGACAGAGCGCCGGTTTTCTCAAGGCTTTGTTCACCTCGACTTCTGCGGTCTGCGTTACGGGCCTGATCGTTGAGGACACAGCCACCTACTGGTCAACTTTCGGCAAGGTTGTCATTATCAGCCTGATCCAGATCGGTGGTCTCGGCATTGTCACGATCACCAGCTTTTTCTACAGCTTTATGCGCAAGAAGGCCAGCCTGAAAACCCTGGTTGTTACCCAGGAGTCAACCGCCAGCTTCAGTTTCGATGATGTGCTGCGTCTGGTCCGGCGGATTATCCTGATCACGTTATCAATCGAAGCCGTCGGTGGTGTGGTTTTGTCCTGGCGTTTTATTGGCCGCTATGGTCTGGTGACTGGGATCGCCAAGGGCTTTTTCCAGTCCGTTTCGGCTTTCTGCAACGCTGGCTTTGATCTTCATGGTGATACGGCCTCCGGGAAATTCAGCAGCCTGGTCGCCTGGAACAACGATCCGGTCGTGATCCTGACCACTGGATTCCTGATCGTTCTCGGCGGCCTGGGCTTTGTGGTCTGGTCTGATCTGCTCAACTGGCGCCGTGGCCAGAAGCTGGCTTTTCATACCAGGATCGTTCTTCTGGTAACGGGTGTCCTGCTGCTGACCGGGATGGTCTTTTTCCTGATCGTCGAATTCAATAATACACGCCACACCTACTCCATGGGCTCCCTGCCAGCCTGGCAGCGCCCGGTGGCTGCCTTTTTCCAGTCTGTCACACCCCGCACCGCTGGCTTTAACAGCATTGACCAGCTGACCTTGCATGATACGTCCAAATTCATGACGGTTATCCTGATGTTTATCGGTGCCGCGCCGGGCTCAACCGGCGGTGGTATCAAAATTACGACTTTCGCGGTCATCGTGGCGACGATTCTGTCCGATATCCGCGGCCGCGATGAGATCATCATGGCCCGGCACCGCCTGTCGCGTGAGACCTTTACCCGGGCCCTGGCGATCATGGGTCTGGCCCTGACCATTGTTCTTTTTACAACGATGGCCCTCAGCTTTATTGAAGCCCAGGCGATTGAGGCCGGTAAATTCAGTTTTCTTGATATCCTGTATGAGGCAACATCGGCGTTTGCCACTGTCGGCCTGACCTCAGCCGGTACCCCGACCCTGCATCCAGGGAGCTGGATTGTTCTAATCCCGGCGATGTACCTGGGCCGCGTCGGCCCGGCATCCTTTGCCATCAGCCTGGCGATGCGGGGCTTGAAAAAGCGTGAACTGATCCATCCCGAGGGTAAAACGCTTGTAGGGTAAACACTTGCAGGGTAGATTGTGGCAAGTTCAATGCTGGCAGGCGATCGGGCTGCTGGCCTCTATCCATTGCGGCAGCATCCGCACCGTCTGCTGCGTTGATCGTCAGGGCAGTCCGGCGGCACCGGCCGTCTCCGGCATTGTGACTAGATCGGATATCATATAAACCACAATCTGCAAGTCTCATAAAAACTAATTGCAAATAATTATGTTTCATAGTACAAAAAAAGCAAATATTTAACAAAAAATGGGGGCAATGTTGACTTAATAAGGTTGACAGGCCCCCGTTACTTGCATGATAATAGTTATGAACATTGTATACAATCGCAAGGAGGACGCGAACATGGGCTTTACTACTGCACAGAAAATTATCCGGGACCACCTGGTCAGCGGCACGATGACCGCCGGGCAGGAGATTGCCATCCGGATTGACCAGACCCTGACGCAGGACTCGACCGGAACCATGGCCTACCTGCAATTCGAAGCCATCGGAATCCCGCGGGTCCGGACCGAGCTGTCTGTGGCTTATATCGATCACAATACCCTGCAGACCGGTTTTGAGAATGCCGATGACCATATGTATATCCAGTCGGTTGCCAGCAAGTATGGCATTCGCTTTTCCAAGCCGGGCAATGGTGTCTGCCACCAGGTCCATATTGAACGTTTTGGTGTCCCCGGCAAGACCCTGCTTGGTTCGGACAGTCACACCCCGACCTGTGGCGGTATCGGCATGCTGGCCATCGGTGCCGGCGGCCTCGACGTAGCCGTGGCCATGGGTGGCGGTGCCTATTACCTGACCATGCCGAAAATGGTCCGTATTGAGCTGGCCGGCCAGCTGCAGCCGTGGGTCAGTGCCAAGGATATCATTCTCGAAGTCCTGCGCCTCCTGACTGTCAAGGGCGGCGTGGGTAAAATCATCGAATACACCGGCCCCGGCCTGGCCAGCCTGTCCGTTCCCGAGCGGGCCACGATTACCAACATGGGCGCTGAACTGGGCGCGACGACCTCGATTTTTGCCAGTGATGAAGTCACCCGCCACTTCCTGGCTGCCCAGGGCCGTGAGCAGGACTTCCGTCCGCTTGGTCCCGATGCTGATGCTGTTTATGATGAGACATACAGCATTGACCTGGCCGCGCTGGCACCGCTTGTGGCACGGCCGCACAGCCCGGATAACGTCGCCACCGTCGCCGAAGTGGGTCCGATTGCTGTCGACCAGGTCGCGATCGGCAGCTGCACCAATTCGTCCCTGCAGGATATGCTGAAAGTAGCCGCCATCCTCAAGGGCCAGACAGTCCATCCGAATGTATCACTGGTCATTGCTCCCGGTTCGAAGCAGGTCCTGTCGATGTTGGCCCGCTTCGGCGCGCTCAGTACGATGATCGATGCCGGCGCCCGGATTCTCGAGGCCGCCTGTGGCCCCTGCATCGGCATGGGCCAGTCGCCCAAGACCAATGCTGTCTCCCTGCGTACGAATAATCGCAATTTCTACGGCCGCTCCGGGACCTCCTCAGCCCAGGTCTACCTGGTCAGTCCGGAGGTTGCCGCAGTCAGTGCCATCCGTGGCGTGCTGACCGATCCGCGGACCCTCGGTGAGATGCCATCCGTGAGCCTGCCGGCCGCGTTTGACATCAATGACAACCTGATCATTCTGCCAGCCCCGCCGGACAACAGCGTCGAGGTCGTACGCGGCCCGAATATCAGGCCATTCCCGGTCAATACGGCCGTGGGGGCGACTATCGCCGGCAAGAGCCTGATCAAGGTCGAAGACAATATCACGACCGACCATATCATGCCATCCAATGCCAAGCTGCTGCCATACCGGTCGAATGTGCCCTACCTGGCTGACTATTGCCTGACACCTTGCGATCCGCAGTTCCCGGCCCGGGCCAAGGCCAGCCAAGGCGGTTTCATCATCGCCGGCTCCAATTATGGCCAGGGCTCCAGCCGTGAGCATGCCGCCCTGGCGCCGCTGCAGCTGGGAGTCAAGGCGGTTCTGGCCAAGTCCTTCGCCCGTATCCACATGGCCAACCTGATCAACAATGGCATCCTGCCACTGACCTTCGTCAATCCGGCCGACTACGACGCCATCGACTTGCTCGATGAACTGGAGATAGCCGCCGCGCCGGTCCAGATCCGCAATCTGACCCTCGGCCAGAATCTGATCGTCCGCAACAAGAGCAAACAAACCGATATCCCGGTCAGCTTGCCGCTTTCCGAACGCCAGGCCCGGATCCTGCTGGCCGGCGGCCTGCTGAATTACACCCGGCAGGAAGGCTGAAGAGAGGCTGATACAGTAATGACCACCGGCAATATCCCCCACGGTACCTTGCGGGCGCGCGTGTATCAGCGGCTACGGGAAAACATCCTGCGTGGCTTTTATCCGCGCGGAGAGGCCCTGACCGAATTGCGGATCTGCCGCGAGCTCGGCGTCAGCCGCACCCCGATCCGCGAGGCTTTCTGCCAGCTGGAGCTGGACGGGCTGGTCCGGGCTACACCCAACAAGGGCGTCGTTGTCCAGGGCTTTGACCAGCAGGATATTTTCGACCTGTATGAGGTACGCAGCCAGATGGAGAGCCTGGCCGCGGCCCGGGCTGCCCTGAACATGACGGACAGCCAGCGCCAGCGGTTGCAGCAGATCGTTGGCCAGGAAAAGCAATTGGCAGAATCCGATGACCATGAGGGCCTGCTCAGCTCCGATGCCGAGTTTCATGACCTGATTTTCCAGGGCAGCGGCAGCCAGATCCTGCGCAACATTCTTTCGCCGATCAATACCTACACGCGCCAGTCGCGGATTATCAGTCTCTCCGACTCCGGCCGCAGCCAGCAGGTTGTTGTCGAGCATGACCGGATCCTGCAGGCCATCATCGCCCGCGACAGCAACGAAGCCCGAACAGCGATGCTTGAACATATTGCCCATGCTGCCGCCAACTACCGCCGCATGATTTCAACTTCAGGAGGTTAACATGATCCAGGGTCCAGAACGCGATAAACTGATCCAGCTGATGGCAGACAATTCCGCAGCCAAGTCCAAGATTGATCCGACACTCTATGAACGTTACAGCGTCAAACGCGGTTTGCGCAACGAAGACGGAACCGGCGTCCTGGTCGGTCTGACCGAAGTTGGCGAAGTGTTTTCCTATATTATGGATGAAGGGGAACGCATCCCCGTCGAAGGCCGCCTGTTTTACCGCGGGATTTCGATCAATGACCTGGTTAATGGCTTTTACCAGGAGAAGCGTTTCGGCTTTGAAGAGACAGCCTACCTGCTGCTGTTCGGCGAGCTGCCGACACGGGCCCAGCTGGCGCAGTTCACTGAATTGCTGGCCGGCAGCCGTGACCTGCCCTACGGCTTTACCGAGGATATGATCCTCAAGGCGCCCAGCCCGGACATCATGAACAAGCTGGCCCGCTCGGTCCTGGCCCTATATTCCTACGACAGAAATCCGGAGTCGATTGATATCGCCAATGTCATGCGCCAGAGTGTCGAGCTGATCGCCCGTTTCCCGGTCCTGGCAGCTTATGGCTACCAGGCCAAGCGCCATTATGTCGACAAGGAAAGCCTTTTCCTGCACGCGCCGCGCCCGGAATACAACACGGCCCAGAACCTGCTCTACATGATCCGGCCCGACGGCCAGTTCTCCGAGCTCGAAGCCCGTGTCCTTGATCTGGCCCTCGTCCTGCATGCCGAGCATGGCGGCGGCAATAACTCGACCTTTGTCACGCACGCCGTCACCTCTTCCGGTTCGGATACCTATTCGGTCATCGCCGCGGCCATCGGTTCGCTCAAGGGTCCGCAGCATGGTGGCGCCAGCGGCAAGGCCTATATGATGCTCAAGGACCTTGCCGCCAATGTCAGGCACTGGCGCAATGAGATGGAAATCGCCGATTACCTGACCAGGATCCTGCGCCGCGAAGCCTTCGACCGCAGTGGCCTGATCTATGGCGTCGGCCATGCTGTCTACACGCTGTCGGATCCGCGCACCAAGCTGCTGCGCGACTACGCCCGGGCCCTGGCCTATGAAGCCGGCCGTGAGGATGAGTACGAGCTGTACACGCTGACCGAGCGGATGGCCCCCGAGGTGTTCCGCAATGTCAAGAAGAACGACAAGATCGTCTGCGCCAATGTCGATATGTACTCGGGCTTCATCTACAGCATGCTGGGCATTCCGCCCGCGCTCTTCACGCCGATCTTCGCCGTTGCCCGTGTGGCCGGCTGGAGTGCACACCGCATCGAGGAGCTGGTCAGCGGCGGCCGGATCATCCGCCCATCCTACAAATGCGTCCAGAGACGGCGCGGCTATATTGACATCGACGAGCGCCAGGGCGAGGTGGCCCGGATCTGAATCAATCCCACCTGATAAGCGGGCCGGTCTGCAGAAAAAGACCGGCCCGTTCGCGTGCGAAGCAGAACCATACACCCTGAGCCGGAGCAAAAGCCGCAACAGATCAATCATGAACCGCAACCCCAGCCAATAAAAACAAAAGGCAGGTCCGTTAAAAAAGGCAGGTTCGTGAGAACCTGCCTTTATTCTGGTGACCCTAAGGAGAATCGAACTCCTGTTTTCGCCGTGAGAGGGCGACGTCTTGACCGCTTGACCATAGGGCCGTCACTTGGGCTTGGTAATAATAGCACAGTATCGGCAGCGATGCAACCCCCAAATGCTGGCAGTCAGCGAATGAATAATGAAGATGCTGCCGTGCAGGGACCAGGCACCGGCTTTGATACGCTGAACCGTACGACTGAATCAATCACTGACTCAATCAAGCCTTGGGCCGTTGCAGATCAGGGGTGGTCCACTATCGAAAGCTTGAATGAATCAGCTTGATATTGCATTTGTGTCAAGTTGCCAATGTTACCAGAACATGCCCAGTATTGCCAATCGGAGCCCCTGCAACATGACCGTAATGAAACCATAGCACAAAACAGGACCGCCCTAGTTAATTATGTGACAAAATGCCGGATAATTTTGAGATAAAAGTCGCGCAAATTAGCATAAAGCACAGATAAAATGATCATCCTATGTTAATATGCATAAAATAGCGAAAACACACCGATTTTTTTTAACAATTCCGACAAAGTGTATTGACAGGATATAAAGCGATCCCTATAATTAACCTTGTTAACGTGCCCGAGCAATTTCATAAAGAAATGACAAGGAGTTAACCATCGATGATCACCATACGCGCAATAGCCACGGCCGCGAATGTATCGCGGGGCACGGTGGATAAAGTCCTGAATAACCGGCCTGGTGTTAGTCAGGAAGTGCGCGAGAAGGTCAGGCGCATCGCTGATGAAATGGGCTATCAGCCGAATCTGGCGGGGAAGGCACTGGCCTTCCAACGCAAGGCAACCCGGATCGGCATCATCATCTCCAACACCCGGGACAAGCTTTTTGCCGATGTCCTGGTGGGCGTCCAGCAAGCCATCACTGAATTTCGCAATTTTGGTCTCGAATTTGATATCATTGAAATGAAAAAGGCCGATATTGAGGAACAGCTCGAGGCGATCCGGTTCTTGTCGGAGAAAGGTATTGCCGGCCTGGCGATTGTTCCGTACGACCACAACAGTATCCGCCAGGCCTTGCAGGACCTGATTGAGCAGGGCATACCAGTCGTCACTTACAATACCGATATCACTGGCGTCAATCGTCTGTGTTACGTCGGCCAGAATTCGCGCAAGAGCGGACGGGTGGCCGGCGATCTGATGCACAAGCTCCTGCCCAATGGCGGCAAAATCGTCTGCGTCAACGGTCCTGAACAGTTCAAGTCCCTGCAGGAGCGCTTGTCCGGTTTCAAATCCGTGATCCGGCAGGACACTTACAATCTGAAAATTGTGGAAATTATTCAAAATAATAATGATAATGCTGTTTCTTATGATACAATGTATACATATCTGCAGAGTGGCAAACAGGTTGACGGGGTTTTCGTCATCGGATCAGGTGTCAGTGGAATCGGCGATGCCATTCGTGCAAGCAAACGTACGGACATCCGGTTCATCGCCTATGATAAACTGCCTGAGACCCAGAAGCAGATCAAGGAAGGCCTGATCGATTTCACGATAACCCAGGAGCCCCGGATGCAAGGCTATCTGCCGGTCAAGATTCTCTTTGAATACTGCTTTTACGGCCACACGCCATCCAGTCGCAATCTATACACAAAAATAGAGATCCGCACCCGGGAAAACATTGAATAAACGTGAAGGTTTTCCTGAACGCGAATCCCACCATACCCTGAAGAGTCTGTCTGTACCGTACCCTGATATATCCATCTGTCCTGTTGCCGGGGCAGAGGTTATATAAAACTCAAAAATGAGGAGGAGTCTGAACATGTCCAAGAAAATGATCGCCCTCGTAGTTCTGGTTGGCCTGCTGGTTTCACTGATTGCCGGCTGCACCCAGACCACCACCACCACCGCCGCTCCGACCACTACATCCGCGGGAGCTACCACCACCACTGCCGCCGCCACCACCACCACAGCGGCCGCCGGCAAAGTCAAGATCGGTTTCTCGATGTCCCAGTTTGACGACAAGTTCCTGTCCTATCTGCTTGACGCCGCCAAGGCCAAAGCCGCTACCTACACCGATGCCGAGTTCGTCTTCACCGATGCCAAGAATGACCCGGCCCAGCAGCTCGCCCAGCTCGAGCAGTTCGTGCAGTCCGGCTGCAAAGCCATCGTTGTCAACCCGGTTGATACCGATGCCACCGAGCAGTACACCAAGCTGGCCAAGGATGCCGGCATCCCGCTGATCTCCGTCAACCGCGTCTTCAAGAACCAGGACGAGGCCACATCCTATGTTGGTTCCGACTCCTACATCTCCGGCAAGCTTGAAATGGAATACATGGGTGAGTTCGTCATGAAGGGCGAAGGCAAGATCGTCATCCTGCGTGGTGAAGACTCCAACGAAGCCGCCCGCCTGCGTACCCAGGCCGTCAAAGACGTTATCAAGGAAAAATTCCCGAAGATCGAAATCCTTGCTGAAGACACCGGCAAATGGCAGCGCGACCTCGGCATGAACATCGTCGAGAACTGGCTGGCCACCGACATCGGCAAGAAAATGACCGCTGTTATCTCCAACAACGACGAAATGGCTCTCGGCGCCGTCAAGGCTCTTGAGAACGCTGGCAAGCTGCAGGACGTCAAGGTTGCCGGTATTGATGCTACCCCCGACGCGATCGAAGCCCTGAAGGCCGGCAAGCTCGCCTGCACCGTCTTCCAGGATGCCAAGGGCCAGGGCGCTGGTGCCGCTGAAGCCGGCTACAAAGCCGCCAAGGGCGAAACCCTGCCGAAGGTTATCGACATTCCGTACGTTCTGGTCCGTCCCGAGGACGCCAGCAAATATTGATTACAACCTTTGACCAGTCGCTTCCGCAATGAAGCGATCGGCTATGAAACATTCGGACTGCAGGAATTGAGAAAATAATCAGGTAAACGATTATTCTTGCTCGAACTGAAAGCCGATGCGGAAGAGGGGGCGTTCAACGCCAGTTGAACGCCCCCTTTAACCGAAAATCCCGCTATGCTTCGGAGGTGCGCTTTGAACAACGAATATATCCTTGAGGTCGAAAACATATCAAAAGCCTTCCCCGGCGTGCAAGCCCTGTCAGACGTGACCATGAAAGTCCGTAAAGGAACGGTGCACGCGCTGATGGGAGAGAATGGCGCCGGCAAATCCACCCTGATGAAGATTGTCTCGGGTGTGTACAAAGCTGATACAGGTACCATTAAAGTGGATGGCAAGGTCGTAGAAAATAACAGCATCATTGCCTCGCTGCAAAATGGTGTCTCCATGATTTTCCAGGAACTGAATCCGGTTCCCCACATGACGGTCGCTGAGAATATCTACCTGAATCGCGAACCGGTCAAGGGCATTTTTGTCGACAGAAAGAAAATGATCGAAATGACCGTGGCGCTCTTCAAATCACTGGGGATTGACAATATCAGGCCAACTGACCTGATGGTCAATCTGACCGTTGCCAAAAAGCAGATGGTCGAAATTTCCAAAGCGATTTCATACAATTCCAAACTGATTATCATGGACGAACCAACATCAGCCATCACGGATAAAGAAGTTGATCATCTGTTCAACATGGTTCGCCGTCTGAAAAAAGAAGGGGTCGCTTTCGTCTTTATCACGCATAAAATGGACGAAGTCTTCCAGATAACCGATGAGATCACCGTTTTCCGCGATGGTCGCTATATTGGCACCGACCTGGCTGCCAATTCCAGCCGCGACAAGCTGATTGCCTGGATGGTCGGCCGTGAGATTACCCAGATGTTCCCCAAAGAAGAGGCGGAAATCGGTGAGGTCATTTTATCGGCCCGCAACCTGACCCGCAAAGGCGTCTTCAAGGATGTCAGCTTTGACCTGCGCAAAGGTGAGATTCTTGGTTTCGCCGGCCTGATGGGTGCCGGCCGGACCGAAGTCATGGAAGCGCTGTTTGGCTATACCAGGCTCGATGCCGGCGAGATTTTCATTCATGGCAAACAGGTCAAGATCAATCAGCCGGGTGACGCGCTGAAAAACCGCATGGCCCTGCTGACTGAAGACCGCAAGGGTACAGGCTGTTTCCTGCCCCTCTCGGTCCGTGACAATATGGTCGTCGCCTGTATGAAGGATTACTCGCGTCTGGGTCTGCTCAAGAAAAAAGCACTGGACGATGCCTGTCTCTCCCAGAAAAACAAACTGGCCGTCAAGACACCCAGTTTGCAGCAGAGGATTGGCAACCTGTCCGGCGGAAATCAACAGAAGGTTCTCGTAGCCCGCTGGCTGCTGACTGACCCGGAAATCCTGATCGTTGACGAACCGACACGTGGTATTGACGTCGGTGCCAAATCGGAAATTCACCGGCTGCTGAGTCTGATGGCCAAGGAAGGCCGGGCGGTTATCATGATTTCTTCGGAATTGCCGGAAGTCATGGGTATGAGTGACCGGATCATGGTCATGCATGAAGGCCGGATTACCGGTGAAGTCAATCGCAAGGACGCCAACCAGACCACGATCATGGAATATGCGACCAATACCCGCAAAAAACAACCCAATCTGGCCTGAGCCGTTCTGGATACCTGAGCCATTCTGGATAAATGATAAGGAGGACAATTACTATGGCCACTAATAGTCAGGCCGGTGAGGCTGTTGGCAAGAAAATCGATTATAAGCAGATCCTCAACAAGTATGGTATTTATCTGATTCTGATCGCCCTGATCATCCTGATGGGCATCCTGACCAAGGGTGACTTCATCAAAGTCCGCAGCCTGGTCAATATCTTGCGTCAGGCATCGTTTGTCAGCCTGATTGCTGTCGGTGTCACCATCATCATTATTACGACCGGCATTGACCTGTCATCTGGTTCGGTGCTGGCCATGGCGGCCGTTGTCGGCGCCAGTATGGCCCATCCCGGCCAGTATCCGGTATTTGTTCCGATCATCGCTGCCCTTGCAGTAGCGACGCTGGCCGGTGTGGTCAATGGTGTGATCATTGCCTTCTTCCAGTTGCCGCCTTTCATCGTGACCCTGGGCATGATGACCGCCGCCCGCGGTGTCGCCCTGCTCTATACCAATGGTAAACCGATCGGTGATTTCTCCGATGCCTATAACTACATCGGCCAGGGCGAAGTCCTCAAGGTCTTCAAGTTTGCCAATGAAACCGCACCGCCGTTCGGCATTCCGTTCCCGGTCATCATCCTGGCTATTGTTACGATCTTCACTTACATAGTCCTGAACAAGACCCGTTTTGGCCGTCACATCTATGCCCTGGGCGGCAATGAACAGGCCGCGATCATTTCCGGCGTCAATGTCAAGAAGATCAAGATCATTGTCTATGCCTACGCCAGCTTCCTGGCCGGCCTGGCCGGTATTGCCCTGTCCTCCCGTCTTGAATCCGCCAACCCCGGTGCCGGTGTGTCCTATGAACTGGACGCCATCGCCGGTGCCGTTATCGGTGGTACGAGCCAGAGCACTGGCGGTATCGGTACGGTGCAGGGCACGATTGTCGGTGCGCTGATCATCTTCATCATCAACGCTGGTATGAACATGCTCAATATCAATTCCTACTGGCAGCAGATCGTCAAGGCTATCATCATCATCGGCGCCGTGCTGCTCGACAAGAGACGCACCAAGGTTTAAGCCAGATCCTGTAAACATCCTGATTCTGTCTGCAGATGTCACCAGGATGCCATCGGTGATGACCGGCTCCTGCGTACCTGCAGAAGCTGCGTCTTACCACCCCGGTACGTATGGCCAACGCTTCCTGTTCCCAAATACCTAGAGATCCGGCTCTCCAATCCCTTGTCCCAGCAGCGTCCGCTGGCCCCAGATCCCGTATTCCTGCCGATCCTGTCTGTTGATGTCCGGCCTGTCTCAAGCTGCTGAGTGGGTTTTCAATCGGTGATGACTAACAAGAGGATTCCCATTCAGGTAAAAATGATTGGGAATCCTCTTGTCTGTCATGAAACTGCAGCCACCTGATGAGAAGAGATCTTGTCAGGCCAGCAGGCAGCCAAAGCCACCTGATGAGAAAGTTTCACCCATCGTCAATGCCAGGTAAAGTCAATCCATGCTGAACCAGATAAAAGGCAAATGAATCAGAAATGTGATATTGACAGCCAGGAAATGATCGGATATAATCAAAACATGACAACGAGCCCGGGCACGTAACATTCATGCATCCGATGATAGTGATTATGTTTTGAGCAAGTCATAGGGTCGATCAAATCAGCCAGGCCCTTCCCGGCCGTACACGCCGATCTGCAAATCAGCAGCATCTATCGACCACACTGGTTACGACAATCCGCCACGAACAGACAGTTGTCATTCAGCAAGCTCAGAAGGTCCGCCTGGCTTTCAGTCAGGCAAATAAAAATAATAGTCCATTATATCCAATCCCATCCAGCTCGCCAGGCAACCTGGCAGCCATCCACAAGGAGGAAAAAATCATGGCTCTTAAAATCGGTGTCATCGGAACAGGTGCAATCGGCCGCGAACACATCCGTCGCCTGAACACGAAACTGGTCGGCTCCAAAGTCGTCGCCGTGACTGACATCAACCTCGCCGGCGCCCAGCAGGTCGCAGATCAGTATGGCAATATTGCCGTCTACAAGACCTATCAGGAAGTGGTCGATGATCCGAACGTTGATGCCCTGGTCGTTACATCCTGGGGTCCGGCTCATGAAGAGCAGGTCCTCGCAGGCATCAAGGCCGGCAAGCCCGTATTCGTTGAAAAGCCCATGGCCACCAGCGCAGCCGGTGCCAAGAATATTGTGGATGCCGAAATGGCCTTCGGCAAAAAGCTGGTCCAGGTTGGCTTCATGCGCCGTTATGATGCCGGCTACAAGATGCTGAAAAATGTCATCGATACCGGCAAGATCGGCCAGCCGCTCGTGCTGCATTGCGCGCACCGCAATCCGACCGTACCGACCGCTTATGTGACCTCCATGGCCATCAATGATACCGCCATCCACGAAATCGACTGCCTGCACTGGCTGATCAATGACGAGTGGACGTCTGCCCAGGTTCTTATGCCCCGCCAGACCCAGTTTACCCATGACAAGCTCATGGATCCCCAGGTCCTGATCCTGACCACCAAGACCGGCATCCGTGTCGTGCTGGAAATCTTCGTTAACTGCCAGTATGGCTATGATATCCAGTGCGAAGTCGTCGGTGAAACCGGGATTGCCAAGCTGCCTGAGCCGATGTCGATCCAGATGCGCAGCGGTGAAAAGCTTTTCAACACCATTCTCAATGACTGGAAAGACCGCTTTATCGATTCCTACGACGTCGAGCTCCAGGACTGGATCGACTCGACCCTCAAGGGTGAAGTCAATGGCCCCACCGCCTGGGACGGCTACCTGGCCTGCGTAACCTCCGACGCGTGTGTTAAAGCCCAGACCAGCGGCGCAATCGAGCCGATCGAGACCGTCGAGCGGCCGACCTTCTACAATTAAGCCATGACCTGATCCCCGGCAAGAAAAGGGGCTGGCCGCTTTGCTAAGAAGCGACCATGCCCCTGATCGATCAGGACAGATCAGGACGCCTCCATCCGGAACGCATCCAGTCCATCCAAGTCCATCCGATTCAGACAGATCCAGATCGGATTAGTAAAATTTATCAATCCTTTCCATCCCAGTCAGCCAAATTGCATAGAAGGAGCGATTATTACTCATGAAAATAGCATTTGATGTTGATGTCCTTGCTAAGCAAATGCCCATCAATCGCATGGTCCACCAGGTCGCAGACTGGGGCTTCAAATACATTGAACAGTCCCCCCATCCGCGGATCAATCCCTTCTACAAGCATCCGCTTTTCTCCAGGGAATGTGAAGCCGAATATCGTCAGGCGCTCAAGGAAACTGGCCTGGAAATTTCCTCTTTCATCGTTGTCTATCGCTGGTCCGGCCCAACCGAAGAGCAGCGCCAGCACGCCGTCGCAAACTGGAAAAAGATCGTTGAAGTCGCGGTCAACATGGGCGTTCAGGTCATCAATACCGAACTTTCCGGCGATCCGCACCAGCCTGAAATCTGCAACGGCATGTGGTTCCGCTCGATTGATGAGTTGTTGCCCCTCTTTGAAAAAGAAGGCATTCGCGTTGAAATCCAGTCCCATCCTTACGACTTCTGCGAACTGAACAATGAAACCTGTGACATGGTCAAGTCTTATCGCAGCGAAAACCTCAAGTATTGCTATTCGGCGTCACATGGCTTCTTCTATGACCAGGGCAAAGGCGATGTCCGCAGCATGCTGGCTTACGCCGGTGACGACCTGTCCCACATTCTTTTTGCCGATACCATGAACCAGACCATCGACTGCCGCTATATCGTCAATCCGCCGGGCGTCAGCATGTCCATTCACCAGCATACCGCCATGGGCGAAGGTGAAGTTGATTTCGATGGCATTTTCGAACAGCTGCGCAAGATGGACTTCGCCAACAAGACGTTCAAAGTCGGCGGCGAATCAATCGCCTGTGTCTCCTACTTCGGCTATCCGGAAAGAATGGCCCGCCAGGCTCCCGAAGCCCGCGAGCGGATCGAGCGCGAACTGCTGCGCCGCTAAAGCTGCCACTTCATCGCGCAAAACAAGGCCACGCTGCCAGATGATCGGATGATCCAATGCTCACGCGGCCAATAGAACCAGACCTTGAAATTAAAAAGGGGAAAAACAGAAATGAAAATTGGATTTAACGAAGCGACATTTATCGGCAACTCGACTCTTGAACAAGACCTGATCCTCGGCGAGAAATACGGCTTTGACTACATCGAAATCCGGACCATGGACAAACTGCCGGAATACCTCGAAACCCACACGGTTGACGATCTGGCCGAATTCTTCAAAACTCACAAAATCAAACCCCTGGCCTTCAACACCCTGTACCCGCTGACCTTCAACGATGCAGCCGGCCAGCAGAAGATTCGCGATGACCTGAAGTATATGTGCGAAGTTGGCGACAAAATCGGCTGCAAAATCGTCATTGGCGTCTGCAACTGGGACCAGGGCATCAAGACCAAAACCGAAATCAAGGAAGAGACCGCACGCGTTTTCCGTGAGCTGTCCGATATTGCCAAGCCATACGGCGTCAAACTCTGCCTGGAATTCTGCGGTTCTCCCATCCACACCGTCAATACCTTCGAGCAGGCATATGAAATCGTTGAAGCCGTCGATCGCGACAATGTCGGCGTAACCCTCGATTGCTATCATTTCCATGCCATGAACTCCAAGATGTCCGCCCTGGAAAAAGCCGATGCCAAGAAAGTCTTCATCGTTCACCTTGATGACGCGGAAGACCTGCCGGTTGGTCAGGGCAGCGATGAGAATCGTCTCTGGCCGGGTGACGGCGCGGTTGATCTCGACGGTATTCTTGGTACCCTCAAGAAAAACGGCTACGAAGGTGCGATCTCGATCGAGCTGTTCCGTCCTGAGTATTATAAGCTGGATGCCGACGAAGCCATGAAGATTGCCAAGGAAAAGACCGTTGCCGTCGTCAGCAAACACTTCGACCTGGCGTAATATTAGCATTTGCCTGACAGAATGCAAGCCCGGCCGGGGCCGCGCACTTCGCTCGAACAAGATCGCTTTCGCGATCAACTCGCTCGGGTGCATCGGCTCCGGGCCGGCTTTTTTAACGTTCTGTCCTGGCTGGCTGGGGGCAGGGTGGGGCGTGGTACGTGGTCTGGCATATTAGCATTTACCTGACAGAATGCAAGCCCGGCCGGGGCCGCGTATTAGCATTTGCCTGACCGAATGCAAGCCCGGCCGGGACCGCGCACTTCGCTCGAACAAGATCGCTTGCGCGATCAACTCGCTCGGGTGCATCGGCCCCGGGCCGGGCTTTTATAACGTTCTGTCCTGGCTGGTTGGGAGCTGGGTGGGGCGTTGTACGTGGTCTGGCATATTAGCATTTGCCTGACAGAATGTAAGCCCGGCCGGGGCCGCGTATTAGCATTTGCCTGACCGAATGCAAGCCCGGCCAGGACCGCGCACTTCGCTCGAACAAGATCGCTTTCGCGATCAACTCGCTCGGGTGCATC
>CAYVHB010000005.1:0-39821 GCA_964450865.1 uncultured Oscillospiraceae bacterium | reverse complement strand
CCGCGCACTTCGCTCGAACAAGATCGCTTTCGCGATCAACTCGCTCGGGTGCATCGGCTCCGGGCCGGCTTTTTTAACGTTCTGTCCTGGCTGGCTGGGGGCAGGGTGGGGCGTGGTACGTGGTCTGGCATATTAGCATTTACCTGACAGAATGCAAGCCCGGCCGGGGCCGCGTATTAGCATTTGCCTGACCGAATGCAAGCCCGGCCGGGACCGCGCACTTCGCTCGAACAAGATCGCTTGCGCGATCAACTCGCTCGGGTGCATCGGCCCCGGGCCGGGCTTTTTTAACGTTCTGTCCTGGCTGGTTGGGAGCTGGGTGGGGCGTGGTACGTGGTCTGGTGGGGCGGACCGGGCCGGAATTGTGAATACATTTTTTGTAGCCTGTATGTCTTTGACGCAATAATTGCATTCTTATTCGTAGGCTGACTATGGGAACAGGCAACATGAATTGATGGGAGAGCGTAGGTATGACCATTTCAGAAATTGCACTGAAAATGATCGATTATTCTAAATGTAATCGTCATGATATTAATCACTTCTTGAAGGTATATACATATGCAAAAATAATCGGGGAATGCGAAAACCTTGATTGCAACACGCAAGCAGTGCTGGAAGTTGCTGCCCTTCTTCATGACATTGCCTGTCCGCTATGCCGTGAAAAGTATGGAAATACAAATGGCAAGTATCAAGAAAAAGAAGGCGAATTATTAACTGCGGAGTTTCTCAAGGATACCGGTTATTCAGACGAATTCATCAAACGGGTTATTTTTCTGGTAGGACATCATCACACGCTCTTAAAAATCTCAGAAATAGATTACCAGATTTTACTTGAAGCGGACTACCTCGTGAACGCAGATGAGAGTAACTATTCGGAAACGAATATCCGTCAGATCCTGGACAGCGTCTTCAGGACCGAGACCGGCATTTCGTTGCTGAAATCCATATATCATATATCGTAGATGTGAACGGATGTGCGAATAAGCAAGGTAAGATGAGCAACTTACCAAGTACAATAAACGATAAACAATAATCAATATGCCTTTTTAGCCGGGACGCAATGAAATCTTTTGATACGTATTATCAATTGTTCAGGCCCATATTTGATAAGCAGCTTGTTGAATCCCGGTGAGTCAGACCTGTGCTTCCCACTGAAACAAGTAAAATCCCTCATTCATATGATGTCCTTGTTTGAGCGTCGGTGCGGCCCGAAAAATTGCGTACAACCTTGAATGACCCCTCCCACAGGCAGCGGAAAACGTAAAAAGCCCGGGAGCGGGCCGATGCACCAAAGCGAGTTCCGCAGCCGCGTCAGCGGCGAGGACCTGTTTGAGCGTCGGTGCGGCCCGAAAAATTGCGTACAACCTTGAATGACCCCTCCCGCAGGCAGGGGAAAACGTAAAAATCCCGGGAGCGGGCCGATTCGACAGGTGTGAAACGTAAAAAGCCCGGGAGCGGGCCGATGCACCAAAGCGAGTTCCGCAGCCGCGTCAGCGGCGAGGACCTGTTTGAGCGACGTGCACGGCCCGCTCCCGGGCATAAACAATCACCTGCAAAGAATCACGGCCCGCTCCCGGGCATAAGTTTTCAGCGCCAATTTCTTCGTTATGCGCCGCTTGTTGCCGCTGTGGTGATTTCAGCGCTGGTTGTTGTCGTATCGCCACCGGCGGCGGTGGTTTCACTTGTGCCGGCGCTGCCCGTTGTTTCAGTACTCGACCCGGTTGTTTCGGTTGGATAGACCGGATCTTCCGGTTCAGTGCTCTTGATCTGTTTCCATTTTTCAAGGTAAGCAGATACTGCGTCCGGACTGACAGCCTCCAGATTGGACTGGGTATTGGCTTCGTAGGTTTCGCCGCTGGCCGCTTTGACCGCAGCGACGATCGCCGCGTATCCTTCAACAGTCGGGTCCTGGAATACCGTGAAGCTCATGCTGCCGTCAGCCATCTGGTTGAGGGCGTCGACTGAGCCGTTCAGGCCAGATACGAGGATTTTGCCGGCGAGGCCGGCAGTCTGGATCGCTTTTGCCGCGCCGATGGCCATTTCGTCGTTCTGGGCGATTACAGCATCCAATTTGGCAGCATCTTTCTGGGTGCTGTCACTTTTGATCCACTCATCCATCTGAGCCTGGGCTTTGGCACGGTCCCATTTGGTGTCTTCAATTACAGTGATCTTCATTTTGGGATAGCGTTCGGCCTGGGCTTTCTTGATGCTGTTGACGTATGTACTGCTGCCGCTGCTGTTCAGGTCGCCAGCCATGATCGCGACATTGCCCTTGCCGCCCAGTTTCGTTGCGATCTGGTCCAGCTGCATGGAGCCTGTAAGTGCCAGGTCCGGACCGATGTAAGCATTGGCCTCGGTGCGGATCGGGCGGTTGACAATGATCAGCGTGACTCCGGCGTCCCTGGCCATGTTCGTCAGGGCTGATGTGTTTTCGAGATCAACCGGATTGATGACGATGGCCTTGCAGCCACGCTTGATCAATACTTCCAGCTCGACCAGCTGCAGCTCCGGATCGTTCTTGGCATCAACGAAGGTGAACTCGGCGACGTCATTCATTTCCTTGGCCTTGACGCGGGCTGCTTTGGTCAATGATGAGAGCCAGGCGTCGTCAGAATCGGCAACTGAAAAGCCGACCTGGACCTTGGTGACTGCAGCGGTTGTTGATTCGGTGATATCCTCAGCCGCGGTCGTTGTAGCGGCGGTTGGGCTGACAGTTGTCTCCTGCGTGGCACAGCCGGCGAAAACCGAACCGAGCAAGGCGGCCAGCAAAAGTGCGATGAGTATTTTTTTGTACATGGTGTAATCCTCCTACAGCCTTTCATTATATATCACAAGGATGCTTATTTTCCACTCTGCGTGAAAATTCTGTTTATATGTGCCGTGAATCACATTATTGCCACAACAATGTGTTAAAATAAGAAACACTCGATTCTTCGGACAATTGTTTTGTTTTATGAGAGATCAGCTTGAAGTAGATGAAGAAGGGACCTATGCAATCCGCCATTCGTGTCCAGGGTGCCCGTGAGCACAATTTGAAAAATATCAGTATTGAGATTCCCCGTGACCAGCTGGTGGTCCTGACTGGTCTTTCCGGGTCAGGTAAATCATCACTGGCTTTCGATACTATTTATGCCGAAGGCCAGCGTCGTTATGTCGAATCGCTGTCTTCATATGCCCGCCAGTTTCTCGGCCAGATGGAGAAGCCGGACGTTGATCATATTGAGGGGCTGTCACCGGCCATTTCGATTGACCAGAAGACAACCAGCAAGAATCCCCGCTCGACTGTTGGTACGGTGACGGAGATTTATGACTATCTGCGTCTGCTCTTTGCCCGGGTCGGCACACCCCATTGCCCGAGCTGCGGGCGGGTCATTGAGCGCCAGTCGGTTGACCAGATTATTGAGACGATTGACAGGTATCCGGAGGGGACTCGCCTGGTGCTGCTTGCGCCGGTAGTGCGTGGTCGCAAGGGTGAGTACGCCAAACTGTTTGATGATTTCCGCAAGGCCGGATATGTCCGGGTGCGTGTGGACGGCCAGATCTACGAGCTTGAGGAAGATATACCGCTTGAGAAGAACCGCAAACATACGATTGAGGTCGTCGTTGACCGGCTGGTCTTGCGCCCGGGTATCCGCTCGCGCCTGAATGACTCGATTGAGACTGCCCTTCACTTGTCAGAGGGACTGCTGCAGGTGCAGTTTCAGTTGCCGGCGACTTTGCATACCACGGCGGCGGCAACTGACCTGCCAGCCGGGACGATGACCGGATCGGCTGCTGACCTTTCGGCTGGGACGCCGGCTATGACGCCGGCTGGGACGATGGCCGGGACGCCGGCTGAGATGCCGGGTGAGCAATTGTTTTCGCAGCATTTTTCCTGCCCGGACTGTAATGTCAGTCTGGAGGAGATTGCGCCGCGTCTTTTTTCGTTTAACAATCCGTATGGTGCCTGTCCGCAATGTACCGGCCTGGGCCAGATGAGCAAGATTGATCCGGAGCTGGTTGTGTATGATCGCCGTCTTTCGATGAACGACGGGGCGATCAGGGCCGGTGGCTGGAATTTTGCCGACCGCAACAGCTGGGCCCGGGCGTTTATTGAAGCCCTGGCTGTGCGCTACCAGTTTTCGCTGGATACCCCTTTCAATGATCTGCCGGCAGAGATCCAGCAGATGATTCTGTTTGGCAATGGCGGGGAAGTCCTGGCGATTGATACAACCAACAGCAAGTATAATCATGGCGTTTACCGCAGTGACTGGATTGGCGTTGTCAATAGCCTGGAGAAGCGCTTTCGCGAGACGTCGTCAGACGATATGAAGGCATACTACGAACAATACATGTCAGTCACGCCGTGCCCGGTCTGTCAGGGGGCTCGCCTGAAGCCGGCCAGCCTGGCGGTGCGCCTGGGTCCGCTCAATATTGACGAGCTGACCAGGCTGCCGATCAGCCAGGCCCGGACTTTCCTGCAGACGGTCAGCCTGACCCCTCGCCAGATGACCATTGCGGCCCAGATTCGCAAGGAACTGGAGGCCCGCCTGGGTTTTCTGGTCGATGTCGGCCTGGATTACCTGACCCTGGCCCGGGCTTCGGCAACCTTGTCCGGCGGCGAGGCCCAGCGTATCCGCCTGGCCACGCAGATCGGCTCCGGCCTGATGGGCGTCCTGTACATCCTTGATGAACCCAGTATCGGCCTGCACCAGCGGGATAATTCCCGCCTGCTGGCTACCCTCAAGCGCCTGCGCGACCTGGGTAATACAGTCCTGGTCGTGGAACACGATGAGGAAACAATGTTTGCCGCGGATTATATTATCGATATGGGTCCGGGTGCTGGTGAGCACGGCGGGGAAGTGGTCGCGACCGGCACGGCTGCGCAGATCATGGCCAATCCGCGCTCGATTACCGGGGCTTACCTGTCCGGACGCAGCCAGATCGCGATTCCGGCCGTGCGCCGCCAGCCGGATGGCCGCTGGCTCTCGGTTTTCGGGGCCCGGGAGAACAACCTCAAGTCGATCGATGTCCATATTCCGATCGGCCTGATGACATGTATCACGGGTGTCTCCGGATCGGGGAAAAGCTCGCTGGTAAATGGCATTTTGCTCAAGAAGCTGGCGGCGGAGCTCAACGGGGCCCACCGTTTCGCCGGGGCTTTTGACAAGCTGACCGGCCTGGAGTATCTGGATAAAGTCATCGATATTGATCAGTCGCCGATCGGGCGTACACCTCGTTCCAATCCGGCGACCTATACTGGCGTTTTTGACCTGATCCGCGACCTCTTTGCCAGCACCCAGGACGCCCGCACCCGTGGTTATAAGCAGGGACGATTCAGTTTCAATGTGCGCGGCGGGCGCTGTGAAGCTTGCAGCGGTGATGGCGTCAACCGGATCGAAATGCATTTCCTGCCGGATATCTATGTGACCTGTGATGTCTGCAAAGGGCGTCGTTACAACCGGGAAACCCTGGAGGTCCGTTACAAGGGCAAAAATATTGCCGAAGTGCTCGACATGACCGTTGATGAGGGTGTCGAATTTTTCGCCAATATTCCGCGCATTGCCCGTAAGCTGCAAACGATGCAGGATGTCGGCCTGGGCTATATCCGGCTCGGCCAGCCTTCGACCCAGCTGTCAGGCGGCGAGGCCCAGCGCGTCAAGCTGGCAACTGAACTGGCCCGGCGCGGCACTGGCAATACGTTTTATATTCTGGATGAACCGACCACCGGCCTGCATATTGCCGACGTCCATAAGCTGGTTGACATCCTGCATCGGCTGACGGAAAATGGTAATACAGTCCTGGTCATCGAGCATAATCTGGACGTTATCAAGACGGCTGATTATATCATCGACCTGGGACCGGAAGGTGGCAATGCCGGCGGACAGATTATTGCGACTGGTACACCGGAGATGGTGGCGGCCAATCCCGCTTCATACACCGGTGAATACCTGGCCCGCCTGTTCAGGTCGCTGCCCCCGGCACTGGCTCTCGAGCATATTCCTGATCATGTTGTAAATTTAAACCAGGCTGTCCCTGTGGGGAGTAAAGGATAACGAAAAACAATGGCTAAATGTGTCATGTGCAAGAAAAATGTCGCGGTGGTTTTTACCACCCGTTTTGAAAATGGTCAGCGCATCAGCGAGGGTTTGTGCCTGAAATGTGCCTATCGCACCGGACTGGGCGGAATGGATGAGCTTTTCGCCAAGGCGGGGATTAACGACAGCAATATTGATGAACTGACTGAACGGATGAATGGCGTGATGACCCAGATGGAGGGCCAGAGCCCGGAGAGCCTTTTCCAGTCGCTGCTCAGCGGCAATTTTGACATGGACCGGCTCACCGATGGCAGCACCGACAGTGACGATGAACAGGGCAATCCTGATGGCAAGGAAAATAACGAACTGCTGCCAGCAGCTGTCGGCTCGGAATCCGATGATGTCAGCGAACCCGGCGAAAGCCGTAAAACCGGTCGTGAGGGGGAGCGCGGCGAACGCGCCCGTCCGGATAAACGCCGCAAATTTCTCGACCAGTTCGGAACCAATCTGTCCCAGAAGGCGCTGGCCGGGCAGATCGACCGGATCATTGGCCGGGAGAAAGAGCTGGCCCGCGTCATCCAGATCCTCAATCGCCGGGCCAAGAATAATCCCGTCCTGCTTGGCGAGCCCGGTGTTGGCAAGACCGCGATTGCCGAAGGCCTGGCGGTCAAGATCGCCCATCATGAAGTCCCGGCCAAGCTGCTCAGCCAGGAAGTGTATCTGCTCGATATGACGGCGATGGTCGCCGGCACCCAGTTCCGCGGCCAGTTTGAAAGCCGCATGAAGGGCGTGGTTGATGACGCCCGGCGTGCCGGCAATATTATCCTGGTTATCGATGAGCTGCACAATATCATGGGCGCCGGTGATGCCGAAGGGGCCATGAATGCCGCCAATATCCTCAAGCCAGCCCTGGCCAAGGGTGAGATCCGGGTCATCGGCTCGACGACGCTCGATGAATACCGCCGTTTCATCGAGAAAGACTCGGCGCTGGAAAGGCGTTTCCAGAAGGTTATCGTCGAGGAGCCTTCCGTGCGTGAGACGATCGAGATCCTCAAGGGGATTCGCGATTACTACGAGTCACACCACCATGTGACCTATTCGGATGAAGTCATAGAGCTGGCCGTCCGGATGTCGGACCGCTATATTACCGACCGTTTCCTGCCGGACAAGGCCATTGACCTGCTTGATGAAGCCGGTTCACACCGCAATCTCGGCGATACGACCCTGATCCGCCTCGAGAACAGCCGGTCGCTGCGCGAGACGATGCAGCAGGACAAGGACGCCCTCGACTTCCAGATCGCCAACAGCCCCGAAGATGTTCATCTCTATGAAAAGCAGGCTGACCTGCGTTCGCATCTGTTGCGTCTCGACAAAGAGATCAGCGAGCTGGAAGCAGCCAACCAGCCTATTCCGATCACAACCGAGGACATTGCCCACGTTGTTGAAATGTGGACGGGTATTCCGGTGCAGCGGATTACCGAAAGTGAATCGGAAAAGCTGCTCAAGCTCGAAGAACGGCTGCACCATCGTGTAATTGGCCAGGACCAGGCCGTTTCGGCACTGGCCCGGGCGATCCGGCGCAACCGGGCCGGTTTTGGCAAGCGGCGTAAACCGGCGTCCTTTATTTTCGTCGGGCCGACCGGTGTCGGCAAGACCGAGCTGGTCAAGGCCCTGGCCGAGGCCATGTTTGAGTCCGAAGACGCCATGGTCCGCCTCGATATGTCGGAATTCATGGAGCCGCACACGGTCAGCAAGCTGATCGGCTCGCCGCCTGGCTATGTCGGCTATGACGATGGCGGCCAGCTGACCGAGAAGATCCGCCGCAAGCCATACAGTGTCATTTTGCTCGATGAAATCGAGAAGGCCCATGCTGATGTCTTTAATATCCTGCTGCAGATCCTTGATGACGGCCGGCTGACGGACAGCCATGGCCGGCTGGTCAGTTTTGAAAATACCATTATCGTCATGACCAGCAATGCCGGCACGACGCTGAAGGCCAATGCATTCGGCTTTGGGGCCGAGGGGTATGTCGCGCTCGAAAGCCGTGTCCAGACGGTGCTCAAGGAAATGTTCCGGCCGGAGTTTCTCAACCGGGTGGACGAGATTGTTGTCTTCCAGGAATTGAGCCGGGCCGAGATCCGCCAGATTGTTGACCTGATGCTCAAGGAAGTGATCGGTCACCTGGCCGACAAGGGTTTGCGCTTTGTCGTATCCGATGCCGTCAAGGATTTCCTGGCCGACAAGGGCTATGACCCGAAATATGGCGCCCGGCCGCTGCGCAAGACGATCCAGCGCCTGCTTGAAGACCCGCTGGCTGACCTGGTGCTCGCCGGCAAGCTCGATCAGAAGATTGGTGTGTCCGCCGACTTCAAAGACGGCCAGGTCAGCTTCGACTGGCTGTAATCGGAGCGATCAGGTGATAATCAAATCATAAAATTCTAGAAGGAGAGATGGATATGAAGAAATCGCTGGCGATATTCACCGTTGTCGCCATGATCCTGACCCTGGGCAGCGGCCTGATTGCCCAGAACGCCGGGGCTGCGGCAGCCAACAATGCCGTGGGCCGCTACGTGATCACCTACAGGCCGGGGACCAGTGCCGCGACTCTCAGCCAGGGCCAGGCTGATATTGTTGGCCTGAGCGGCCAGGTCCGCCATCAGTACAGGAATTTCAAGATGCAGTCGGCAGATCTCACTTCGGCCGCGGCAGCCCAGCTCCGTCGCAATCCCGCCATCCTGGCCGTGGAGAAGGACATTATTGTCACGGTCGCTGATGATACCCTTGACTGGGGTGTGACCCGGGTTGAAGCCCCGACAGCTCAGGCCTCCGGGTACAAAGGTGCCGGCGTTGACGTGGCTGTCATCGATACTGGTATCGATACAACGCATGAGGACCTGGTTGCCAATCTCAAGGGTGGTTACTCGGCAGTATCTTACACCACTTCCTATGACGATGATCATGGCCACGGCACGCACTGCGCCGGCACAATCGCGGCCGATGACAATGGACTGGGCGTTCTTGGTGTCGCGCCGGATGCCAATCTCTATGCGGTGAAAGTCCTCGACAGCGCCGGCTCCGGTACGCTGACCGATGTTGTAGAGGGCATTGACTGGGCCGTCAGCCAGGGCGTGGACATCATCAGCATGAGCCTGGGCTCTTCATCCGGCACGACCGCCATGGAGACTGCGGTCAATAATGCAGTCAATAAAGGGGTGCTGGTTGTTGCTGCGGCCGGCAATTCCGGCAACAGCAGCGGCACGAATGACAATGTCGGCTACCCGGCCAGGTATCCGGCGGCCATTGCAGTAGCCGCCACCGACAGCAACAATGTGCGGGCTTATTTCTCCTCGACGGGCCCCGCCGTTGACGTAGCGGCACCTGGCGTCAGCATCGAGAGCACATACCCGGATAACCAGTACGCCTATATGAGCGGCACCTCGATGGCCACACCCCATGTGGCGGGTGTCCTGGCTGTCCTGAAGTCCCAATACCCGGCGTTATCTGCCAGTGAGCTGCGTTCAGTCCTGGAGTGGTCAGCCCGCGACCTGGGTACCGCCGGTATAGACAACTGGTATGGTTACGGCCTGGTGACGGCCAATGTGCCGACGCTGCCAGCCGCGCCGACACCGACACCCGCGCCGACGCCGACTACGGCACCCACACCGACGCCGACCCCCGTTATCAGGCAGACTGTCACGACAGCCGTGACCAACGCAGCCAGCTATAGTCGGGGCAGCCGGGTCACGATCACCGTCACGGTCAAGGATACGAACGGTCTGGCGATCAACCGGGCTTCGGTCCGGGCGACCATTACGCTCGGTACCCGGTCCATCAGCAGCAAGACGCTGACCACCGGCACGGCCGGGACCGCGACCTGGACCTACTCGACCACGACCCGTTCGACCCTCGGTACCTATACAGTCAAGGCTGTGACCACGGCCACGTCAACCTATGCGACCAGTACCGGAACGACCACTTTTGTCCTGAAATAAGCGCAAGGACCCGTTATTATCCGGAGGCAGGCCACAAGGACGCGCCAGGACCAGGAAACAGGCTGCAGCTGGACAGGAATGTCATTAATTTTAAAAATAAAAAGGAAGAGCGGGCAGTTTACTGAGAATCTGCCCGCTCTTCCTTTTTTCTTGCCTGTATGTCAGGTCCGGTAGCTGCCGTTGATCTTGATGTAGTCATAGGAGAAATCGCAGGTCCACAGACGATCGAAAGCGTGACCGTCATGGAGGGCGACGCGGATCAGGATCTCTTTTTCCTGCAGGATCTGCTTGGCCCGTGCCTCGTCAAACAGCAGGGCACAGCCCTTTTCACAGACCTTGAGGTCACCCAGGTAGATATCACAGCTGGCCGGGTCAAAGTCGGCCCCAGAATAGCCGGCGGCTGTCAGGATCCGGCCCCAGTTGGCATCTTCACCGAAGATAGCCGTCTTGACCAGCGGTGAACGGCCGATCGCCAGCACAATCCTGTAGGCATCGGCCGGTGTGCGGGCACCCTGGCACTGGATCTCGACCAGCTTGGTTGCCCCTTCGCCATCCTGGGCAATCAGGCGTGCCAGCTGGGTGCTGACAATGGTCAGCGCCCTGGCCAGCAGCTGGCCGGCCTCGCTGGCTGCATCGTCGATAAGCGGACCACCGGCGCAGCCATTGGCCAGGGCCAGCACCATGTCACAGACACTGGTATCCCCATCAACCGAAACGCGGTTGAAGGTCTGATTGCTGACCTGGCGGAGCAAATCAGTCAGCAGGGGGCGGCTGACCGCGCAGTCCGTGGCGATGACGCTGATCATCGTGGCCATGTCGGGATGGATCATCCCCGAACCCTTGGCCATTCCGGCGACCGTATAAGTGCAGCCATCATGTTCGAACCGGACGATGCATTCCTTGGGAATCAGGTCGGTCGTCATGATAGCCCGCTCAGCCCGGTGACCGGCCTCGGGTGATGAGGCGAGCGATTCTGCCGCCTCGCCGATGCCCCGGGTAATCGCTTCCATATCCAGCCGCTTGCCGATGACGCCGGTCGATCCGGTCATGACCTGCTCGACCGGGCAGCCCAGGCGGCTGGCAACCAGCGCGGCCATTGTTTCCGCGTCCTTCAGGCCGGCCTCGCCGACGCAGGCATTGGCATTGCCGCTATTGATCACGACTGCACTGGCCAGGCCGTTGGCTACAGACTCCATCGTCAGTTGCAGGGAATGTCCCTTGACGCGATTGCGGGTGAAAACACCGGCGACGGTAGCCGGTACCTCACTGGCAATCAGGGCCAGATCCAGGCGGTTGTCTTTCTTCAGGCCACAAGCTACACCAGCTGCGGCAAAGCCCCGCGGGGCGGTAATCGAGCCTTTTAAAGGTTGCATGCACTCCACTCCAGTCCAGTCTGCCGGCAAAACTGCCCGGCCGCTATTGAATAAAAATAAAGTATCACCAAACCGCGGCCCCTGCAAGTCAAATGTCGCTGATCCGCTGCCGGGCAGACGTCTGGCTGCCTGCGCCGCAACAAACCTTCCTTGAATCGGGATTGGCGACATATGGTGTATTTGTCACGGCCTTTGCGTTATAATCAAGGCGAACAGGAGGTTTTAACCATGTGGACACGCCTTGACCTGAAGAATAATGCCAAAAATCATCTGCGCAGCAAATACTGGACTGCTTTTGCTGTTTCGCTGGTTGTTTCGATGCTGGCCGGTGGTCGGCCGGGCTTTACATTCCCGTTTGATGAGCAGAGCATGGACCGCTTCAGCAACGGTTCATTTGAATGGCAGTCGATTTTCCTGAGCACCTGGTTTCAGCTCATTTTAATCGCGATCGCGATTGTCTCGATTATCGGCCTGCTGTATGCGATTTTCATTGCCCCGGTCATCCAGGTCGGCGGGTATCGCTGGTATTCACGCAGCCGGGAAGCAGCCGGCGTACCATCCCTGGGCCAGATATTCAGTCTGTTCCGCAATGGTGACTGGCTGCCGACTGTCGGCGGTATGCTCTGGATGAATCTCTGGCTCTTTCTGTGGTCTTTGCTGCCCACCCTGCTGATCATGGCCAGCGCTGTCCTGACTTTCATTTTCAGTATGGAGTCGGTGCAGATCTGGATCACCCAGGGGCTGCAGCTCGATGAGCAGTTGACCGCACAGCTGGCCGGCATGGGCACGATCCTGCTGGCTTCGCTCCTGTCGCTGCTGGGCGCGGCACTCATGATTCCGGTGATCATCAAGCAGTATGCCTACCGGCTGACACCGTGGATTCTGGCAGATAATCCGCGGATCGGCTATCGTCGCGCCCTCAAGCTGTCAATCGAGATGACCCGGGGCCAGAAATTCGAGATTTTCGTCCTGGATCTGTCTTTTATCGGCTGGTGGATCGCCGGTTTCCTGGCCTGCTGTATCGGTGTGATCTTTGTTGTTCCCTATTACATGGCCACGCAGGCCGAGCTGTATGCCGTGCTGCGGGCCAATGCCGTGCAGCAGCAGCTGGCCACCATGGAGGACTTCGGTTATACGCGGGTCCTGCCAGCAGATGCCCCCCAGCCTCCCATGAATCATAACCAGCCGCCAGACCAGTCAGATCGCGTCATCATTCCGCCGGCTGATACCCCCAGCCGCCCCATGGGCCAACCGATGATAGCCAGTAATATCAGCCAGTCAACAAGATATCCTGAGGTGCACCGGTAGAAAACTGGCCTGGAATTTTCCAGGATCCTGGGCATTGCATCATCAAAATAACTGGAGGCGCTACTGTATGAGCCGGGATTACGATGTGATTATTATTGGAGCCGGCCTGGCCGGGATTTTCACCGGTTATGAACTGGTGACCAGCCGGCCGGAATTGAAGGTGGCCCTGCTTGAGCAAGGTACGGAGATCGAACGGCGCAGCTGCCCGATCGTTGCCAGGCAGACCGATTCATGTGTCAACTGCAAGTATTGTGCGATCATGCGCGGCTTTGGTGGCGCTGGCGCTTTCTCGGATGGTAAATTCAACTTCACGACCCAGTTCGGCGGCTGGCTGAATGATTATCTGCCGGATGACCAGGTGCTCAGCCTGATTGATTATGTTGACTCGGTCAAGCAGCAGTTCGGCGCCACGCAGGAGGCCTTCTCGACCTATACGCCAGCTGCTGACCTGATCCGGCGGCGGGCGATCGGTTTTGACCTGCATCTGATGGATGCCCGCTGCAAGCATCTGGGTACGGAGCGCAACCGTGAGATCCTGACCGCCCAGGCCGCCTATCTGCGCGACAGGCTGGAGCTGCTCTGCCAGACCCAGGTCCATACCTTCAATCCGGACAATGGCAGCGGGTATACCCTGGAGACCAGTCGCGGTCCCATGACCTGCCGCTACCTGGTGGTCGCTCCCGGACGCTCCGGTGCCGAGTGGTTCAGCCAGCAATGTCACCGCCTGAAGCTGGAAATGATCAATAACCAGGTCGACATTGGTATCCGGGTCGAATTGCCGGCGATCGTCTTCAAGGAGATTACCGACGCTGTCTATGAGGCCAAGCTGCACTACCGGACCAAGCAATACAAAGACCCGGTGCGCACCTTCTGCATGAATCCCTATGGCTATGTCGTCACGGAAAACACGGATGGCATTATTACGGTGAATGGGCATAGCTACACGGATCCGGCCTTGCGCAGCGAGAACACCAATTTTGCCCTGCTGGTCAGCAACAAATTCACCTCGCCGTTCCGAGAGCCCTACCAGTACGGCAAGCGCATTGCCTCGCTGTCCAACATGCTCGGCGGTGGTGTGCTGGTCCAGCGTTTTGGCGACCTGATCAACGGACGGCGGACCAATGCCCATCGCCTGGCCCAAAGCTTTGTCAAGCCGACCCTCGATGCCACGCCCGGCGACCTGAGCCTGGTCTTACCCAAGCGCCATCTCGACAACGTCATCGAAATGATTGAAACCCTGGACAAGCTGGCTCCCGGCACAGCCAATCACGACACGTTGCTGTATGGGGTTGAGGTCAAGTTCTACAGCTCGCGTCTGCACCTCTCGAACGAACTTGAGACGGAATTCCCCAATCTGTACGCTGTCGGTGACGGGGCCGGGATTACCCGCGGCCTGTCGCAGGCTGGCGCCAGCGGCGTGATCGCAGCCCGCAGCATTTTAAAACGCATCTGAAAAGCCAGCGTGCCTGTCAAATGCGGGTAGGATCCGGTATGTCGGCCTCCGGATACCGACCGGAGACCGCATCGTTACCTTTACGCTTGCCGGGTGCGCCTCAGGGCTTGTACTCAGGACCCCACAATCAGGTGAATTTACGTTTTGGCAGCCAGGGAAGCGGGGACAAACATGACAGTCGAACAGCCAGATCGTCCGGAATACGGACAGAATCCAGTGGATCAGCAATCGCCGGGCGCCCCGGCCCCGGATGTACCGGCCCGGGCTGAGGATCATGCCACTTTTAAATGCCGCCAGTGCGGTGATCATATGCTCTTTGATCCGGCCACCCAGCAGCTGCGCTGTGAGAGCTGCGGCAGCCTGCAGCCTGTACCGCCCCTGAGCCAGGAGAACATCGTCGAATATGATTTCGCCAGTGCCGAGCACATTGACGGGCGGGCCTGGTACACAGAGAATCGCGTGGCGCAATGTAACGGCTGTGGCGCGACAACGATCCTTGAGAAATTTGCCATTTCGACGCGCTGCGCTTTTTGCGGCTCAACCCAGGTCACCGATGTCACGGACGCGCCCGGCATTCATCCGGAGGCTGTCGTACCCTTTCATATTGACCGCCAGCAGGCGGCAGCTCTTTTTAAAAAATGGCTGGGGCGACGGATCCTGGCTCCGAAGGCGGTCCACACCGAACATCAGCCGGACCGTTTCCAGGGCATCTATCTGCCCTATTGGACCTATGATGCGCTGACGACCAGTGATTATGCCGGCATGGCTGGCGAACATTACCTGGTATCGGAAAATTATACCGTGGTTGAGAACGGCCGTTCGGTGCTGCGCACCCGCCAGGTCCAGAAAACCCGCTGGTTCCCGGTCAGCGGCCGCTATCTGGAGCATTTCGACGACGTGCTGGTCCAGGCTGAAACCAGTCTGGAGGAGAAGATGCTGCAACGGATCGAGCCTTTCAATCTGGCCGAGCTGTTGCCATACCAGCCGGGATTTCTCTCGGGCTTTGCGGCCAAAAGCTATCAGGTATCGTTGAAAGAAGGCTTTGGCCAGGCGCAACAAAAAATGGCCCGGGCCATTGACAGTGGCATCCGCGCCCAGGTCCACGCCGATGAACTGCGCCTGACCCATCTGAGCACAGCCTATGACGATATCACTTTCAAGCACATCCTGTTGCCCATCTGGATTTCGAGTTTCCGGTTCCGGGGCCGGACCTACCGCTACCTGGTCAATGGCCAGACGGGCCGGGTCCATGGCACCTATCCGCTCAGCCCGGTCCGGGTTGCCATTGCCATTATCCTCGTGATTCTCATTCTTGTCCTGCTCTACTGGCTGATCAGCTATTCGACTGGCGCCTGAGTATCCTGAGTATAAAAATGCCGTGTCGTGCCAGCCCGTGCGGCGCTCCTCAGGGCAGCTTGACCGGAATCCGGATGCGGTTTGTCTCGCCGGAAGCCAGAAGCTGGCGCACTTCGTCGCCGGTCATGGGTTCACTGATATAAAATCCCTGAATATAGTGACAACCCAGCGCCCGCAGCAACAGATACTGTTCCATATTTTCGACTCCCTCGGCCACGCATTCCATATGAAAAAGATGGGCAATTTCGAGGATCAGACGCACGACCTCATATTCCCGCTGCCGATTGGTCAGCGGATCAATGAATGATTTGTCAATTTTCAGACGATCGACCGGCAGATTGGCCAGGTAGCTCAGCGATGAATAGCCGGTGCCAAAGTCATCAAGAGCCACGGTGATACCCTGATCATGCAGTGTTTTCAGTTTCTCGCTAATCGTACTGCGATCATTCATGAAGGCAGTCTCGGTGATCTCGATGGCCAGGGAGCCGCGCGGCACCGCAAATTCATGAATCAGTTCCAGCAGACGCTGCTCGGAGCCCAGGCTGAGCAGCTGCACGGCCGACAGATTGACCGACACGGTCAGCCGGTCGTGATCCGCCCGATTCTCGTTGATGGCCGTTGCAAACTGACAGGCGGAGCGCAGGATGAAATAGCCCAGCTGCTGGATAAAGCCGGTTTTCTCCGCGTGATTGATAAAATCAAGCGGCGCGATCGCCCCATATTTGGGCGAGTGCCAGCGGGCCAGCGCCTCAAAGCCGACAATCGCTGAATCAGAACCGCGCAGGATGGGCTGGTAAACCAGGCAGAACTCACCTTGCTGCAATGCCGTTTCAAATTCGCCAGTCAGTTTCAGTCGCTCGTTCAGTTCATCGGCTATTTGCAGTGAATACTCGGTCAGCAGGTTCTGGCCGTGTTCCTTGGCATTATACAAGGCAATCTCAGCGTTCTTCAGCAAGGCTTCGGCCCGATCGGCGGACAGGTCTGGTCCAGCGAGGGCGACGCCGATGCTGCAGCTGAGATTGATCTCGATATTATTGACGATCATCCGGCGTAAATGGCTCCGTATCCAATTAACAAACTGATCACAGGGCCAGTCTCGGGTCAGGATGAAGGCGAAGCTGTTGCCACCCGTGCGGGCAAAAATCTCGAGCTCAGGCTGCCTGCTGCCGGCCACTGTTGCCGTTATTTTTTGCAGGACCTGGTCGCCGAAAGCATAACCGAACGTATTGTTGAGATATTTGAAGTTATCATAGTCGATCAGGAAGACCTTGATGACCGGAAAGCCCGACCGGTTGCCCAGCATTTCATCGAGCCGGCTGATCAGGGCCTGACGATTGGGAACACCGGTCAGCGGATCGGTCAATGCCATCTGCCGGATCTGCTCTGTCTGGGCCATGGTCGTCTCCACGCGGCTTCGGATCTCCCGGTCATAGCGCTGAAAGAGGACGATGATCTGCTTGAACGCATAGTATGATGACAGCAGCACGGCCAGAATAAAAATATAGTATCCAGGTCCCATCGTGATGGTAAAGGAGGGCATGCGAATCCAGAAGTAGACGGTCTGCAGGGCGTAAATACCAAGCAGAATTTTCAAGAAACAGATACTGAAGCTCAAGATGACGGTACTGATCAATACGGTCAGCAAAATCATATTGACCAGGTTGCTGTTGGCGGCATTGAACGCCATGACCGTGAAATTGAACAGTAACGCCGCTGCAAAATAGATCCGGTTGAGCCAGACGATGTTTTTCAGCTTGCTTTTCGCCAGTAGAATAGTCACCGCGCACAGGGTAAAAATCACGTTGAATATGGCAATGAACAAGATTCTTTTCTCAATACTCCAAAGTGAAAGCAGGACAGCCAGATTGACCATGAATGTCAGGATTGTCAGGGTGATCAGCTGGACTCGCCAGTTGACATTCCTCGAATATATGTTCAGCAGATTATAGTCTCGCATCAGATGTTCCTCCGCGTTCTGCCCAGGCTGTCGAATTCAGATCCGAATATGTTTATATCAATCCCATTTATCATTTTAAACATAAATAAAACAATGGTCAATAAAGGCTGAATATACCAGAATACATGTAAACCCGGTGGATAATCATGTTAAAATAGAAGCGCCAAATGTTATAATTTGTGGCGAAACACCTGTTTTGTTCAATCAGCCGGGTGCATCGGCCGGGCAGAAGCGCGGCCGGCGTGGCTGTGCACCGCTGGAAACAGCGGTAGTAATCTTTCAGTTGCATGGACATGACACCATCACGGATCAAGGAAGATCCATCTTCGAAGTGGAGGTAGCAATCAGACATGGGCGGTTTATTTGGGGTCGTGGCCAGGACAGACTGTGTGCCGGACGTCTTTTTCGGCACGGACTATCACTCCCATCTGGGGACCAGCTGCGGCGGCATGGCCATATATGGCGAAAAGGGTTACAGCCGGGCGATTCACAGCATCCAGAACTCGCCATTCCGGACGAAATTTGAAGCGGATGTTGAGCAGATGTCCGGGCAGATCGGCATCGGCTGTATCTCCGATAATGAACCCCAGCCGCTGATCATCCGTTCGCACCTTGGCAGTTTTGCCATCACGACCGTGGGCCGGATCAATAATCTCAAGCGCCTGGCCGAAGACTGCCTGGCTGGCGGGCAAAGCCATTTCCTGGAAATGAGCAGCGGCGAAATCAATCCGACCGAGCTGGTTGCGTCCCTGATCAATCAGAAGGCCAGCATTCCCGAAGGCATCCGCTACGCCCAGGCCCAGATTCAGGGTTCACTGACCCTGCTGGTCATGACGCCGGAGGGCATTTATGCCGCCCGCGACCGCCTGGGCCGGACGCCGCTGGTGATTGGCATCAAGGACGGCGGCTGCTGTGCGTCCTTTGAATCCTTTGCCTACCTGAATCTTGGCTACACCACACTCAAGGAACTGGGGCCGGGTGAGATTGCCTTCATGACGGCCGATGGGCTGGAGACGATCAGTCCGCCGCTGCCTGAAATGAAGATCTGCTCCTTTCTCTATATTTATTACGGTTATCCGACCTCAACCTATGAGGGCGAAAATGTTGAGGAGGTCCGCTATCGCTGCGGGGCTCGCATGGCCAGCCGCGATTCGATCAAGGCCGACCAGGTCGCGGGTGTGCCCGACTCCGGCACGGCCCATGCCATCGGTTACGCCAACGCCTCCGGCATCCCTTTTTCCCGGCCATTTATCAAGTACACCCCGACCTGGCCGCGCTCCTTCATGCCGCGTGACCAGACCATGCGCAACTTGATCGCCCGCATGAAAATTGTGCCGATTGACAACCTGATCCGCAAGAAACGCCTGCTGCTGATCGATGACTCGATTGTCCGCGGCACACAATTGCGTGAAACCACGGAGTTCCTCTACCAATGCGGCGCCCGGGAGGTCCATATCCGGCCGGCCTGTCCGCCGTTGATCTACAGCTGTCCTTATCTCAACTTTTCCCGCTCGACTTCCGTCCTCGACCTGATCACACGGCGTATTATTGCCGAGCGCGAGGGCGACCGGGCGGAACAGATGCTGGCATCCTACACCGATCCGGAAAGTGAAAATTACAAGGAAATGATCGAGGCGATCTGCCGCAAGCTCAATTTCACGACCCTGCGCTATAACCGGCTGGACGATATGATCGCAGCGATCGGCATCCCCGGGGAGAAAATCTGCACCTACTGCTTCAACGGCAAGGGCTGACCGGCAAGCAGGTTGAAAAAGGCTGGTTTATGATTGACTTGTCACTTGGCATCGTAACCTATAACAGTGCAGCGCAGATCGGGTCCACCCTGGATTCGATCCTGCGCCATTGGCCTGCCCAGCTGACGACGCGGCTTTATATCATTGACAATCAATCCACTGACGAGACCCTGGCCATTGTCAGGCGTTATGCTGAGCAGTACCCGGATGCCATCTGCCAGCTTGCATCCCCTCCGTGCAATATCGGCTTTGGCCGGGCGCATAATCTGGTACTGGAGCAGCTTGATTCACGCAACCATATCATCATCAATCCCGACATTATCCTGCACGACGCTGCAGCCTTGCCGCAGCTGGCCTCCTACCTTGATTCGCATCCGGATACCGGGATCGTGATGCCCCGGATTATTGATCACCATGGAAAGAACCAGTATCTGGCCCGGCGGCAGCTGAATGTGCTCGATTTACTGATCCGTTTCTACCACCTCGATATTTTCCCGGCCGCTAAACGTCGCCTGGATTGGCACACGATGCGGGACCATGATTATCGGCAGCCATTCGATATTGAGTTTGCGTCTGGCTGCCTGATGGCTATTCGCACGTCGGTATTCCGGCAGGCCGGCGGATTTGATCCGCGCTATTTCCTGTATGCCGAGGATGCCGACCTGACGCGCCAGGTTACCATGCAGATGGGACTGCGGGCGGTTTGCCTGCCGTCTGTGACCGTGGAGCACGGCTGGTCACGTGCCTCATACCGGCGTTTTGGCCTGTTCCTGATTCATGCCCGGTCGATTCGGCGTTATTTCCAGAAATGGGGGATTCGATGGTGTTGAATGCCGGTGCCGGAAAATTGGTTGCTGACGCGGCCGGTCGGGCATCATGAAAATTTCCGTTGCCATGGCTGTCCATAATGGCCTGCCCTACATTCGTGAACAGCTCGCGACGATCCTGCCGCAGCTGGGCCCGGACGATGAGCTGGTGATTGCCGATGATGGCTCGCAGGATGGTACGCTGGATTATCTGGCTGAGCTGGCCAGGCGCGAACCCCGTGTCCGGCTATGCCCGGCACCGCCGGCCGGCCCGTCTGCGCACCCCGGCATGCGCCCGGCCAGGTGTCAGACCGTCCAGGCTTTTGTTGTTGCCAATTTCGCCCGGGCCCTTGCCCGGTGCCGGGGCGAGATTATCTTTCTCAGCGACCAGGATGACCGCTGGCTGCCAGGACGGGTGGCCGCGATGCAGGCGGCCTTGCTGGCTGATCCGGACTGCCTGCTGGTTCAGGCGGATGCCCGGCTGATCGATGCGGCCGGACAGGAGATTGCGCCCTCATTTTATGCCTTGCGCCATTGCGGTCCTGGCCTGATGCGCAATTTTTTGCGCAATACGTATGTCGGCTGCTGTCTGGCCATCCGTCGCGAATTGCTGAGCGTTGCCCTGCCTTTTCCGGCCCGCCTGCCGATGCATGACAGCTGGCTGGGCCTGCTGGCCCAGGCTGCCGGCCGGGTCCGCTTCCTGCCGGCCGTTCTGACCGAGTATCGTCGTCATGAGCAGAATGCCACGGCCCTGCGACCGTCACCACCTGGCCAGGTCATCCGCTGGCGCCTCGATCTGTTGACCGCCCTGCTTGGGCGCTGGCCGGCCGCCCGCCGCCTGCGCCGGCAACGCTGGCAACGCCAGGCGAGAGCACCGGATCACTGAGTGACTGCCGGCTCATTCGCCGGGACAAAGCACCCCTGCCAGGAAATTTCGGGGCCAGAATGCCCAGGAAAGGATCGATCAGACCCATGATTCCGTTTAATATTCCGCCCTATGTACCAGCCTGCGGCACGTACCTGCAGCAGGCTGTCGCCAGCCACAAGATCTGCGGTGACGGTCCCTTTACCCGGTTATGCAGCCAATGGCTTGAATCAGTGACCGGCACGGCCCGGGCCTTGCTGACCACCTCGGCGACCCATGCCCTGGAGATGGCGGCAATCCTGGCCAACATTCAGCCCGGTGACGAAGTGATCATGCCTTCCTATACATTCGTTTCCACGGCCAATGCCTTCGTGCTCCGCGGCGCGCGGATCATCTTTGTCGACATCCGGCCGGATACCCTGAATCTGGATGAACAATTGATTGAAGCGGCCATCACATCGCGAACCCGGGCTATTGTGCCGGTCCATTACGCCGGTGTCAGCTGCGAAATGGACACAATCATGGCGATTGCCCAGGCTCACAAGCTGCTGGTCATCGAAGATGCCGCCCAGGCAATCCTTGCGACCTACCGTGACCGGCAGCTGGGCACGATCGGCGACTTTGGCTGCTACAGCTTCCATGAAACGAAGAACCTGAGCATGGGTGAAGGGGGCGCGCTGCTGCTTCGCAATCAGCATGACGTGGAACGGGCCGAAATTATCCGCGAAAAGGGGACGAACCGCAGCCAGTTCTGGCGTGGCCAGACTGACAAATATACCTGGATGGATATTGGCTCGTCGTATTTGCCCAGCGAACTGAATGCCGCCTACCTCTATGGCCAGCTGGAATCCGCCCAGGCCATCATCAGCGACCGCCGGTTAAGCTGGGACCGTTATGCTGCGGCCCTGCAGCCGCTGGCCGAGGCCGGCTATCTTGAGCTGCCGGTGATACCGGATCATTGCCGGCATAACGGACATCTGTTCTATATCAAGGTCCGCGACCTGGAGACCCGCAGCCGCCTGATTGCCTGGCTCAAAGACCGCGGGGTCCTGGCTGTCTTCCATTATGTACCTCTGCATTCGGCACCCGCCGGCCGGATCTATGGCCAGTTTGCCGGTACTGACCGGTTCACGACCCGCGAAAGTGACCGCCTGCTGCGCCTGCCGCTATATTTTGGCTTGACAGATGAGACTATTTCATACACAGTCGATTGTATACATGATTTTTTTCAGATAAACTGAGAAATATTCCTGTTTGGTCTGATCCTGGGGCGGCAGGCGCCCCTTACCTGAAGGATGAATCAGACAGAGAGGCGGCAAGCAGCACGCCGGCTGCGACCTCGATACAGGTGCCCCATTCCTGAAGCATGAGTCAGACAGAGAGGCAGAATCACATGGACCTATCCATCGTTATCCCCTGTTACCGGTCGGACCAGACGATCCAGCAGGTCGTTGAACTGACGATTGAGCAGCTGCGCATACTCGGCCGGACTACGTTTGAGTTTATACTCGTCAATGATTGCTCACCCGACGGTGGCCTGACGCTGGCCCGCCTGCAGGCCCTGGCCCGCCAGTATCCGTTTGTCCGTGTGATCGACCTGGCGAAAAATACCGGACAGCATAACGCCGTGATGGCAGCGCTGAATTTTGCCAGCGGCCAGACAATCATCAGCCTGGACGATGACCTGCAGACGCATCCGTCGCAGCTGGCCACCCTGCTGGCTGTCTATGACCAGGGTTATGACGTTGTCTTCGGCTACTATCCGCAGAAAAAGCATGGCCGGCAACGCAATCTGGTCAGCCAGCTCAATCATCTGTCGGCCCAGATCCTGCTGGGCAAGCCTCGCGACCTGCGCACTTCCAGTTTCTGGGTCATGCGCCGTTTTGTCCGCGATTATATCATCACCTACCAGAAACCATACGCCTATCTGCAGGGCCTGATCTTGCGCACGACGCGCAACATCCGCAGCGTGCCCGTTGAACACTATGCCCGCGCAGCCGGGGTCTCGGGCTATACCTGGAAGACTCTCCTGCGCCTGTGGTCGAATATCATCGGCTTCTCGATCGTGCCGCTGAAAATGGTCTCCTTTCTCGGCTCGTTCTTCGCCATTGTCGGCCTGGTCGGCGCCCTGGTTGTGCTGATCAAAAAGCTGCTGGATCCGGGGCTGGCCATGGGCTGGCCCTCGATGATGATCGCTATTTGTTTCTTTTCCGGACTGAACCTGATGTTCATGGGCCTGATTGGCGAATACATCGGCCGCATGTATCTGGGCTTCAATCAGGAGCCGCAATACGTCATCCGCAATACATGGAATATTGAAAAGGAATGAAAACGAATAAGCGACCGTCATCGGCGCCGCGCGATCCTTTATCATCTGCGATGAACGCGCATACAGCGAACACATATACAGCGAGCGTACATGCGATGAACCCGCATGCGACAAACGCGCAGGGCGTGCATTCGGAAAACGTGCCGGCAACTGCCGACGTTCGCCGGCGTCTTTGGCAAATCGGTGCCGCTCTGCTGGTTACCTTGCTGGTGGCAACCCTGGTCATGATTACCGTTTCGCCAGTATACGTCACCAATGACGACATGGCGATGCGCCGGATTGCTTCCGGCCGCTATACCGGCACGCCTGATGCACACCTGGTTTTCATTCTCTATCCGCTGGGCTTGCTGATCAGTGGTCTGTACCGCCTGGACAACAGCTGGGACTGGTACGGCATCGTCCAGATCAGCCTGCACTTTGGCTGCTTCCTGCTGCTTTTCTACCGCCTGCTGAGCCGGATGCGCCGCTTCTGGTCTGCCAGCCTGGCTGGCGGTCTCTTCTTGCTCAGTTTCTGGCTGATCTGGTTGCCGCATATTGTTTTCCTGCAGTTCACCGTCACCGCGGCGATCCTGGCTGGCACGGCTATCATCTGGCAGGCTACCTTGCCTGATAAAGGCGGCGGCTGGCTGCACTTTGGCCGGTCAGCCATCACGCTTTTACTGGTATTATTGAGTCTGAACCTGCGCTTTCGCATGTTTCTGGCAGCCCTGCCGTTTGTGGCCCTGATTATTGGCCAGCAGATCATGAGCCGGCCAGGCCGGGCCCGGGCGCAGCCAGCAGCCCCGGCTCGCGGCAATTTGTGGCGTGTGTTAAACAGCCGGAAACTTCTGCTGCCGTTTGCTATTGTTTTAGGGCTGGGCTTGTCCTGGCTGGCAAACAACCTGGCCTACCGCTCGCCCGAATGGCAGACTTATCAGGCTTACAATGTCAGCCGCAGCATGATTTATGACTATTACTATTTTCCGGAATATAATGCGCATGAGGCATTCTATCAGTCGATTGGCGTCAGCCGCGAGAGTTATCAGGCCTTCCTGACCTATACACTGGTCCTTGAACCAGAACCCAATACCGCGCAATTCACGGCAATCGCCCGGAAATCACGCCAGATCATGGTTGAGAGCCTGGGCTGGTCCGGGGTGCTCGGCCAGTCGTTGCGCTTCATGACTGAACGATGGCTGGATCCGTCATTTCTGGCTCTGAGTGTGCCGGTCTCGCTATGCTATCTTGTTTATCTGGGGCTGCAAATCAGGCGGCGCCAGCGCATAGGAATCCTGGCAGCCGTCGGCTTTGGGCTCATTCACCTGGCTGAATGGTTTTACCTGGCTTTCAACGGCCGTTTGCCGGACCGGGTAGCCTGGGGTCTGTTCCTGATCGAAGCCATGACACTGATTGCCTTGCTGCTGGCTGAAAACCCTTTCATCCTGGCCACCAGGACCATGAATGCCCCTTACCCGGCCGCAGTCCCGGCCGTGAGACCGGCGATCAACCAGGCGACGCACGCAGCCGGTGAAGGGACGGATAATGGGCTATCCGGTCCGGAAAAACCGGTTGACCGACCGCGCCAGACTGTATGGCGACGCATCCGGACCGTCCTCTTTCAATCCCGGACCCTCGCCTTGCTGCTGGTTCTGCTGCTGTTTATATTCCAGGCCGGCCAGCGGCCTGATTTGACTGATGAACTGGCCGACTATTACCAGGAGGACCGGATCTGGTCCGATCTGAAATCGGCCATGCTGGCAGAGCCAGGAGATTTTTACTTCTTAACCATCTCCTATATCTCCAGCTATGCCGAAGCTTTTCACTGGCGTACCGACAATCAATACGAGCCTTTCATCTACCTTGGAGGCTGGTCGTCCTTTTCCCCGCATTATGCGGCCAAACTGGCAGTGGCTGGTCTTCGTGATTGCACCAGCGCCATCCTCGGCGGGGCCGGGGTTTATGTTGTCTCGATGCAGGATGTGCCGATTGATTATTTACTTGATTATTTCCGCCTGACTGACCCGCAGACGACATATACCCAGGTTAATGAACGGCCCTCGGACAATCCTGACAATCCGTTTGTCGTTTATCGCTTTTCTGCTAACAAGCCCGATCAATGAGTCAGCCAGCGAGTCGGATTGCCGATGAGCTGAACGCCTGACATCATGAACGCTGCACGCTGAGATAATCGTTTTAAAATCAATGGATAAAGCCTTGATTTTATCAGATTTGTTGGGTTACATTTTAATAGGCTGGTTTCTGTATGGTGACATAGGAACCGGTAAAGATATCATTCATACAACAGATGCGAAGCAAAGCCTGCTTAATCCAGGCTTTTCACGCAGCAAAAAGGAGGTCTCTGCGGTGAAAGGGATCATTTTAGCTGGTGGTTCAGGGACTCGCCTGTATCCGCTGACCATGATTACCAGCAAGCAATTGCTGCCGGTCTATGATAAACCCATGATCTATTATCCGTTGTCGACCCTGATGCTGGCTGATATCCGGGATATCCTGATCATTTCCACGCCGGAAGACACGCCGCGTTTTGAAAGTCTGCTGGGGCATGGCGAGCAATTCGGCATCAGCCTGAGTTATGCCACCCAGCCATCACCGGATGGACTGGCCCAGGCTTTCATCATCGGTGCTTCATTTATCGGTACTGATGATGTGGCGATGGTCCTCGGCGACAATATTTTCTATGGCAACGGATTTTCGCGGTTGCTGGCCGAGGCCGCCGCCAATAAAGGCCGGGCGACTGTCTTTGGCTATTATGTCGAAGACCCCCAGCGCTTTGGGGTCGTCGAATTTGACGATAGCGGCAAGGCCGTTTCAATCGAGGAGAAGCCGGTGGATCCGAAGTCCAATTATGCGGTAACCGGCCTGTATTTCTATGATAACAGAGTGGTCAACTTTGCCCGGTCATTGCGGCCGAGCGTACGCGGTGAACTGGAGATAACGGATCTCAACCGGATCTATCTGGAGCACGATCAGCTGGATGTGAAGCTGATGGGCCGTGGCTATGCCTGGCTGGATACCGGGACCCTGGATAGCCTGCTTGATGCAGCCGAGTTTGTGCGCATGGTCGAGAAACGGCAGGGGATCAAGATCTCGGCCCCGGAGGAAATAGCCTTTCGCAAGGGCTGGATCGACCAGGTCGCGCTGCTGGCCCAGGCCGAGCGCTACGGCAAATCACCCTACGGACTTCACCTGCGCCACGTTGCCGAACGCCGGATCCGGACCTGAACCAGAGAAGTCCCGACTGCCACATGGATAAAAACCGGCTCCGGGGCAACGAAAACGGCATCCATCAAGCCTGATGCGCATGGGCGACATCAACCCATGTTGCCCAGCCATGCACCGGCCGCAAATTACCTGCCAACCCAATTTGCTGGCAAAGAAAGGGGAGTCATGTCATGTTGATCAGCCCAAGCCGGCTGCCGGAGGTCCTGATGATTGAACCGGTTGTTCACGGGGACTCGCGCGGCTGGTTTTGCGAAACCTATTCCCGCCGGGCCCTGCAGGAAGCCGGTATCGATTGCGAATTTGTCCAGGATAATCAATCTTACTCGGCCCGGAGCGGGACTTTGCGCGGCCTGCATTTCCAGAACGAGCCCCATGCCCAGGCCAAGCTGGTGCGCTGTTCCCGCGGCGCGCTGCTTGATGTTGCCGTCGATATTCGCAAGGATTCACCGCGTTTTGGCCAATGGGTGGCCGTTGAGCTTTCTGCGGCCAATCATAAACAGCTGTATATCCCCCGGGGCTTTGCCCATGGTTTCCTGACCCTGACTGACGATGTCGAAATCCAGTACAAGGCTGATGATTATTACGCGCCGGCTGCCGAGCGCACGATCCGCTTCGATGACGCCATCCTGGGTATCGACTGGGGAATCAGCCAGCCCTTTCTGTCAGCCAGGGATGCCAATGCTCCCGGTTTAACTGATTGCGACTGCAACCTGACGTACGCGCCGGCGATCCGGCCGGCGCCGACTGAAAGATAAGACGAGGATGAGACGATGAAAATCCTGGTAACCGGTGGCGCCGGTTTTATTGGCGCCAACTTCATCTACTACCAGCTTGAGCATCACCCCGCCGACCAGCTGGTCTGCCTGGATGCCCTGACGTATGCCGGCAATCTCGAAACGCTGCAGGCTGCCCTGGCCCGGCCCGGCTGCCGCTTCGTGCAGGGCGATATTGCTGACCGGGCCGCCGTCGACGCGCTGTTTGCCGCCGAGCAGTTTGACATCGTCGTCAATTTCGCTGCTGAATCCCATGTCGACCGTTCGATCAGCAATCCGGACGTATTTCTGCGTACCAATGTCATCGGCACCCAGGTCTTGCTGGACGCCTGCCGTCAACACCGCGTCGGCCGTTTCCACCAGGTCTCGACCGATGAGGTCTATGGAGACCTGCCCCTGGACCGGCCGGATCTCTTTTTTACCGAATCGACACCGCTGCACACGTCTTCACCGTATTCGGCATCGAAGGCGGCCGCTGACCTGCTGGTGCTGGCCTGGCATCGCACCTGGCAGCTGCCGGTCACCATCTCGCGCTGCTCCAACAACTACGGGCCCTGGCATTTCCCGGAAAAACTCATCCCCCTGATGATCACCCGCGCCCTGGCTGACCAGCCCCTGCCAGTTTACGGCCGCGGGGAAAACGTCCGCGACTGGCTGTATGTGACCGATCACTGCGCGGCCATCGACCTGATCATCCGCCAGGGTCGCAGCGGTGAAATCTACAACATCGGTGGCCATAACGAACGCACCAACCTGGCTGTGGTCCAGACGATCTTGCGCGAACTCGGCAAGCCGGAAACGCTGATCCGCTACGTGACTGACCGTCCGGGTCATGACCTGCGTTATGCGATTGACCCGGCAAAAATCGGCGCCGAGCTGGGCTGGCAACCGCAGACCCCCTTCGAAACCGGCATCCGCCAGACAATCCGCTGGTATCTGGAGCATCGCCCCTGGTGGGAAAAACTGCTGCAAAAGAATTCATGAAAACTGGCGCACGTTCAGCGAAGGAATAGCAGGTCTTGAGCGAAACAAAAAAGACAGTGAATGATAATCTGTCATCAGGAACAGCGAGGTAAAACAATGCGCGTACTGGTTACCGGATATGATGGCCAGCTTGGCTATGAGGTGATCAATCACCTGGAGGATCATGGTGTGCCCTGTCGTGGCGTCGATGTCCGCGACTTTGACCTGACTGATGCGACCGCCGTCAATACCTACGTCAGCGAATACCGACCCGATGCGATCATACACTGCGCTGCTTTCACTGCCGTTGACCAGGCCGAAACAGCCCGGGATCTGTGTTTTAATGTCAATGTTGTCGGCACTGAGAATCTGGCCCGGGCCTGTCTGGGTATCGGGGCGAAGTTTATGTACCTCAGCACCGATTATGTCTTTGATGGAGCAGGGGAGAGCCCCTTCGAGGTCAGCGCGCCGCGCAACCCCTTGAATTATTACGGCCAGACCAAGGCGATGGGCGAGCAGACCGTCATGAATTTGCTCAACCGTTTCTTTATCGTGCGTTCTTCCTGGATTTTCGGCCGGAATGGCCAGAATTTTGTCAAGACCATGCTGCGTCTGGGCAACGAAAAACCAGTTCTCGAAGTCGTCGCCGATCAGATCGGTTCGCCCACCTATGCCGTTGACCTGGCTGCCCTGCTGGTCACGATGATCGGCACCGAGCAGTACGGCATTTATCATGCGACAAACGAAGGCTATTGCAGCTGGGCGGAATTTGCAGAGGCCATCATGACGGCGGCCAGTCTGCCGGCCCGGATCAAGCCGATTGCCAGCGAGCAATTTCCCGCGGCAGCCCGGCGACCGAAAAACTCGCGCCTGGCCAAAACATCGCTGGATCAGGCAGGCTTCAGCCGCCTGCCTCCGTGGCCGGATGCCCTCAATCGTTATTTGCAGGAACTGGCCAGTCAGGCGGCAAATGTCTCGTGATTCGCACGGCTCAGCTGGCGTGACTGCCACATACCGCGATCTTCCGCACGTGCCGGATCCGGACCTGGCTGGTGATGCCGATTGGCCCACAGTCGCGGTGGCTTTATGTACCTATCAGGGGGCCGCTTTCCTGGCTGAGCAGCTGGACAGCATACTGGCCCAGACCAGCTTGCCGCAGGAAATCGTCATCAGTGACGATGGCTCCACGGATGAAACTGGCGCTATTATTGAAAAGTACCGCTGTCAGGCCCCGGAGCTGATCCGCGTCCTGGCCCGGCCGTCAGCCAGAGAAGCACCAGAGGCCAGGCCGGTCGCCGGCGATGCTGCTGGTGCCAGCCAGGTTGCCACCAGCCAGCGGATCGCCCGCCATTTCTTCGCTTGTGCCAAAGCCTGCCGGGCCGATATTATTCTTTTCTGTGATCAGGACGATTTCTGGCTGCCCAACCGGATTGACCTTTTCCGGCGGGCTTTTTCTGCAACAAAGCATGCTGCTGATGTCTGGCTGCTGCAGAGTGATGGCCAGATTGTTGACCGCTTTCTCCGGCCGACAGGCGACAGCCTCTGGCGGGCTACTTACTTGTCCCGGGCCGAACAGCGCCTGATTCAGCACGGCCTGGCCAGTCACGTCCTGGCCCGCCACCCCTTTGTCACCGGTGCTGCGCTGGCTGTACGCCGCGATTTTTTCAACCGGGTGCCCTGGCCGGGCAGCGATTTTCTGCACGATGAATGGCTGGGCTGGTTTGCCGGCAAACATATTCGCCTGCTGCATGAACAAACCTTTCTCTATCGCCAGCATCAGCAGCAGATGACTGGCGCAGACCGCCGCTGGCTGGCTCAGTGGCGCCGCCTGCAAGCGCCAGATGCCAGGACCGCCCGGCCGCTTCGCCAGGCGGCTGAACGTTATCGCGACCTGGCCCGGACCCTGCGCCAGACAGCCTTGCTGACCCAGGACTGGTGCCATGCTGGACCAGACCCCGACGCTTTCCCGCACGACGAAGAGGCGCTTGACCGCAAACACCGTTACCAGCAAAATGACGCGCCGGACCTCGAAGCCCTGGCCAATCTCGCGCAAGCCAAAGCCGATTGGCTGATCTTGCGCAGCCAAGTCAAAACCTCATGGTGGCCCCGTCTGTCGTTTGTGATCAGCCATTGGCTGGATCGTTCCTATCAGCGATTGGGGCAAGGCTGGCGGACCGCCCTCAAAGATCTGCTTGGACGGGACCGGGCCTGATGCAACCCCGGCGGCTGATATTCTGACAGCCGTCATTTCTTCTCCATCAAGGCAGCCGCATTCCTTTTTCTGTCCTTTTTCTGACATTTTTTTCAATAAAAGAATTTTTAGCGCAGAAAAAAGTCAGTTGCGTTGTATATGTGTTGCTTGGAGCCACATGATCTGTCTATAATAAGGACAGCATAGGAGGATCACATGCAAGAACGCAAATTATATCCCCTGACTCCTGCCCAGCAACTGATGTTTTATGCCTGGCGATTTACCATCTACAAACAGCTGATGAATATTCCGACGACCTGCCTGACCATCGAGCCGCTGGATCTCAACGTCCTCAAGAAGGCTGCGTCGCTGGCCATACAGCGTAATGACGTATTTGGCCTGCGCCTGGCCAGAGAAGACAAGAAATCTTTTCAGTATTTCACGGATCGCGCTGTCCTGGCTCTGGAAATCATTGATTTTTCGGACAAAAGCATGGCCGAAATGGACCGGTACCTGTATAAAATTGGCGCCACCAGCGCGCGTGTTTATGAGCAGCCCCTGGCCAGTGTCTATATCATCAAGACCCCGGATGGCAAGTCCGGCATTTTCAGCTGCATCAATCACTTGATCATGGACTCCTGGGCCATCACGATGTTTTATAAAGACATCTGGGAAATCTATTACGCCCTGCAGAATAACGAACCGCTGCCCAAACCGTTGCCTGATTATGAACCGGAGCTGCAGAAGGAACTGGCCTACCAGACGTCTGAACGTCATGCGCGCGACCTGGCTTTCTGGAATAATGAAATCGATGGCCCGCCACCGCTGGGCACACATGTCAATGGCGCCATCGTGCTGGAAAAGTGGCGCAAGCACAAACGCGACCCCCAGTACCGCTTCTATCGCAGCGTCCATTTCCAGACGACAGCCAGACATGTCATTCACATGGTCGGCTCCGATGATGTCGCCCAGATGGCCGCTTTCTGCCAGTCCAACCGCCTGCCGACGACCCAGGTGCTGTTTACCCTTGGCGTCCGCCTGTACCTGGCCAAGGTCAATAACCGGGCCGACGACGTCAGCATTCATACAATCGCCGCCCGACGCGGAACCATTCTTGAAAAATCGTGCAGCGGAACCCGCGTGCATCCCCTCTTGCTGCGGACCATCATGACTGAGGACCTGACTTTCCAGGATGCCCTGCTGATGATCCAGGAAAAGCAGCATACCCTGTATCGGCACGTTGATTTCAGCCCCCTGGAGATGTTTAACCTGATGCGCAAGCACTTTGCCTATTCACCTCTCGAGGGATTCGTTGCCTTGCACCTGACTTTCCAGCCATTGCCGCTGACCGACCGCAAGGGCTTGCCCGTGACAACCCACTGGTATTGCAATGGCGCGGCCGCCTCTGCGCTAGGCCTGTCAATCATGGACGGTGACGGCAGCGGCGCCTTGCGTTGCTATTACGAATACCAGGACAAGCAGGTCAAACCAGCCACCGTTATAAAGTTTCATCGCTACATGATTGACGTAATCCGGGCCGGCATTGCCAATCCTGCCATCACCCTGAAGGAACTGCTGGATCTGCCGATCTGACAAACACCCCCACATTACCCGCCAGGGACAGTCACTGTGAAAACAGCGGCTGTCTTTTGCATCTGGCACGAGTGACAGCGAAACCCGTATCACTCATCGGCAGCAACAATCGCAAAGTTTTGGTAAAAAAGGCTGACAGGATGCACGGACGGCAAATGATCACGTATAATAAACGAAATGACAAAATAGAACCCGGCCAGACAAACCGGCTGATATCTCGCCAGTCCACCACGCTTTAATAAGCAACTGATAAACAACACTCAGACCCCCAAAATCGGGAGGATGGAGGATATTTTTCAAATGCGCCACTTTTTCGAACGTACGCTTGAAAAAACAAGCCGCTGGTTTCTCCAGCATGCCAGCCCCGCGGCTGGCCAGCCTCGTTGCAGCCAGGGGCCAAACAGACTGCGCCGCAGCCGGCCGGTCGCGCTGGCCGTCCTGCTGTTGCTGGCCCTGACTGCAGCCAGCTCCGGCATCAGCCTGGTATTGCTGCCGGCCGTGCCCGCTCTTGCGACCTCGTCCCAGCCGGCGACTGGCTACTGGGCGCTATCCGGGACGACAGACAACAAGACCAGCGACTATTACGACGAGGAGCAGAACGGCAATTTCCTCTATCAGTACGCGCGATCCAATTTCGGCATCACGTCGCACATCGAAAATACTTTTACCGACGACGACGGCCAGGAACAGACCGCCAAGGTCGACTTGAGCCTGTCGGCCACTTTCAGTGTCCTGCCGGAGCGGATCACGCCCGGGCAGAATCTGTCCATCAGCGTCGCGATGGGTTCCAGTGTCTCAGTCAATATGGCCACCGAAGACAGCTTCGATATGTCCGGCGAGGAGTCGACTTTCATCGCCTGGATCTCCTTGCCCGGTAACGCCGAGACGACTGACGGCAGCAAAATGATGCAATACGGCATACCCGTGAGCTCACGCGCCGCTGCTTCGCGCCAGGAGCAGGTGACTTTCCGCATTCCGGCCGGTTATAGTGATACCGATACCTTTGAATATTCGGTTGGCCTGACCAACTCGCCCTATGTTGCCACGCAGTCCACCACCTATGTCTATCAGTGGATGATGAAGGCCGAGGAAAAGGCTGCCCATGCCATCGAACTGCGCGGGCTGGTGCGCAGCCTCGAAAATAAGCCGATGCCCTGGATGCAGCTGCAGGCCCTGGTTTACGAGGACCAGACAACCTTTGACGGCAGCAAGCAGCCAGCCGACATCATAAGCGGGGTCACCGATCATGAAGGCCGTTACCAGCTCAATATACCGGCGCGCGAAAAGGCCGAAACGGTCGTAGGGATCCTGCTGGTTGGCACCATGAAATGCCAGCATCCGTTTGACAACAATCGCGACATCTTCAATCTTGTGGATGTCAGCGATACGTTTTCCCGAGATAACCAGATGGTTGCCGTCGCAACCTGGCTGGTGGTTGATCCGGCCGATTACACCGGCCAGAACCCGACATTTGGCGACAATCTGGCTGATGACCAGCCGATTCCGGTTTATCGGCTGCTGGCCTTTTACAACCTGGGCCTGGGGGCCTGGAGCTTTGACGCCGAGCTGATGCCTGATCCGGTCTATTTCTACAGCTCGGATGCTGATCCCGGCCCGCGCCTCGAAGGTTACAGTACGATTTATACAGCTGCCTATGATGCCTGGTTTTTCGGGGCCAATATTTTGCAAGAGGAACAAAGCCTGCTCGACCACCCGGTGCGCATCGAGCTGCGCTGGGTGCCAACGGCCCAGACGACCGTATCGCATTACAGTCCGGCTGACAACGCCATTCGCCTGACGGCTCCTGATTGCCTGCGCGATGACAATTCGCGCTTCACCATCCTCCATGAGTTCGGCCATTACTTTGATTATACGAGTAACGGCTCGACCAATTTCCGGGCCGCCAGCGGCATGGGGCCCCATGACACCAATCACGGCGGCTACATGAATGCCAGTACGTCCGACTCCTATCTGGAGGGCTTTGCCACCAGCTTCGGCGGCCTGGTCCAGCGTTTCAGCGGCTATCCGAATCCGGCCAGGCTCGACTGGATTGATCTGTCGGCCCCGAGCGGCTACCGGGCTTGGGGCGATAACGGCAAATCCGAGGAACTGGCGATAGCCGCGCTGCTCTACCATTCTCTCGACCTCGTCGGTGATGTCAACACTTACTGGGGCATTCTCAAGCCTGACCGCAGTAATTTTTATGGTTATTACCAGGCCCTGGAAACGGCCCTGGCGGCCAGCGCCCAGACGAAAGCGGATACCTTGAAAGATTTCGCCCTGACGACCGGGCTGTATACCATGCCATTTGGCAATGGTCAATATGACCCCGGCGAACCATTCCTCGATCAGCCCGACGCGAGTAATCAGCTCAACAATACCTTTGATGCCGGCGAATCCTATGCTGACCTGATGTTTGCCACCGACAGCAACGGCCTGATTGATCCCAGCCAGCCGTTGCGGGCCTATCAGAAGGAGCGTCTGGTTGTCGGCGCCGCCTCGGATGCGCTGCGCAATCGCCAGACTGTGCGGAAAGCGCCGAACAGTTACATCGGCCTCAATGGTGAACCGGTTGACTATGTCCTGGTCACGATCAGCACCGAGTCGGGCGGCACCACCGCGTTGCGGGCCGTAGACAAGGGCCGGGTTTTCGTCGCTTTGCCGGACCAGCTCCAGAATGGCCGGGTCGAACTGGCAATCCCGGGCGGCAATGTCATTTATGAAGGGGATCTTACCGGTTTGCAGCAGCGCTGCCTGGCAACCAGCGGACAGGCCGCGAATCTGGATGAGGCGACTGTCAGCGCAGCTGACCTGCCCCCGGCCGGTATCAGCCTGGTCCTGGGTGCGACATATGGCACACCCGGAGCCACCGGGCTGCTCGAACGACCGATTCTCGACGCCAATGAACTGGCCAGTCTATCTGCTGGCTATAATCCGTTGGCCAATTATGCGACGGTTGTCGCGGACCTGATCAATCGCTCGCCCGATGGCAGCCAGCTGACCAATGGCCAGGGGCCGGATAACAACGGCAGCCAGGCGACTGAGACGAGCAGTGGCTGGAATAATAATGATAATCAGGATAATGGCAGCAGCAGCGGTGGTCCGAAGGTCGTTATAATCGTGATTCTCGTGCTGCTCGGTGGCTTTACTGCTTTTGCGGTGATCGTGCTGACTGTTGTACTGGCGCGGCGCAAGCCGGGGCACCTGTCTGCCGCCCGGCCTCCCGTAGCCCAGCCGGCCAATCAGCCACCAGTTGCACCGCCAAATACGGCCAATCCGCAGCGCTTCTGCATCCACTGCGGCGATCCAGTAACGACCGGTGAGCGCTTCTGTGATCATTGTGGCCAGTTGCTGGATCATCCACCCGAAACCACGCCGGCCGTATCGGCCACGCCACCGAAGCCCCGCTTCTGCACCGCCTGCGGCCAGGCTGTCACCCGTGACGACCTGTTCTGCAATCACTGCGGCAAGCGACTGTAAGTCGCGCCGGGCACGCGAAACGAATCAGCTGAAAAGGGAACCGGATATGTATGAAACCTGTTAATCAGATGCTGGTCCAGGGCTGACCTGGCCTGATCTGGCTTGTCGCAAGTTATGGATCCTGGCATTATGATACGAAAACATGCAGATCAGCAACTGAATTACCGTTTTTCAGGCTTTACGAATCGGCCATTCATTTGTAGAATGGAGCGTATTGAAGCGCGCTGGCCGATGTGGACCGGATTGTTGAAGGGAGCTGCTGTCATGAAAAAACTGGAAACCTGGCAAGGGAAGAAGCTTTATAAAATGCACGATTCACAGACTTTGTTGCTGTGGTCGCAGATATTTACCATTGAACCGCGCAAAGTCAAGGAGAATAATATCCTGAATTTCTATATCAAGATTCCTGCCGGGGATATGGACTGCCTGGAAAAAGCTTTTAACAAGGTCATTGAAACGAATGACGCGCTGCGTCTGCGCATTATCCGCACCGGGCTGCTCGGCCTGTGCCAGTTTATCGATGATTACCGGCCGGTCAGGTTGTCCCGCTGCAAAGTTGCCAGCCAGGCGGCTTTCGATGCCGATTATCTGTCCACCGTCTACACCCATCCTTTGCCGCTGCTCGGCGAAAGGCTGTTCTGGGCGGAACTGGTCGATATCGGTGGCGAGGCCATCGTGCTGGTCATGCGCTTTCATCATATGATCATCGACGGATACAGCATCGCCCTGATTTACTCCCGGGTCACTGAGGCTTACGATCAGTATCGCCAGGGCATCGAGCCCCTGCCGAAGCAATATTCGATTGTCCGCAGCTTTGAGCAGGTTGAGAAATACAAGGCCTCGCCCAAACATGCCGAGGACTGGGCCTACTGGATGAAGAGCTTCAACAAGCAGCCGCATTACAGCATGCCAGCCGGCCGGCGCTCGGAATTTGGCGCCTGTGCCGAGGCTGAGCTGGCGGCTGATGGACAGCTCTATCAGGATACCATCGCCCTGGCTTCCCGCCTTGGCTGTTCGTTGCAGAGCCTGGTCATGACCGTGGCAGCCCTGACCGTCTATCGCCTGACCGGCAAGACTAACTTCTGTATTTATTCATTGACCCATGGCCGTTTCGATGCCCTGGACAAGAAAACAGTCGGGTGCCTGATGAATACAGTGCCGACGTTCTTCAATCTCCAGCTTGATCACAGCTTCAGCCAGACATTGCAGGATGAATACCTGAACTTCCTGGAGACGCTCAAGCACGGCCGCCTGTCCATGAGTGAACAGACGCCGATGTCCTATAAGGAAGCCGTCCTGCATGGGTTCAATTTCAACCATGCCTGGCTGGCGATCAGCGCCATGGATTACGAGCGGGCTTTCGCCCAGTCGACCTACATCGGCAAGGCGCTGCCTGGGAAAAATTCACCGCAGCAGTTCTATGGCTCGGTCCTGGAGATCCCCGGCGAGCGGATTCAGTTCGTCCTGACTTATCAGACGCACCGCTTCAAGCCGGCCCAGGTCGAGCGGATCCTGGCCAATTACCATGATACGCTGCAGCTGGTTGTTGCCAATCCGGACGCGGCCGTGCGCACTTTGCGGGCATAGGCCGGCTATTATATCGTTGTTTTCAGGGTAGGGGGGGTGGCGGCAGCAGGCGGTGCAGGCCTTCGTTGATGCTCCAGATGCTGACAAAGGCCAGGAACAAGGGAATGACGATCAGGCAGGTCCGGGCCAGCCAGTGTTTGGCCTTGTTCATGAACCGGGCAAAGCGTTCGGCCTCAAGCCGGCGATAGAGCATATAGGCTGCCTGCATGGGCAGAATCGAAAACAGGGTAAAAACCGACATCAGCAGCACAACGGTTATAAAGGAGACATGCGCCGGCAGCAATATACCAATAAATCCGAACAGCGGCCAGGCGGCGGGGATATTGCCCAGTGTCCCGGTGACGCCGAAAAAGACCAGGAATACCGGATGAACGGACTTGATAAACAACACCTTGCCCAGGTCATCGCCCAGTTTATGCCAGTTGCGAATGATCCGGACCGTCAGGACTACCGCTGCGATCAGGGCTGCCACCCCAACCAGCACTGAAATAACTGCCGTTTCAAACCGGTAAAGATGGGTCAGGTAATGAATAAACCGATAGACATATTTGTGAACGCCATAATAAATACCAACTGCGGAAATCCAATAGGTAATATAGCAGCTCCAGATATAGGGCAGGACATGCCAGTCCTTGCGGACCAGCTGCAAAAGCATCAGAACGGATGAAACACCGTACGGATCCAGCAGGTCAAGCGCTGCGATGGAAAACAGTGAAATAATAATGGACGTCATAAATCTTTCCTGAACACTTCCTGAATACTTCCTGAATACTTCCTGGTCTGTCATGACGGCCAGCAAGCCGATTGTTTTCCGCTCCGTTTCCTGCAGCTGGCAGGTATCCGCGAGGTAAACCCGTCATGAACCAACGGCGGGACAGAACGATCATGGTAGCCTGCGGGTTGAAACTCCCAATACTGGGCAGCCAGTGATTTCGACGGATAAGAGGCTAATGACAGTCATATATTAGTGCATATTGCAATTTAAGTCAATTCAAATCAATTCAAATCATGCTTCATTGGTACCGCCTGGCAAACTGGCCAGCAGCAGAAACACGGGTATAAGCGCAATTACCCTGGGCAGGCTGTTGTCCCGGATACTGCGATTTATCAGGATATCCGCGCAAATCACCGGTCACCGCAAAGTCTCGAGCCGCAAATCCGGCGTGTGGACGGTACGTGCTAGGGTATCGGCAAATTGTTCCATGTAACCGGCCGCCTGCTGCGGTGTGTGCTTGACAGTCTGATACTTCAGCCTGACAAGGGCGCTGGTGCCAGGCATATCCATGATTTCAACAAAAAACTGATGCGGCTGATTCTTGGCATCGACGTAACCGGCCGAATAAACCGGATTTTCTTGCAGCGGGCTGTGCTCCAGTGAGCTCATGACAATCCAGCCGAGGTTGAAATTGAAACCATGTCGAAAAGCCAGTTTCATATTGAGCTTCATCAGCTCGTTAAAGGGCAGCCGACCGTGACGCAGGCATTCCAGATAACGGACATGACAGGCCTGGATTTGCGCTCCCAGTGTCTGGCCAGGCTCGAGCAGGTAGAATATCGGCAACATATTGATCAGGTTGCCGATCGTCCGCTTGCCCTGCAGGTCAAAGCGACCATGCGACATCGTAAAAATAACGAAATTGGTGCGGCCGGTCAGCCGGTAGACAGTAAAAGCGGCAATGGTCATCAGCAGGCCAAAAAGGGAACAGCCATTTTCAGCAGCCAGGCCGCGGCAATCCTGATAAAGCTGGCCGGTGATCTCGAAATCAACAATATCAAACGGACTGGTCAGCGGGGTCCGGCCAGCCGGAAAGCTGAAATGGGGCTGGTTGCGATAGGTATTTTTCCAGAAGTCCAGGTCCTTGGCCAACTGCGGGGACTGGCGATACTGAACATCCTGATTAATGACCGGGATGATTGAGCCAGCCCCCTGCTTACGAAAACGACCCGCTCCGGCCGTCGTATTCACGGACGCCGGCACGGCATCGACCCGGGCCTTGTCTGTGCTGCCTGCGACAGCCGAGCCAGACTGCAGAATGCGTGCCTGCGCCTCATCCGTCTGCCAATATTGTTCATAGTATTCGGCCAACCTGGCCAAAAACAGGTTATGGCTGTAACCATCGGCTACAATGTGATGGTAACGGATGATCAGGACCAGTGATTCCTTCCCGACTCTTGCTATTTCCGCAAAACAAAGCGATCCCCCGACCAGGCGCATGCTTTGCAGGGAAAGCTGATCCAGATAAGCATCAAGGGCAGCTTTGTCAGCAAATTGCCGCAGGGGTAAAGATGCTGCAGGCACTGGCGGTTCACTGATGAATTGACGGACGCCAAGCAGCCAGAGCCGGAACAGCAGCGTGTCAATGTATGGATAATCGTGGATCATCTCACGCCACTGCCGCAATCGCAGCCGGGTGAGTTGCAGACGCAGCGAGTCATTCTGGGTCAGCAGCTGCTGATAAGCCCAGGTCATGGCCTGGGGATCCCCGCCGGTGACAGAAAAAGTAAAGAATAAAATATTGCAGGGCGGATCATCTTTGCGCTTGCTGGCAAATGCCTCTTCCCAGAGCAACATCACCTGGGCATCCGTCAGATGATAGTACGTTCTTGAACCTGAACCTTCCAGCTGCAGCATGTTTCATCCTCCCCGCCTTGATCATACGTCAGACTTGCTTGCCGATTGATATTACCATTCTGAATGGATAACCGCCAGGCAAAATAGCTCATTTGGTTATCATATAAATAAATTCATCCTATAAACGGCAAGTAACAGTCAAATCAATCGAAAATCGGTAATTTGGCAGT